>NZ_CP016020.1:2046500-2648500 GCF_001889165.1 Bacillus weihaiensis | reverse complement strand
GAACACCCTTCTGTTCAAGAAGCGGTCGTGATTGGTGTTCCTGACGAATATCGGGGGGAAACCGTTAAAGCATATGTGGTAGTAAAATCCGGTAAGAGTGTTACAAGTGAGGAATTACTTGATTATTGTCGCAAACATCTTGCAGCTTTTAAAGTTCCTACTTTTTTAGAATTTAAAGAAGAGCTACCAAAAACAAATGTAGGAAAAATACTCCGTCGTGCCTTAAGAGATGAAGCAATAAAAAAATAGCTGTTTCAAGTTTCCTTTGAAAATCTATTCACTTTATGCTCTATGATATAATTTCTAAAAAGAAGAATAGATTGTGAGGACAGCATGCATGAAAGAAAAAATAAGAGAGCTTAGTATTCAATTATTTGCAACGAAAGGATTTAAGGAAACTTCAATTCAAGACATTGTGGATGCACTTCATGTAACAAAGGGAACCTTTTACTATTATTTTACCTCTAAAGAGCAGCTATTAATGGATATACATTTGGATTATATAGATGAGCTTTTGCGTAAGCAGGAAGAGATTATTAAACATCCAAGTAAGAGCTGTAAAGAAAAAGTAAGTCAAATTATTTATATGCTTATACACGATATTGAGAAAGAAGGTCTAAGTGCTAATGTTTTCTTTAGAGAAATCAGACATTTAAATGAAGAGCATCTAGCTTTAATCGTACCTAAAAGGGATCAATTTCGTTTTAATATTCAACAGGTTTTAGAAGAAGGGATTAAAAATAAAGAAATTCGAGCAGATTTACCAACTGATATTGTGACCTTTAGTATTTTAGGAATGACCAATTGGAGTTATTTCTGGTTTGACCCTAATGGCAGAGTAACAGATAAGGAAGTTTCCAATGTATTTGTAAATATATTGCTAGAAGGCTTAGAGCTACAATCATAACGTCAAGAGAGGTCTAGGGAACTGAGAAACCTAAGGTAACATCCCTAGACCAGTAAGTTTAACCTCAATAAGGTATAAAAAAGACATACTAACCGGTTAGTAAGAGGGAGAGGTCGAATGAATATACGAAAAGTGTTAGTTGTAGGTGCTGGTCAAATGGGGCATCAAATTGCCATGTTAAGTGCATTAGGTGGATTTGAAACGACTCTACAGGATGTTAATGAAAGCGCATTAGAAGATGCTGCTACAAAGCTACAAAAATTAATGGAGAAATGGGTTCAAAAGCAAAAAATAACAGAGAACGAGAAAGAAGTTGCGTTTTCACGCCTCTCTTTTAAAAGCCATTTAGAATCAGCTGCTATAGAAGCAGATTTTATTATTGAGGCAATTATAGAGAAGCTAGATGCTAAACAAGAGTTATTTAAAAAACTAGATAAGTATGCAAAACCAGAAACCATTTTGGCAACAAATAGTTCTACAATTGTTAATTCACTAGTAGCGAGTGTGACAAATCGTCCAGATAAAGTAGTAAATATGCATTTCTTTTTCCCACCACTTGTAATGAATTGTGTTGAAGTGGTGAAAAGTGAACAAACTTCGGAAGAAACAGCACGTATTACAATGGGTGTCTCAGAACAAATGAACCGATCAGCTGTTCTGCTTCATAAAGAAATTTCAGGTTTTATTGCAAACCGTATACTAGGAGCGTTACAGCGTGAGGCGGTTTTTCTTTACGAAAATGGTTACGCAGATTTTCAAGATATTGATGAAATTTGTAAAAAAGCATTACATCATCCGATTGGACCTTTTGAATTAATGGATTTATCAGGAATTGATGTAGGTTACTTTGTTATGCAGCAAAGATTTAATGAAACAGGAGACCCCGCAGATCGCCCATTTAAAAGTATTGTAGAAAAAGTGGAACGTAATGAATTGGGAAGGAAGACAGGAAAAGGATTCTATGAATATACGAATCAAAAAACAAAGGTGTAGTTAGTGGTATGGTCTATCAACAGAGGAGTGTGTTCACTTGATACATGAAACGACAGTAAGGGTAAGGTTTTGTGAAACAGATGCACTTGGACATGTAAATAACACAAGTTATTTTATTTATTTAGAGGAGGCAAGGGTTCAGTTCTTTGAAGAGATAGGATATGGAATGAAGACGGATGATTGGACATTTATATTAGCTTCTACGAAATGTGATTTTATTGACCAGGCCTATTTTAATCAAGAGCTAACAATTAGCACCGAGGTAAGCAAAATCGGTAATAAGAGCTTTCATCTTGCTCACTCTATTGTAGATAAACTAACAGATGAAGTCATTGCAAGGGGAGAAGCCATTCTTGTTTATTATCAGTTTGACCTTAATAAAAGCATCCCAATTCCCACTGAATTACGAGATACGTTAGAGAAACATTACAGCTTTCTTTAAAGGAGTGCCATGTATGGATCACATAATACCAGTGCGAACTGGAGAAGAATTAGATCATATAAGATTAGCAGGTTTCTTAAAACAAACGTTTAGTGAAATCTATGAGACCGATTCATTAGTGATTAAACAGTTCGGCACAGGGGCGTCAAACTTGACTTATTTGGTGAAAATGGGAGAGTGGGAGGCTGTTTTAAGAAGACCTCCCCATGGTCCAATAGCTCCGAAGGCTCATGATATGAAGCGAGAATACTCCATTCTATCTACTCTCAACCCGATGTACCCAATAGCGCCGAAACCTTTCGTCTACTCAGAAGATGAACAAATTGTTGGGAGTCCGTTCTTTATTATGGAACGAAAGCATGGCTTGCTTCTAGACACAGACTTTCCAAAGGGAATAGTAGCAAGAAAAGAATTAGGTGCTCAATTAAGCATGAAAATGGTTGATACCCTCGTTAAGCTTCACCAGGTGAACTATAAAGGTACGCCATTAGAAGAGATGAGTAATCCAGAAGGCTTTTTAGAAAGACAGGTTTATGGTTGGATTAAACGATATCATAGAGCAAAAACAGATGAAATAAAGGAAGTCGATGAACTCACCAATTGGCTGTTAGCTACTATTCCGAAATCAAAGGATACAACAGTTATTCATTACGATTATAAATTTAATAATATGTTATTTTCAGATGATTTGAAAGAAGTAACAGGACTCTTCGATTGGGAAATGGCTACCATAGGTGATCCACTTGCAGATGTTGGAGCAGCTATGAGCTACTGGTGTCAGGAGGATGATCCTGATCTACTTAAATTTGGGTTAGGTAAACCGCCACTAACCGTAAAAGCAGGATTTTTTACTAGAAATGATTTTATTCAACAATATGCGATAAAAAGTGGTCGAGATGTTTCGACGATTCATTATTATGTAACCTTTGCTTATTTTAAGTTAGCAGTAATTTGCCAACAGATTTATTATCGTTATAAAAACGGGCAAACAAATGACCCACGCTTCAGTCAATTTGATACGTATGTCAAGACACTTATATGTCATGCACTAAACACTAGGGAAACAGATTCGTAAAGTATTTGACTAGATTGGAGGATTTACGTAATGGCGAAAACCTTACATGTAGCAGGTGGGAGTTATTTATATGAGAGTAGCTTTCATCACTCATTATTCACTCCAGAAGATTTTACTACCGAGCAGAAGCTGATTCACAAAACAGCTATTCAATTTATTGATCGAGAAGTGCGCCCTTTAAATGGAAGAATTGAGAATCAAGAGTTCACTATTGTAGTAGATTTATTGAAAAAAGCAGGAAACCTCGGTTTGCTGGCACATAGTGTACCCGAAAAATATGGAGGGCTTGGATTAGATAAAGTGAGCAAAGCCATTGTGGGGGAGGCTGTAGGTAGGTCTGGTAGCTATGGTGTAGCACATTCCAACCATACATGCATTGCCACTTTACCAATCACTTATTTTGGAACAAAAAAGCAGAAGGAAAAATACTTGCCAAAGCTAGCTAGTGGAGAATATATTGGTGCATATTGTTTAACAGAACCAAATGCTGGATCCGATGCATTAGCTTCTCAAACCACAGCAATGGTAAACAAAGAAGAGACACATTATGTATTGAATGGGACGAAGATTTATATCACCAATGGTGCCTTTTCAGATACATTTATTGTCTACGCAAAAGTAAATGGGAACCTTTTTTCTGCTTTTATTGTAGAGAAGGGTTTTCCAGGCTTAATTATAGGTCCTGAAGAACAGAAAATGGGGATTAAAGGATCTTCAACAACAACAGTTACCTTTGATCATTGTCTTGTTCCAAAAGAAAATCTCCTAGGAGTGGAGGGAAAGGGACATCTAATTGCATTAAACGTTTTAAACCTTGGACGTTTTAACCTTGGTTCAGCATGTGTGGGAGCTGCAAAGCTTGCTTTAGAACTAGCGATTTCTTATACGAAGGAGCGCTATCAATTTGGAAAATCAATAGCAGATTTTCCAGCAACAAAAGAAAAAATCGCACATATGGCAAGTAGGATCTATGCGGCTGAATCCATTCAGTACAGAACGGCTGGTTATCTTGAAGAGTCTTTAGGAGATTTAGATTCTACTGACGATCGGGAATTTATTGGCAAGAGGTTAATGGAATATGCGATGGAATGCTCAATTTGTAAGGTGTATGGTTCCGAGTTATTAGATGAAATAAGCGATGAGGCTCTTCAACTTCATGGAGGAGCAGGCTTTATTC
The DNA here is from genome assembly GCF_001889165.1 of Bacillus weihaiensis. Classification (GTDB taxonomy): domain Bacteria; phylum Bacillota; class Bacilli; order Bacillales; family Bacillaceae; genus Metabacillus; species Metabacillus weihaiensis. The sequence goes on along the minus strand of NZ_CP016020.1, from coordinate 2,643,906 downwards.
AGGATTACCAAATTGAAAGGATCTATCGAGATGCTAGAATTAATCGAATATTCGAAGGGACAAATGAGATTAATCGCTTATTATTACCAACACTCTTGTATAGAAAGATGGAAAAAGGTGAAATAGATTTGGAAAGCTCCATAAAGAAAGCGCTACATGAGCTGTCTACGAAACAATTTAGCGATGTAGGGGGAGAATTTTCAGTTGAGAATAATGCCGTTGCGTCAATACGCAATGTTTTCTTAGCCTGTACGAATGCTGTGTATCAAGAATATGGTGAAAAACTAGTAGAAGAGCAGGAAGCGCTTATGAAGCTATCAAATATTGCGATTGAATTGTTTGCTGCTGAATCGTGTTTAGCGCGTTGCATGAAGTATCCAACCCCCCATTCTAAGGTTATGACAAAATATATAATTGAAAAAGCAGTTTTACAAACAGAAGTCCTGTCTAAACAGCTGATAAATCAAGCTGTGGCAGGTGACATAAGAAGGTCCCTGATTAATATGATTACGAGTCATTTTCAAACAATTGACCTATTTACGACCAAAGATGAAATTAGAGGACTAGCAGATGTTCAAGTAGCTGCTGAACACTATGTGACGAAATCTTAAGTAAGCAAGGAGGAAATGGAGTAGATGAAAGCCATTCAATTTACTGAATACGGTGGTCCAGATGTTCTTAAAATAGTTGAAATTGACAAACCATCTCCTAGAGGTTATGAGGTTGTCATAAAAATAGAAGCAATAGGTGTAAATTATGCTGATACAGCTAGAAGAGAAGGGCAATATGTTGTCAAGACACCGTTACCATACGTTCCTGGTTCTGAGGTTGCAGGTACAGTTACTGAGGTTGGTAAGGATGTTAAGGACTTTTCGATCGGTGATAAAGTTGTTACATTATTAGGCTCAAATCGCGCAACAGGTTATGCAGAGTATACGATAGCTGATGCAAGAGGTTTGCTCTTAATTCCAGATGGTATGAATATCCATCAAGCGGTTGCACTTCCTTTACAAGGCTTGAGTGCTTATCATATTTTAAAAACAATGGGAAGGTTGGAGGAAGGAGAAACAGTTCTGGTACATGCTGCAGCAGGTGGTGTTGGTACCATTGCCGTACAGCTAGCAAAGCTATTCGGAGCTAAGAAGGTTATTGCGACTGCTAGTACGGATGAAAAGTTAGCCTTAGCTAAGGAACTCGGTGCAGATATTTGTATAAACTATACGCATGATAACTGGGAACAACAAGTTTTCGAGGCAACAAATTCAAAAGGTGTAGATGTTGCTTTGGAAATGGCTGGAGGTGAGATTTTTCGTAAAACAGTAGAGTGCCTGGCACCGTTCGGAAGACTTGTTATATATGGTGTAGCAAGTGGTGAACAAGCTCGTCTTTATCCTTCATCATTGATGGCTGACAATAAAACAGTAACGGGATTTTTTCTACCAGGTATTATGAAAAAACAAGAACTTTATCGTAAAAGCCTACAGGATTTACTTACTTTCTTAAACAAAGGAGAGCTTAAATTAATGATAGGGGGTATCTTTTCGTTAGAAGAAGCGAGTAAAGTTCACGAATTACTTCAGGGAAGAAAAACAACTGGTAAATTAATATTAAAACCATAGAAAAAGATCGGATTTTCCGATCTTTTTTTCTTAGCAAACGATAAAATCCATACTTTAATTATGAATAAAAACTTCTCCATCCAGCTCTAGCAATCTTATTTTTATAGAAAAAGTTATATTTCTACCCAAATGTACAGTTCATCACGAATTTTCTGCTTACTATCGCTATTCGACTATAAGGGAAAGCTTGGAGAATCTTAAGGATTTTATAAAAACTAACTAAGAAGAACAATTTCCTCCATGCTTATTTTAAAGAAATACAGAGTAACATAGTGTAGATACCTTTTACATTTTGTCTATTTTTAAGTGTTCGGTCTGGTTGAATTCCACTTCAGTTGCTCGCTTTTTCAAGGGTCGGGCGGTGACTCTTCCTCGGCGTAAACGACTGTGGGTCTCACACTTCCTCTCCATTCAACCTTAAGTAGTTTTGTTCAAAGAACCTAGTTATAAGGCAACATCTTATAGAAAGGAGCTCAATTTTTTAAACCTAAAGCAATTTGTGGCAGATTAAACATGGAATTAATACAATCTACCAAAGAGCCGCAATCAAGACGGAAAACGATACCTTTAATTAATTGCGCTACTAGGTTCTTAATAAATGGAAGCGGGACTATCATTCTAGCAGCCAAGGAGAAAATCATAGCATGAAGTTGTGCTCAACAGGTCTACCGAAGCGTGCTTTTTTTATCGTTACAGAAGATATTCGAACAATTTCAATAGCTGAAAAAATAGCTTCAAATCGTTAGGTAGGTTCTACATCCTATACTTCTTGAAGGTCTAACAGGCTTCCTTGTTGGTATAAGTCCTAGGGAATTTTCCCCCAGTCTCATACGTTAGGGTGGGTGGTCTTACTTATTTCGACATTATGGGGAGGCGGTACTCTCTTTTTTCCCCTGAGTCTCTTAAGATTCACTTTATGTCATTCATTCAAAGGGCTGAATTTTGTAAAAAAATCAAGAGTTAAAAAAGGATTTTAACGAAATTCATAGAATAATATACATACATAAAAACACTATATAGTATATATGTTTATACATAATTCGAATGTTCGTTATAAAAAACTAATACAATATTGATACAGGTAGCGAGAGTGTGTAACAAAGGGGGTTGAACTTTGAATAATCAATCAGCTGAAACAGAGTCGCTCTTACATGAGCTAGAAATATATGCTGTCGTTTCATCTAATGGTCGCTTTCAGTATGTTTCTTCTAATTCATTAGAATTAACGGGATATAAGAATGACGAACTAATTGGAAAATCAATTAAGAATTTTATCCATCAAGAAGATTTGTTTCTTATTGAGAGTTACTTTTTTAATGAACATCATTTATATCCATGTTCATTCCGTTTCCAATCACGTACGATCGATTATATATGGTTTGAAGCATCTGTTGAATTTATTAAGAGTACATTAAAGCAAACAAACCAAGAAATTATTCTAAAGATGAGACCGTTAAATAAACCTGTTTTTACTCCACTAGGACCAGCACGGATAATGAAAGAGAGAAAATTGCCATTGCTTGATTTGAAGAAAATAAGTGGGGATATGATATTGGAGGATTTACCGACCCCATTACTCTTAACTTTAAAAGGGGAAATCTGCTATGCAAATAAGTCCTTTCAAGACTTAATAGGGGCAGATACAAAACATCAGCTAGTTGGTCATCCTATTTATGAATTTATCGAAGCAAGCTTTCATGAAATAGTTAAAACTAGAATTGAACGTTTACATGAAGGTGAAAAAATAGGGATTATTGAGCAAACCTGGAAGCGATTTGATGGTTCTGTCATCAATGTCGAGGTTACGACAGCTTTAACTGCATTTAAAGGAGAATATGCAGAGATGATCGTTTTAACTGATATTTCATCCAAGCGAAATTTTCAAAAAATTCTTCAAAAAAGTAGAGAGAGATACCAACGCCTCATTGATAATTCAATCGATATGATTGGAGTTATTCACCAAGATCGCTGGGTATTTGTAAATGAAGCAGGAATTCGACTATTTCAAGCAGAGGATTACCATCAATTGATGGGGAAAAATATTTTTCAAGATTTACATCCCAAAGACCATACAAGTATGAGAACGTCCCTTAAGAGTATTTTAGAGGGAAAATTAGAAGTGGATGTTAGTAATCAATCATGGTTAATTGATAGTGAAAAGATTCTCTATACAGAAATGGTCTTTATTCCTACAACCTATTTTGGAGAAAAAGCTGTACAAGTTATTTTAAGAGATATTTCAGAGCGAAAAAAAACAGAGGAGCTTATGTTAAGATCTGAAAAACTTTCAATAGCAGGTCAGCTTGCAGCAGGGATAGCGCATGAGATTAGAAACCCTTTAACGGCTATAAAAGGATTTTTACAAATGATGAAGCCGGATTTCACCTCCCACCAACAATATTTTGACATTGTATTTTCAGAATTAAATCGAATAGAACTCATTCTCAGTGAGTTGCTTATGCTTGCAAAGCCTCAGGAAACAAAATTTATTCGTAGAAATATTGTGAGCTTGTTACAGGATGTTGCCATGCTGTTAGAAACACAAGCGAATATGAAAAGTGTATATATCGAACAAGTTCATGAAGATTTCACACTCGAGGTAGATTGTGATGAAAATCAATTAAAACAAGTTTTTATAAATTTATTTAAAAACGCAATAGATGCCATGCCAGAAGGCGGAAAAGTTTCTGTTTATACAAAAAGGAATAATAATAAGATGATTATTGAAGTAAGGGACGAGGGAGAAGGAATTTCCTCTGAATTGATGGAGCGAATCGGTGAGCCGTTCTTAACGACAAAAGAAAAAGGAAATGGGCTAGGATTAATGATTACGTACAAAATTATTGAGGAGCACGGTGGAAATATTCTAATTGATTCAGAGCTTGGCAAAGGTACAACCTTTTTTGTAGAAATGCCCATTCATACATAATATAGTAGATAATACTTTCTCTTTTTAGTGCAACTTAATTACCATAAAAGCATATTTAAGACTGGATGGTGGAGGATCAGTAGGAATACTGATCTTTTTTGCAATCATAAGTCAACAGTTTTGTAAGAAACAAAAAGATTCTTTTCATTTAGTTATGGTAAAGGTAGATGCTGATTTTTTGCACTTTATAGAAAAAAAGTACCCTCCGCAGGCTGATACACCCGCGGTAGGCGCTCAAATCAGGAAACCATCATTAACAGAGCCTAAACTTTAAATAAAGTTATGTTTGTTACACATATTCTTTTAAGTAGTATTCTAATCGATTCATAGCCTCAGTAAGTTGCTCCATAGAATAAGCATATGATAGTCGAACATAACCTTCTCCATATTCTGAAAAAGCACTTCCAGGTACTAAGGCTACCCCGGCCTTTTCAACAAGAGATCGTGCGAAATCAAAAGAAGTTTGATTAAATTTTTTTATATTCGGAAATAGATAAAAGGCGCCGTCAGGTTTTACGACATCTAATCCCATACCTACTAATCGATTATACACATATTCAAGTCTTTCTTTATAGGCCTCTTTCATCTCATTTGCATCGTTTATTCCAGTCGTTAAAGCTTCTATCGCAGCTCTTTGTGAAACAGATGATGCACATGAAACATTGTATTGATGCACTTTTAATAGATGCTTTGCGACGTTATGAGGGGCAAAAAGCAAGCCAATTCTCCAACCAGTCATGCTGTGTGATTTGGATAAGCCATTAATCACGATGGTCTGCTCCCTTAAATAGCTTGCAATTGATACATGTGTTTTCCCATACACAAGCTCACTATATATTTCATCTGAGAGAACAAATAAATCTTTTCCCTCTACTAGTTCTGCAATTTTCATTAGCTCATCTTCATTCAATGTAACGCCTGTAGGATTTGAAGGGTACGGTAGAACAATACACCTGGTTCTTTCTGTCAAGTGAGATTTGATTAGTTCAGCAGTTAATTTGAAATCATTCGCTGTTGTATCAACATAAATTGGTTTACCACCAGCAAGCTTAATTAATGGTTCATAGCCAGGATACACCGGACTTGGTAATATAACTTCGCTTCCTTCTTCTAATAGGGTACGAAACGTACAATCGATGGCTTGGCTCGCACCAACTGTTACAATTACCTCATGATCTGGGGAGTATGTAAGGTTATATTTTGATTTAACAAATTGACTTGCTGCTTCTCGTAGCTCCAAATAACCTGCATTATGTGTATAGGTAGTATAATTTTTATTAATCGCTTCTTTCCCCGCATACTTAACATGTTCTGGTGTAATAAAGTCTGGTTGTCCAATTGTTAATGAAATAACATCTTCATAGTCATTAACCATATTGAAAAATTTTCTTATACCTGATAATTCAATTTCTCTTACTCGGGAATTAATTAAATGCTCCATTATGTAGAAACCTCCTAAGGTTCACGCTCTCTAAGTGTTATTTTACCATTTTTCATTGACGTGTGATTATTTTTTCTAATTGATGCCTTACAAAGCTTATATAAAGAATGATTCTCATAATAGTTGGTTGTTTAGGAGATGAACAGGGAGGGTAAAGTATAAATAATGAAAAAAGAGAGTAGGACTATCAGTGATTAGAAGTGTTGCAATTATGAAAGATAAAGAAGTGCGATATGATCTTTCTTTAGAAGAATTAAAGAACGACCAAATTCAATGGTTTTGGGTTGATTTTCATGCACCAACTGATGATGAAGTAAACGTATTGTCGAGTTATTTTAAATTTCATCCTCTTGCCATTGAAGATTGCTTAGAGTTTGTTCAACGGCCTAAACTTGATTTCTATGATGATTACTTTTTTATCGTTATTCATGCAATAAATCATGAAACACTTGAAGCGGATGAAATTGATTTATTTGTCTCAAGTCGTTCCATCGTTAGCTTTCATAAAAAACCTGTTAAAGAGCTTTTAGCTATCTGGAACAGAATCGAGAATGAAAAATCTCTAAAAAGTAACCCTATGCAAATTATGTATCAAATTATTGATAAAGTAGTCGATGATTATTTTCCACCTATTTACAAGCTTGAAGATCTTGTTAACCAAGTAGAAGATAATACAAGTGACCAAACCATTAGTGAATTAATGGAACAAGTATTTGACATTAGATCGGAGTTAAATAAGCTTAGAAGGACAATTGTGCCAATGAGGGACTTACTTTATCGAATCATTTCATCTTCACGGTTAAATTCAATGAAAGAGAAGCATATATACTTTCAAGATGTATATGACCATTTATTGAAGCTGGTTGAAATGATTGATGCAAATCGGGAGTTATCCTCCGACATACGGGATAGTTATTTATCTATAAGCTCAGATCGTATGAATAGGGTTATGATGACACTGACTGTAATGTCATCCATCTTTTTACCTCTAACCTTTATCGCTGGACTTTATGGGATGAATTTTCGTTATATGCCCGAGCTCACAGGAGAATATAGCTATTACATTGTATTGGGAATAATGGCTTTAATCAGTGTAGGAATGATCTGGTTCTTCTATAAAATGGGTTGGTTTCGTTTTCATAAAGGAACAAAACTTTAAGACCCCCTTACTTAGCTTTTATGCAACGTAAAACTATACTATCTTTTTATATAAATCTAAAGTGGAGCTTTCTTCCTTATGTGGGACCTAATCTTTTTGCTTCAACAATGTTAAATAGCCACGACTTTATGAAAATAGTCAAAATTTTAATCTCAATTCTGTAGGTATATGATTTCTAGAAAAGCAATTATGAATTTGCTTCGAATCGTAACAAAAAAAAGTCGTTCAATAAAAGAGGTGATGCTTGTGAATAACTGTGAATGGTTAACAGAGCAGGAAAAAGAGCTCGTTAAAAAACTTGAAAATGAAATGTTTTTTGCGATAAACATAACTCAAATTCAATTCTACAAAAAAGAAATTCAAACCATTATCTCTCAAGCAAAGCGAAGACAACAATTTGTCCATAATAGGTATAGTCAAGTGCTGTTGTAAATTAGAAACAGAAAAAGCTATTTCAGAATGTACTGAAATAGCTTTTTTCCTTTTCCTAAGAAGATAACATTTTTATTCGTTACAGACACTCGACATGCCGTTCAAGTGTTAAGTCGAGGGAAAATGTATACTAACTTACTAGTACTTGATCTCGTCTGATTAATGAGATCAACGTGGGCTGTTAAACTTATCATTCATTGTAGATAGGGGACAAACGTTCATTTTAATAACAACTATAAGAACGAATACGTTCTAAATCAATTCCGAAGTAAACCCATCTGTATTGACGTCTATTCCAACGGTAACCGGCTACAGATGTTCTGCCAACAAAAGTTGGATAATACCAAAATGCTCTACCGTTGTTTAAACGGATGTAAGTGTAGCGGTATAAACAACCACGAATACCACCAGGGTCTACAGCATAAGTAGATATTTGTCCTTGAGACTGTGCTGGTGGGATTTCACTTGGTGGAGGTCCTTGCGGAGGGCCCGCTTGTGGAGAACCTTGTTGACCACCTCCAGGGCCTGGTCCAAATCCAGGGGGGCCGTATGGTGGTTGTTGTCCTGGTGCACTTACACTATTTTGAAAAGGTGGAAATCCCGGAATCTGAATTGAGAACTGACGATCATATGGATACATAAAGCATCTCTCTCCTCTCATGAACTTTCACGTTACAATATGCTCAAAGAGAGGAATAGGTGAGAGTCTATGAGGATTTTATAAAAATATTTTCAGTCGATAAGTTTAAATCCTTGCCATTTCTCTACATGGTATTCTTTATGATATAACAGGCTTTTTCCTAGCTAATAGAACAGTAACTTCTTACTAATTTAATGAGTAATGATGGTTTCTTTCTCACAGCAATTAGGCTTTATCGCATCATGGCATATATAGCAGCTTCCAACATGTTTCTTGCATTCCTTCTTTACATTTGCAGCAATTTTACTGATTTCATCTATGGTGAGATATTGTGTATGTTGGTTTGTCACAACGGCGATAGAAAGTGAAACTAGTGGAATTTTGTTATGCTGTCCATTTCGGTCCTTAGCATAAATAAATTTATTCTTCCAGTCTGTTTCATGATAATAATGTTTTAGACGAATATTAAATTCCGTAATAATTAGCTGACAGATTTGATGAAATCCATGATGTGGTAGGATTACAACGAAATCATCTCCTCCAATATGTCCAACAAATGTGTTTGAAAGTTCCATATTTAAGATGACTTTACTTAATATAGACGAAATTTCCTTAAGTAATAGATCTCCTTTATTAAAGCCATATATGTCGTTATATTCTTTAAAGTGGTCTAAATCAATATAAAGGAGAGAGAAGGGCTGATTTGAATTAGATAGGTAGTCAAGCATTTTCTTTTCGATTAATACATTACCGGGAAGTCCTGATAATGGATTTGTATACATAGCTTTGTTTACTTGGATCTCAGCGAGCTTAATGAGTAAATTCTTTATACTGACAATTCCACACAATTCATGTTGTCTTGTCACGACAACGTAGTCATAAAGCTTCTCTTGTGAACGATTCATCGCATGAGAACTTACCTTTGTAATTTCATCATAGTAATCCACTATTAACGGAGTAGTGTCCATAACAAGTTCAATAGGTCTACCCATAAATAAGTCAAAACCATATTTTGAAGAAATCTTACGGTAAAATTGTGCCTTCATTACTAATCCAACTGGTTTATTTTCTACTGCTACAACGATACCTTCAAGATGAGGATAATTTTCAAATAGTGTATTTACTTCTGAACTTTTTGTAGTTAATGAAACAACAGGACCTTTCTCTGATATATCTCCAATCCTTAACATTTTCACGACTCCTATTTACACAGGCTTTTATTACTCCTATTTTACTATAAAGTCCGTGAAAGAAATAGTTAAAAATAGTTAAATTATAAACAATAAGGCAATTGCTGTATTTTTTATAGTTCAAATGTCATGTATTACTAAGTGGGATAAGTGGTAAAGTAAGTTAGATTGGTCAAAAGGTGAGAGGGTTAAACTCCTAAAATTGCAAGACAATAAGTAGAGTGAAATAATTTAATAAACGATTCAAATTGTGGGAGTTAGTAGTCTAATACCTAATTTGCAACAATAGGGGTACTAAATTTAGAACAATATTGTTATTCTGTTACTATGTCCATATATTTTTTATTAGAGTTTACAGGAGGTCACTTTGTTATCCATTATAAAACCCTTAATTGTTAATATAACGATTCTGTTTTCTTTTGCATTTAATGCAAATATGTTCATCCCTTTTCAAAGAAATATGAATATCACCTTTAAATATAAAATTGTTTATAGCATTATTGGTGCATTTGGTGCACTTTTATGTATGGCGTATCCGATTGAAACACTTGGAGAAACAAATTTTGATCTAAGAATGGTTGCCATTATGATTATTACCTTATATACAGGATGGGCCTCTGGTTTATTTGTTGTCATCATTGTATCAATTATGAGATTTATAATAGGTGGTTCGTTTATACACATCGGCATTATTGTATCTGTTTCAGCTTATCTTATTGCTCTTTTATTTAGAAAAAAATTTAAAAGCTCAAATCGCCTAATAAGTGGTGCACTGGCAGCATTTACTTATTTCGGTATTTATATTATCCTGTTGTATTTTAATATTGCTTTTTTAAAGCTATCCTTTTATATCACTTATTTTATTGCTTTTTTCATCACTTATTTAGCAATCATCTTTATCATTGAGACATTGTTGGAACGAAATAAACAATTTGATGAAATGGTCTATCTAGATAAATTAACGACTACAGGTCAAATGGCAGCCTCAATTGCTCATGAAATAAGAAATCCGATAACAACTGTTCGGGGATTCATACAATTCATGCAAAAAGATACGAAGGATGAAACCTTGAAGCAGTTTTCACCACTTATCCTAGAAGAGTTAGATCGAACAAATCAAATTATCACGAATTACCTCACACTTGCAAAACCAGAGTCTTTTGAAATGAAGACAGTTAATATTGAAGAAGTCCTGATGGATTCAATCTCTCTTCTAAGACCGTTGGGAAATTTATCGAATGTTACGATTGAATATGTTCCGACAGATCCTATTTATATAAGAGGGGATTTACAGTATACAAAGCAATCCCTTTTAAATATTATTAAAAATGCAATTGAATCGATTGAGACTCAAGGAGTTGTCAAAATTTCTAAATATGTTAATACCCAATTAGGAATTGTTACAATAACGATTAAGGATAATGGGAAAGGAATGACAAAAGAGGAATTAAAGCAAATAGGACTCCCGTTTTATACAACTAAAACAAAAGGTACTGGATTGGGGAGTATGATAACGAATCGGCTTATTCGTCAAATAGGGGGAACAATTGATTATGAGAGTGAGGTTGGTAAGGGGACAACAGTCTCTGTTTCATTTAAGTTAGATTACTAATGAAACTTGATGAGTTACTTTCTAAGAGATCCTGAGTGTCCGGATTAAGCTATATACAATGTATTTCTTTCAGTATCAGGGAGTAGCTACTATTTTTTTGCTTCCTTTAGTAATGCGTGTGAATGATGAAGATATGCTTCTTTAACATTGAGTAAAACAAGGATTGTTCTACTAGACAAGCCTTGTTCTACTGTAATAACGAACGTAGGTATACGCTTTACTTCCACCTTGACGTTAAGCTTTCCTATTTCTCATTTATTGTTTCAATAATTGAACTTCCTTTGTTTGGATGTTTACCATATACCATGCTTCTGTATTTTCAGGTGGTTCATGAGCAGAGTATACATGAATGATGTAATGATCATTTTCTTGATGATCATATTGAATGATAAGATCATCTTGATTTTTTTCTTCAAGATTTCTTTTTACTAGGGCTTCAGCTTCAGTGGGGCTTAAAGAGGCTATATCATGGCCTTCTTCCCTTGATTCAACAAGCATTTCATCATTCTCAACTGTCGTATCATTTCGTGTCTGAAGTGCCCCCACATCCTCTTTCTGGATCGCTTCTTCTTGATCCGCAGTATTACAGCCTGTTAAAGCTAGTAGGAAAAATAATAAAAGAATTTGTTTCATCATTCACCTCATAAGTAAAATGTCTTCTATCTCTATGATGCATCCATTAAAGCTGTTTTATTCAGAGGCCTAAAATCAGTAAACAAAAGAAATATTAAGTTTGAACGCATTAGAAGAAAGTCGAGCAAATGAATGAGAGCTTTTCTATTCAAGCACCTAGAAAGATAAAGGAAGAAGTTATCTGACATGCTAAAGAGGCTGGGACAAAACAAAGAGCCAGGCACCCTCCGATACAATCTATTGTGTGCACTAGATAAATCAGTGCGTACATATAGTCGTTACGATAAGGTGCCAGGCACTTCTGTCCCAGCCTCTTATTTAATGAAGAGTATGAAAGATAAAATTTAAAAGAAATAAAGCTGCAATGACATATAACGGTGCTTTCACTTCATCTTTTTTATTTAGGATTAGCTTCAAAATTGGATACATGATGAAGCCAAATGCCATACCATCAACAATACTATAGGTGAATGGAATTAATGCAATAATTAAAAAAGAAGGAAAGCTCTCACTAAAATCTTCAAGATCAATATGTTTAATATTCTGGATCATCAGACTTCCTATTAAGATTAAAATAGGAGCAATGGCACTATCTGGAATAAGCTTAATGAAAGGAAGAAATAACAAGGATGTTAAGAATAACACTCCTGTAACAACTGATGTAAGTCCAGTTCTCCCTCCAGCTGTAATGCCTGCAGCTGTTTCGACTGTACTCACAGTAGGGCTTGAGCCAAAAATACCTGATGTTATAGTTGATAATGCATTCGCCTGTAAAGAGCGTTTGTACGTACTTGGTCTATTAATTAAATGAACTTGCCCAAAGACAAGACCAATATTCTCAAATACAATCACCATTGTTAACGAAAAGGTTGCTGTCCAAAAGACTAAATCAAAGACACGGTCAAATGACATGGCTCCGAGCACATCTTTATAGGCAATAAAGGCATCTAGTGGTTTTGTTTCACTACTATCAAAGGATAATTGTCCTGTTAGTGCGGCTAATACTGTACCGGCTATAATGCTAATTAAAAAATTCCCAGGGATTTGCCTTACGAATAATCCGACAGTAATAACTAAAGTAAGTATAGTCAGCAAGACATTTACTTGAGAGAAATCGCCTAATGATACAAAGGTTTCATTATTTAATATAACAATGCCACCTTTTTGTAAGCCGATAAAAGTTAAGAAAAGTCCGATTCCTACAGTAATTGCTTCTTTAAGAGAATGAGGAATAGACTCAGATATGATAGAAGCAAGCTTTGTAAAAGCAATTAGCGAAAACAAAATGCCTGATACAAAGACAACACCTAAAGCCTCTTGCCATGTTAGTCCCATTCCAATGACAATGGTATACGTGAAAAGTGCATTTACTCCCATGCCTGGTACAAGGATAATCGGCGTATTCCCGAGAAAACCCATAATGAAACAACCAGCAATAGAGGTTAAGACAGTAGCAATAATTCCAGCTTCTAATGGAATTCCAGCGTCAGATAAAATCGATGCATTCACTACGACGATATATACAATTGTAAAAAATGAAACAGCACCAGCTAACACTTCTGTTTTAATTGTTGTTTTGTTTTTAGTTAATTGAAAAAGTTTTTCCAAAGTAGACCTTCCTTAAGTGTAACCCTCAACCCAACCCATAAATCAATTGAATGATTTACAAAAGGATTATAACAGGTGAGCTACAACAATGCATTATATTTCTCCTTTTTATCATTCCTTTTATAAAGAGGATTATGTTTAGTACCTATAATTACGTATTTTTAGTGTGGAAAGGATCATTTTAAGCTTGAGTTAAACTTTATGACGTTAGACAACCTATTAAGAACATATATATGTAAATAGCTTTTTAGAGAAAGGGTGAGCATTTTGGCAAGAAAAGTTTGGGGAGTTGATTCGGCAAATCCAGTTACTCAAGAACTTTATGAGTGTGTTAAAAATAAATTCGGTACGCCTAAATTTTGGGGGAGATATTTAACTGAAATTCCGAATGATTCTTGTGCATTAACAAAAGGAGAAATTGATTTTCTTCATAGTAAAGAAATGAAGATCATGCCTATCTATAATGTGAGAAAAGAGTCAATTGGGTATGAGGAAGCAAAACTAGCTACTCGAAATGCTGTTTTTCATGCAAGGAGATTGGGGATACCTGAAAATACCCTTCTTTTTGCTCAAGTAGAAAAAACCTACAAAATAGATGCGGAATGGATAAGAGGTTGGATTGAAACAATGATTCCAACAGGTTATCGTTCTGGTATTTATCATGACTCTTTAGAAGGAGGATTTACGGAAGCCTATTGTAAAGCAATTCAGGAAAATAAAGAATTGGAAAAACAAGTTATTCTTTGGAGTGCTACACCCGAAATTGGCACAACTTCAGAAAGAAAATCACCTAAGTATACTCCAGCTAAACCAAATGGTAAGGCGAATGTGTGGGTGTGGCAATATGGACGTAATTCGTCTAAATGTTCAATAGCCACAAACCTTGCAGATGAGAGAGTCCAGCAGTTCTTGTTTTAAACGAGTAGGATTTACCATTTAAAATAATATATATAAATTTCTACTGAGTATAAAGAAAAAGGTGTATGTAGAAAAATAACCTACCTTTCTTCCTATTCCTACTTTAGATGTGCTAGGTATATGCCGATATAATCTATACATGTAGTTAATAGGGAAGGATGAACAACAAAATGGATCAAAAAGGAATTTTATTAGAAAGCGGTACGAATGAGCTTGAAATTGTTGAATTTAAGGTAGGGTCAAATAAATTTGGAATAAATGTCATTAAAGTAAAAGAAATTATTCAACCCGTTTCAGTCACAACTATTCCCCACTCACATCCAAATGTGGAAGGCATTATTGATATTCGAGGTGAAATCCTACCTGTTGTCAATGTGGCAAAGGCGTTAGGATTTGGTCCTAGTGATAATAGCAGGGAAGAGAAATTTATAGTAACGGAATTTAATCAATTAAAGCTGGTATTCCATGTCCACTCGGTATCCCAAATTCATCGTATCTCTTGGGATAAAATAGAAAAACCTTCTGAAATGTATCAAGGGTTAGAGAGTCAAATTACTGGTGTCGTAAAAATACAAGATGAAATGATCTTAATGCTTGATTTTGAAAAAATCTTAGTAGATATTAATCCTGAATCAGGAATAAATGTAGAGCAAGTTAAAAAATTAGGGAAAAGAGAACGGTCAACGAAAAGGATCGTAGCAGCCGAGGATTCACCTTTACTTCGAAAGCTTTTGCAAGAAACACTTGATGAAGCTGGCTTTGAGAAAGTAGAGTTTTTTGAAAATGGCCAGGATGCATTCTTCTTCTTACAATCAATTGTCGCAGAGGGAAGAGCTGTAGAAGATGAAGTGCAAATGGTGATCACTGATATCGAAATGCCGAAAATGGATGGTCATCACTTAACAAAGCGTATTAAAGAAGATCAAGCTTTAAGTATACTTCCGGTTATCATTTTTTCATCACTTATTACAAATGATTTAAGGCATAAAGGTCAGATGGTTGGAGCTAGTGCACAAATAAGTAAACCAGAAATTAATGAGTTAGTACAAAGAATTGATGAATTTATCCTTTAATAATCAAGATTGAGAGTGAAACTGTATGAGATAAAAACCATACAGTTTTTTTTGATAGCTCTGTTAATGTGTAAGGCTGATTTAGCATAAACTGTTGCTTTCGTGGAAAATCCCAAGTGCCGGATTTTCGCTCTCTGTACAAGATTCTTCTATTCGTAAAAGGAGAACAACTCTTATTTTCTTACTAACATTTGTATTAGGTATAAATGATGACTAGATTCTTTGAATGAACACTAAGTGGGAATAAATTACAATAATCGAGTCGTGTTGTTTTTTGAAATTTTTTTCTCATAAACCATGTTAGTAGTAAATATAACGTTCAAAACATTTAGTCATGATTCATACGAAAAAATCTGGTAGTGAGTTAGTATAGGGGAACTTTCGTTAATCAGAAAAAAACTTGTATTTAGGGTGAAATCTGGTATGTAGGTTTTTTTAGGGAATAATAATCCATAAGAAAACAGCCTGTCAAAAGATTGGTTGATTAGATAGTAGAAGCGAAGCATAAATTTTTGGGTGGGGTAGTAGGAAAACTGAGATCACGAGTTAAGGAGACGAATAATGGATAATCTCATACGTTTGGCGAGAGAATTTGCTTTTAACGCTCATCAAAACCAAAAAAGAAAAGTAAGCGGAGAACTGTATTTTACTCATGTTGAACAAGTAGCAGAGATAGTAAAGGAAGCTGGCTTTTCTAAGGAAATCATAGCAGCAGGATATTTACATGATGTCCTTGAGGATACCGATGTAACTGATCAAGAATTAGGCTCTCTCTTTGGAGATAAGGTTTTAGAATATGTATTAGCTAATACGGAAAATAAATCCTTATCATGGGAGGAAAGAAAAGCAGAAACAATTAAAAAAGCAAAGGTCCTTCCGTTAGAGTTCAAGGCACTCATAGCAGCGGATAAATTAGATAATAGTAGAGACTTACTTTTACATAAGAGGACACATGGGCTGAAGGTATGGGATTCCTTTAATAGGGGAGCTGACCAGCAGGCTTGGTATTATCATCATCTAACTAACGCATTGTTCAAAGGAATTGATTCTTCAATTATACCTTCTTATTTTCATGAATTACGACATAACGTAGACATATTATTTCAAGAAGAATTATCATGAAATCTTCAAGGAAAAGGAAGTGGTGACCCTTTAAATAGGAGTCACCACAAACAATAAAGATGAAAGAACAATTGATGAGAATAGATGGGGGATAGGTACAATCTAGCTCTACTTTAAAATTTGTTTATTTTGTCTACCTATAGCTTTCACCAAGCTTTTTAAAAACTGGTTTTTCATATGTACGAGTTTTTCTAGCTTGCAATGGCTTTGAATGTGCTTTCCGGTCATCTTTCATGCCTACATAGTTTTGTAAAAGGAGCTTAGCTTTTGATAATGACATATGAGTTCTTGGGTTACGATATGTTTGATTTAATGATCCTAAATGTGGAAGTTTATCGAAGTCTTCTTTGGTAGGAGGCATATGAAAGTAATACTCTCCAGCAGAAACTAGCACATCAGATTGCTGTTTGCTATATTTTGGGTTATTTGAAAAGTGTAAACCTTCTTTTTTAGCTTTACCTTCATTTACAAGCTTAATTAAGGCTTTTTTCTTTAAAGTATAAAGGAATTTAGGATTTGGTGCGGTTTTAGCATGGCGATTTACGATATAAATAGCGCATGCGAGGTTTTCAATTGTTTGCTGTTTTTTAGGATCGAGTCGTTTATGATCGTCCATAGTTCCTCTCCTTTTTATCATACACATTCAGTATAGGTAATTCTTACTTAAATTATACTTAGACAAACATAAAATGCAATATCTAATTGGTTATTTAATTGCAAAAATTCTTGAAAATCTGATATCCTTTTTTTATTTTATGCTTTAGTGTATGTTAGTGATTAGTCTTCCTATATTATATGACACTTTTACATTAATTTATATAGCAGATTAAGGACTATGTTAAAAGAATTCGTTTCTAGCTGAAATGTGAGAGATTTGATGTGAAGGTCTTTAAGTAAACTGGAATATTTCAAAAGATTTCATATAAATGGAAGGAACACTAACTGTATAGAAAAATAGAGTCATCAACTTATGATAACTCTATGTAAAGGGGTGTATGAACGACTCATACAGGTTGTTTAAAGTTTTTAGTATCAAGGGTGTTATTTTTCATATAAAGCAAGAAAAGCTCTGCGAAATATGGGTCCCATTGGGTTCCCTTCCCTTCTTCAATAATTGAAAGAGCCTTATTAACAGGCATTCCATTTCGATAAGGGCGATCAGAGGTCATTGCGTCATATGCATCAGCAACAGCCATAATTCGTCCAAATAAAGGAATGTCCTCTCCTTTTAGTCCCTCAGGATATCCTAATCCATCATATCTTTCATGATGATATTTAACTCCTGGAATCAGTGGATCCATTTCTTCTTTTGGTTGTACTTGCGAGAGAATATTTGCTCCAATAACTGGATGGTTTTTTATTTCGTTATATTCTTCGTCTGTTAATCGACCATCCTTTAAGAGAATACTATCCTTAATGCCAATTTTCCCAATATCATGAAGTAATGCAGATTTACGCAATAAATCCAGTGTTTCCTCATCTAATTTTGCTTCTTTTCCAATTATGATGGAGTAATTAGCAACCCTAACAGAATGACCTGCAGTGTAAGTGTCTCTAGCATCTAATGCTAAAGCAAGCGTTGTAAAAAGACTGTCTAATAATTGCTTATTAATCTGATCCTTTCGTTTTAGACCACTTACCATTTGATTGTATCCTGAGATGAGTCTAGAAAACTCGTCTGAGTAGACATCATTTTGATAAGTTAATTGGCCTAGTTGTATTTTTTGCATACCATCTTCAAGCTTTTGGATTGGCTCTGATATATTGTTATATAGCAGATAGGCTCCATAAATGGCAAAAATAATCGAGACAATTAATACAAAAACAGCCCAACTCCAGTATTCTGCTAGAAGCGGAATGGAGGCTTCTGTAAAACGAAAGTGTGTTGCAAGGCTAAATAATAGTAAAGGGAAGACGCTGATGAAAATCGCACTTAAAAGAATTTTCCTTTGAATTGAAAGATAAAGATGAGATTGGTGCGCAAAATCAACATCATGGTTCGCTAAACTCTCATTTTGTAAAGTCATTAAGATTGGTTTAATAGCATTTGTGGATAAAAAGAATTCAATTACACTATGCATACCTGCCACTAATATCGATGCACCAAATGCAATCCCAATATAATAGAATGGCAAGTCTAGAAAACCATTTTGTATCGATATATAAGTAATGAGCATTGCGGGCAGTGCTAGTCCGAATAAGTGTGGGCCGAAAATCCGATAAACCGTTAATAAAGGAAAACGATGAGTTTGTTTATATGCTTCTCTTAAATCATCAATTGTAAGATTTTCCTTATAAAAGGCAGTCTTAATTGGACGAATATGTTTCAGAAACACAGAAATTTCAACAGTAATCATGATTACGAGGGAAACAATTAGGATGGTTAACAATGTAATGGTTTCTTGAACAGATATGTCTAGTGTCGTAAACATGAATAGGGCACCAATTCCAAAAACTGCCATGAGAGAGCCGAATATATAGTTTTTAAAGAGGACAACGATGAACTGTTTATAAATTTTTTTGTTCATTCTTACACAACCTTAATAGAAGTAAGATTTATGTTACTTCGTTTATATCGGTTAAGTAGCAATATTTTTAATAGGTAGTAATGCCACTTTTATGAAAGGATTTGTTTTATATGAGTATCTACAATGCTAATTCTATTCTTCTGACCTTGAAGATAGTTGGAAAAGTATGGGGCAGGAGTTTACTGATAGGGTAAAGAGTATATATTAAATGAAGGGAATGAGTTTTCTTTACTTAAAAAAGAGGCTGGGACAAAACAAAGAGCCAGGCACCCTCCGATACAATCTATTGTGTGCACTAGATAAATCAGTGCGTACATATAGTCGTTACGATAAGGTGCCAGGCACTTCTGTCCCAGCCTCTATGAAAGGGATGGTTTTCTAGCTATGTCTAACTATATAGAATGGATATTTGGATTAGTCTTTCTAATGCTTTCTTTCTTCATACTACTTTTCCGTTCTTTTTCCTCAAATTCCTTGTTTAATTTGGGTAAAGTATATCCATAAAATAAAGATACGATCAAAATAATAAATGCGATTCCGTAATATAGATAATCCACGGTTTCTACTATCTTAGGAAATAAAACTGCAATAAGCCCTAGGGTTAAAGATTGAGCGAACATCATAAGCGGATCAATCCAACCACTAACTCTCCCCATCAATTTTGGATGAACAATTTTAGGCATCCAGCCACCGATGGCAATGTTAATTGGACCTAAACATACACCAATGATAAAGACAAGTGCTAAAAAGATAGAGACATTATTTGTATATCCTAAGAAGAAAACTAATAAGCTTGTCACGAAGATCGGTAAAATCATTAACTGATATGGTTTGAATTTGGATGCTACAAGTGTGCCAATTCCACTACCAGCGAGAAGACCAAATCCTAAAGATATAGCAAATAATGAGGCATACCATTCATAATTAGTAGGTGATAATTCATATTTCATTGTAAACATTGGTAAAATGGCAAATGCGCCGTTAAAGAATCCGAAAATAAAGAATCCAAAAATTAAAGTTGATAATAAACGATTTCTAATAATGTAAATAATTCCATCTTTAAAATCTGTGAAAGAGGACTTAATGCTAATATCCTTCCAGTTCAATTTACCGTTTGGTAATCTTGCTGATGTTGGTATATGACAGGATCTGATGAGCAAAGCGGAAATGACAAAGCTTATGAAGTCAACAACAACTGCCCCATGTATGCCAACGAGCTTATAAATGGCTGCTCCTATCCCTACTCCAAAAACCATAAAAATACTAAATAACATTTGATTGAGTCCTGCTGCTTGGGCATATTGCTCTTTACTTAAAATTCCTTGTACAAGACTGTTCTCTGCAGGGAAGAAGAATTTCGTTACAGCACTTCTAAGAAAAAGCACAAGAAAGATGAAAGGTATTGATTGGGTAAATAATGCAGCAAATAATACGATAGTCAATAGAGCGCGTATCCAATCGCAATTTTCTGCTACTTTCTTCCGATCAAACCGATCGGCTACTACCCCAACAATGAAGAAAACAAGAATGGTAGGTAATGAATACATGAGTTCTGCTAATGTTGCATAAGAAGGTTGATGACTAAAATGATCTAATAAATAAAAGGCGAAAGCCATATTTCCAATTGTTGTGCCCATTTGCGAAAATAGTGCAGCGTAAAATAATTTAACAAAGTTAGGATTCTTGAATATTTTCATTTTTTCGCTCCTTATATTACTTCGTCTAGTCACACAATTGTCATTATAAGGTAATAAAGCGCTTTTGAATACTAGATTTAAGAAATCTTAATAAATCTTAATAAATTCTTAAGTCTTAAGGTCTAATTATTACTCTTGTGCCATTTGGAACAATGGAAGCGAGATCTAATACATCTTGGTTATACATTCTAATACAGCCAAGAGATACTGCTTTACCGATAGAATTTGGATTGTTTGTACCGTGGATGCCATAATGGATCTTAGATAAGCTCAACCACATCGCACCGAAAGGGCCGCCTGGATTTGGCTCTCTATTAACTATGACATAGTTTCCAATTGGTGTAGCTGTGACCTGTTTACCAACAGCTATTGGATATTCTTTACTAACTTGTCCGTTTGCGTATAGTGTTAAACGTCTTTTAGAAACCGAAACAATAATTTGGTAGGGTATAGTATCAGGGTTAGGTATATGTGGTATCTGAATTTGTTGACCAATGAATAGGAGATTTGGGTCTGTAAGCTGATTTGCTCGAACCAATTTATTCACAGAAGTACGATAATCCAATGCAATAGATCCTAATGTTTCGTTAGGCTTAACGGTATGAATCAAGTAATATTCCTCCTCTAAACTAATTAATTTGTTTATTCTTCCTACTTAAGTGGAAAGTTTTAATAAAAAATAAATGTAGAAATATAACCACCTAATATCAATTAAGAATTATGAATACTCAAAAAAAATTAGTACTGAATATGATATAATGTACAAAAATTATTTGTTGTATGTTATAGGAAAAGGGTAAATGGAAAGGGATATAATTGTAGATTCACAAAAGGTCCGAATAGAAAAAATGTAAGGGTGTTGAATGTGAGTAAAGAGAAGTACGCAATCATTGATATCGGGTCAAATACAATGAGATTGGTTATTTATTTAATGGAAAAAAGTGGTCGGCTAAAAGAAATTGAAAATGTGAAAGTAGTAGCTCGATTACGAAATTATTTATCATATGATGAAATTCTTGAAGAAGAAGGAGTTTCCGTTTTAATTGATACTCTGAATAGCTTTAAGGAAGTTACAACTCACCATGAATTAGAAAAAGTAAAATGTGTAGCAACAGCAACAATAAGACAAGCAAAAAATCAAAAAGAAATTTTAGAAAAGGTTAAAAATAAAACAGGATTTAAGATGCGGATTCTTTCTGAATATGAAGAAGCATATTATGGATTTTTAGCTGTGGTGAACACGACACCATTTGAAGAGGGCAATACTATTGATATTGGTGGTGGAAGTACAGAGTTAACGTATTTCTCAAATCGAAAGTTAGTTAATTATCATAGCTTTCCTTTTGGGGCATTATCATTGAAAAAACAATTTATCTCTGGTTTTACTCCTACAAGTCAGGAACTTACTTTGTTAAAGAAATTTATTTATGATCAGTTCTCTCAATTAGAGTGGTTACAAAACAAATCCCTTCCAATTATTGCTATTGGGGGAAGTGCTAGAAATGTTGTTCAAGTTCATCAAGAATATATCAGTTATCCTATTGCAGGTGTTCATCAATATATGATGAGTAACGAAGATCTTGTGGAAATTGATCAATATATTCAGTCTTTACCATTTCCTGAGCTACAGAGATTAGAAGGTCTTTCTAAAGACCGTGCAGACATAATCATACCAGCTGTCAAAGTATTTAAAAGTATTATGGAGGTTGTTAATGCCCAACACTTTGCTTTAAGTAGAAAAGGATTACGTGATGGTGTGTTTTTTGAAGAATTAACAAAAAATATCGGAATCTCTGTTTTTCCTAAAGTCATTGAAGAAAGTTTTAATGAACTAGCAACGGATTTCACGATTGATCTCAATCATGTTTTTCACGTTACGAATAGTGCCATGATTATTTCACAGCTTTTAAATGAAAAAGGATTAGCTTCTATTAATAGAGTAGATTCACTATTATTAAAAAGAGGAGCATTTGTGTACAATATCGGAGCTTATATTGATGCAGAGGCAAGCAGTCAGCATACATTCTATCTGTTAGCAAACCGTACAATTGATGGACTTCTTCATCGAGATAGATTGATTATTGCTTTAATTGCATCGTATACAAGTAAATCGAGTTTCAAGAGAAATGTAGCTCCATATATACAATGGTTTAGTAAAGAAGAGTTAGTAAAATATAGATTACTGGGAGCGATTATAAAGCTAGCCTATAGCCTTCATGCGACTCGTAGAAATATTATCCAAGCAATTGACTTACGTAAGGAACAGGATGAATTAGTGTTTACCATTTTATGCAAGAAAGACTGGCGTCCGGAACAATACCAAGTTGAAAAACAAAAAAAGCATTTGGAAAAACTATTAAAAATAAACATTAATGTCCACTTTGAATCAGTATAACAAGAGGAATTGGTAACGATTAGTGAGAGAGCAGATTGAGTATTTCTAACACTTATTATCGTTACCATATTTTTTATAGAAAAGTAACAAAAGGATACTAAATGACTAGAAAATAAACAAGATAGTAACGACCATTATTGAATTCTTTTAAATAGATGAAATCATTATGTTAGGTGCCCACATGAGGATTTTAATAAATAATCTTCAGAGTTTTTTTTGCCTTTACGAAAAATCAACATAAAATTTACAAAAAATTTACAAGGACACAATCTGTATTAATGCTATCATAATTACGTAGCAAATTGTCGAAAAAAAGGGTGACGTAAGATGAACACATTAAATAAAAATGCAATTGAACTTCAAAGTCCGCTATATTATAACAATAGGGAACTTAGCTGGCTTGCTTTTAATGAACGTGTGCTAGAAGAAGCGCTAGATGAGCGTAACCCTTTACTGGAACGGTTGAAATTTTTGTCAATTTTTAGTTCGAATTTGGATGAATTTTTTATGGTGCGTGTTGCAGGTTTAAAGGATCAAGTAAAAGCAGGCTTTAATAAACCGGAAAATAAAGCTGGTATGACACCGAAACAGCAATTGAATCAAATAGCCATAGACACTCATCGACTAATTGATATTCAATATAATACATACAATAAAGTGTTAGTACCTAAGTTAAATGAAGAGAACATCGAAATTATCCAGATGAGTGATGTAACGCCTTCACAGTATTCGGTGCTTGAAGAGTATTTTAACGAGCAAATATTCCCTGTTCTTACTCCTATGGCAGTTGACGCTTATCGACCATTTCCAATGTTGCTTAATAAGAGTTTAAATTTAGCGATTGTCATTGAGGACAATGATGAGTTTGAGGAAAATCGCTTTAAAACAGCCATTGTACAAGTGCCAGCTGTCCTACAACGCTTTGTTGAATTGGAAACAGGAAATAATAAAACTCAATTTATCCTCCTTGAAGATGTTATTAGCCACTTCATTTATAAATTATTTAAAGGGTATAAGGTTGTTTCAGTATCTGTTTTTCGTATTACCAGAAATGCAGATATGACAATACATGAAGAAGGAGCTCGTGATTTACTTAAGGAAATTGAAAAAGAACTGAAGAAACGTAAGTGGGGGGCGGCCGTTCGCCTTGAAATCCAAAAAAAGGGCTTTGATTCAAATATCCTACGCTATTTAACAGACGAGCTTGAAATTCATCAGAAGGACGTTTATGAAATAGATGGTCCTATTGATTTAACCATTTTGTTTGGTTTTTACAAGCAACTATCAAAAAGTAGAGAAGATCTTGTTTTTGAAACACTCATCCCACAGCCTCCAAGAGATATTTCGTCTGACGAGGATATTTTTGAGAAGGTATCTGAACAGGATGTATTTCTACACCATCCATATGAATCCTTTGAACCTGTTGTGGAGTTTATTGCTGATGCAGCAGATGACCCGGATGTATTAGCTATCAAGCAAACTCTCTATCGTGTTAGTGGAGATTCACCTATTATTGATGCATTAAAACGGGCAGCTGAAAACGGAAAACAAGTAACGGTTTTAGTCGAACTAAAGGCTCGTTTTGACGAAGAGAATAATGTTCAATGGGCTAAAGAATTAGAAAAGGCAGGTTGTCATGTCATCTATGGTATGACGTATTTAAAAACTCATAGTAAAATTACATTGGTTGTAAGAAGAAAAAATAATCGTATTGAGCGTTTTGTCCATTTAGGTACGGGTAACTATAATGATCAAACAGCGAAAATCTATACGGATATGGGAATACTCACATCTAAACGCAAATTCGGTATTGATGCTACCAATTTCTTTAACTATCTAAGTGGGTATACAGAAAAACCTGAATTTCACCACCTTTCTGTCGCTCCATTCGATATACGAAAGGATTTTATTGGATTAATTGATGAAGAAATTAACTTCCAAAAACGCTTTGGAAATGGAAGAATTATTGCGAAAATGAACTCATTAACAGACAAACTACTTATTACTAAATTTTATGAAGCTTCTAATGCTGGTGTGAAAATTGATCTAATTGTTCGTGGAACATGTTGCTTACGTCCAGGTATTAAAGGGGTTAGTGAAAATATTAAAGTTCGTAGTATTGTAGGAAGATTTTTAGAGCATAGTAGAATCTATTTCTTCCATCATAATGGAGAAGAAAAAACATTTTTATCATCAGCAGATTTAATGACGAGAAATATGGAAAAACGTGTAGAAATTCTATTCCCAATCTTCGATGGTGATATTAAGATGCGATTAAATGCTATTTTATCAATTGCACTTGAAGATAATGTTAAGGCTAGAGAGCAAGATGAAAATGGAATCTATCATTATGTGGATCGAAAACAAAATGAACCTATAGTTGATAGTCAGCTACATTTATTTAGCAAAGCATATCAAGTCATGGAAGACGAAGAGTAAGGTAAGAGAAAGGAGCGGTGCTAAGGTGCTGCTTCTTATTTTTATTCTAGAAAGTTTATTCAGGGTTTGAAAAATGGACGTACTTTGAGATAATCATTAAGTTAGCTAATTTTGTTAGTTTGATCATATTATAAAATGGGAGGAACTATGAAAGATAAGGTTATTAATACGCTTCTAGTTGCTCTTGGTGGCTCATTCGGTTCAATGAGTAGATATGCTGTTTCCATTCCTATTTTAGTAGAGCCTTTACCTACTTTTATTGTGAATATTATTGGAAGCTTCATCCTTGGATATGTATCTACTTACAGTAGAAACACTCAGTTGAAATTATTTATGGGAACAGGATTCTGTGGAGGTTTTACAACGATGTCTACCTTTAGCTTGGAGCTCACATCATTACCAATTCACTTTGCTAGTGGGTATTTAATTGCTACATTACTATGTAGTTTTATTCTTGCCTATTTAGGAACGTGGTTAGGAACTTTAATGAAAGGAAGTCACAATCATGATTAGCGTAGCAGTAGGAGGGGCGTGCGGAGCAGCATTAAGGTATCTCGTCGGAGAGTGTATTGCCTTATATTGGCAAAAGGCATTCCCAATTGCTCTAATTCTTATAAATTGTCTAGGTGCATTTTTTCTAGGGCTTATCATTCAATATGCAGATGACTCTCTTCTCATACTAATGGCTACTGGGTTTTGTGGAGGATTTACAACGTATTCAAGCTTCAGTATGGAGGCAGTTAGTTTACTAAGAAGTAAAAAATATCTATTTTTCATCTCTTACATTCTGTTGACAATCATGGGGAGTATACTTGCTTATGTATGTGGAGAGATTGTGAGTTCCTTTTTTTATAGATAAGAATGTGAAATTTATGTTGCTGCCCAAGTTTTAGAGTGTTGCATCACGTGTCTTGCCCGTTTTATTATTGTTTAGGAAACTATAAAATGCATCGTTTGTCGATAAGTGCATCGACATCCAGCTCCAACCACTATCCCCGATGGATAAAGTGTAGTCGTTGAAACAGGACGTCGCACTTTTGGACTGCTTCCCAGCTCCAAGACTGACCAAGGTACTTGCGATTTTATACTTTCATATAAAGAGAATAGCTACTTAATTTTTGCGACCAAACTTATTTGTGAATTCCCGAGATATGTGAAATATACTTACGACTATGAGTAATGTGCCCTTTATTTAACAGATTTTAATGTGAAACAGCTGATTTCAGGAGTGGACAAAAATCGGAAAGGTAGTCTAGTTGTCCCTAATCCTCTATTAACATATAATTTCATATTCTCCACTTCATACATACCTTCAAAATACTCTGTTGCATAAGGAGGCGTAATCAATGGACCATAAAAAGGTAATTGAATTTGCCCGCCATGACTATGACCAGATAACTGTAAATCAACAGAGTATTGATGTGTTTCGAGAGCTGCATCTGGTTCATGTGCTAACAAAATATTGAAGATTTCTGGATTTAAGTTTCCTAAAGTACCTTCATAACTAGGGTTTCCAAGCATTAAATCATCTAGTCCAGATACACTAATCTTAGTTCCATCTTGCTTTTGAATTGTAACAACTTGATTATTTAGTAAGGTAAAACCAGACATTTCAATGACATTTTTATAAATATCTGTTCCATATCCACCATGGTCATGGTTTCCATATATTGCGTATTTTCCATAAGGAGCTTTTAATTTTTCTAGTACTGGAACGATCTTGTTTACATACTCATATTGATTGGGCTCATCCATTAAATCTCCTGTAAAAAAGACTATATCTGGCGAAATACTGTTCATTTTCTCAACAATTGTTTCTAATCTGTCTAACGTAAAGTAGTTGCTCAAGTGAGTATCACTAAATTGAACAACCTTAAACCCATCAAAAGAAAGAGGTAGCTTCTTGTTTTCGATGTTAAAATTTGTAATATCTAAAAGGGAGGGCTCAAAGTATCTTGCGTAAGAATACCCTCCAATAGAAACTAAGAGTCCACCAATCGAAAAGGAAAAAAGACCTTTAATAAAGGATCTTCTTGAATATTGTTTTGTCATAATCTTCAATCATTCCTAAAATTTAATCTAATTATGTGTTATAAAAATAAATGAGCTGCTTCTGAGCTTTATCCACTATCCAATACAGTGAATATCTTTATTTAAGTATATCACGGTCAAAGTATGTTTGTTATTACATTTTTAGAGACAATAATCTTTCAAAGGTCAAGATGGAGGTACGTGTTAATTACCCAAAGTACATACTATTTAAAACAATTTATAAGGTGTTATGTTTAGAAAATTAGAAAAATATAACAAAGTGTGGTAAAATCAAAAATGAATACTCATTCATTTTTGATAAGGGGGATCACAATGAAAGATAAAGTAGTCATTGTAACGGGTGGATCAAACGGTATGGGGAAAGTCATGGCACAACGCTTTGCAAAAAATGGTGCCAGAGTTGTGATTATTGGAAGGTCCTTAGAAAAATTAGAAGAAACAAAGCGAGAAATTGAAACGTTTGAAGAGCAAGTTTTACCTTTTCAATTAGATGTAAGAGATCCGGAAATGATTTCAGAGATGATTCAAACTGTTGATCAAAAGTTTGGCAGAATAGACGCGCTTGTTAATAATGCAGCAGGAAATTTTATTTGTCCAGCTGAAAAGTTATCTGTAAATGGATGGAATTCAGTGATTGATATTGTTTTGAACGGAACATTTTATTGTAGTTCAGCAGTGGGGAAGTATTGGATTGATAAACAAATTAAAGGATCAATGATCAATATGGTTGCTACATATGCTTGGAATGCAGGTGCAGGAGTTATTCATTCTGCTGCTGCAAAATCAGGTGTATTATCCATTACAAGAACTTTAGCTGTTGAGTGGGGACGAAAATATGGTATAAGAGTGAATGCAATTGCTCCTGGTCCAATTGAAAGAACGGGCGGTGCAGAGAAACTATGGGAATCAGAAGAAGCGGCAAAGCGTACCTTATCAAGTGTTCCGCTTGGAAGATTAGGTACACCGGAAGAGATTGCTGCATTGGCAAGCTTTTTATTATCGGAAGATGCGTCTTATATAAATGGAGAATGTATTACGATGGACGGAGGACAATGGTTGAATCAATACCCTTTTTAGTAAATTAATTCGTAAATAAAATAAAAAAAGTTCACTTTTTATAAGAAAGTGAGCTTGTTTCTTTAAAATAAGATTGTATAAAAAATTTGTATTAGTATCAGTGTCTAGCTCAAAGGGAAACTTATGATCTTATGAATCAATAAATCGCAATTTTTAGATATTATTTACCTGAATCTCATCTGAAATTCACCCATATGTTATAATGATAATCAACAGATAGATATAGGTGAGGGGATTGAAATGGATCCATTAGATGTTATGGCGAATTTAGAAAATGTTTTTCCATACTATCAGGCGATATATAGTGCGGATGAACAGCAAATCATAGGATATGAAGTGTTAGGTCGAATTTCCTTTCAGGAGAAAGTGGAGAGCTTGGGGAGCTTTTTCCAAGATGAATCAGTTCCTGAAGATTATCGAAATGAAGTTGATGATTTTATTTTACATATGGCAATAAATCAATTCATTCAATTGGAAGATAGAGATTTACTTCTATTTGTTAATCGTGATGCTAATTTACTAATGGTCGATCATGGGGAATCATTTCTTCAGCTATTATTAGAAAGCCAAGAAAAAGGTTTACAATTGGATCAAGTTGTTTTAGAGATTGCAGAACATCAGTTTCATGAAGACACTGAACAGCTATATCATCTATTAACGTACTATAAGACATATGGGATTAAAATAGCTATTGATAATATAGGAAAGGGAAGCAATAGCTTAGATCGTATAGGATTATTATCTCCAGATATTCTTAAGATTAGTTTACATCCTCTAAGACTCACATCACCTCTACAATCGTATTATGACGTTCTTTATTCTATATCACTTTTAGCAAGGAAAATAGGTGCAACGCTGTTGTATGAAGATATAGAAGTGAATTTCCAGCTTCAATATGCATGGAAAAACGGTGGGAGGTATTATCAAGGTTTTTTTCTAGATCTTCCGAAGTCTGAATTTTCGAGAAAAGATGAGCAGAAGGAAAAGTTGAAAAAAGAATTTCAAAGGTACATCTCTACTGAAAAAAAGAAATTAGAAACATTATATCATTTCACAGAGTCTTTCCATAAACGTGTTTCAGCTGCTATTTTGCAAGATGATCAACATATAGCATATGATGATTTATTACTTGACTTAACACAAAAGTTTGATGATTGTTGTTTTAGAATGTACGTTTGTGATGAGGATGGCTTTCAGCAGTCTGTTAATATGTTTAAAAGAAATGATTGGGAGTCTCAAGCACAGTATTATATGAAAAACTGGAGCTGGCGTCCTTATTTTTTAGCAAATATCATTCGAATGAGACATGATAAAAAAGGTGTTTTAAGTGATGTGTATAGTGATATCGAGACTGGAGACTTAATTCGTACTTTTTCTTATCCTCTGAAAGACACGAATTACTTATTTATTGATTTATCGTATGAATATCTCTATGAGCAAGATGAACTATTGTAACGAGCATATTTCTACAAAAATGTGTCATCCTAATTGATAAGGGGTGACTTGGAAATGACTATTTTAACGACGGTGCTTGGTGTTGTCGCATTATTAATTTTGACAGCGAGTCTTATTTATACATTCAAGGTAGGAAAGTTAGTAAGTGAAAGAAAAGCAAATTATGACACACAGATAAACGAAAAGGTACAAGAACATCCTTATGCACGTAACCCCATCTTTTTAGCATATCTAATAGCGGGAGTTCTTTCACTATCCTATATCTTCTATTTAGCTTTTACAATTACTCGATAGAGACGGACCTTTAATCAGTATCAAATAGTGGAAAGGGTGAATTTGATTTAGATCAAATTCGCCTTTTTTAGGCTCTTTTTTTAACTTTGTTGCTATTTAGTATTCATTTTAAAGTATATAGTCATCTTACATACTCAATGTCAATGTTAGTAAGAAAGAAAAGAGCAGCTCTCCCTTTGCAGACAGAAGAACATTGTATCATCCGATTCTTGGTTTTTTTAAGAAATCATGAGATGAAACCCCTCCTTAGGAAGGTAGGGCTAAAAGCTAAGGATGTCAAAGGGAGATCTCTCAGTAGAAAAGTTAAGAATACTTTAGGAATGCCACCAATGAAGAGGGGATATCTAAAAATGAACTCAACAACCATTTACCAAAAAGCTACTTATTAAGAGAAAATTTATTTATGCAAGTTTGGCTATGTCGTTTCTTAGGGTAGAGAATACTAAAAAGCTGTCGTTTCTTTTCTTTATTTTGCGAAGAGTTTTTTCCCTGATCATATTGTGTTGTTGGTAGAATATACTAGTAGGTTAATCTGGACAAGGGGTGATGTTCATGAGACGAAAAATAATAAATACGTTGATAGTAGGAATGATTTTATCCTTATTCCTGTCTAATTCAGTCGTTGCTACTAATAATGAAGAGAACAAGCAGGTACGGGATAAAATAATAGAACGTACACTTAATGCATTCAATGCTCAAGTTGCATTATCGGAAATGCCAAGAACTAAGGAAGAAATGAAAAAGATAATATATCCCTATTTTACTGATGAATTTGTTGAACGATACTTACAGGAAAATACTCATGAAGTAAACGGGAAATACATTGTCTATGGTACAGATTCACCGACCGATACGATTCCATTCTTTAGCTTTAATGAAGCAACTAAAGTTAAAGTAGAAGAAAGTTCTATTATCGTATATGAGTTTTTTCCTTCTTCAAATGACGGACCTGTCAGCTATTCAGATCACTATGAACTTGTATATCTTCAGAATCTAGAAGGTGAGTGGAAGGTTAATGAGATAAATCCTTTTGCAGAAAACCCTAAATTTATTGAAGAGGAAAAAAATAATAGTAAAGAAATGTACGAAACCGTACCTACTATAGATACGGTTGAAAAAGCAAGTTCATATTCAATGGATAGTGAATTACCTAAGCTAGAGTATTTTCTTCAATCGGAGATGTATTTTCTATCTTTCTTTACTAAAGTTAAGGAAATGATAAACAAATTTAACTAGTGAAAGTTTATGTTGTTGTGAATAAAAGATAATCGAAAAAGCTTTATCTTTAATTAGGTAAAGATGGGATTTGATTAGTCAAGAAGCTTTCGTTTTCCCGAAACAACCCTATTTATACATACACAAGAAAAAAGCTTGGCTAGTCACTAGGGTTTTTTCTTGAGAATCTTCAAACCTCATTAAGTAAGGATAAACAACGCACCGACAGTATGTTCAGCAGCTAATCTCTACCTAAAGAGACCTTGTGATTAGTTACTTTATTTCCAAAAGCCGCTCTAATTTCTTCAGATCAAAACCAGTCACGACTTCCTGATTAACAGTAACTGTCGGAGTAGAGGAAGAGCCCAGTTCGTAGACTAATTTGTCACGTGCCGCCATGTCGCTACTAATATCTTTTTCGATATAAGTTATTTGATGATGGTCTAAGAATTGTTTGACAATCTGACACGGGGGACAACCTGGTTGTGAATAAATTGTTACATTTTTCATTTGATTAGCTCCAATCACGTATAAAAGTTTGAAATGATAAAGTGTTTTCGTAAAGATTGTTGATTCTATAAAAACTCTAAGTATCGGTTTCTTTTCTTACTAGCTTATCAGCTTCTTTTGGATGAATGAAGCTTAAATTTTAAAAATTTAGTTAAATGAATCCATTTTATACATGCTTATTTTTAAGAAACACAAATCTACAGAATTTAGATACCTTTTACATTTTGTCTCTTTTCATAACCTTTGTCTATTTATCAAGTGTCCGTTCTGTTTGAATCCCGGTCCAGTTGCTCGCTTCCCACGGAGTGAGCGGTGAGCTTAACGGCATATACGCCTACGATATCGTTCGAATCGTTTCACTAGGTCTTTAATAAATGGTATCCGTCAAGCATTCTAACAGGCAAAAGAATAAATAACGGCAGCAAATTTGTACTTAACAGGTTTACCGAAGCATAATTTTTTCATCACTACAGAGGGTATTGATTCGATATCGATAGCTATAAAAATAGCTTCAAATCGTTGGGGAGGTACTCTCTTTTTGCTTCTTGAAAGGCTTGGGCTCTAAGGATTCAATTTTTAAAATTCATTCAAATAGCAGAAAGGATTCACTGATAAAAAAAAGAGAATAACAAAAACAAGGTTGAATTTTATCAAAATGTGTTACAATAACAAAGGCTAACACCTAGCTTAGTCATGTAACCTGCATTCTACTACAATTATATCGAAATCTTATTAAAATGATATTTCTTTTACTTAGAGGCTCTTCTCTAAGCGATTGTTATTTTAGCTCAATGCTAGTTTGATGTAACTTACTTTTTAAAGGTGGACTTGTTGCAGAGCTTTAGAGAACCACCTAGTGAAAGGAAATCCCTTTACGCCTTTGGTAATTGGCCTATTATTGGGAATTGTAATGGGACAAAAATCTGGTTAAATAGCAACAGATTTTATGGAAATAGCCTATTTTCTAAGAACATTATTTCTTAATTTATTCATTCTTATGATTTCCTTGGTATTCGAGTCGTACATAGTGTAAAATTGATTTGGCACAAACAAAGATTAAAAGGATTGAATCTTTGTTAAGTGGTTAGAATGTAAGGTAGAGTAAACAATAAAATTCAAGGAAATAGTTATACGTTAACTCTTCCGGAAGGGGGATAAAAAATGTCACAGCTTTTAGGTATTATTACGAGACTTCAAAATTTACAAGAAAATTCTGGTTCAGGCGAACCTATTCAGCGTTTCTTCGAGGTTGAAGGAGAGAAGCGTTGTAGTGTAAAATATTTTGATAAGAATAACACGTTTGAATTAGAAGTATACCAAAAAGGTGAAAAGCCTCAATCATACCAATTTGATAACATTGATATGATCGCAATGGAAATATTCGATTTACTTCAATAAATGAGTAGTAGTACGTAAGTCGATATTGCTTTATAACATGTACAGTTAATCGAATTATAGCTGTACAAGCTAGGAGGAACCCACATGAAAAAAGAGCCAACGGTTATTTGCCCTTTTTGTCATGAGCAGGAAGTACTTTCTAAAACGTTAACGGCGCAATCAAATCAAAATGTTATTTTTACCTGTCCTAGTTGTCTCGAAAGCATTACGAATATAGAGACGAGCAAAGGAGACTAACCATACCTAAAAAGGTATGGTTTTTTATTTTGTATACACACATAAATGTCTTAAGGATGCAGCGTGTTATAAATTCCCCTAAACTTCCTCTAACGTAGAAAAAAATCATAAGGACAAACAATACGATCATATGATTAAATGGGATGGTCTACTTTTAAAGATAGTTCAATATCAGCTATTAACAAGGGGTTGTGACATGAACGAATATTATACCTTTTACAATGTCTCTGAAAAGAATATGTCGTTTCATACTGTTATTGACCGTTTGAAAGAGTTTATTGAAAAGGATCCCCGTTCTACTTATGTTCTATCAATTGGATCTGATTCTCATGTACATCAAAAGGAAACGAAGTTTATCACTGCTATTCACCTTCATCGAGTAGGTAAGGGTGCTTGGGGCTGCTTAAAAAATGAAATGGCTCAAAGACCAATCATGAGTGTGCGTGAAAAGATTTCAATGGAAACGGCTTTGAGTATTGAAATCGCTTATTATTTCACTTCTCAGTATTTAAATGATTTGTCTGATTTATTGATTCCCTATAGTGATGAAGGAGCTGACCTTATTTTTGAAATTCATCTAGATATCGGGAAAAAGGGAATGACAAAGGAATTAATTCAAGAAATGACTGGACGAATTGAAGCGATGGGAATTGAAGC
Source organism: Bacillus weihaiensis (assembly GCF_001889165.1). Lineage (GTDB taxonomy): Bacteria > Bacillota > Bacilli > Bacillales > Bacillaceae > Metabacillus > Metabacillus weihaiensis. Next base: position 2,609,576 of record NZ_CP016020.1, on the reverse strand, counting down.
GAAAATTAAACCAAATTCATACACAGCATTCAGTTATGCGAACAGATTCACAAAATAGAGGCAATATCAAAAAGCTAGGATTGGATACTCTTCGCCGGGTATCGTTTTTCATACTCTGGAGAGTTTAAGCCCATTTATGTATGTTTCGAAGTAAATGTAAGGATGCAAATGTTCCTTATTAGTGAGAAAATCATTGATTCAAGAGAGTAAACACATTATTTTGGATTTTAGTGAAAGAGCCACTTAACAAAGAAGAGACTACACGTTGATGTAATTAATACAATCGAAAAATATAAGCGCTTACAATAAATTACTCCAAAAAGTTTTTTTAGTAGAAAAGAAGACTTCTTTGTAAGAGAGGAATCTTAAAAATGATAGAGGAATTATGATATGATAGATAAGGGATTTTGAAACCTCTATATCATACGTAATAAGAGATGAAGAAAGATTGTAGAGAGGGAGAGCAATCATGTTTAGTCTTAACAACGAAAAAATTGATCATATGAAGGTAAAAGATTTAATGATACCAGCTGATAAAGTAGCACATGTACAACTTGGAAATAATCTTGAACATGCCCTGTTAGTTTTAACAAAAACAGGCTATACGGCAATTCCAGTATTAGATCCTACTTTTAAGCTTCATGGTTTAATTGGAATGAATCTTATTATGGATAGCATCTTTGGGCTAGAAAGAATCGAATTCGAAAAGTTAGAACAAATGAAAGTGGAAGAGGTTATGAATACTGACATTCCACGCCTTTTTCTTCACGACTCTATAGAAAAAGGTTTAGATCTTGTTGTTAATCATCCTTTTGTATGTGTTCAAAATGATCAATCCTTATTTGAGGGTATATTTACGCGAAGAGCTATCCTAAAGCAAGTGAAAAAGAAATTTAAGTAAAGTAATTTACTAACACAAATTATAGGAAAAAAAAACGATGACATGGAATGTGTTTCATCGTTTTTATTTTGCGCTAAAAGAACAATTATATATACGTAAGATATGGTGGTGAAAAAACGTAAAGGCTAGTACTTAATGAAAAACAGGATGAAAAAGGAAACAAATATATACCAAATCATCCACTTGTTTTAGCTACAGTGATGAGGGCGATCCTTGGCGGCTAATGAAACGACGATTGTTGATTGTTGCAACAGCAATGCTGAGAAGCGTTTCAAAATTGGGTATGTTCTCATTATCCAGCTGGAGATTTTTCGCGTATTTGTTAAAGAATACTGTGACGGTTCTGATTTATGGACAAAAGCTAATTTCTATAATTGGAATCCTAGTCTTTTTGGTTTGTTCAAGAGTTTGGGGCAGGGGGGCACGCCAATAGCCTCAACGGCTTTACTAGATCAGTCTCAACGTACGGATGATATGGAAGTAGCAAAAAATTCATTGCGAGATGGTTTAGCGTATGGTTTACATCATGTAATGGTTTGTCTTTTATTTGCAGTGACTTGCTTTCCCCCTCATTTTATTTCATTAAAAAGAGAAGGAAGAAATTTTTTCATCCCTTCTAGTAAACATACTCAAGAAACTCAATCCGATTCTGGAAAGGATCACAGCAAGAAAATCGATTAATAGCGGGAATCGGTAGTTCTTCCTTAATTTGAACATTATGCCTCTTTAAATGTTTTTTAACATAGGACAAATCTTGTACGATAAATGCTGGGTGACGCTTACTTGTTTCAAGCATCATGTGTTCTACTCCAATATGGAGCATGACTGAATTTGTGGTACACCAGAACCCGCCATTTTTCTTTAGGATATCTGGTTTTTGTACTTCTTGAAAGCAAAGTATTCCTAAGTAAAAATCTCTCGCTTCTTTTTCCTTCCCCATTGGGATACAAATCTGAATATGATCTAGACCTATGATTTGGTTATCCAGCTTACCATCACCCTTTCAAATATTGCGTATGTTCTCTTTACAAATGTCCTCAACATCCTTATCATACTATTGAAACTGTGATAAAAAAATAAGCTTTTTATAATCCTTCTTCATAAGAAAAACTTATCTATAAGCAGGTGTTAAATGATGCAAACGTCTGAGCTTCGGATGCTCGCAGTATTAGCAGAGGAAATGAATATGAGAAAAGCGGCTGAACGTTTATTTGTCTCTCAGCCTGCTTTGTCACAAAGACTCCAAACGATAGAGAAATCCTGGGGCTTTCCAATTTTTATTCGATCACAAAAAGGTCTTACACTTACTCCTGCAGGAGAAAAAGTGATTACTTACGCTAAAGAGGTCGTATTAAAAGAAGAGAAGGTACGAGATGAAATTTTGGCTATGGAGGGAGAGGTTCATGGAACTCTAAAGCTAGCTGTTGCTTCAATCATTGGTCAGCATTGGCTACCGAAAGTGTTAAAGGAATATGTAAGGAAATATCCACATGCAAAAATTTCACTCATAACTGGCTGGAGTAGTGAAATCTTAAAAAGTATGTATGAAGATCATGTTCATATTGGAATTATAAGAGGGAATCCTGAATGGAAAGGACTAAAAGAGCACTTATTAACGGATTCATTATATCTTGTAGATACAGAAATAAGCCAGCTCCAAGATGTGTTTCATACAGAAAGGCCATTTATTCAATTTAAAAGCGACTCAACGTATTATCAGGAGATACAAGACTGGTGGCATCGCCAATTCCATAGTGCACCAAAAAGAACAATTGTGGTTGACCAAATTGAGACATGTAAGCAAATGGCACTTAATGGAATTGGTTATGCTATTTTACCATCCGTTACGTTACATGATGAGGATAAAGATGTATTTAAGATCCCTTTAACAGATGAAAAAGGAAAGTCAATTGAGAGGGATACTTGGTTATTAGGCTTTGAATCGTCCTTTAAATTAAAACAAGTACAAGCATTTTTAGATATCGTGAAAGAATATGGGTGAGGGATTATTCGATAAGCAGAAATTTCATTTTTATAGTTTTAGTGAAAATATTCTTACAATGCTTGTCAACGACGTAATCCTTTGATACAGTAAAGAGTGTCACTTTATAATGATTCTAGATTAGGAGGAAATACATATGAAAATGATGGATGCTAATGAGATAATCTCATTTATACAAAACAGTACAAAATCTACACCAGTAAAAGTATATGTAAAAGGTAATTTAGAGGGAATTCAATTCGGTGAAGCTACTCAAACATTTATTACAGGAAATACAGGTGTCGTATTTGGGGAGTGGGCTGAAATTTCTGCAGCACTTGAAGCGAATAAATCAATTATTGAAGATTACGTAGTTGAGAATGATCGTCGTAATTCGGCAATCCCGTTACTTGACCTTAAAGGAATTAAAGCTCGTATCGAACCAGGGGCAATTATTCGCGATCAAGTTGAAATTGGTGATAATGCTGTCATCATGATGGGTGCTTCTATTAACATCGGAAGCGTTATTGGTGAAGGAACTATGATTGATATGAACGTTGTATTAGGTGGAAGAGCAACTGTAGGAAAGAACTGTCACATTGGTGCAGGCTCTGTTTTAGCTGGAGTTATTGAACCACCTTCTGCTAAACCAGTTGTAATAGAAGATGATGTTGTCATCGGAGCAAATGTTGTTGTTCTTGAAGGAGTGACAGTTGGTAAAGGTGCAGTTGTTGGAGCAGGAGCTATCGTAACGAAAGATGTTGAGCCATATACAGTAGTAACTGGTGCACCAGCACGTAAAATTAAAGATATCGATGCAAAAACAAAATCTAAGACAGAAATTATGCAAGAACTAAGACAATTATAATAGTAGAAGAAGGCGTGGATGTGAAAATCCACGCCTTATCTATAGAAAGGAGTGAAAAATTGTGAATAAAGAGAAGTACATTCAAATTCGTAGAGACTTACATAAAATCCCGGAAATAGGCTTTAAGGAAGTGAAAACACAAGCTTATTTAGTAAACTACCTACAAAAACTCCCTTCAGAACGAATTGAGTTGAAAATATGGGAGACAGGTATCTTTTTATTAGTGAAGGGGACAAAACCTGAAAGAATAATTGGATATCGAGCTGATATGGATGGATTGCCAATTACAGAAGAGACTAATTATGATTTCAAATCAGAACATGAGGGCTATATGCATGCATGTGGACATGATTTCCATATGACAATCGCTCTAGGTATCTTAACACATTTCGTTGAAAATCCAGTACGTGACTCACTCCTTTTCTTATTTCAACCTGCTGAAGAAGGTCCAGGAGGAGCAGAACCTATGCTTAATAGTAAGGTTGCAAAAGAGTGGAAGCCTGACATGATTACGGCTCTCCATATTTCACCAGAGCTACCTGTAGGAACGATTGCAACAAAGCCAGGTCTTCTTTTTGCGAATACGTCCGAATTATTTATTGACCTGAAAGGCAAGGGAGGACATGCTGCTTATCCACATATGACAAATGATATGGTGGTCGCTGCATGTTCTTTAGTCACACAGCTTCAATCTGTAGTCTCCCGTAATGTTGATCCATTAGATAGTGCTGTTATTACTATAGGTAAAATTACAGGTGGGACCGTACAAAATATTATTGCAGAAAATGCTAGACTTGAAGGGACAATACGTACGCTTTCAGTAAAATCAATGGAAAAGGTGAAAGAGCGAATTGAAGCTTTAGTGAATGGCGTTGAGGTCGGATATAACTGTAAAGCCACGATTGACTATGGGGCTATGTATCACCAAGTATATAATCAGGAACATCTCACAACTGAATTTATGAAATATGTAAATGAGAATACTTCTTTTACTGCAAATGAATGTACGGAAGCGATGACAGGAGAAGACTTTGGCTACATGGTAGAGCAAATTCCAGGGTTTATGTTTTGGTTAGGTGTTAATTCTGATTATGGTTTACATCATGCAAAATTACAACCAGATGAGTCGGCGATAAATGTGGCGATTCAGTTAATGACCTCTTATTTATCTTATAAAGCAAATGAGGTACAAGCTTAAGCTTAATGTATTCTATATTCTATTTTTGTACACGTTTAGCAATTAGTTTTTTTAAACGTATATTTGATCCATCTGTGTACACAATACATGTAGGAGGTGGATTAATGATGGCAAAAATCGGTGTAGAACAATCGTTATCTGACATCACTGCTGCATTACAAGAAAAAGGGTATGACGTCGTTCAATTAAACAATGAAAATGATGCAAAAGGCTGTGATTGCTGTGTAATCACGGGACAAGACTCAAATGTTATGGGAATTAGCAATGCTGTAACGGCTGGATCAGTTATTCAAGCTAGTGGGTTATCGGCTGACGAAGTATGCCAGCAAATTGAAAGTAAAATGAATCATTAAATACGAAAAAAAGAGCACATTGATGATGTGCTCTTTTTTGTATAAAGTTCTTTCTATTGTTGTGATTTCTTTTCCACATATACTTGGTGCGGGAATGGAATTTCAATTCCGTTTGCATCAAGTGCTTCTTTCATGCTTTGACGAAGTTTTCTTTCAACTGCCCATTGTTGCATATTTTCTGTCTTGGCAATAACACGTATTACTACATCGGACGCTCCTAAAGCTTGAACACCAACTACATCGGGGCCTTCTATTATTGAAGGTTCTTTTGCAGCCAATTTTGTGCAAGCATCTTGCAATACAGCAATTGCCTGATCAATATTGTCATCATATGAAATTCCGATATCAACTAATGCTCTCATATTTCCACGAGAATGGTTACTAACATTCGTGATCTCCCGATTAGGAACATAGTGTAGGGTTCCATCGAAGCCACGAATTTGAGTTGTACGTAACCCTACTTGTTCCACAATTCCATTAAACCCAGCCACTGTTACATAATCCTCAACATCAATTTGCTTTTCAAGAAGTAAAAAGAATCCAGTAACGACATCACTGACTAATCCTTGAGCACCAAATCCAATTGCAAGTCCAACGACACCGGCACCGGCTATAAGTCCAGATACACTGTAATCAAATATCTCAAAAATCATGACGATAAAGATAAAAGCTAGGACATACGAAACAATATTAAGGGTAAGACTTTGAAGAGTTAATGCGCGTCCAGCTGTAACATTTTCACGTTGTTGAAGACGTTCAAACATTCTTTTAATAATTTTGTTTGCAATAGCTTTTACAATAAGGAAAGCTATAAAAATGCCTATTAGCTGTAAAATAATAAGTCCTGCATCGGTCGCTAATTGAGACCAATCAATATTTTCTAGAAAATCTAAATCCATGTAAAACATCCTTTCTCCATTTCGAGAGTTCTTTCTAAGTGTACGTAATCATTATGTCATCACGCTCTAGTTTTGAAAGAAAGCACAAACTTTTATTACCCTCACTTTCTCTATGTTAAACATAATTTGTGCAAAAATGAAGGAATTAAGCTGATTTTGTCATAATTTATTGCTCTATATTCAATTTTTTTAAATGGAAGAGAGGATAAAGGCTATTCATCAAATAAAATCAATAAATTCAATGATACAAATACTAGAACGTAAGTGAAACCCTGGAAGAAATGAATGTTTTTTATATAGAATGGGGATAATGTGTGAAGAAATCCTTATGAGAAAAAAGAGGTTAAAGCACTATAGGTTACTACTAAATACATAATCAAAATAACTATATATGATATGGAGGAATTAGTTTAATGACAGAACGTATGGTAGGTAAACAAGCTCCAAGATTTGAAATGGATGCTGTTCTAGCAAATAAAGAATTTGGAAAAGTAAGTTTGGAAGAGAATATGAAGGAAGATAAATGGACAGTTTTGTTCTTTTACCCTATGGATTTTACCTATGTTTGTCCAACAGAAATCACTGCCTTATCAGATCGTTATGATGATTTCGAGGATCTTGATGCAAAAGTAATTGGCGTTTCGACTGATACGATTCATACTCACTTAGCATGGATTAAAACGGACCGTAAAGATAATGGATTAGGAACGATTAAATACCCATTAGCTGCCGATACGAACCACGTTGTATCTCGTGATTTTGGAGTATTAATAGAAGAAGAAGGTATTGCGTTACGTGGTTTATTTATTATCAATCCAGAAGGTGAGCTTCAATATTCTGTTGTAAATCATAACAATATCGGGCGCGATGTAGACGAAACTCTACGTGTCCTACAAGCATTACAAACAGGAGGACTATGTCCAGCAAACTGGAAGCCAGGTCAGACAACACTCTAACATTGTTCATCCGTTTTTTTATGTAGTGCAACGTGATTTAATAGGAGCTACTATAGGGTTAAATGAGAGGGAACGAAAGAGCAATTGATTGGTGAAAAGCTGATTCTACTATATGTTTGGTCAATAGGTTGTCAATTATGTAAGGATAGCAGAAGCCATTGGGGATGAATACGTCCAGCTTACAATGTATTTGTTAAAGAAGGAATACGCCGCAATTTTTAGGCAGGAAATAGTGGGATGAAGAGGCTCTAAACGTGTGAATCGTATTTGAAGTGAAGGAAAACAACAGACTAACGTAAAGCGGTTATGTTAATAGCAATTTTTTTAAAAGTCAGTTACGATAAAAAGTAGCTGATTTTTTTGTTGCTCAATGATACATTTGTGACAATTAGATGTGATTACTTAAAATAAACATGATTTGAGGTGAAGGGGATGTTTCAAACGATTGGTGTATTGTTAGCTGGTGGGGAATCTAAAAGATTTGGTTCGTCTAAGGCATTTGCCACTTATCGTCATCATGAGTTTTGGGAGCACTCGTTTAATGTATTAAAAAATACGACTGATCATCAATTAATAATAAGTCATCCTCGGGATCTAGATAGCTATGAACAGAAGTCTATACCTGTGCTCCTTGATGATCATCATGTAAGAGGATTAGGCCCATTAGCGGGAATTTATACAGCTATGAACCATTATAACTCGGAGTGGTATGTTGTGCTGTCATGCGATATACCAAAAGTAACACCAGAAATTATTAAGAAGCTATTAGAGTACTCTGAAGAAAATGTTCAGGCAGTCATTCCTACTATAGAGGGGAAGATTCATCCCTTAATCGGAATTTATCATCAATCGATTTTCAAACAAATTGAAACGAAACTTAAAAAGAATGAGTTAAAAATGATAAGATTACTTGATGAAATCCAAACAAAATATGTGAAAGAAGATCAATTAGGGGTAACACAGAATGCTTTTAGCAATATAAATTCACAAGAAGACTATAGAGAATTATTAAAACATGATAAACTATTTTAGGATTAAAATAGAGATTTTTAGAAATAATCGGAGTGATTTTATGGTAGAAAAAAGAAAGCCGTTGTCAGTAAAAGTAGCGATTGATAAGGTAATGAACTATGCAATAGAAGGAATAGGAGAAAAGCTTTCTCTAGATCAGAGTTATGGTCGATTTTTAGCTGAAGATCTAGTAGCTGACCATCCAGTTCCTCCATTTGATCGTTCACCCTATGATGGTTTTGCAATAAGGTCAATTGATTCTAAAAATGCACGTTCAGACAATCCAATCGAATTTGAAGTCATAGATGAAATAGGGGCTGGCTCGGTTAGTGAGTATACTCTAGGGAATATGCAGGCTATTCGAATCATGACGGGGGCTCAAATGCCTGTTGGAAGTGATGCTGTCGTTATGCTTGAATTGACAACTGTGACAAAAAGAAATAAGAAGACGTATATGACATTAAAACGTTCATTTAATGAGGGAGATAATATTTCATTTAAAGGAGAAGATACACAAGCTGGCACGGTTTTAGTGAAGAAGGGAACGTATATTACTCCTGGGGTTGTTGCTTTATTAGCGACTTTTGGCTATGATTCTGTTACCGTTTCAAGGAAACCTAAGATTGGCATTATTGCGACAGGGAGTGAATTGCTCGAGATAGGTGAACCGCTTGTACCAGGAAAAATTAGAAATAGTAATTCTTATATGATTATGTCTCAAGTTCATAGAAGTGGAGCGGAACCTGTATACTTAGGTAAATTACAGGATGATTTAGATTCCTGCTATGAAGCGGTGAAAAATGCTCTAACAAAAGTGGATTTTCTTATAACAACAGGTGGTGTATCTGTTGGTGATTATGATTTTTTGCCAGATATCTATAATCGTTTAGGGGCGAATGTCTTATTTAATAAAGTCGCGATGAGACCAGGAAGCGTCACTACAGTTGCCGAGGTGAATGGAAAACTCTTGTTTGGTTTATCAGGGAATCCGTCAGCCTGTTATGTCGGATTCGAACTATTCATGAGGCCGGTGGTACGTTATTATCTTCAATCCAGTCAACCCCATTTAAAAATGATACAGGCTACGCTTGGTAAGGATTTCTTAAAACCAAACCCTTTTACACGTTTTGTGAGAGGGAAATTAACCTATAGTGATAGTCGACTTGAAGCCTTACCGGTAGGGCTCGATAAGTCAAATGTTGTAACCTCTTTAGCAGATGCCACTGTTTTCATTACCTTACCGGGAGGAACGAGAGGGTTCAAAGCAGGTGACCAAGTTAATGCTCTACTCCTTGAAGATCAAGACGGAAGTGAGATACCATGGGCAGAGTCCTTCAAGTAGTAGGCTATCAAAATAGCGGGAAAACAACGTTCGTCATAGAGTATGTTAAAGAGGCAGTCGCACAAAAGCATCTTGTAGGAACTATTAAGCATCATGGACATCAAAGTTCTCTTGCTTATGGGGATGAAGTGAAAGATACGGGAAGACATCGAGATGCTGGAGCAACAGCTTCCCTGGTTGAAGGTAATGGCAGTTTTATTTTGACAGGCCATCTGAATATGAGCCTATTACAATTAGTCAAACTATACAAGGGATTAGGATTGGATATTATTTTAATAGAAGGGTTTAAAAAAGAGCATTATCCTAAAGTCGTTATTCTACGCTCATTAGAAGATGTATCTCTTCTACGTGACATCAGTAATATAGAGTGTGTGGTAACTAACTTTCAACTGCCCGAAGATCTCTCCGTACAATTCCCAGTGTTTACAAATCAAAAAGCGTGTATTAAATGGTTACTAGAAAACAAGGTAGGTGAGGATATTGTCTAAAACTATGTTTGAAATTGTAAGTGAACCAATTTCAGTAGAAGAAATGACAAAAAAAGTAATAAGAAACGAAGCGGGAGCTGTAACGACTTTCATTGGAACTGTTAGGGAATTTACTTATGGTAAACGTACACTTTCTCTTGAATATCAAGCGTATGAAAAAATGGCAATTAAAATGCTTGAACAAATTGGTAAAGAAATAAATGAAAAATGGGAAAATTCACTTGTTGCCATCACACATCGTGTCGGAAAGTTAGAAATAACTGATATTGCAGTTGTTATTGCTGTTTCAACTCCACATAGGAAACATGCATATGAAGCAAATGAATACGCTATTGAACGAATTAAGCAAATTGTACCAATTTGGAAAAAAGAAATCTGGGAAGATGGAGAGGAATGGGTTGGAGATCAACTTCAAAAAACACCTTATCCGACTGGAAAACCTTTGGAGGAATGAACATGATTAAAGTTTTGTTATTTGCCCATCTTCAAGAAAAAGTAGGTCAAGAAAGTATAGAAGTAGAAGAAACGGGTCTATCTGTTAAAAGATTAAAAACAATCATGGCAGAGAAATATGATTTAGGTGAGATAGAGCATGTGATGGTTGCTGTGAATGAAGAGTATGCATTAGATGATGATCTTGTACAATCAGGTGATGTTGTAGCCTTTATTCCACCCGTTAGTGGAGGCTAAAAGAAAAATGAAAAAGCTTTTTCAATTTGGAGTTTGCGTATCTGTTTTTTTTCTTTTAGTTGGTTGTTCATTGAAGGATAAAAGGATGGAGGTAACGATATCTGCTGCTGCTAGTTTAAAAGACGCCCTACAAGATGTTGAGCTTCTTTTTGAAAATGAAACCGGAATAAATGTGAATGTTAATCTGGCTTCTTCAGGCACATTAAGTAAACAAATTGAACAAGGTGCTCCTGTGGATGTGTTTTTTTCGGCAGATCATGAAAAAATGGACGAGTTAGTTAAGAAGGGATTGATAGAGCAGGATTCTGTGGTTAATCTCCTTGAGAATCGTTTAGTTATTGTCGTTTCTCCTACATTAACAATACAATCTATTAAAGAAGTTTGGGATCTTGAAAGGATATCAATTGGTACACCAGAGACTGTCCCAGCAGGTTATTATGCGAAGGAAGTACTAATTTCCCTAAATAAATGGGACGAATTGCGTAACGAACTTTTTTATGCAAAAGATGTTCGTCAAGTACTTTCATATGTAGAAACTAACAACGTAAAAGCAGGAATTGTTTATAAAACAGATTCACTTGTATCAGATAAAGTAAAGGTCTTAGATGAATTGGATCCATCATTATATTCAGAGATTATCTATCCGGTAGCAATAGTGAAAAACTCACAAACTAATAAAGAAGCGGTTGAGTTTTTTCAATTTTTACAAAGCGAAGAAGCATTGGAGGTCTTTAAAAAGTATGGCTTTAGGGATTATAGGGAGATAGAATGAACTACGAGTTCTGGGACCCAATCTTCTTATCATTACGCATAGCTTCTGTAGCAAGTGTATTTGTCATGGTAGTGGGTACTTTAATGGGACACTATATGGCGAAGAAATTAAGAAGAGGGAAAATGATTATTGAAACTCTTCTTATATTACCTCTTGTTCTTCCGCCTTCTGTAGTAGGATTTCTTTTAATTATACTTTTTGGCACAAATGGATTCATAGGAAAAATAATGATGGTTTTCTTTCAAGAAACTCTCTTGTTCACTTGGTGGGCTGGAGTGATAGCAGCAGTTGTTGTATCTTTCCCTCTGATGTACCAAGTAACAAGGACTGGTTTTGAGCATGTAGACTCTGATATTGAAAATGCTGCTAGAGTTGATGGAGCAGGAGAATGGGCGGTGTTATATTCCATTACTCTTCCCTTAACAATCAAATATATTCTCACCGGATTTGTATTAAGCTTCACAAGGTCGTTAGGAGAGTTTGGGGCTACCTTGATGTTCGCTGGAAATATTCCTGGGAAGACACAGACAGTTTCAACAGCTATTTATGTAGCGATTGATAGTGGAGAGATGACTTTAGCGTGGTTATGGGTTGGTGCAATGATTTTTATCTCCTGCGTTATGTTATTCATCATACAATTATTAAATAGGTCGACTACCTGACATTCAATTTAGCACTTATTGATCTAGTGAGAAATGATAGGAATGAAAAAAGAAAGAGGATACATACTTTCTTTTTTCGTCTTAGTTATAGACTGTCATTTCTGTAAAGCCTGTTACTTAAGGTCTCAAAAAGGCTAGCTATCTAACCATTTTGCAAAGAGGAAGACCTTAGATTTCAGGAGCGCAGTGTTTGTAGTCCTCTCTACTACCCTCAAAAGACTGCTTCTCTTTATTGTTTGAAATGAAGAGGTTCAGCAAGAAAATATTTACAAAAAAAGGTTTAAAATTGACATTACACGTCTTTTTCTTTATAGTAGTTAATAGTGCTTATTATAAATCACTAATTTTAGTGCATTGTGAATCTAGAATGATAGGATGATTAACATGAAAATTCGTTTCTACTTCAATTCACACTGGCGCGGTCAAGGAGCCGTAAGGACGAAAGAGAGGTAGGGCTTTCGTTGTTTTGAGGCTTTGCAATTTATAAAAAATAAATGAAAGAAAATATAGAGTGACGATCTGATCTATTTATCTTTTATCTACAAATCAAATATGGAGCTATATCATTCACATATTCTAAAGAATATCTACTCCGTTATTTGATATTTTTTATAATATGTGAATCTTTATTTACTCGGTAAATATCAGTAACATATTAATAAGGGACATATTAATAAATCTTTGGAGGTTTCTTTTATGAAAACGACAGGTACTGTAAAATGGTTTAACTCTGAAAAAGGGTTTGGATTTATCGAAGTTGCAGAAGGAAATGATGTATTTGTTCACTTCAGCGCTATTACTGGTGAAGGTTTTAAAACATTAGAAGAAGGTCAGCAAGTTGAATTCAACATTGTTGAAGGAAACCGTGGACCTCAAGCTGATGACGTTGTAAAATTATAATAAGCTAAAATGAATGAAGCAACTTTCATAGTAAATGGAAGTTGCTTTTTTTTACTTGTGAGTAGGGTAGTGTTACAACTCAGTCAAACTTTCAACAGGAACATACTGTTCTGCTTGTGGGTTATTTAATGGGAAAATACGGGCTGTAGCTTGTTCTTCATTTACGGACTGTATATAAACCGCTTCTCCACTATATTGAACATTAACCATTTCGCCCATAGTCGAAATTTCTCTAGCTCTATTTACATTCATATAAATCCCTCCAAAAATAAAATGACAAATTCCATTTATATCGTTACCTGAAAGGAATAAAATATACGAAATATGGATTCATAAAACAGATTTTTACAAGTTAAAAATATCTATTCTCACTTCGCTTTTATTATGATATCTTTATTTAGTGAATAGAAGGAGGGGGTTATTTTTATTATTGTAGCATTCATTTTTACTTTTTTACTTATATGTACAGTCCTGATATTCGCTTTAAAGTATTATACTAATGAAGGTGAAAAGAAAGTTCATTCGATGTCAGTTTTTAGGTTTATTCATAAATATGGTGGAGATTCATTATCTCATTTGAGTTTATTACAAGATAAAGATGTGTTTCGTTCAATTAAAAATTCAGTCATGATTTCTTATACTCCAAAAGGGAATAAATATTATGTTATTGGAGATCCATTTGGGGAACAAGAAGACTTAGATAATGGATTAAAGGAATTTATGTCGTTTGCAAAGAATCATCGAATGACACCGATCTTTTACCAGGCTTCTAGTCGTTTCTTTCATATTTTTAAGGAAAATGGATACCGCATCTTCAAAGTTGGTGAAGAAGCTAAGGTATGTTTAGAGACATTTACGATTCAGGGAAAGAAATCAGGGAAATTCCGAACAACTCTAAATAAGTTTGAAAGAGAAGGGTTTATATTTACTATAGTCTATCCTCCATTTACATCTGAGCTAATAGAAGAGTTAACGTGCATTTCTGATGAATGGTTAAATGGGAGAAAGGAAAAAAGCTTTTCAGTTAGTTCTTTTTCAAATGAATATATTGGTTTTTTTCCTATATCAACATTGCGAGATCGGAATGGGAAGTTGATTGCATTTGCAAGCTTACCTTCTGATAAACAAGAAAATGAGACGGTGAGTATAGACTTGATGAGATCGAGTAAAGATAGTCCTCCTGGTGCTATGGATATGGTGTTTATTTCAACCTTTTTATGGGCGAAGGACAATGGCTTTAAGTCGTGTAGTCTTGGTCTTTCACCGTTATCAAATGTAGGAATCGGAACAGATGCAGCTTTAATGGAAAAAATAGCAAGGTATGTTTTTTTTAACAGTTGTAGGTTCTATAATTTTAGAGGATTAAAGAGTTATAAAGCCAAGTTTGCCACAGAATGGATTCCGAGGTATGTGGTATATAAACGTACACCCCTCTTACTTGTAATGATTAAGGTTATCTTGCTTGTTAACAAACCGATTGAATATAAGAGAATTTCGTTTGCAGAAAAGTGGTTTAGTGATAAAAAGATTGTTTAAGGTAAATGAAATGAATTGAAAAAAGCGAAGATGTTAATTCATCTCGCTTTTTTCGCTTTCTTCTACAGCTATAAGTTTTTTGCAGTATGATAGAACAGGCTCTTTTTCCTCTTCATCTAACGCAAAGTCTACTATTTTTTCGGTAGATTTTTCAATGAAATCGTACTGAGCGATTTTGTAGTTTGATTGTTCAACTACTACTATGAGTTTTAACATCATGCCATTTTCGCTAAATAAATCATCGTCCTGGTCAACATCTAACATGAGGAAGATTTCGTAACGATCACCTGTAAGGATACCAAAAGGATCGTCTAGTTTTTCAATTGTAGCTTCAATAATATTCATATGTATTCTCCTTTTTTTAACAATTGTTTATAGTATTGCTAAGTTGGGATAAAGATAAACAGGCGAGTAGATGGTATGGTCACCGCCTATTTTCTAAAGCTTCATTCTTTATCACAAGCCCAGTGGAAATTAATTCATCACAACAAGTCTAGATGAAAGCATACATATTATATCTTTTAACTATAAATAAGCCAAATAATATGGAGGATTTTATGAAAATTATTGTAGTAGGGGATACTCATATTCCTAAAAGAGCAAAAAAAATCCCTCAAGTCATAAAGCGAGCATCTTTGGAGGCGGACCTAATGATTCATGTAGGAGATTGGCAAACACTTGATGTATACCAAGAATTCTTATCATTAGGAAATGTGGAAGGTGTTTATGGAAATGTAGATGATCAGGAGCTGAAAGCTATTCTACCTGAGAAAAGAATACTGCTGGTTCATTCCTTTAAAATCGGTATTTTCCACGGGCATGGAAGGACTAGCACAACAGAAAAACGAGCAATACAGGCATTTGAAAATGATAAAGTAGATTGTATTTTATTTGGGCATTCTCATATTCCGGTAATGAAATATCATGAGGATATCTTACTATTTAATCCGGGGTCAGCAACAGATAAAAGAAAACAAAAGGAATTCTCATATGGAATTTTAGAAGTTGGTGAGCAACTTCGTGCAAAGCACATTTTCTATTCGAACAGAGAATGAGCAACGAATGAGAGGTGAATTTGATATTCTATTATTTTATCTATATACTTATAGAGAATGATAAAAGATAAAGGGCAGTCAGGAACCTCCATCGATAAAAGAATAGAAAGAACGTCTTACAAGGTAAGTTGGTAAGAGGTAATGATTTCAGTTGATGATCAATTTAAATCATAAAACCATAAAGACAGTTGAATTTTATCCTAATTTAACTCAAATTAGATCCGAATTAAGTTTGAAAACTTTAAAAATGGGTATTTTACTTATGTATAGCTAGCTATTCATAAGGTTTTATTTTATTAGAAAAATTTCACGCGCTGTAAGCTAGGAATTTTTTTATAAAGATTGCATTTTGGGTTAATTTAGGATGAAATCGAACCCCCAACTACGTTTAGAAAATATTTATGAGGGCATTCTATAGGATCTTGTTACTACTCTTTGTACTAGATGCTTACATAGCTATTGGCGATTATAACGATATATAGAGAATGTAGATACAACTCATAGCTAATATCATATCAGATGAAAGATTTATGAGATCTTCCTAAGGGCATTGAATCATCTTTTTCTTGAACGGCAAAAAAGAGAAGAAGGCAGAGATTTATTGTCTATGTGATCACCTTTGTATGAAATCGTTTTATTTCCTCCCTTCTATCCATTTCTTATCTTTAGTTCTATTCTATTTGACCGTTAGTAAGCGGTTCATAAAATTGTATGATGGAGATGTACCCAAACCTTCCTTTATGAAAAATTATTCTGTAAATCTGCGTGAATAGAACCTGCTCTGACTAAGGCTTTTCACAAGGAAAACATATCGTGATATGAGTGTATTGAAAACGAAACGAATGTATTTAAAAGAGGTTGTTACTTAAATAGGGAATAACGTTTGTTTGATACAATCAGCATGATGAAACAAAAAGGAGAACGAAAAATGGAAAAGGTTTCGAAAGTTTTTTGGATTTCACTTGTATTAGCTTCTATTTTTGTCGTCTGGGGTGTTGTTGCTCCGACTCAACTAGGAGAAATGATGGACGCAACAAAAGCGTACTTCTTAAGTAGTTTTGGTTGGTTTTATCAGCTCTCAGCTACATTCTTTTTAATCTTTGCGATTTTTCTTATATTTAGTAAATATGGAAAAATTAAATTAGGTGCAGATGATGACAAGCCGGAATTTAAACGTTCAACTTGGTTTGCGATGCTATTTAGTGCTGGGATGGGAATTGGCTTGTTATTCTTTGGAGTTTCTGAACCGGTGTCTCATTTCGCGAGTCCACCTATTGGAGAAGGTGGTACGGGTGAAGCGGCGAAAACGGCTCTTCGTTACACGTATCTCCATTGGGGATTTCATGCATGGGCAATCTATGCAGTCATAGCACTTGTGTTGGCCTATTATAAGTTTAGGAAAAAGCAACCTGGATTGATGAGTGTTACTCTTACTCCTTTATTGGGAGAAAGATCTAAAGGTTGGATAGGTACGATTATTGATGTGGTTGCAGTGTTTGCTACTATCTTTGGTGTTGCGGCTTCTTTAGGATTAGGAGCTGCTCAGATTAATAGTGGGCTAAGTTATATTTCAGGTATCCCGAATAATTTTACAGTTCAATTAATAATCATTTCAGTAGTGACGTTATTATTTATAATATCTGCAAGTACAGGGGTACAAAAGGGGATAAAGTATTTAAGCAATGCTAATATGGTATTAGCGGTTCTGCTCTTACTTATCTTCTTAATCATTGGACCTACACGTTTTGTTTTAGATCTATTTACAACAACTTTAGGTGGGTATATACAAAATCTCCCTAGTATGGGCTTAAGGTTGGCTCCTTTTAATGAAAATGATGCTTCGTGGATACAAGGATGGACTATTTTTTACTGGGCTTGGTGGATAGCGTGGGCTCCTTTTGTAGGAACCTTTATTGCTCGTGTATCTAAGGGGCGAACGGTAAGAGAGTTTATGGTCGCTGTCTTGGTTATTCCTACGTTAGTATGTGCGTTTTGGTTTGCGGTGTTTGGTGGAACAGGGATATATTTTGAATTTTTTGAGGGGTTAAATGTAAGTGAACAAAGTTTGGAAACAGTTCTTTTCTTTGTTTATAAACAATTGCCATTTACTGGATTACTCATCATCGTTACGTTAATGCTTATCACTACGTTCTTTGTTACATCAGCAGATTCTGCAACATTTGTCTTAGGGATGCAAACAACAAAAGGCAGTCTAAATCCTCCACAATATGTTAAAGTCATTTGGGGTCTGTTCCTATCGGCTTCAGCTATTGTGTTGATGATGTCCGGAGGGCTAAATGCGATGCAAACAGCCATTATTGTCAGTGCGTTTCCTTTGACGTTTGTATTAATTGCCATGTCTTTTTCGATCTTAAAGGACTTTAATAAAGAGATGAAAGTTGTAAAGGGAAAACAAGTAAAAAATAAATAGAACAATGTGTTTCTGTTTTAGTCTTTGCACTATTGATAAAGTGGATGATGAAAAAAGCTGTTGAACTATAATTCAACAGCTTTTTTATTTAGTTTTAATCAGAGAGCGATATATATTGAGATAAATTACGGGTTAACGAAGTAGTATTTATGCGTTTTCAAGAGTCTCTTGTTAGAAAAACTAACATAAAATTATCAGAAATTTATAAAAACAGGTTGACATACGTTGAAATTCGTTTAAAATGATACTTAAGACACAGATGTTATATTTCCTAACATCAGAAGTTAATAAAACTACAAGGAGGAAACAGAATGGATTCTATGTTTTTGATGAACAGTCTTTGGGTTATGCTTAGTGCCATTTTAGTTATTTTTATGTTAGGTGGATTCATTTTACTTGAAGCGGGATCAACAAGAATGAAAAACGCAGGACATATCGCAGGTAAAACAATTTTCACAGTTGGTCTTGCATCACTCGTTTATTGGGCAGTAGGTTATGCATTTACATTTGGTGGGAATGGTAATTTCTTTGTAGGATTGACGGACTTTTTCTACTCAGGCGAGCAAGCAGAAGGTATGGGACTTTCAACAGCAGTATTCTTCGTTTTCCAATGTGCCTTTGCGTGTATCTCCATTACAATCGCATTAGGCGGATTTGCTGAACGTGCTAAATTATCAGTTTATCTAGTTTTTACGCTCTTATTCTCGGCACTTATTTATCCGGTTATCGCTCATTGGATCTGGGGAGGCGGCTGGTTAGCTGAGCATGGTAAACAAGACTTTGCGGGATCGACAGTTGTTCACTTAACAGGTGCTATGGCAGCTTTTGCAGCTACTATTCTATTAAAACCACGTATTGGTAAATATAATAAAGATGGCTCTGCAAATAATATTCAAGGTCATAACCAAGTTTTCACAGCATTAGGTGTTTTAATTCTTTGGGTAGGTTGGTTTGGATTTAATGCAGGAAGTACTGTAGCAGTAGATGATGGATTCTTTGGATTTGTTGCATTAAATACAAACCTTGCGGCTGGTGCCGGTGCAGTAGCAGCTCTAATTATTTCATGGATGGTATTAGGTAAATCAGACGTTCCAACTATGTTGAATGGAGCATTAGCAGGTCTTGTAGCGATTACGGCATCATGTGCTTTCGTTGATACTTGGGCGGCAGTTGTAATCGGGTTTATCGCAGGTATTCTTGTATTCTATAGTGCAAGATTCTTTGAAAAGAGAAAAATTGATGATCCAATCTTTGCTCTATCAGTTCATGGTGTTGCAGGGGTTTGGGGAACATTATCGACAGGATTTTTTGCTACACCAGAATTAGCTTCAGTTGGAAAACCAGGTTTATTCTATGGTGGTGGTTTTGATCAACTAGGCGTACAATTTATGGGGGTAGCAGCATCTGGACTTTATGCTTTCGTTGTATCGTTTGTTATTTTAGCCATTGCAAAGAAAGTAATGAATGGATTACGAGTAACAGAGGAAGAAGAAGTAATGGGATTAGATATGAGTGAACATGGAAGCTATGGTTATCCAGAAGTGTTCTCTACTCAAGATCAAAATGTTGGTTCTTAAATATCCATTCATAGTCTAGGATTTTATAGTCTGACAAATGGTGAGGAAGTGTCTTTCATGCAACCACAGTTTGATTCCTATGAATCGATAAGGGAATTTCGAGTAGATAATATCAATCGTTATAAACTACATCCTCATACATTAAATGAGTTTCACGATCAATTAATGAGAAGTGCTAGTGAGCTAGCACTTCTTCACGTTCAAAAAGAATACGGGGAGCCTCCATGTCGATATACTTGGTTTGTGATGGGCAGTGGGGGAAGAAATGAACAAGGACTTATTAGTGATCAAGATCATGGACTTGTTTATGAGGAACATTCTGAGCGAGCAGCTAGATTCTTTAGTAAATTAGGCGATGAACTTTCAAAAGGGCTTCATGAAATTGGATATCCATATTGTGAAGGGAAGATCATGAGCTCTAATTCAATGTGGTGTAAGTCTCTACGAGATTGGGATGCTCAACTTTATTCATGGATGGATGATAAAAGCTGGGAATCTATTAGGTATCTCCAAATTTTTTATGACGGGAGAGCTTTGATTGGTGATCCTTCATTTATTATTCAGTTAAAGAAGCTTATTATTGACTACCAATCGAGAGAGAAACATTTACTCCAGCGATTTTTAGATAATATTCAACACATTAAACCTTCAGTTGGACCTTTAGGACAAATTTACGTAGAATCACAAGGACCTTATGAAGGGTGTATCGACTGGAAAAAAGCGGCGTTTTTACCGTACGTAAATGCAATAAGATTATTATCTATAAAAGAGGGGCTATATCAGACCGGAACATTAGAACGTATGGACGAACTTATTGCAAAGAATGAAGGATACCAGGAACTGAAACATTATAGAGAAAACTTTATCCTACTACTTGAATATCGTACTTCCTTATACACGAAGGCAGATTCCTATGATGATGTTCATTACTTGAACATAAAAGAATTAAGTCGAGAACAAAAAAGACAAGTAAAATATCTTTTAAAAGACGGGAAAAAAATTCATCAGCTTGTACAAGGGATAATAAATAAAGGGTGTATATCATGACATTCGATCCATTGTTTTTTATGAAAGGGAAATTTAGTGCAAATCAACGAGGTCAAAGCCAACAACAGGTAGCGTATCTCCGTCAGCTCCAAAGAGAGATGCGGGTCGAAGAAACATTGCATGTTCCACTCACTGAGTTAAATGTCGTCGTATTTGATATTGAAACAACAGGCTTTTATCCTGATCAAGGGGACCAAATTATCTCAATTGGTGCAATTAAAGTAAAAGGAGATACGATAAAAGAGGAAGAAAGCTTTTATTCTCTTGTTAAATCAGAGAAGAAAATATCAAAGGAAATTGAAGAGTTAACAGGCATAACAAATGAAGAGATGAATGAAGCACCACCTCTTTCAGAAGTATTGTTTCAGTTTTTTCAATATGTTCAAGATCTTACTCTTGTTGCTCATCATGCAAACCATGAAAAAAACTTCTTACAGCATGCTTCCTGGAAGCTTTATAGAAGTTCATTTAAACATCGGTTAGTAGATATGTCCTTTCTGTATCGTATAGCGGAACCAGAATTGAACTTAATTACCTTAGATGAATGTTGCAACTATAATGGTATTCCTATCTATGGAAGGCATCACGCTTTATACGATGCAAAGCTTACTGCAAATTTATGGAGTATCTATGTGGAAAAATTAGCTAGGAAGAATTGTCTTTCGTTAAAAGATATGTATGAGGGGATAACGAAGGGATAAAGCGTGTCATTACATTGGATGTAATACACGTTTTTTCTATTTAAATACTTTTCTGAAAAAACGTATTTTATAATAGGAACATAGAGTTAGTAGTAAGCGAATATTGAAAATTTTATGAAAAAGCTATTTTCTTTTAAATGAATGAGTAGTAAAATAAGACTATATATTACTAATTTGGCAAACCTCTCGAAAGATTGGGACGCAGAGCTATAGGGGCTTATGTAGAATACTGCCAGCCAGTTGCAATGAAGTTTGGTATAAATCAATCCATTCTTTAATCCCTAATGATGAAATAAGAGATTCTCACAGTAACTGGTCCTCATACAATAATTATATTCATTTAAACATCCATGAAAAGAAATTTGTCAAACTCATAAAGGGGATTATAACATGATGAAAACGTTTTTTAATAAGCTATCAATTGAGAAATTATTTACTAATTTTACAATTAGAAAGAAGTTGATTTTTGCCTTTGCTTTTATTTTATTAGTTCCTAGTTTATTAATAGGCTTTATTTCCTATCAGTCAGCAAAAACTGAAATTGCTAAAAGTATGCTTCAAACAGCCTCTGAAAGTGTCGACCTTATTAATTCTTCATTAAATATTCAGTTAGAACCAATAACAAATGATATTCAATATTTTGCAAAGACGGTTAAAACAGCGGGTAAGGATCTTTCCTCAGATGATTTAATTAATTTAAAAATGAGATTTAATCAATATTTACAAACTAAGCATGAGGTAGAGATGATATACATGGGTATGCAAGATGGGGAAATGATCATGTCTCCAAATGTTCAATTGCCTAATGACTTTAATCCTGCTGATCGTCCATGGTACAAGCTAGCAATGGAGAATAAAGACAAAGTTGTTATTACAGATCCATATACAGATGCAAGTTCTAATATGACGACTGTTACAATTGCTAAATCTTTAAATGACCAATCAGGAGTTATTGCAGCAGACCTAGATATAGCTGCTTTAGGGAATCTCACTGATCAAGTAAAAGTGGGTGACGAAGGCTATATAACAGTTATAGATCAAACAGGAACTTATTTGATTCACCCTAGCAATCAAGGGGAAAAGGCTGAAGGAAATTGGGTAGACAAGATTTTTAGTAAGGAGAATGATGCCTTCTCATATAAATATGAAGGAAATAACCGAGAAATGGCATTTGTGACAAATGAGTTAACTGGCTGGAAAATTGCAGGCATCATGTTATCAAGTGAAACGACTGCAGCTGCCCAAGGAATATTCATAAAGACTATTCTTGTTATTTTGATATCAGTGATTGTTGGTGCTGTTCTTGTCTTTTTAATTATTCGTTCCATTCTGCAGCCAATTCGCTCTTTAGTTTCTTCCGCTGAAAGAATTAGTAGAGGAGATCTAACTCAGGATATAACGAGCTCTTCAAAAGACGAGATTGGCCAACTGTCGGCAAGCTTTATGCAAATGGTTAAGAATTTACGAATTGTCGTTAATAATATTCGACATTCTTCAGATAGTGTAAGTGCATCTGCAGAAGAATTAATTGCAAGCTCAGATCAGACAACCGAGGGCACTAGACAAGTATCAGAAGGAATCCAACAAGTTGCAAGTGGTGCTGAAAATCAAACGACAAAAATTGAAGAAAATAAACAAGCGTTGGAAGAGGTATTACAAGGAATTGTAAGTATTTCCTCGACTTCATCTAATGTAGCAGATTTAGCGCAAGAGAGTGTAAATGAAGCAGCAGAAGGTGGAAAAATTGTACAGAGTAACTTGCAGCAAATGAAATTTATCCATTCTTCCGTTGTTGAGACGAATAAGGTCATTCAGTCCCTCTCACATCGATCAACAGAGATCGGGCATATACTAGATGCGATCTCGCAAATTGCAGATCAAACGAATCTGTTAGCATTAAATGCAGCAATTGAAGCTGCAAGAGCAGGTGAACATGGAAAAGGTTTTGCTGTTGTTGCAGATGAAGTAAGAAAACTTGCAGAGCAATCTCAGAGATCTGCTGGGCAAATCGCAGAAATGATTTCTTCTGTACAACTAGATACAAAGAAATCAGTAGATTTAATGAATGATGTCTCCCACAATGCAGAAGCAGGACTTCAAATTTCACAAGAAACATCTGAAAAATTCGATACAATTCTTCGAAGAATGAATGACATGACGCCACAGGTTGAAGAAGTATCAGCCACTGTTCAGCAAATGTCTGCTGCGGTTCAAGAGGTAAGTGCATCAGCTAATGATCTTGCAGAAATAGCTAGAGAAAGTGCTGCTACATCTGAGGAAGTGGCAGCAACGACAGAAGAACAGCTTGCTTCTATGGAAGAAATTACTGCATCAGCCAAAATGTTAACTACTATGGCAGAGGAACTGCAAGAGCTTATCAAACAATTTAAAGTTTAATAGTTATTCATCTAAAAAAGATAGAGAAAAAGCTAACAGAGTTATTTACCTTTGTTAGCTTTTTTTGTCTGTATGACTACATAAAATATTGTCGAATAACTAGTTATTTCTATCTGGGAAAATTTAAGATTGGTGTGACTCTTCATTTTAAACATACTATACTAATAGTAACTTATTTATAAGGTAGGAAATAACCTTTTACTATATTCAGATAATATGGTAAACGGAAATTTTCCCGTGAAAAGAGGTACTTCTCGAGTTATCACCTTTACCAATGGAATCGAGGGAAATCTTTTATCCAATTAAACAAGCTATGAAATTAATAGGAATAGAACATATTGATGATGTTGTTGGATAAAGTATACTTGATTTTACGCATATATCATCACTGGATCATACTAATGCTGTTATAATATGTAAAGACGATAGTTTTGCCTTTATTATAATAACAATACTGTCATTACAAGTAATCATACGAGATATAACGGAGCGAAACAAAATGTAGAACTATCGTATAATTTGAAAAACTACTCCTAACAGGAGCTATCTGAATCAATTTCATAACTGCTTATTTTACTCCACACAAACCTACAGATTTTAGATATCTATTAAATTTTAGCTATTTATCAAGTGTTAGGTCTGGTTGAATTCATTTTTCATTCTTTTCTTTCAGAAGGTCTCTAATTTCTTCGAGTAAAAGCTCGGTATTAGTTTTTGTCTGACCCACTGGGTTCTTTTCCTCCATTTTTCTGATTTTATAAAATAGTTGTATAAAGAAAAATATACTAAATGTGATAATTAAAAAATCGATAACTGTTTGGAAAAAAGCACCGTATTGAATAGAGGAATTACCTACTGTGATTGAATAATAGGTTAAATCAACTCCCCCTAGTAAAATTCCGATAAGTGGCATGACTAAATCATCTACTAGAGAAGTCACGATTTTTCCAAAAGCAGTTCCAATGATAACACCTACTGCAAGATCAATGGCATTACCTCTGATTGCAAATTCAAAGAAATGTTTTAACATAAGCTTTCCTCACTTTATTCATTCATGCTGGTAAGAAGCTATATAACTAAAGCGATCTGGAACTAGTGTATTGTCCACCAGTTAGAACCAATTAAAATCTTGTTAACTCTTTGTACGAAAGTGAAAGGATTATTCCTACTCGTATTTAACTTCTGTACATGAAAAGGATGGAATTTTGTATCAAGGGATTTGAAATGGGGGTTCGTGCTGTTAGAAAGTAACTGGTGAATATTGTAAAGTAGTTCGTGCTTAGTAGACCCATTAGTTAAGGTGTATTCATTAAAGACAAGTTTAGAA
Organism: Bacillus weihaiensis; assembly: GCF_001889165.1. Lineage (GTDB taxonomy): Bacteria > Bacillota > Bacilli > Bacillales > Bacillaceae > Metabacillus > Metabacillus weihaiensis. The sequence continues at coordinate 2,584,484 of NZ_CP016020.1, read as the reverse complement.
GGAGAATACTTAAATGAAGATAGATCTTTTCTCATATCATAACGATTGGCCACACGAATTTCTAAGAGAAGCTACAGTTTTAAAAGAAAAGCTTTATCATATATCTCCAGTTATCGAGCATATTGGAAGTACCTCTGTCAAAGACCTAGCAGCAAAGCCGATTATTGATATTATGATAGGAGTAAAAAATGAAGAAGAGTTAGATCAGGTAGTTGATAATCTGATGGGAAGAGACTATATTTATCTCTCAATTTATAATAAACAGCTTCCTTTTCGTCGTTTTTTTATCGGAATAAAAGAAGGAGTATCCTCAACTATTCCTAATGAGCTACATGAAGATAACTTTTTTGAAATCCCTCATACTAATAGGCATTCACATATTCATGTTGTGCCTACGAGTAGTAACTGGTGGGAAGATCACCTACTATTTAGAGATTTTCTTCGAGTATCAGAACATGATCGAAAGAATTATGAGCTGCTTAAACGAAGGCTAGCTTCAAATAATTGGGAAAATATGAATGAATATGCTCAAGCTAAGGGGGAATTTATTCATAGCATACTAGAAAAAGCCAGGAAGAGATAAAGCCAACCTTCATCCATTTGGATGGAGGCTTTTATTTTATTATAGGTATTTCATTTCGTTTTCGTCTATGCTTTTTGTATGAGTTCCGTCGAAAGTCTTAGATAACTTCCATCAAATAGCTGTTATTTACTGGAAGGAGAAAGCGTATGATTAAATGGAAGGACAGGAAATTGGTGACGTTTGCGCCAAGTAAGCCTCCTCAATTCCTTATTTCATTTGTTCAATATTTATTTCGATTTCCGATATATTTGACGGTAAAGTGGTATATTTATAGGAGTGGATATGAGAGAAACACGAAGGGATGGGAGAAAAAATAAATGAATACATTTAGAAAATTAAAAACCTATTATTGGCCGTATAAACAGTATTTTCTGTTGTCTTTGTTTTTTGTTTTAATTATTACAGCAATCACTGTTATTTATCCAATCGTTTTACAGCTTACAATAGATGAAATAGTTGTAAAAGAACAATATGAATACATACCTTATATCGTGTGCGGATTTCTTCTAATAATGGTGATAAAGGGGATTTCTACATTTTTTCACCAATACCTAGGGGATATGTTTGGGATAAAATCCGTCTATAATCTTCGAAATAAGTTATATATGAAGCTACAAAGACTCCCCTTTGTGTATTATGACAATGCGAAAACTGGAGATCTCATGTCACGATTAACAGCGGATGTTGAGGGCTTTCGTTTCTTCCTGTCTTTTGGTTTCTCTGAGCTCGTTCGTTTCGCTTTACTCATTATAGGAGCTCTTAGTGTTATGTTTTTTTACTCGATTCCATTAGCACTTGTTACGTTAGCTGTACTACCTTTTTTAGGGGTAGTTGTTTTTCAATTTGATAAAAGAGTTCATCCGGCGTTTCGAAATATTCGTAAATCATTTGGAAAGTTAAATACAAACGTACAAGAAAATATAAGTGGTATTCAAACTGTTAAAGCGCTATCAAGAGAAGGGTTTGAAATCTCAAAGTTTAATTCTTCTAATGCAAATTATAAGGACCATTATTTAACAACATCCTCTGTATGGGCAAAATTTTTTCCGTTAATGGAGTTTATCGGCAATATTTGTGTCGTGGCTTTACTCGGTTATGGAAGTATCCTTGTCATCAATGGGGAATTAAAACCAGGAGAGCTTGTCGCATTCTTTAGTTTAGTATGGTATTTGATGGTCCCGATTATGAATCTTGGATTTGTAATTAATTTATTTTCACAGGCAAAAGCATCTGGTGAAAGATTACTAGAAATTTTAGAAGCAGATGAAAAAATAAAAGATCAAGAGGATGTTATGTCCATAGAAACAATTGATGGGAATGTTAGTTTTAACTCAGTTAGCTTGCGTTATAAGGAAGATGACTCTTTGGCATTATCAAATGTTTCATTTAAGGTAGCTAAAGGTAAGACGATTGGGTTAATTGGGGCAACAGGCTCTGGAAAAACAAGTGTTATACAGCTATTAACAAGATTTTATACACCTAGTTCTGGAAATATTGTCGTAGATGACCATGAAATATCTCACTATCCATTAAAAATATTACGTTCGAATATAGGCATGGTGCTACAGGAGTCCTTCTTATTCTCATCCACGATTAAAGCCAACATTTCTTACGGAAGACCAGAAGCATCGATGGAAGAGATTATAGATGCAGCGGAGAAAGCACAAGCTCATCAGTTTATAATGGAACTACCTGACGGCTATGATACAATGCTTGGAGAAAGAGGGATGGGTTTGTCAGGGGGGCAAAAGCAAAGAATCGCGATTGCTAGAGCAATTTGTATGAACCCTCGAATTTTAATTTTAGATGATGCAACTAGTGCTGTAGATATGAAGACTGAATTTACGATCCAACAGGCATTAAAAGAGGTAATGACGGGACGAACGACTTTTATCATTGCACATAGAATTTCTTCATTAAAGCATGCAGATGAGATACTTGTGTTTGATCATGGTGAAATTGTTGAGAGAGGAACACATGAAGAATTATTATTGAAGCAAGGATACTACCGAAGAATATATGATATTCAATATAAAGATCAACAAGCTGTAGTAAATTCGACTGTAGGGTAGGTGAAGAGATGAATAAAATAGAAAAAAAGACAATGATTATGGAAAGATTTCATTATTCAACAGACACAATTATTGATAAACCCTTCAACTGGAAACAAATGTGGAGACTGTTTCAATACTTAAAACCTTATTCAAAAAGCTTGTTACCGAAAGCATTTATTGCTGTCTTACTCTCAGGTATAGTCCGTTTAGTGACGCCGATTTTAATTGGAAAATATACACTTGATTTTGCAATTAAGAATAAAGATATTCCATTACTTATTACACTAGTTATAACTATAGCATCTTTATATTTTGTTTCTTATATTGCCAATAGATTTCGAATAAAATGGATGAATATGCTTGGTCAGAATGTGATTTATGATATACGTAAACATTTGTTTACACATGTACAATCATTATCGCATCGTTTTTTCGATCAACGTTCTGCAGGATCCATTTTAGTAAGAATTATGAATGATATTAATTCCTTGCAGGAGTTATTTACAAGCGGTGTCATTAATTTACTAATGGATTTCTTAATTCTCATTGGGGTTGTTATTTTATTATTTTCACTTAGTCCAGAGCTTACGTTAGCCATTATGGTAATCCTCCCGTGTATGTTCTTTATTTCAACAAGCTTACGTAAAAGAATTCGTCGTTCTTGGCAAATGGTTAGACTCAAGCAGTCGAAGTTAAATTCACATTTAAATGAATCGATTCAAGGAATAAGAGTTACCCAGGCTTTCACACAGGAGAAGGAAAATACAGCTTTTTTTGATGGGATTAACACAGAGAATTTTCAATCATGGAGAGATGCAACGAAGAAGAATGCGATGTTTTCTCCATTGGTTGAAATGACAAATGCGATCGGTACAGCCATCTTAATTTGGTACGGAGTAACATTAATTATGAATGGGAGCCTATCAATTGGGACATTTGTGTCTTTCGCCTTTTATCTTGGCATGTTTTGGGAGCCAATATCTCGTCTAGGTCAGGTGTATAACCAGCTATTGATGGGAATGGCCTCGTCTGAAAGAATCTTTGAGTTTATCGATGAAAAGCCAAATGTGACAGAAGCAACTAAGCCAGTAGCTATGAAGAATATTCAAGGGAGAATTGATTTCGAGAATGTCGAATTTGGTTATGATTCAACTCGCAAAGCTTTAAAGAATATTTCACTATCCATACATTCAGGTCAAACAGTTGCATTAGTTGGTCATACAGGATCAGGTAAAACAACGATTGCGAACTTAATTAGTCGATTTTATGACCCAACCGATGGGAGAGTAATGATTGATGGAGTAGATAGTAAGCAAATTTCTTTATCTGATTTACGATCTCAAATTAGTGTTGTCCTACAAGATACGTTTATTTTCTCAGGAACAATAATGGATAATATAAGATTTGGATCACCAGACGCAACGGATGAGAAAGTAATTGAAGCTGCTGTAGCAGTTGGTGCAGATGATTTTATCAGACATTTATCTAATGGGTATGAAACAGAGGTTGAAGAACGAGGTAATGTTCTATCTGTTGGTGAACGGCAGTTGATTTCTTTTGCGAGAGCACTACTTGCAAACCCTTCTATTATCATTTTAGATGAAGCAACAGCAAGCATTGATACAGAAACAGAAGTGAAAATTCAAGTAGCACTAAAAAAACTTCTAAAAGGTAGAACAGCGATTATGATTGCTCATCGACTTTCAACGATACGAGAAGCCGATAATATTGTTGTACTTGACCATGGAGAAATTATTGAACAAGGTAACCATACTCATTTAATGACCTTAAAAGGCGCATACTATCAATTAGTTACGATGAACCAATCAGGTTTTTGAATAAAGGAAACAAAAGAGGCTGGTACAGAAGTGCTTGGCTTCTTTGTTTTGTCCCAGCCTCGAAGAATTTAGCTAACAGCTTCAACAAATTCATCGTTAAAATAAACAACGTGTGAAAGAAAAGCAGTTCCCTCTATTTTTTGGCAAGATTCCTTTGCCTCTTTCTCATTATCAAACTCATACATTTTAATCGTCTCATTTGCATACACCGTTAATACCCACATGTGAATGTTCCTCCAAATTTAGTTTATATGAGCGAAAGAAAATTCATTGACTTACCATTTATCATACTCGCTTATATCAATCAATAATGTAACTTTCGGGTTTATCATACTCGCTCCTATCAAGGTTGTAAATGATTGATTAGTACTTTTTTGAGAAGACATTTAATATGCAAAGGAGGATTAAACCTCGAAAGCGTAACCAATGTTTATCTAGCAAGGATGAGGGAATAAGTGATTATTTGACAGAAAATTGAACGGAACATTTTTTAGAAAATGCTCTTTTCTCAAATCTTGTTGTTTCAATGCTGATCATAACGTTTCTCCATGTGTGTGTGAAATCCGTCGAAACAACCCGAATCGCGGATAGAGCGCCCATTATCGCGGATAGAACACTCAGAATCGCGGATAGAGCGCCCATTATCGCGGATAGAACACTCAGAATCGCGGATAGAGTGCCCAGAATCGCGGATAGAGTGCCCAGAATCGCGGATAGAGTGCTCAGAATCGCGGATAGAACACTCATAATCGCGGATAGAGCACTCACAATCGCGGATAGAGTGCCCAGAATCGCGGATAGAACACTCATAATCGCGGATAGAGCACTCACAATCGCGGATAGAGTGCCCAGAATCGCGGATAAAGTGCCCAGAATCGCGGATAGAGCACTAAAATGCCACTGAACGGACTCAAAGTAAACGGTGAAAGCCTTCTAAGCAGAAAATTTTGGGGAGCAGTGGACTTGAAGAGGAGCATTTCATCATATTTTTTACCGATATGTAGGAAAAAAGAATTGGATTAGTCATTTTAAAGGTTGTTGAATTTATTTCTTTAATTGGATTCAAGTAAGCATGACACAAACTTATGGCATTTATGAAATTCATTCACTAAACAATTTTTGCCTTTTAGTAAGCTTCTCAAACAAGTATTCAAAATCGTGTTCCATTGAGATAACCTCCAATGAATGATATGGTTCATCACGTTCAACGATTCCTAAACAATGAAAAAAGCTGTAGCGAAACGTGTAAGTTCACTACAGTTAGCTCATCCTCTTCCTATTTTAATATGTTTCGTAAACTTTGTTGCTTTAAGTCATATGAAGAAAAAAGCGCTGTATAAAGACTAGTGACACCTTTGCTTCTTAGAATAATACCTTATTTATCATTAATCCTCTGTTACTAATTACTTTCTAGGTTTTTAGCAACAATATTCAGAAAAGAGCCTTAGAAAATGAAAGAATCATTCGTGGATTTCTCTTTTGGCTTCAGTAAGATGGGCTTCACTTTCTTTGTAAGGATTAACCTTCCTTTACACTTTTTAAGCTGTTCATCATGCCACAGTATCTGAGTTACCGACTTATTTCATTTCATATAAAGCTTTAAAAAACTTGAAACTTTTTCCATGATTAGCCGTAGTAAAGGTATATCACGTTAATGGAGGTTTATCAAATGGAACAAGATACAATTCAAACAAAAAGACCAACCTTAGTAGGAATGATTTTTAGTCCAGGTGAACAGATTGAGAGAGTAAAAGAAAGACCAGTAATATGGTTACCTTTAATTATTCTTACAGTTCTTACAACGCTGGTAGCTCTATATGTTACAGTGAATCTTGATTTTACTGCTATTTCTGGCATGGAAAAGACACCTGAGCAAGAACAAATGGTGAAGGTTTCTGGGGTAGTAAGTGCAGTTCTTGGAGGATTAGTAGGAACACCAATTAGTTACCTTATTTTTGCAGCAATTTTTCTTGGAATAAGCAAGTTGGCAAAATCAGAGGTATCATTCAAACAAATGTTTTCCCTCATTATACATGTAAGCTTTATTAGTCTAATTGGTCAAGTTTTAAATCAAGTAATCATTGTAGCAATCGGAGCTAACCCTTCTATCATGATAACTAGTCTACAAAGTATTATAGCTGCAGAAGGGGCTTTAGGGCGTATTTTGAGTGTTATAGAAGTATTTAGTATTTGGTATTATATCTTACTGGCACTAGGACTTATGAAAGTAGCGAATCTATCGAAGTTACAAGCGTATATAATAGTAGGAATTTTCTTTATTATAGGATTAATTATCGCTGCTGTTACTCCTCCTATTGCTCCTTTAGAAGGGGGCGGACAATTCTAATGAAGAAGAAAATTTGGATATCAGTTGGGGTAGTAATGATCATCGCTGTGCTAGTAGGGATAAATGTATTGAAGGGCGTAAACAAAGAAATACCAGAAGTGACTACGTTTACCGTAAAAGAACAAGAAATTTCAGGAACGGTTATGGTACCAGGGACTCTTAGCTTGAAGGACGAGACAAAGGTTTATTTTGAACCGGAAAAAGGAGAAGTTGCTGAGATTTTAGTAGAGGTAGGGGAGGAAGTGCAAGAGGGTACAGTGCTTCTTCGATATGAGAACGAACAATTAGAATTAGAAAAAGAGCAAAATGCATTATCTCTAGAATCATCATACTTACGAATTAACCAAGTGAAAAAACAAATCGAATCTTTAGAGGGAAAGGAAAAAGACCTTGCGAAACAAATAGGAGATGATGAAGCAAATAAACAAATTGAAACTGAACGGTCACAATTGAATACAGACTTAAAAGTAGCCGACCTTGAAGCGAGGCAAGTATTACTTCAAAAAGAAACAATCGAAAAGAAAATAGGGGAGTTAGACGTCAAAAGTGAAGGAAATGGAACGATTTTATCTGTTAATTCCTCTGCCACAACTGGACAACAAGACACTCCACTTATACATATAGCAGAAAAAAATGAACTTATCGTAAAAGGAAAGTTATCAGAATATGATTCTTTAAAAATAAAAGAAAAACAAGCAGTCACTCTTACCTCGGATGTTCTCCCAGAAGATGAATGGCAGGGCACTGTAAATTACGTAGGGTATATACCAGAAATAACTTCATCTGGAATTGGAACTGAAGAACAATCAGCACAATATCCTATTGAGATCATAATGAAAGATAAAGAGATAAAAGCTAAACCAGGCTTTAAACTAATAATGGAAATTGAAACAGAAAAAAGGACGTCACTAGTTATCCCTTTAGAGGCGGTTAAACAAGAAGGTGACAAGCAAATAGTTTATATTAGTAAAAATGGTAAAGTAATTCTAAAAGAGGTTGAAACAGGAACAACAAGCGGCGAGATGATCGAACTGATTTCAGGTGTGGACGAGGGTGATAAAATCATCGTGGATTCGACAGCTGAGCTTGATTCAAATATGGAAGTGATTGAAAATGATTGAACTAGCGGATATTACGAAAACCTATAAAGTAGGGAATGAAACGCTGGATGTACTTAAAGGAATAGATCTATATATACAAAATGGCGAATTTGTTGCAATAATGGGTCCTTCAGGCTCTGGAAAATCAACGCTAATGAATGTTATTGGTTGTTTAGATCAACCCTCAACAGGTTCTTATTTGTTGGATTCTATTGATATTTCAACATATGAAGATGAAAAACTAGCAAAAGTTCGTAACTTATCTATCGGATTTGTTTTTCAACAATTTCAATTGTTACCAAGATTAACAGCTCTTAAAAATGTTGAGTTACCTATGATTTACGCAGGTATAAAGAAAAAGGAAAGAGAAGAAAAAGCTAAGCTGGCTTTAGAAAAAGTAGGGTTGGGTGATCGAATCCATCATCTACCTAATGAATTATCAGGGGGTCAAAAGCAAAGAGTAGCAATTGCTCGTTCAATTGTTAATGAACCTAAAATCATCTTAGCTGATGAGCCGACAGGAGCTCTTGATAGCAAAACAAGCGTAGCGATTATGGATCAATTCACAAAACTAAACAAAGAAGGAACAACTATTATTCTTGTAACCCATGAGTATGAAGTAGCGGAGTATGCAAAGCGTATCATTACCGTTAGAGATGGGTCCATTCTTTCTGATGAAGAAAGGAGGAACCTAGAATGAGTGTGGTCGAAAATATAAAAATGGCATTGAGCTCTGTACTTGCCCATAAACTAAGGTCACTTTTGACAATGCTTGGGATCATCATAGGAGTGGCTTCTGTTATTTTGGTGGTAGCGATAGGTCAAGGTGGAGAACAGCTTTTAAAGACTTCTATAACTGGTCCGGGAAATACAATTGAAGTTTACTATGAGCCAAGTGAAGAAGAATTAAGATCAAATCCAAATGCTTATTTAGAAGCAGCATTTACACAAAGTGATGTAGAATTCCTTAGCGGTATTCCGAATGTAGAAAGAGTTGTTGCGTCGTCCTCTGAATTTTATCAAACAAGATACAGGGAGGATATTGTTGATACAAGTGTCCTTGGTATAAACCAGGCATACGTAGAAGTAAATGAACTGGTCGTTCAATCTGGAAGGGATTTTTTAGCTAGTGATTTTATTGGGGGAACAAGAGTCGGGGTAATCAGTGAACAGTTAAAAAGCGAATTATTTGAAGAAACTTCCCCGCTTGGTGAAGTAATTTGGATAAATGGTCAGCCGATAGAAATCATTGGTGTACTTGAAAAACCTACTGGAATCTTTGCCTTTGGCTCAATGGAAGTCTATCTCCCTTGGAATACCTTCCGCCAATCCTATGGGAAGAATGAATATAATCAAATTACCTTACAAGCATCAAATGCGGATACGATGAAGGAGGTAGGAGAAACTGCAACCCAGTTATTAAATAGCTCGCATAATACAGAAGATTCATACAATGTATTTAATATGGAGGAGATGGCAGAAGGGATTGGTCAAATTACGAGCATTATGACTTTAATTATTGGCTCCATTGCAGGTATATCTTTAGTTGTTGGTGGAATTGGTGTGATGAATATTATGCTTGTATCTGTAACAGAAAGAACACGTGAGATTGGTATTAGAAAAGCATTAGGTGCTACAAAGCGGCAGATTTTAACGCAATTTCTTATTGAATCTGTAACCTTAACGGTTATTGGAGGGATATTTGGTATTTTATTAGGTGCCTTTGCAGCAAATATCGTCTCTATTTTTGCAGGATGGCCACCACTTATTTCTTGGCAAGTGGTCCTTGGAGGACTTCTTTTCTCTATGTTAATTGGAGTGATTTTCGGGATGCTACCTGCTAATAAAGCGGCGAAATTAAGTCCAATTGAATCATTACGATATGAATGATGTGTACCTTATTCGGAATAGCTAATAATGGCTATCCGAATAAGGTTTTTTTTCGCTATTTTCTTATATTTTGTTTGCTATAAAGGATAAATTTCATAAAATATAGTCTCATTATTTACAAGTAATACCCAGATAAGTAAGAAATGAGCTAATCTTTCAATTTAGATAGAAAAACCTGTACCCAGTGGGAGAGTCAGCTCATGAGATTTTTCTGAAAGGTATCAATCTTTAGGAAACAATCATTTGTTGAGAAGATAGTAATTTTTATTAAGGAATCATTTCACGACATACACTATTTGCACCTTTCATATAAAAAGTCAAAAAAAGTACTCAGTATATTTTAGGTTGTAGTGGAAGAAATTGATCAATATATACCTTATAATTAGTAATTACCCTGATATTTTGATGGGTTTTGACTAAATAATGATTGATTTTGATTGTTTATAACTATATAATAAAGAATAGAAAGAAAATGAATTCGCTTACAATGAAATGGAGGTAAGGAAAAATGCTCACTCCAGAAAGACATCGCCTCATTCTAGAACTTCTTAAAGAGAAACATTCAGTTAAAATTCAAGATCTTGTTGATCTAACAAATACATCTGAATCTACGATAAGACGAGATTTGACTCAATTAGAGGAAGACAAATATTTAAAGAGAATTCATGGTGGGGCTTCACTTTTACAAGGGAATTTAAATGAACCAAATGTAAGTGAAAAAGCTTCCAAAAACCTTCAACAAAAAATCATGATTGCTAAGGAAGCAGCTTCTCTTGTTGAAGAAGGAGACTGTATTTTCCTAGATGCTGGTACGACGACATTACAAATGATTGATTATCTACCGGTAGACAAGGAAATTGTTGTTGTAACAAACGGCTATACGAATATTGAGCCTCTATTAATGAAAGGAATAAGGACCTATTTAGTTGGAGGTTATATAAAGCCATCAACTGGAGCCATGATTGGTAGAGGTGCTATTAACTCAATGGAGCAATACCGATTTGATAAGTGTTTTTTAGGTGTGAATGGAATTCACTTGGATTTAGGATATACAACACCTGACCCTGAGGAAGCAGTGATGAAAAAAACGGCACTAAAGCTTTCGAGGGAAAAATTTGTTATAGCTGATTACTCAAAATTCGGGGAAATCTCTTTTTCTAAAATAGCAGAAGTAGCGGATGCAAAGATTATCACAGATGAAGTAGAGGAAGAAGCGATACAGCCATATATAAAAAATACAGCAATAAAGGTAGTGAAGGCATGATTTATACTGTCACATTGAATCCATCAGTGGACTACATCGTTAAAGTGGAAGCATTTAAGTTAGGTGGATTGAATCGTACAACATCTGATAGCAAATTTCCAGGTGGTAAAGGAATTAATGTTTCACGCGTTCTGAAACGACTTGGAGTTGAATCAAACGCACTCGGGTTTATCGGTGGATTTACTGGTAAATATGTGGAGGAATTCCTAAAGGAAGAAAAGATAGAAACAAGCTTTATTCAAGTAGCAGGGGACACAAGAATTAATATTAAGCTGAAAACAGGTGATGAGACGGAGATAAACGGAATAGGTCCATCTATTTCTTCAGAAGTTCTTGACCAGTTCTTGGCGAAATTTAAAGAGATGAATCAAGATGATATCGTGGTACTAGCAGGAAGTATTCCCGGAACTTTGCCGCCAACTATTTATAACAAGATTATGGATGTGTGTCATGAAAAAGGTATAAAAGTTGTGGCAGACGTGTCTGGAGATGCTCTAAAAGAAGTAGTAAATGGAAGGCCATTCTTAATTAAACCAAATCATCATGAATTAGGTGAGCTTTTTCATACGAAAATTCATTCAGTGAATGAGGCATTACTATACGGAAAGAAGCTAGTAGAACAAGGTGTCAAACATGTGATTGTGTCAATGGCAGAAAAAGGTGCTTTACTAGTTACAGAGAATGCTAGCTATATTGCAAATATCCCTAAAGGAGAAGTTTTAAATTCTGTTGGAGCAGGGGATTCAGTAGTTGGTGGATTTTTAAGTGCAATTTCTACAGGAAGCTCTCTTGAAGAAGCATTTAAAGTAGGAGTTGCATCAGGGAGTGCAACAGCATTTTCATTAGAGCTATGTACGAAAGAAGAAGTCGAAAAGCTATTACCTCAAATAGAAATGAAAAAAGGATAGAGGGTGAAGGAAGATGAGAATTACGGAGTTACTTACAAAGGAAACGATTACACTAAATATTACGTCTACTACGAAAAACGCTACAATTAGTGAGTTAGTAAACGTATTAGATAAGGCTGGTAAATTATCAGATCCAAAAGCATATAAACAAGCTGTTTTAAACCGTGAACAACAAAGCACAACTGGTATTGGCGATGGAATTGCTATTCCACATGCTAAAACAAATGCTGTAAAGAGTCCTGCAATTGCATTTGGCCGGTCTTCACAGGGAGTAGATTATGAAGCTTTTGATGGACAGCCAAGTCATTTATTTTTCATGATTGCAGCATCTGAGGGAGCAAACAACACACATTTAGAGGCTTTATCTAAGCTTTCAACGATTTTAATGAAGCAAGAGGTTAGAGAGAAGCTTTTAGCTGCGAAAACCGAAGAAGATATTCTTTCTATTATTGATCAATACGATGAAAAAGAAGAAGACGCAGAAATACAAGGTACAACTGCTGGTAAAATATTAGCTGTAACGGCATGTCCAACAGGAATTGCGCATACGTATATGGCAGCGGATTCATTAAAAGAAAAAGCGAAAGAGATGAATCTTTCTTTTAAAGTGGAAACGAACGGATCTGGTGGAGCTAAAAATGTCTTAACACAACAAGAAATCGATGAAGCAACGGCCATCATTGTTGCTGCTGATAAACAAGTAGAGATGGAACGATTCAATGGAAAGCATGTGATCATTGTTCCAGTAGCAGATGGAATTAGAAAGCCACAAGAACTTTTGGAAAGAGCATTAAATCAAGATGCACCAGTTTATCAAGGCAACGGTCAATCCAATAGAGAAAATAACGGTACGAAAGAAAAAACGGGTTTCTATAAACATTTAATGAATGGTGTATCAAACATGCTTCCATTTGTAGTTGGTGGAGGTATCCTTATTGCTATATCATTTATGTTTGGTATTCATGCTGGAGACCCTACACATGAAACATATAATCGTTTTGCAGAAGCGCTAGCTACAATCGGTGGTGGTAATGCCTTTGGATTAATGGTTCCAGTTTTAGCAGGATTCATTGCATTGAGTATTGCTGATCGCCCTGGTTTAGCACCAGGTATGGTAGGGGGATTCATGGCTGCTCAAGGTGGAGCTGGTTTCTTAGGTGGATTAATTGCAGGGTTTTTAGCAGGTTACATTGTTCTTTTACTGAAAAAATTATTATCAGGTATGCCGTCTTCTTTAGAAGGTATTAAGCCAGTATTATTATATCCAGTATTAAGCATCTTTACAGTTGGTATGATTATGTTCTTTGTTGTTAATCAGCCGGTAAGTGCATTAAATCAAGGTATTAGTGACTTTTTAGGTGGATTGGGAACTGGAAACTTAGTACTTTTAGGTCTCATTCTAGGTGGAATGATGGCTGTAGATATGGGTGGTCCAATTAATAAAGCTGCCTTTACATTCGGTATAGCCATGATTGATGCTGGTAACTTTGCTCCACATGCTGCTGTCATGGCAGGTGGAATGGTACCTCCGTTAGGAATTGCATTAGCGACAACTTTATTTAGAAATAAGTTTACAATACGTGAACGAGAAGCTGGTATTACTAACTATATTATGGGTGCTTCCTTTATTACGGAAGGTGCCATTCCATTCGCCGCTGCAGATCCAGCTCGTGTGATTCCATCTATAGTCACAGGGTCTGCTGTAGCAGGAGCTTTAGCAATGTTCTTCGGAAACGGTTTACGTGCTCCACATGGTGGTGCTTTCGTCATCTACTTTGTTGAAGGTAATCCATTATTGTATCTAGTTGCTATTTTAGCAGGGACAATTGTAACAGCCCTTATGTTGGGTCTTTTAAAGAAACCTGTAACTGAATAAAGAAAGAGGCTGGGACAAATAGTGCTTGGCACCTTTACGTAACAACCATAGTACGCACTGAATTATTTCATGCACACAAATGATTGTATCGGAGGATGCCTGGCTCTTTTATTGATCTCAGCCTCTTTTGTAGATTTCTTAAAATGATAGTGAACAGGTAGAATAGGTCTTTTCATCTTTGTATAAAATTTATATGTAACAATAAAATGTAGGAAAAAAACCAGTATTTCTGATTAAATATTTTCTATTAGGGTATCGTTTATATGTAGGTCAATAAGTAGAAAAGGATGATATCATAATGACTAAACCACTATTTACTTCAACTGCTACAGCCGTCGGAGGACGTGAAGGAAGAGTAGAATCATCCGACGGAAATATTAATGTGAAATTAGCTATGCCAGGAACACCAAGGGCTAAAGAAATTCCAGAGGCTACTAATCCTGAACAGCTGTTCGCTGCTGGATACTCCGCTTGTTTTGATGGAGCATTACAATTTATTGCAAAGAAGGAAAAAGTAGAATTTGATTCTGAGGTAACGGCTAATGTAAGTCTACTTAAGGATGAAGCAGATGATGGTTTTAAACTAGGAGTTTTATTACAAGTGAAGGGGACAGGCATAGAACGTTCACAGCTAGAAGACCTAGTTGAGAAAGCTCATGAATTTTGTCCATATTCTAAGGCAACTAAAGGTAATATTGAAGTGAAGTTAGAAGTGATTTAAGATATGATGTAGACTGAGGTGCTGCTAGGAAGCAGCACCTTAAATTTGTTTGAAAATGGCCATGGTTCATGTGAATAACGGGTAAGTAAGGCAAGAAAGAAAAATAACCTCTCCATAACATAGAGAAAAACTTGAGCTCTCTAGAACAAACGGCTTTTAGAATTTCTGTAAAGCAACAATATAGAGAAATAACAGTATGTATTAAAGGTTGATTCCTTTTGGCTTATTAAACTTCTTAGTATAATATATGCCCAGCCCAATAATTAACGGTGTTATGATGATAGTTGGAAGGAACCAAAGAATTATACTTACTGACTCAACGTTAAGGAGTCTAGGAGCACCAAATACTGTAAAGGCTGTAATGGTTGAAATACAACAAGCGAGCATTCCTGAGAAATGTTCAAACCACCAATGCATTTTTTTTGTAGGTATTTTCAACCAATAGATTAATTGAGTAAGTCCTAATGCAATTCCAACCAATGGGAACCAAGAAAGTAGGACAAAGCTCTGTGTAAAACCATAGATACTAATTCCGATTCCTGATAGAAGAAGTAACAGGGAGAAAAAGAGATCTAGCATATGTGTATGGACCTGTTTTCGAGTTTTAAAACGGAGTACGCGTAACCCATAATAAGCTGAAGCTGAGCTTAGAATACTAATGAATAAGAGAAACCATGAGAAAGAGACTTCTTCATTAGTGGTATTTGAATCAAAGAAAATTCGATAGACGCCCATATAAAATGCACTGATTGCCACCAGTATCATTCCATATACATAAATCCAACCAAATAAATAATGAAGCTTTCCACCTTTTTTTGTAATAATTGGGATCCAAAAAACAAAGAGAGCAACGAAACCGCCAATAATATGTAATATCCTTAATACGTGAAAGACGGATTCCAACATCTTTCCACCACCTTCAATCTAATATGAGAATTACTAGATATTTCAAGTATAAGGGAAATAATAACAATTATAAAGGTTTTTTATCGTTAGAGGTAAAGTCTCATCCTTGGCTAAAGACTTTACCACTGTAAAATTAAATCAACAACCCAAGTTTTTCTAAATTTTTTAGCAAATAAAATAGGAATCAAGGTATAATGGTACTAGAGCAATCTTTAGGAGGATTCATCATGTCTCAAATTGAACCAGAAACATCTAAATCAAAAATATGGGAATGGACGAAGGCAATTGTCTTAGCAGTAGGGCTAGCAATGATCATTCGGTTCTTCTTGTTTGAACCTTATCTAGTTGAAGGGTCATCTATGGATCCAACTCTTAAAGATGGGGATCGATTATTTGTTAATAAAACGTTGCAATTTATAGGTGATATTGAAAAAGGTGACATTGTCATCATTGATGGAAAAGAAGAAAATATACGCTATGTTAAAAGAATAATCGGGTTACCTGGTGATAGTGTAACTGCAGAGCAAGGGAAAGTTTATGTGAATGGAAGAGAACTGGAAGAGCCTTATTTAGAAGGAAGTTTAATGGAAGCAGATCAAGTGGGAATGTTGTTAACGGGTGATTTTGAAGAAATTGAAGTACCTGAAGAAAGTTATTTTGTTATGGGAGATAATCGATTAAATAGTATGGATAGTCGGAATGGATTAGGGTTGATTGAAAAAGACAGGATTTTAGGAAAGTCAGAATTTATCTTTTACCCTTTAAATCATTTTAAGAAAACAGAGTAGGAATATAAAACAATCGTGTATTGATAATACCGATTGTTTTTTTATGCCTATTTTCACGTAGAATTTTAAGGTTCTATAATAAATGTTGGGGTTTTTACACAATTTGAGTGCATAAAAAAAGCACGAAATCATCCAATTCTTTTATACTTGAGTTGACTAGAAACAAGTAAAGAGTGGAGATACGTGCATGAAGAATTCTAACATAAATTTACCTGGATTTGAAGAAGTGATAGTAAAGAATACCGAAATTTTTGAAGGGCATTTTTGTATTCATGTAGAAATGCCAGTCTTAGAACACTCATGTCCTGAATGTGGGAGTATAACTTCTAAAATTCATGATTATCGAATTCAAAAGATAAAACACTTAAAATTGTTTGAGAGACACACCGTTGTTTTTTATAGAAAGCGTCGTTATTCTTGCGTTTGTGGGAAAAGATTTCCTGAACAGAATCCCTTTGTTGACTATTATCAACGCTTATCGGTAGAGTTGAATCAAGCCATTAAGATTCGTAGTGTTAAAGGAAAAACCTTTAAAGAAACAGCTGAGATTTATGGTACATCCCCTTCTACCGTTGTACGTCGATTTGATGATCTGTCCCAAAATACTATTCAAGAAGATCCTAAAGAGCTTCCAAGGGCGATCGCTATAGATGAATATAAAGGGGATACGAAAGAAGGAAAATATCAGCTGATTATTGCTGATGCTGAAACGAGAGAACCTATTGATATATTGCCAAATCGATATAAAAAGACAATCAAGCAATACTTACATCAATACGGCTCAAAAGTAGAGTTTGTTGTGATGGATATGAGCCCATCCTTTAAAGCAGCTGTCCAGGAAGCACTAGGAAAACCAGTGATCGTTGCGGATCGATTCCACTTTGTACGATATATTTATTGGGCGCTAGATCGTGTGAGAAGAAGATTACAAACAAATTGGCATGATTACGACCGTAAAAAGTGTAAGAAAATGCGCTATGTATTCTACAAAAACTCAGAGAAACTAACCGAAGAAGACCGATGGTATTTAAAGCGATATGTAGGGTTTTCTGATGAACTAAAACGAGCTTATGAACTGAAAGAAATGTTTTCTAAGTGGTTCAGAAAGGCAAAAGAAAATGGTTTAGAGTCAATCCTCCAGACTAAAGAATTATTACTTGGATTTTATCAAGAGGTGGAAGAATCTCATATTCCAGAGTTCAAAAAAGCAATACGAACCCTCCAAAATTGGCAGGTAGAAATCTTAAATAGTTTTGCTTATAACTATTCAAATGGATTTTTAGAAGGAATAAACAACTTAACCAAAGTTATGAAACGAAATGCCTTTGGTTTTAGAAGCTTTAGTCGTTTTAGAGCCAAAATATTATTAACACATAAGTATAAAAAGGTGGCTGTTCACGTTGGGTAGGGTGAAGCAATAATCACTTCACCCCAACATTTGACGTTGAACCAATTTTTATTGGTGAAAATCTCAAGTGCCGGATTTGCAAGGTAAGTACAAAGCTTTTTCTTTCTTGCTTACCAGGGCATTTTATGTGAATAGCAATATAGTTTAAGAATAGAGCCTTTAACTAAATTATTGCCTAATTGATAGACATTTAAAATAAAGTATAATAGTCGAAAAAATTTAAATAAAGTGAAACTTTCCGTCTTATCATTACGTATGTAATAAAAAGGAAATGGAAGGTGGAAAAAGAATGAAACAAAAACTGGCCTTATTAGTCATATCCATTATTATACTTGTGGGATGTAATCAAGCTGTGAATATTGTTGCCTATGATTCTGTACAGTTAGAAAAGGATCTGAAAAAACAAGCTTTCCAGCATAAGCTACCTACTAGTCTACCATTCAAGGTAGAGGATACAGAGATTACATCTCTTCCAAATGAACAAGATAAGCAGATTACGATTGACTTTTATGGTTTAGGGACTAATGAATTAGGAGATCATTTAAGTCTATCTGTAGTTAATGGAGGAGAAGTAGGTAAACTTGAGGGTGGTAGAAAAGTTGATCTGGAGAATAATGAGGGAACATACAAAAGTGAACAAGGAGAAGAGATTCTAAGTTGGAGCGAAGATAATCTTCATTACCGTCTAACATATTACAAAGAACAATCCGATACTAACGTTACAAAAGAAGAATTAATAGAGGTTGCAAACTCATTTGAATAATCTAGTACACAACTTAGCACGACATGAAAACAATATAGTTATATAGTTATTCATCACATGTGTTATTGCTCTACCATACGATAGATTCTTTTAGGTCTATAGCAAACAAAAAAAAGTGCTTCAATTCAATTCAAATCAAAGAGCTTGGGTCAAAACTCAATCATTTTTTTAAAAGACGAACGATTATCGTTTGACATAATGTTACTTATTTATATGTTGTGGTAGAAGAACAAGTGCGTTCCATTCTGCTCCATCCACTTGCTTTCCGCGGGAGTCAAGTGTCTCCCACTCCATTACACTAGAGAACAATCGTATGCGTAACAAAGAATAAAACCTGAACAATATGGGAGATTTTTATTGAAATATCACCTGATCGTTCGGGTTTCTCATTAACTAAAGACACATATGTCCCAGCCTCTTTTCTCATAGAACAAGAAGGATCTGTCTTATAAGGGTTATGGTATAGGGTGTAACCTCCTTGTCAGGTCTTCTCAGTGAGTGGCATTATGAATAATAGGAGGTAAGATCTTATCACGATCTTAAAAAATTTTAAAGGTTAGGTAGTGTCAAAACCATAATTTCCAGGCGGAATTATGGTTTTTAGTTGGAGAGATTCACATATTTCTGTAACATTTCTTCCCTTTAACCGACTAGTTAAGTATTCATAGCTAGGAGAGGGTGTTTTGAAATGTATAGATGGATAATTATTTTTAGTATCACAGTAATGCTAGCCATATTAGGTGCATGTAGTAGTGAACAACAGGAAAGTCAAGAGGACATGGCGATAACCAGCTCACTTGACAATGTAGGCAGTGAAGGGGTAGAGAAAGAAATCGAGCGAGCAGAAGAATCTTTAGAGGAAGGTAAACAACCATCTGAAACAAATCCTGCTCCAGAAATCCAACAAAGTGCTCGTAAGGTGATTTATACGGCAAATATGATGATTGAGGTCGAAAATTATCAACAATCATTAGATTTTATTGAAAAACAGGTTACGAATAAGAATGGATTTATTGTTGAATCCAACTCATACGCAATGGATGATGACGATAGGGCACAAGGTACATTAACCGTACGAGTGCCTCAGGAAACATTTCAATCGTTTCTTCAAGCAGTTGAGAATGGAAGTTCTAAAGTTGTTGAAAAATCACTAACTGGGCAGGATGTCACGGAGGAATTTGTTGATTTAGAATCCCGGTTAACGTCTAAAGAAGTAGTTGAAAAACGTCTCATTCAATTTATGGAAAAGGCGGAGAAAACAGAGGACTTATTAAAGATTTCTACAGATTTAGCCACGGTACAGGAGGAGATTGAACAAATAAAAGGAAGAATGAGCTTTTTAGAGAATAAAGTAGACCTAGCAACAGTGACCATTCACTTGAGAGAGATACAAGTGAAAATACCAGGTCTAGAAAACAAAGATCTGAACACCTGGGAGCGGACACAAAAAGTATTTATGGATAGTGTAAACTTTCTTATGATTATTGCCTCAGGATTATTTGTATGGTTAGTAGGTAGCTTACCGATTCTTTTGATTGTTGGAATGATGATTGCTGTTGTTTCTATTTTCATAAAAAGAAGACGGAAACAACAGCTAAATCATTTGAACCACCCTAACGAACCAGAGGATTAAGTGGCTAGTAACGTTAAGATAAGCATTGTGATAAATATAGAACCTGTTATAAAAGCGACACTTACCATTATGGACAATTTGTGATCCGTATTTGCATAGCGTGGCAGAATTCTTTTAACTGAAATTGTAACGATGATATAAATAAGAATAACTCCAACTATAAAGGCAATACCATTTGATTGAAATCCTAAAAAGGCAAAATATATGCCGGAGAAGAATAGTAATAAACAATATTCAACTAATGTTTGTAATTTCATGCTGTAAATACTCCTTTTGAACGGCTGTTTTTTAGAATAGGATGTTGCTTAGGTGAGGTGCTCTTTACTTTTTTTCATAAGTCAAAAGTTTTCTCTTAAAATGAACTTTAAGAAAGATAGCTTATTTTATCATACTTTAAATTAGCTTTTCCAAAAAATCAAAAAGTCTGGCACCAAAAGTGTCCAGACTTTTTCGTTGCATAGAGAAATGATAAAATACATCGCTTGTGGATAAGACCATCGATACTAGCTGCAACGCCTACCTATATGAGGTTATAAGTTAATTTAGAATGAAGGAAAGAACACCTTCTTATTCTAAATCGTCTTATTATCCGAGGCTGACAAAGGCGCCCATTACGCAGCTTGACCTATGTCGTCATCAAGAGGTAAGGCATTTGCTCTAGATTTACTTGCAGCCTTATAAAATAACGCAATAATCACGGCTGTGATGATGCTAGCTCCAATATAAGAAATAGTGAGTGGCAATCCAAAGCCGATTGCAGCGTTAAGAATATACGTTGTTGTTGCCATCGTCATAAAGATACCTGGAATCATGGCAATCCAATAATTTTTCTTTGCGATAAACAAGTACATTGCACCAACCCATAAAGCAATTACGGCTGTGGATTGATTTGCCCAAGAGAAATAACGCCATAATAATGTAAAGTCAATTCTTGTTAAAGCGAATGAAAGAACGAATAAAGGTATAGCAATCCATAGGCGCGTCATAATTTTTGACTGTGAGATGTTTAAGTAATCAGCAATAATCATACGTGCACTTCTAAACGCAGTATCACCAGATGTAATTGGTAAAACAATGACTCCTAATACAGCTAATGTTCCCCCAATAGCACCAAGCATAGCAATAGATGCTTCACTCACAACTGCTGCTGGACCACCATTTGCTAAAATATCAGCTAAACCGTTGTAACCATCAAATAGACTCATCGCAGCTGCAGCCCAAATCATGGCTATAATTCCTTCTGCGATCATCATTCCGTAAAAAATAAACCGTCCTTGAGATTCATTTTGTGTAGTTCGTGAGATAATCGGTGTTTGTGTTGCATGGAATCCTGATAAAGCTCCACATGAAATAGTTAAAAATAATAATGGGAAAATAGGTGCGTTATCTGGGTGCATATTTGCGAATGTTAATTCTGGTATTGGTGCTCCTGTAATAATCAAAGTAGCTCCAACACCAAGCGCACTTATTAATAACATTGCTCCAAAAACAGGATATAAACGCCCTATCACTTTGTCTATTGGTAAAAGTGTAGCTAATATATAATAGATAAAGATTGCTCCAATGATCATACCAAAGGAAACCCAATCAGGAGTTAAACCTACTAATAGATCTGCTGGTGCAGTAACGAAAACGGTTCCAACTAATAGTAATAAAAGAATAGCAAAGGCATTTACTACATGTTTCATAGCTTTTCCTAAAAATTTTCCTGCAAGCTCTGGTAAATGTGCCCCGCGATTTCTGATAGAAATCATTCCAGTTAAATAGTCATGTACAGCTCCTGCGAAGATACATCCAATGACAATCCATATAAAAGCTGCAGGTCCATATAAAGCTCCCATAATCGGTCCGAAAATTGGCCCAACACCTGCAATATTTAATAATTGAATGAGGGAATTCCGTTTTTTTCCCATAGGTAAATAGTCGACATCATCTCTTTTTGTAATAGCAGGTGTTTGTCTTTGTTCTTTTACACCAAATACTTTTTCAACAAATTTTCCATAAATAAAATATCCCAAAATAAGAAGTATAATTCCTCCGATAAATGTAAACATAGCGGAACCTCCTTGTATATTTGATAACGCTTACATGAATCATAACAGGTTTACTATTCATTTACGTTAGTTCGTGTTTAAGATGTAGAATTTCATGATTATCATGTGGAAAAAAGCATGTGAAATGCAAATGAAAAATAGAAAGTATGGTGATTTACTTTGTGAAAAGAAGAGGACTAGGTCCTATATAGACCGAAAAGAATTGTTTAGATTCTGAATGAACAGCTCAAGAGGCTGAGTCGACTTAAAGAGGTTTGTTACTGTTTAAGATAAGTAGAATTGTGAAAAAAATCATAACAATTCAGCTGGAATTCTATAGCCATTCACTTATGATGAATGGCCGGTAGCTTTTCGATCGTTCAGAATATCCTTCACAATGGTTGAGTGAATAGCAGCCCAAGCCTTTTCCCTAAAGTGAAGAATAACACTTGATGTTAAGATAACTAGATATAGCGTGATGAAAATGAAAAAAGGCCCACTTCCATTTTGGAATAAAAACTCCTGAAGTTTTTTAGAAAAAAGAAATAAGAGCCAAGGACCTGCAGAAACGAAAACGGGTATCATACCCATACCGTTTTTCTCTTTTAATATTCGATAATATATTTTCTCTAACGTAGAGCTTGATAAACTAAGGTAAAATGATTTAATTTCTTCCATTTCAGCTAATTCTTTTAAGTCATCTAATGATTGGTGGTTATTTTTGGTTTGTCTAAACTTTACATATAATTTATGTGCATCTCCTCTGAAAGAAAACATAGTGACCTCCATTCCATAAGATAAATCCTTAACATTTTCGTATCTATTTATTCGTAAATGGCGAAAGTAAGATCACAAGTTTAAATCTTTGTAAAAGTAGTCCGCTATAACGTATAAAAATGAGTATTTAAGTGTTATAATTGTTTAGATGTTAAAGTATTGGAGGATTTTTCATGATTCAAGTTACGAATGTTAGCTTACGATTTGGTGATCGCAAGCTTTTTGAAGATGTTAATATTAAATTTACTCCGGGCAATTGCTACGGATTAATTGGTGCGAATGGTGCGGGAAAGTCTACTTTTATAAAAATTTTATCTGGTGAGATTGAAGCACAAACTGGTGATGTAAGCATGGCACCGGGCGAACGTTTAGCTGTTTTAAAACAAAACCATTTTGAATATGAAGAGCACGAAGTATTAAAAACGGTTATTATGGGTCATAAGCGTCTTTATGAAGTCATGCAGGAAAAGGATGCAATCTATATGAAAGCAGACTTTACTGATGAAGATGGGATGAAGGCAGCAGAATTAGAGGGGGAATTCGCCGAGCTTAATGGTTGGGAAGCAGAAAGTGAAGCAGCTATCCTCTTAAAAGGGCTGGGCATATCTGAGGATGTCCATTATAAGAAAATGGCAGAATTATCAGGTGGAGAGAAAGTAAAAGTACTTTTAGCTCAAGCACTATTCGGTAAGCCTGACGTCCTATTACTGGATGAGCCTACTAACCATCTTGACATCCATGCTATTCAATGGTTAGAAGAGTTCTTAATTAATTTTGAGAACACTGTAATCGTTGTATCCCATGACCGTCATTTCTTAAATAAAGTGTGTACTCATATAGCAGACTTAGACTTCTCAAAAATCAAAATTTTCGTAGGAAACTATGATTTCTGGTATGAGTCTAGCCAATTAGCACTTAAATTAGGTCAAGAAGCGAATAAGAAAAAAGAAGAGAAAATAAAAGAACTACAAAACTTTATTGCTCGATTTAGTGCCAATGCTTCTAAATCAAAACAGGCGACATCACGTAAAAAGTTACTTGATAAAATTACCTTAGATGATATTCAGCCATCTTCACGTCGTTATCCTTACGTTAATTTTACTCCAGACCGTGAGATTGGAAATGATGTATTACGAGTCGAAGGTATCTCAAAGACAATTGATGGTGTGAAGGTACTTGATAATATTAGCTTTATTTTAAACAAAGAAGATAAAATTGCGTTAGTTGGTCGAGATGAGATTGCCATTACGACGTTATTTAAGATTTTAGCTGGAGAAATGGAACCTGATAGTGGATCATTTAAATGGGGAGTCACCACTTCACAAGCCTATTTCCCTAAAGATAATAGTGAATATTTTGCAGGTGATGAACCAAACCTTGTTGATTGGCTTCGTCAATATTCACCAAATGATCAAAGTGAAAGCTTCTTACGTGGATTCTTAGGTCGTATGCTATTCTCCGGTGAAGAAGTATTGAAAAAACCAAGTGTATTATCAGGAGGAGAAAAAGTTCGTTGTATGCTCTCTAAAATGATGTTAAGTGGTTCGAATGTTTTGCTATTAGACGAGCCAACGAACCATTTGGACTTAGAATCTATTACAGCTTTAAATAATGGATTAACTGGTTACAAGGGTGCGATGATTTTCACTTCACATGACCACCAATTCGTTCAAACAATTGCAAACCGAATTATTGAAGTTACAGCAAATGGTACAGTTGATAAGCAAATGAGTTACGATGAATTCCTTGAAGATTCAGCTGTTCAAAAACAAGTAAAGGAATTGTATGTATAATACAATCTTTAATGAAAAAAACGTTAGCCATTCTTCCTAGGGGCTAGCGTTTTTTTTCATTATGCTAAAAGCTGAGAGTCGTATGATTAAATCTCTAGCTTTTCCCTTAGTGCTTTTACATAATTTCGACTTACTGAAAGACTTTCACGAAAGTCATTCATTTCTAATTGATAGGCGCCATTAAACCAAGGAGTTAATTTCTTCACTTGATTTAAGTTAACTAGATAGCTTTTATGGATTCTAAAAAATTGATACTCTTTTAGACGAACTTCAAAATCCTTTAAAGCAGCTTTTGTTTCATAGGAGAAATCTCGTCCAACGATTTTTGTTACCCGTTCATCGCGAGCAAGAAATAAGATTGTACTAGGATCTATGTAAATAATGCCATCCTCGGATTCTACAGCTAATTTATTTGGTGCATATTCTTCTTCAGTTATTTTAGTTGGCAATAATCGTTCTTCAAGTCTTGAAATCGTTTCTTTCATTCTTTCCTCTTCAAAAGGCTTTAGCAAATAATCTATAGCTCCATATGCGAATGCATCGACTGCAAAGGAAGGGTATGCTGTTGCAAAGACAATAAGCGGTGGTGCTTTTAACTCTTTCATTGCCTTAGCAGTTTCAATTCCGTTCATATTAGGCATTTCAACGTCTAGGAACACGACATCTGGCTTTATCTGTAATGATTTTACTAATGCTGAATTACCTGAATCAGCTTCCCCTACAATTTGTATATGATGGTAAGTGGACAATAGATGCTTAAGCTCCTCTCGACTGAATCTTTCATCATCTACGATTAGTGCTTTAATCATTTGTTTTTTCATTAGTAATCTCCTGTTTTACAAAGTCAATTTTAAATAATGGTTGATTTTCTTTTGAATAAGAGTAGTGTCTGGTTGATATTCGTTACGGATTAGCTATTTTTCTTAGGATGAGGAAGAGTCTTACCTGAGCCACAGGACCTGCTGGAATCTCGTACCCTTCCCGATGGTCAACTTACTTAAAAACAACAATTTTTTAAAAGAGTATTTCCCCATTCGCTTTACTGATTAATCAACATGAATAGAAGATGGTAACATAAATGATACAGACGTCCCATTATTGATCGTCGAAGAAATCGACAACTTACTTTCATCCCCGAGCATTAATAGCAAGCGTCGGTTTACATTGAATAATCCAAACCCTGTGCCAGTTTTTGAGTTAACTATTGAGTTTAATAGAGAATCTAGTCGATTCCGGTCCATCCCTTTCCCGTTATCTTTAATAGTTATTTGAACCTTTGAATGAATACGTTTAACGGATATCATTATATGACAAGCATGTTGCATGTCTTGGATTCCATGCTTTATTGAGTTTTCAATGATCGGCTGTAAAGTGAGAGGGGGTAATTGATAAGCTAAGGCGCTCTCATCAATATCATAGTGAATTTTAAGCTTATCTATAAATCTTGCTTCTTCAATGGCTAAATAAGCTTTTACATGATCTACTTCCTCTCTCACCGTTGTCCACTTAGACTGAGTTCCAGTTACGTTTTTTCTGAAAAATTTAGAAAGAGAAATAAGTAATTTTCTAGCCATATCTGGATTTGTTCTTATGAGTGAAACAATTATATTTAAAGAATTAAAGAGAAAGTGTGGACTAACTTGAGCTTGTAACGCCTTAATCTCTGCTTCTCTTGCTAATTGTTTTGCGTGCTCTGCTTCAGCAATTTCTAATTGATTACTTAGTAAAGAGCTTAACCCACGAACAAGCTCTATCATGACATTTGAAAGGTCTTTCTCCGAATGAAGATAAAATTTCAATGTTCCAATCGTTTCATCACGTCTTTTTAAAGGGGCTATAATGGCAGCACCCAACGGACAATCGTCAGTTGAGCAATGTATATCTTTTTGAGTTGCAATGGTTAGAACTCCGCGTTGTATGACTTCTTTAGTTAAGGACGTTTGAAGCACAGCATTAGGCAAATGGTGATTATCTGCTAAACCAACATGTGCTAGAATCTTTTCTTGGTTTGTAATGGAAACTGCTACAGCATCAACCTCATTATAGATAATATGACATACTTTTTCGGCTGTTTGAGTGTTAAGTCCATTTCTGAGGTATGTTAGTGTTTTTTCTGCTAGTGAAAGGGACTTTTGAGCTTGAAGAGCACCTATTTTCTCTTCTTCGTTAATCACACTTTTAATAATAAGTAAAAAAATAGCTGAACCCACACCATTAGCAACAATCATAGGGATTCCAATTGTTTGTACAAGTTGAAACGCTTGTTCAAACGGTTTAGATACGAGTAAAATGATAAGCATCTGAACAGCCTCTGCAAGTGCACCAACAAAAAAAGCAGTTGTAAGCTTTAGTCTTGATTTTTTCTTATAGAAGAAACCTGCTATAACACCTGCCAAAATGGCTGAAAATCCACAGGATAGTGCTGTAAATCCACCTAATGAAAATCTGTGAATTCCAGCGAGAATTCCTGCTCCAATTCCAACTTTATAGCCACCTAGTAGTCCAGCAATGATAATACCGATGACTCTTGAATTGGCGATTGCTTCTTCGTTTCCAAGGGCATATGCCCACCGATCAAACTGAAGGGAGTGAGAGTCGAAGGTAATACCAGAGTATGTTCCGATGATGCCAAAAGCGCCAAAAAAGAGAATGGCCAAATATTTTTGTTTACGACTAATTTCGTTACGCTGAATCATATTTTTGAAAAAAGAGAGTTTTGTCATAAGGAATGCAACAGTGACAATTATTCCTAGTCTTTCAAGCATTGTAAGTAGCAATATGAACATGATGTCTCTCCTTATATGCGGATAATAGTTATATAGTATCATTAATTGAAATCGAATAACATGACAAAATGGCACCGTTTTCTTATACTAGATCTTAGTAAGTTTGAGATCGAAGCTGAGTCACTACAAAGTTAAGTGGCAAATATTTAGAATATTTTTAAAAATCTAATAGATAAAGGTATAGGAGGATGAAAGATGAGGGTTTTAGTAGTAGGTGCAGGAGCCGTAGGTGGTTATTTTGGTGGAAGGTTGGTTGAAAATAGGGTAGATGTGACGTTCTTAGTTCGAGAAAGACGTCAACGTGAACTTAAGGAAAAGGGGTTAGTGATTCAAAGTGTTCATGGGGATTTTACTTTTAAGCCACAAACGATTATAAGTGGTCAAGAGGTTCCATTTCTTTTTGATGTTATTTTAGTTGGTACAAAGTCTTATCACTTTAAACAAGCGATAGAGGACATTTCACCATATGTCTCAGAAGAAACACTCATTATCCCCATGTTAAATGGAATAAAGCATCTTCATGATCTTGAGACTGTTTTCCCTAAGAGGAACATAGCTGGAGGCCTTTGTTTTGTAGAATCTACAGTTGGATCAAAAGGAGAAATTCTGCAAACAAGTGGAGCGCATCAATTTGTTTTTGGTGAACGATCAGGTCAAGATACGGAACGAATCAAAAAAGTAGAAGAGTTATTTTCAGGTACGAAAGCAACCATTATAAAAAGCCAAACCATAATGAAGGATATGTGGCACAAATATATGTTCATTACAGGATTATCCGGAATTACGACATTATTTCGCTCTAGTATTGGACCAATTAGAAATGCAGAATATGGGCTAGAAATGATTCAAGAGATCTTTTATGAAATCGGTAGAATTATGCGGGTAACTGGGGCACCCATTGATGATGAAATAGAAGTTAGTCAGATTAAAAAAATAAAAGAAATGGATGAAACGATGAAATCCTCTATGCAAAGAGATATGGAGAAAAATGCTCAAATTGAAGCAGATCACTTACAAGGATATCTCCTTGAGTTAGCTGAAAAGCATCGTATTGAGACCCCATATTTACGTATGATTTATTCAAATCTCCATACATATGAATTGCAGAAAAAAGAATAGAGCTTGGGTCAAAACTCAATCATTTTTTTAAAAGACGAACGATTTTCGTTTGACACGTTGTTCCTTATTAATATGTTGTGGTGGAAGAATAAGTACGTTCCATTCCACTACATCCACTTGCTTTCCGCTTGGAAAAATGAACTGCTTTTTCCTAGGGAGGAAGCTTTAGCCTCCTCGGCCACGCCTGTGGGGTCTTATCCTTTGTTCTACCTCCCGTCGGAGTCAAGTGTCTTTTCGCTCCATTACATTAGCGATTACCAATCGCATGCATAAACAATACATGTAGTGACAAAGAATAAAACCCGAACGATAGGGGAGATTTCCATTGAAATTCACCTGATCGTTCGGGTTTCTCATTAACTAAAACCACTTATGTCCCAGCCTCATCTTAACTCTAAACGATCTAGCTCTTCCTTTAAGTAAGCTCGATCTAGTTTTTCTCCAATGAATACAAGTGTTTGCGTGCGTTTTAAGGGCTCCTTCATATAGAGTGGCATTCCATAGGAGTATTGAAATAAAAAGCTCTCCTGGGTATCTGTAAAGCGAATATAGCCTTTAATACGGTAGATAGAATCGGGCATTCCTTTTAGAAATTCTTCGAAGCTCTCTAGATGCACGGGATTTGAGAAAGTGTGAACGTACGTTCTTAAATTTAAATGGTTGTGTACATGTGCTTCTTCGTGTTTTTTCTTTTCAAGCCGTGCACTGGGTTGAACGATGCTTAGTGACACGTTTGCAAATTCGGTCATTACTAATTTCCCATCTTGATTAATGGCTTGAATTTCTGAAACAACTGCTGCTTTTTCACCTTCTGTTAAAGAATCTACTTTATTTAATAATAGAACATCAGCATGTTGGACTTGCTCAATAAGTAGTTTACGCAATTGGATACTTAGGCTAGAACGATCTTGCCATCGTTTTGCATCAATAATGGTAATGATCGCTCTCACGTCTAATTTTTCTGCGAACAGTGGAGACAAACATGAATCTAGTACTTCAATTGGATGAGCTACACCTGTTGTTTCAATGTATATCGCATCTAAATCATACTCACGAAGCATATTATCCAGTTGTACTTCTAGTTGCCCTTGAATGGTACAACATACACATCCATTTAACAGTTCCTTTAAAGGAGTTTCGCCAGGAACTGCATCTGAATCAATTGAGATTTCACCTAGCTCATTCATAATGACAGCAACTTTTCGATTGTTATCTTTTTCTTGCCTGAGAATATTTTGTAATAATGAGGTTTTACCAGCTCCTAAAAAGCCGGATAATATATAAACTTCCACTTTTTTCATATGTTTTTCCATCCTCTTAACATTGTTTATTCTTGTTATGCTTCTACAAACATTCTATAAAACTAAGTATATAGGAGGAGGTGTAGAAAATAACAGTCTAGTGAAATAATCATACCACATGGCTAAATACAAGAAGAGGATAAATCATAAACATGTAATGATTTATCCTCTGTTAAGGTATACGTTCTTACTTAAAAAGCCCAAGTCCCTTTACGGAAAATGGCTTCTCTTGTACCATCTTCTAATATACCATCAATGTCCATTTCTGCTGAGCCCATCATAAAATCAACATGAGTTATACTTGAATTCACACCTACTTGTTCTAGCTCTTCACGAGACATTTTTTTCCCACCTTCTACGCAGAAGGCATATCCGTTTCCTATTGCTAGATGATTTGAGGCATTTTCATCGAACAAAGTGTTATAGAATAAAATGCCAGATTGTGAAATTGGAGAATCGTGTGCAACTAGAGCAATCTCACCTAAAAATTTTGAACCTTCATCAGTATCAATAAGTTGTTTCAGGACCTCTTCACCTGATTCGGCTGAGAAGGAAACAATCTTCCCATGTTCAAATGTTATTGAAAAGTTATCAATAAGGTTCCCACTGTAGCTAAGTGGTTTAGTACTTTGAACGACTCCATTCACACCATTTTTTAAGGGGACAGTGAAGACTTCTTCTGTCGGCATATTTGCCATAAACATGTTTCCTTTTTCATTTTCACTACCAGCACCAACCCATGTATGTGTTGGATGAAGTTCAATTGTTAGATCTGTGCCTGTTGCTGTGTAGTGAAGTTTACTGTATCTTTTATTGTTAAGGTATTCGACTTTTTTATGGAGATTATCATTATGTAGTTTCCAGGCTTCAACAGGATCGGCCTCATTAATTCTAGTCGTTTCAAAGATAGCATCCCATAGTTTATGTACTTGATTTTCAGGAGATTCTTCAGGAAATACCTTAGCAGCCCAGTCCTTAGATGCTGCGGCAATCACTGTCCAGCTTGCTTTATCTGCTTGTAAATAATTACGATATGTTGTAAGAGCTTTACCTGCAGCCTTTGTTGCAAGTGCAATTCTTTTTGGATCTAACCCACTTAATAAATCAGGACTAGATGAAATAATTGACATAAATGCTCCATCATTTTCAGCAAGCGTTTCAAGGCCTCGAGCTTTCCATTCAGGATAATCATTTAGAGCTTCATCATTTGCTAGCTCAAAACGTGTTCGAGTGATGCTTTCGTCACTCCACTCTACATATACATTACGTGCTCCTGCTTCATATGCTTTTTTTACAACAAGTCTTACAAAATCAGCGACTTCAATTGAAGCATTTACGGTTAAATTTTGATTTGGTTGGATATTTACGCCTACACGGACAGCGAGCTCAGCGTATTTCTCCAAATTTGATTGAAAGTTATTCATCTTTTCCTCCTTGTATGTCTTATTATAGATGAAATGACATGAATTAAAAGTTTGTATCTTCTATAGTTTCATGTAAATGACAGGCTCTTTTATTTTAGCAAAATATATAAGAGAAAGAAAAGAGTATGCGTTAATAGGGCAAAATACTTTCCTGAGTGAAAGAAAAGGATATACAATAAGAAGGAATGAGGTGATGATGTGAATAGTATAGATAATCAATTCATAAAGAGTGAGATTCAAAGAAAATGGTTAAACAAAACAGAAGAGCTGATAAAGGATTTCTCTCTAAGAGCAGAGTCTTATGATAAAGAAGCTAGCTTTCCTTTTGAAAACTTTGATCAATTGAAAGATAAAGGCTATTTTAAACTTACCGTCCCTAAAGAATATGGAGGGTATGGAGCATCATTGTATGACTTCTTATTAGTTCAAGAAAAGATTGCCCAAGGTGATGCACCCACAGCTTTATCTTTAGGCTGGCATCTAGGTTTAATCATGCACCTAAGAGAAACAAATAAATGGAAAAAAGATACATTTAAAGAAATTTGTAAAGAAGTTGTTGACCAGCATATATTGATCAATAGTGCCGCAACAGAGCCTAATTCCGGAAGTCCTGCTAGAGGGGGGAAACCAGAAACTAATGCGGTAAAAGCTGATGCTAAATGGATCATTAGCGGTAAGAAAATTTTCACCTCATTGGCTCCTGTTCTAGATTATTTCATTGTTCCAGCTACAATTGAAGAAACAGGTGAAATCGGAGAATTTCTTATTCCTAGAGAATCAGTTGGTTTACGTATTGAGGAAACATGGGATACCGTGGGGATGAGAGGAACGAGGAGTGACGACCTTATTTTGGAACAAGTGGAAGTTCCTTTAGCTGCATTAGTAGATAAAAGAGTGAAGAAGGAAAAGCCGAGTGCGCAAGGTTGGTTATTGCATATCCCTGCTTGTTATATAGGTATCGCAATTGCTGCAAGGAACGAAGCAGTTACCTTTGCAAAAACATATCAGCCTACTAGTTTGCCACATCCTATTAAAGAGGTTCCGGAAGTGAGAAGGAAAGTGGCTGAAATGGATTTGAAATTATCAACCGCGAGGACATTTCTTTATTCTACAGCAGAGAAATGGGATCAACACCCTTTGGAAAGACAGACGTTAGCATATGATTTAGCGATTGCTAAAACACTTGTTACAAATACAGCTGTTGAAGTAGTAGATCTTGCAATGAGAATAGTTGGTGGGCAAAGCTTATTCCAATCAAATGCCTTACAAAGGCATTATCGTGATGTGAGAGCAGGCTTGCACAATCCACCCTCAGATGATATTACAATGAAGATACTTGGTGATAGAGCATTTGCTGATTAATTTAAACGAGCGAAGATGTACGTGATTTATTAGAAGGGAACATGAAAAAGAGGCTGGGACAAAACAAAGAGCCAGGCACCCTCCGATACAATCTATTGTGTGCACTAGATAAATCAGTGCGTACATATAGTCGTTACGATAAGGTGCCAGGCACTTCTGTCCCAGCCTCTTATGTATCTACAAGCGTTAAAGGGTCTTTACTATACACTACTTGTTACCGCTACTAAGTAAAAAATGGCACTACCAAACATTAGGAGAGCAGTCACATACATATTAATTATGGATCCTATCAATCCTTTTTTGGAAAAGAAAGCAAGAAAGGAATAAACAAAGCCAAGTAGTAAAATGATAACAAACAAAGGAATTGTGTACGATTCAGTTAATCCTGTGAAAATAATGACAAGTGCTAAAATGGGAAAGATAAACGGAATAAATTGATAAAATGTAGACTTGTTATATTGCATTTCTTTTTAGATCCTCCTATAACGTCATGCTTTATTCACCTTGTACTTGAACAATTTCGTTATGATCTCCCGGACTTTGTGGCATATTCGCTAATGAAACACTCATCCCTCCCATGATAATTATTGCTAACGTTAAACTAATGATCATTCTTCTACTTAAGTCCTTCACAAAGTAACCTCCAATGTTTTCCTATTAATATGACGTTTGAGTAACCTAAAAAGTTTCATTTTTTCCACATTATTCAAACGGGTTTTGCTTTTACCTAGTTTTATTTACTTGGTAAGTAAGGAACATCTCAGTTAAAATCATCAAAATCCCAACTAAGTATCTTTATAATCATAACTATCAAAGCCAAACTTAATTTATTCGTAAAGATTTAAAATGATGCAACAATTTTATGTAAACTTTTTGTAAAGTGTAGTATATGAATCGTCTGTAATGACTGTTCCTGGTTTTTAGAGTGACTAGTAGTTTGAAAAATCATTATTCATAGGCTCATTACCATATATGTGCGA
Source organism: Bacillus weihaiensis (assembly GCF_001889165.1). Classification (GTDB taxonomy): domain Bacteria; phylum Bacillota; class Bacilli; order Bacillales; family Bacillaceae; genus Metabacillus; species Metabacillus weihaiensis. Next base: position 2,550,830 of record NZ_CP016020.1, on the reverse strand, counting down.
TAAATATTCATTCTTCACACTAATAATCCTGCAACTTAGCGTGCGAAAATTTTGTAGGAAAAACTAACATTCACATAAGTAGAAATAAGTACAAAAGCTAAAGGGGGCCTTATTCAGTCAAGCGATAAGAAGATAGATTTAGAATATAAGGTGTTCTTTGCCTTCTATTCTAATAGTCTAATGACCTCGCAGGGACTAGGCACTGAGCTTAATGTCGAAGCACGTATCCACAATCGATGTATTTTATAATTTCTTACACAAAAAAGAAGAGGCTGACCCAAAAGTCTAGATTTTAGACCTTGGGTTAGCCTCTTTTCATACTTTTATCCTTTTAATTCAGTTAACGTAAAAACCGGGACGTTCCATTGCGCTCCAGTCACTTGCTTTCCTCACTTCCCGCAGGAGTCAAGTGTCTTACGCTCCATTCCACTATCGATCTAAAATTGTATTCATAGAAGCAAAACCCCTACGAAAACAGTCTTTTTTAAAGAATAATTAAACAACAAAAAAATCGGGTAGTCAAACTCCTGATTTTCGAACGATCAATCGGTTTCGATCTGATCGTATGAAAGACATTATCTATCAAGTCTTCTTTTCAATTGTAGAGTTACTACGTGAAAAAGGATTGGTAAAGCTGGAGCACTATTTTGTTGATGGGACTAAGATAGAAGCTAACGCAAATCAATATACATTTGTTTAGAGAAAAGCGACAGACAAATACGAAAAAAGTTTAGGTGACCAATATCGTCAACTCGCTTTACAAATTGAGAAAATCCTTGAAGAAGAGGAAAAGTCCGCCCCTTCCGCGGGGCTAGAAGAAAAGCTGAAAGAAACACCGATTACTTCAGAAAGAAAGGGTGCTCAAAAGGTCGTTATTTAACAACCTTTTGAGTCACCCTCTTCAATACTTACGCTTTTATTCAGGTGTTAACTTTTAGGATGAGCTATAATCCTAGTACATGCGTTAGATCTGACTGGATAAAGTTCATTCGTCTTTAATCATACGACGATCTATTATTTTGCTGCCTTTAATAGTTTATTAATGACAGATAGTGACTTGCCAGTTCCGATTGCAACGGATTCTAACGGATTTGGAGCTATATGGACAGGAACGATCATTTCTTCACTAACCCATTCTTGTAGCCCATTAATTAATGCTCCTCCACCAGTTAAGATGACCCCACGATCCACGATATCACCACTGAGCTCAGGAGGACAATCCTCTAAAGTGGAGCGAATTGCTTCTAATATATGCAAGAATGATTCTCTCATGGCATCTTGCATTTCAAAGGAAGATACAGTGATGGTTTTAGGTAATCCGGTGACTAAATCTCTTCCTCTAATTTCCATCTTTTTTTCATCATGAGAAACGAGAGCATGTCCAATCTCTATTTTCATTTCTTCTGCGGTTCTCTCGCCAATTAATAAATTATAATTTTTGCGGATATATTGGATGATGTCTTCGTCTAATTGATCTCCTCCTATCCGTATTGAATGACAAGTAACAACACCGCCAAAGGAAATAATCGCTACTTCAGTTGTTCCACCACCGATGTCAACCACTACATTTGCAGTCGGTTCTTCTACAGGTAAGTCAGCCCCAATGGCAGCAGCCACTGGTTCTTCAATAAGGTGGACTTGTTTTGCTCCTGAGCTTTTGATAGCGTCTTGGATGGCCCTTCTTTCAACAGAAGTTGCTCCAGAAGGTGTGCATACTACGACAGTAGGTTTTCGAATTGACATACCTAGCTTTCGAGATGCTTTCTTCATAATATGCTTTAGCATATCTGTTGTCATATCATAGTCTGCAATAACTCCATCCTTTAAGGGACGAACGGCAACAATTTGCCCAGGCGTTTTTCCGATCATTCTTTTTGCATCTGTTCCCACTGCCAATACTTTACGAGTTGATGTGTCAATTGCTACGACAGAGGGTTCATTTAATATAATTCCTTTATTTTTTGTATAGACAAGGATATTGGCTGTACCCAAATCAATCCCAATTTCAGTTGTGTTAAACATAAAATACCTCATTTCTTCTCTCTTTTTTATAGAATTTGTTAGTTTATGTTGATTTTTGTAGGTGGTAATAACAATGTAATCAAATCGTAATTTTTTTAATTTAGTTATTTTAGTAGAAAAGAGTCTTTTGTCATTAAAAGCTTTAAAGCGATAATATTTTTCCTTGCGAAAATTTGTGAATTTTTAAGATTTTTTTCTATTTCATTGTAATAGTAGCTTACATAAGTATTGAATTATCTAGGATTTTATCTATTTATTTCGGAAATAGAAATAAATAGGTAAAAAGTAACAGTATAATTTTTCTAAAATAGAATTTTCGGACTATTTATTATATTTAGATAAAAATTATAATAAGTATATAGGTTCTATTTAGACTTATAGAAAAATAGATTGATTATTTTTCTGTAGGTTTAGCTCTTTATTCGGTTATATAAATGTAACGAGAAGGACGTAGAACTAAAAAATATAGAGGGGGAGTTTCGTTGAGGAAATTACGAAGAAGTATGGCAAAAAAGAAGCGTCTCAAAAAAGCAATACAGGTTACGGCAAGTACTGTTGTAGCAGGAGGTCTATTGTTTAGTACATACTTACCAGGCACGCAAAGTGTACAAGCTGCTACAACTACAATTGAAGAGTCTGCACCAATTGATTGGAATACGGTACCAGAAGAACGTCTTGCTGAATCATTAATAGACAAAGGTGTTGTTTCTAAAAATGCTAGTGCAGAGCAACTGAAAGCAGCTGTGAAAGAGTATGTTGAGAAAAAAGACGGAAATAAAGAAGGTCATGATTCCCATGACCATAGTGATTCTGAGGAATTGATAGATGAAAAATCAAGAGAATTTCTAAAAAAGCAAAAAGATAAATTGTCTAAACAATTAGAAAAGCATAATAAGCTATTCAAAAACAGTAAAAAAGATGGTTATGTTAATGTGCAAAAAGCAAAGGATACGAAATATAATGGTAGTGTCCGAACAGATAAGGTCTTAGTTTTATTGGTTGAATTTGAGGACTTTAAACATAATAATGTCATCCAAGAAGAAGGGTACATGTACTCAAATGACTTTAATCAAAAGCATTATGAAGACTTAATGTTTGGAGATAAAGAATTTAAACTTTTTAATGGAGAAAAAGTTAAGACATTTAAGCAGTACTATGAAGAGCAATCTGGCGGTAGCTATACTGTCGATGGTACTGTTTCTCAATGGTTAACGGTTCCGGGAACTGCAAAAGAGTATGGTGATGATAATCCGGCTGGCGGGCATGATAACCTATCACCAAAAGGACCACGTGATCTTGTTAAAGATTCATTAAATGCAGCAGTAGCATCAGGAATGGACTTATCAGAATACGATGACTTTGATTTATATGATTTAGATGGTGATGGAAACCAAAACGAACCAGATGGATTAGTAGATCATCTTATGATTATTCATGCAGGTACTGGTCAAGAAGCTGGTGGTGGTGCTCTTGGTGATGATGCGATCTGGTCACACCGTTGGACACTAGATGGCGTATACCCTGTCCAAGGAACGCAAGCGGACGTTGATTATTGGGGTGGAAATATCGCTGCTTTTGATTATACAATTCAACCAGAGGATGGAGCAGTTGGTGTGTTTGCTCATGAATTTGGACATGATTTAGGATTACCAGATGAGTATGATACTCAGTATACTGGACAAGGTGAACCAGTTGCTTCTTGGTCAATTATGAGTGGTGGTAGCTGGAACGGAAAAGTGGCTGGAACAGAGCCTACAAGTTTTTCTCCACAAAACAAAGAGTTTTTCCAAGCAATGATGGGAGGAAACTGGGCAAATATCTTAGAAGTTGATTATGAAGATATTACTAAGTTAGGTACGGCTTCCTATCTTGACCAAAGTGTAACAAAATCAAAGAACCCTGGAATTATAAAGATCAACTTACCTGAAAAAGAAGTTGAAGGTATTTTACCTGAATTCGGTAAAACATATTACTACAGTACAAAGGGTGACGACCTTCACACTGTATTAGAAACACCTGTATTTGATTTAACAAATGCATCTAAAGCTACATTTAATGCGAAAGCTTTTTATGAAGTTGAAACTGATTATGACTATGTGTACATTAATGCCATTGTAGACGGTCAAGAGCCAGTCCAAATTGATGTGATTGGTGATGAAAATACTCAAGGCGGTTATGAAACAACACTTGGTAAATGGAATGATCTTACGTATGATTTAAGTCAATTCGCTGGGGAAAAAGTAAAGCTATCATTTGAATATGTGACTGATGGAGGTCTTGCACCTAATGGATTTGCAATTGACAACTTATCAGTAACTGCAGATGATAAAGTGATTTTCTCTGATGATGCGGAAGGAAATGCGAAAGTTACATTAGATGGATTTGTCGTTTCTAATGGATACTCTAAAGCGAAAAATCATTATTACTTAGAATGGAGAAACTACGCGGGATCTGATAAAGCCTTAGCTTATTCTCGTGGAGCAGTTTATAATACAGGATTAGTTGTTTGGTATGCGGATGAAAGCTATACAGATAACTGGGTAGGAGTTCATCCAGGAGATGGCTTCCTTGGTGTAGTTGATTCACATCCAGAAGCTGTAATTGGAACTCTTAACGGAAAGCAAACAGTAAATCAAAGCACTCGCTACCAAATTGCTGATGCTGCATTCTCATACGATAAAACACCAGGTTTTACAGTAGATTCACCTACTAGGGGATTATATGATTTCCTAAAATCAAAGGGAAATCGAAAATTTGATGACTCAGTATCATATATTAATAGTGAGATTCCAGATGCGGGAAGAAATATTCCTGAGCTTGGATTAAAAATTGAAGTCATTGGAGAAGCGAAAGATAATTCTGCAGGGGCTGTTTGGATTCATAAGTAAGAATGAAAAAAGCTATTTCTTCTAATAATGGGAGGAATAGCTTTTTTGTTGTTTTAAGCTTAAAAAGTCATGTGGATTAAGCAATAGTAAAGTTCTTTAAAGGATAAATATTTTGGCTAAAGTGAATTGGTGAGCCTTCTTTAAGGCGATTTATATTTTCTCATTTTAGTCAAATAAAACCCATTTCTTTAAAAAGTACGATTTGTCGATTACATGTTATACTACTAGATAGTATATTGAATAAAAGTTGGTGAAAATATGTTAAATAAGGCTGAAGAACTTCTCCAGAAATATTTTGGATATTCTTCTTTTCGTAAAGGACAAGCAGAAATCATTGAAAGTATTTTAACTGGAAACGATACGTTAGCAATTATGCCTACAGGCGGTGGTAAGTCAATCTGTTATCAAGTTCCTGCAATGATCCTTGATGGACTTACGATCGTGATTTCTCCGTTAATTTCTCTTATGAAAGACCAAGTGGATGCATTAGACAACGTAGGTATTTCTTCTACGTATATAAATAGTAGTTTATCAGTATCTGAATTAAGAGAGAGGATGATTCGTATAGAAGAAGGAGAATATAAGATTCTTTATATTGCTCCTGAAAGATTAGAGGCCTATTCATTTCGTGAAATGCTCTACTCACTTCCTATTTCAATGATAGCAATTGATGAAGCACACTGTATTTCACAATGGGGTCATGATTTTAGACCAAGCTACAGATCTATTAACACATTCATCCATGACTTACCCGAACCCCCAATTGTGGTAGCATTAACTGCTACAGCCACAAAGGAAGTTACCACCGATATTTGCACACTTTTGTCTATAAATGAAGAAAATACGTTTGTTACTGGATTTAGTCGAGATAACCTTACTTTTAACGTAGTAAAAGGTGAAAATAAACGAGATTTTATTAAACGATATGTCAAAACAAATTCAGATCAGTCTGGAATTATTTATGCTTCAACAAGAAAAGAAGTAGATGAATTATGTCAATTTTTAAATAAAACGGGTATTTCAGCTGGTAAGTATCATGCTGGTTTAAAAGAAGAGGAAAGAGCCGATCAACAAGAAAAGTTTCTCTATGATGAATTTTCAATTATGGTAGCCACAAACGCTTTTGGAATGGGAATTAATAAGTCTAATATACGGTTTGTTATTCATTACAATCTACCTAAAAATATTGAAGCGTATTATCAAGAGGCTGGGCGTGCAGGGAGAGATGGTGAACCAAGTGAATGTACCATTCTATTCGCTGGACAAGATATTCAGCTTCAGAAATTTTTAATTGAGCAAACTGCTTTAAGTCTCGATAAAAAAATGCATGAGTTTCACAAGTTACAGCAAATGGTTGACTTATGTCACACTGAAAAATGCATACAGTCGTATATCGTTGAATATTTTGGTGAAGAAAATCCAAGCTCAGCTTGCGGGAAATGTGTAAACTGTAGGGATACAAGCGAGAGAATTGATGTAACAAAAGAAACGCTAATGGTCTTGTCCTGTGTAAAAAGAATGAACGAAAAATTTGGGAAAACACTTGTTGCACAAGTGTTGAAGGGATCAAACAATAAGAAAATAGCGCAATTTAAGTTCCATACATTATCAACCTATGGATTAATGAAGAATAAAACAGAAAAACAAATTGTTGAATTCATAGATTTTTTAGTTGCGGAAGGATTTTTAGCAATGACTAGCTCTAGATATCCTGTATTAGAATTGACACAAAAGGCTCTATTAGTACTAGTAGAAAAACAAGCTGTATATAAAAAGCAACAATTTACAATTAAAGCCATTGAAGGAAATGATGAATTATTTGAAAAGCTTAAGCAAACAAGAAGAGAGCTTGCACAAGAGCTTAAAGTTCCACCATACATTATTTTTTCTGATAGTAGCTTAAAAGATATGAGTTTAGTTTGTCCAAAGAATACAACTGAATTTTTATCTGTTAAAGGGGTAGCGCAAACAAAGCTAGAACGCTACGGAGAAGCATTTATAGCCGTGGTTTGTGACTTTCTTAAAGTTGAACGAGAAGATGAGCTAGACACAGAAAAGAGTCAAACTACGATTAAGCCAATAACTCAAGAAAAAACATCAAGTCATCTTCACACTTTTCAAATGTACCGAGATGGAAACTCGATTTCGTCTATTAGTGAAGAAAGAGGCTTATCCGAAATTACTGTTCAAAACCATATCGTTAGGTCGATTGAAGAAGGAGAAGAAGTTGACTGGACGAAAATTGTTACTAAGGAAGAAGAAAGATTAATTAAAGAACAAGTGATATCACTAGAAACTGAACTGCTGAAGCCAATAAAAGAGGCTCTTCCTCAGGAAATAAGCTATTTTCAAATTAAAGCTGTTATTAGTAAGATGAAAGTAGAGGTGTAGAAAAGAAGTTGGGTCAAAACTCAATCATTTTTTTAAAAGACGAACGATTAACCTTTGACACGTTGTTCCTTATCAATATGTTGTGGTGAAAGAACAAGTACGTTCATTCCGCTGCATCCACTTGCTTTCCGCAGGGAAAAATGAACTGCTTTTTCCTAGGGAGGAATCTTTAGCCTCATCGGCTACGCCTGTGGGGTCTCCCCCTTTCCTCTACCTCCTGCTAGAGCAAAGTGTCTTTTCGCTCCATTACACTAGCGATTACCAATCGTATGCATAAACAATACATGTAGTGATAAAGAATCAAACCCGAACGATATAGGAGATTTTCATTGAAAAATCACCTGATCCGTTCGGGTTTCTCATTAACTAAAACCACTTATGTCTCAGCCTCTTTCTTAAAGTTTGTAGCTAATTTAAGAAGTGTTGAGCTTTTGGTCTATGGCCGGTTTTAATAAGAATGTAAGTACACTCGGAACAATGGTAATGATGAAAAGTAGCCTAATGAATTGAAGGGCACTAACGACTGACGGATCTGCACCTACTGAAGTAGCTGTTAAGACCATTTCAACTAATCCCCCTGGAGCAAAAGATAATATGGCAGTTGCCAAATTGATATCTGTAAATACTGAGAATAAATACCCAACACCAAAGCTAGATATGATTAAAATCATGGTGGTTAGAAAGTAAAGTAAGCAATATTTTCCCCCAGTAATTAAATCTCTTATGGAAATCATTAAGCCAAAACTAACACCTATTGATAGTTGGGCAAAGATAATAAATCCAGGATGAAATTGCGGTAATGGTACACCGAGTATATTTAATAAGGCAATTGTTAACAAAGGACCAATGACGTAAGCAGCAGGTAGCTTTGCACGTACTATATAGCCAACGAATCCAGCAAGAATAAACCATGCGTAAGAAAGAAAGGGAGCATTAAAGGATGTTTCCAGCATCAGGCTTGGAGTTTCATGCCCATCTAAAAGGTGTAAGACAGAAAATGGGACAAGAAAAACGACGGTTAGAAGTCTTACTGTTTGAAAAATAGTCACGAGTGATGTATTTGCCTGAACAGACTCACTAGCGATGACCATTTCTGTTAGTCCTCCAGGAACAGATGCGAAAATACTTGTAGCTTTATCTATATTAACGAACTTACTAATGAAAAGACCATTTATAATACTTAAACATATAAGTAGGATTGTAAAAAATAAGAAAGGTATTGCATATGGTCCAATTAATCTAAATGTATCTGCGGTAAAGGATAATCCAAAAGTGATACCTAAAATTATAAACGATACGTTTTTTAAGTATGTAGGTTGATTATATGTACCATGTAATGGAGCGAAATTTTTCCACATGATAAGCAAAAACATAGGTCCTAAAATCCATGGTATGGGAAAATGAAACAAATAAAAAATGTACCCACCAAGGAGACCAACAATATAAGGGATAAAAACCTGTTGAAATTTTCTCATAGTGACCTCCATTATTTTCCTTAGTTCTAGTTTAACATAATCTGGACATCACATCCTGCATTCTGTTTTACCTCTCAATTTTTCCTCGTAAGGAGAAGGGGGGAAGGTAAAAACATATCTCGGTTTTTTGAAATTCGTGATAATTTTAATGATATGACTGTGAAAAGGGGAGGAGGTGTGGTACGATTTTTTTAGAAAGTTTCCTAATTATCTACAAGTGTTTATGTCTATATATCATATTCAGAACGAATTAAATGGAGTGATGCGTATGATACATGTAGAAGAAGGAAAAAATCTTTAACTTGGCACATTGTTACTAAAAGATATTTTAAATAGTAGCTGCTGTCTACTACTTTGACAGTACTACTAAGTGGAGGATTATATATGAAAAAGGAATTTGCAGTCATTGGACTTGGACGGTTTGGAGGTAGTATTTGCCGTGCTCTTAGTGAAGAAGGCATGGAGGTTATGGCTATCGATACTGATGAAGATAAGGTAAATGAATTTGCAAACGTAGCATCTCATGCTGTAGTTGGTGATACTACAGATGAAACGGTATTAAAAAGCCTAGGTATTCGTAATTTTGATCATGTGATTGTTGCGATAGGGGATAATATACAAGCAAGTATTTTAACAACATTAATGTTAAAAGAATTGGGTGTTAAACATATTACTGTTAAGGCTCAGAATGATTACCATGAGAAGGTACTCTCTAAAATAGGAGCGGACCAAATTGTTCATCCAGAACGTGATATGGGGAGAAGAATTGCTCATAATATTATCTCAAATAATGTATTAGACTATCTTGAGCTTTCAGATGAACATAGTATTGTAGAGATTGTAGCAAATGATCGTCTTGATGGGAATTCTATTATTGATTTAGATATTAGGGCACTTTATGGGATTAATATTGTTGCAATGAAACGTGATAAGGATATCATAGTTTCTCCTCAAGCAAACGAAATTATTAAGAAAAATGATATCCTTATCGTCATAGGAGCAGATACAGATATTTCTCGATTTGAAAAAAGATTATTAGGTTGATTGTACTTGTCGCAAAGTTTCTAAATACAAAAAGAGTGGTCCCATGACCACTCTTTTTTCTTATACCTCCATAATGATCGGTAAGATCATTGGACGACGTTTTGTTTTTTCATATAGGAACGGTGCTAATGTATCTGTGATTTCATTCTTGATTTCAGACCACTGGCTTGTACGACGTTCCATGATTTTGTTTAAATGTTTAGAAATAAGAGACTGAGCATCATTAATTAAATCTCCTGATTCACGCATATAAACAAATCCCCTAGAGATAATATCTGGACCTGCAGATATTTTAAAGTCTTTCATGTTGATACTAACAACAACAATAACGAGACCTTCTTCTGATAGAATTCGACGGTCGCGTAACACGATATTGCCAATGTCACCGATTCCACTTCCATCAATATACACAGAGCCTGAAGGGATTTTTCCAGCAACACCGACTTCTTTATCACCAATTGCTAAAACTTCTCCATTATCCATAATGAAGCAGTTTTCTTCTTCAACACCACAATCTACGGCGTGTCTAGCATGCATTTTCTGCATACGGTATTCACCATGTATCGGCATGAAGTATTTAGGCTTCATTAAGCGAAGCATTAGCTTCTGTTCTTCTTGTCCACCATGTCCAGACGTGTGGATATCGCTTAAAGTACCATGGATAACTTCTGCACCAGCGCGGAAAAGCTGATTAATCGTTTTACTTACACTCAGCGTATTACCAGGGATTGGTGATGAAGAGAATACAACGTTATCACCAGGAATTATTTGAATTTGTCTATGAGTCCCGTTTGCAATGCGTGATAAAGCAGCCATAGGTTCTCCTTGGCTACCTGTACACAGGATTGTTACTCTGTGAGCTGGCATTCTATTTATTTCATGTGCGTCAACAAATGTATCTTTTGGACAGCTAATATAACCTAACTCTTGTCCAATGTTTATTGCTGCTTCCATACTTCTCCCGAAAACGGCAATCTTACGACCGTGTGTAACAGCTGCCTCAACAACTTGTTGAAGACGATGTATATTAGAAGCAAATGTTGCGAAAATAATACGTCCGTCAACTTTACGGAAGATCTCATGTATACTATCGCCAACACGTCTTTCAGACATTGTGAAATTTGGAATTTCACTATTTGTACTATCTGAAAGTAAGCATAATACTCCATCACGTCCGATTTCAGCCATCTTAGTTAAGTTTGCAGGCTCTCCAACTGGAGTAAAGTCGAATTTAAAGTCTCCAGTATGTACAATGTTTCCTGGAGGAGTCTTTACAACAATCCCGTAAGAATCTGGGATACTATGAGTTGTTCTGAAGAAGGTGACGGAAGTTTTTCTAAATTTAATAATGTCATCCTCTTGAATCTCAATTAACTTTGTTTGTCTTAAAAGACCGTGCTCTTCTAATTTATTTCTAAGAAGTCCAAGTGCTAGCTTACCACCATAAATAGGAATGTTCACTTGGCGAAGTAAGTAAGGTATCCCACCGATATGGTCTTCATGTCCGTGCGTAATAAATAAACCTTTTATCTTATCTTCATTTTTTACTAAATAGGAGTAATCAGGAATAACATAGTCGATTCCTAATAACTCGTCTTCAGGAAATTTAATACCTGCATCGATTAAGACGATTTCATCCTGGAATTGAACTCCGTACGTGTTTTTACCAATTTCACCAAGTCCGCCTAAGGCGAAAACAGCTACTTGGTCATTTTTTACAAATTTCATACCCATCAAATCTCCAATACTTTATAGTTTTCACTTTGCTTCTCATATTCTAAATAAGCTCCTTCTACAGGAGAAACAAATTCAATATTATAAGGGCGGTCTTTTAATTTTGCGCGAACTTCCCCTTCAGTTGTTGCCTCAATATATAGAGTGTTTGTTCTTTCGCGAACAGGAACCTCTATTTTATTTTCTTGAAAATATACTTTGAAAATCATTTACCAAATCTCTCCTTAACTACCGTATGTTAGACTAGCTTTTTCTATTATATTCGATATTTGCAAACAAGCCAAGTCTGGAAGGAAATCTGTTCAATATTCGGGAATGAAAAGTGAACTTGACTACGTGTGTTTTTCATTATAAGGACTTAATAAAAAATGTTTAAGACTTCTTACAGTACAAATTTCACTTTAAACGAGCTTTATAAACCACTTATCTAGTTAAATCTTGAGATATTACGCAATTGTTTTCCGTTTTACAAAATGTTTTAATTGCTTTCTAATTGACTTTTTGAGTTTTTTTAACATATTAATTATTTCCTCCTTTATTTTAGTTTCCGGCCATTTTGGTTCTCACAAGTAGTATATGTAGAAACTCACAAGAATTACATGATTACTCTAGGGAATTTATGGATTTGCAATTGACAAATATGTGCTTTTCACTTAGCTTGAATTTATGTGTACATCATACGGGAGGGGCTTCTTTGAAAAAATTATACGGTTCATTATTTACTTTGAGTATGATATGGGGGACATCATTTTTATTTATAAAAATGTTAGTAGAGGAATTAGGCCCATGGGGTGTTGTGTTTTGGAGATGTTTATTTGGGGCACTAACATTGATTGTCATACTTTTGCTTTTTAAAAGGAAGGAAGTAGCAAAGGTTAAGTCAGAAAAAATCCCTTGGATAGCATTACTTTTTGTTGCAATATTTAATAATACTCTTCCTTTTGGATTTATTGCAATGAGTGAAATGAAAATATCAAGCAGCTTTGCTTCCGTTATTAATGCTACGACTCCTATTTGGACCATTGTCATCGGCGTTTTATTTTTTCATGTCTCAAGTAATATAAAACAATGGATCGGTGTATTAATGGGGTTTGTAGGCATCATCTTGCTATTAAACTTAAATGTTATGGGTTTAATTGGAGAAAACTTTATTGGTGCAGGGACAATGTTATTTGCTACGTTATGTTATGGAATTGGTGCTCAGCTTGCAAGGAAATATTTAAAGAACGTTCCTATCATTATTGTTTCATTGCTGACACTATCTATTTCTACATTGCTTAGTTTTTTTATTATGTTAAGCAGTGAAAAAGGATTCGTAGGAATTTCTTCAATAGATATTGTGTATTCATTAATTGGGTTAGGTGTTTTTGGTTCTGGGATTGCTTATCTTTTTTATTATTATATGGTAAAAGAAGGCGGGGCGGAATTTGCCTCATTAGTTACATATATCGTACCAATTACCGCTATGCTATGGGGGTATTTATTACTCAGCGAAAACATCTCAGCTAATATGATAAGTGGTTTACTATTTGTATTTTCAGGTGTTTATTTAAGTACTGTAAAGAGACGAAAAAGTATACAGATAACAACAAAAGTCGGATAAACAATAAGGAGTTGTAATATGAGCAACAAAGTAATTTTCTTTGATATTGATGGAACAATTCTAAATCATGACAAAGAAATACCAGATTCAACTAGAGTAGCCATTGGAAAATTGAAGGAAAAAGGTCATCATGTAGCGATAGCAACTGGTCGCGCTCCATTTATGTTTGAAGATTTACGAGAAGAATTAGATATTCACTCTTATGTAAGTTTTAATGGCCAGTATGTTGTTTTTGAAGGGGAAGTTATTTATGAAAATCCCTTAAACAAGGATACACTTGCAAGCTTATTGACGTATGCAGATAAAGAAAAACATCCGTTAGTTTTTCTTAGTGAGGAAGATATGATGGCTACAACAGGTATCCACCCCTATATAGAGCAAAGTATGGGAAGTTTAAAATTTTCGCATCCTTTAAAAAATCGTGATTATTATCTTGAAAAAGATATCTTTCAAACACTTTTATTTTGTGAAGACGGAATAGAAGAACGATACAAACGGTACGAAGACTTGCGATTTATTCGATGGCATAAAGTGTCTACGGACATTCTTCCAGTCGGAGGATCTAAAGCTGAGGGAATTAAACAATTAGCTATGCGGTTAGGTATCAAAAAGGAAAACATATATGCTTTTGGTGATGGCCTAAATGATCTAGAAATGATCGAATATGTGGGGACAGGTGTGGCAATGGGCAATGCAGTTAATCAATTAAAAGATCTTGCCAATTTCGTTACGAAGCCAGTCGATGAAGATGGAATTTTATTTGCAGTAAAACAGCTAGGATTATTGTGAATATATAGGTTCTCATCATATATTAACAAATGTTTTTAATAAGTCTCCTTCTATTGTATTGTTAATTCAGAAGCCACATAGGATTTTGTGGCTTCTGTCTTTTTGGAAAAGTGTGTTTATCTTATTCTTAACGATCAACGGCTATCGCGTTCTCAGGCTCTTGATATGGATTTTCTTCATTTATATGATCATAAAACATTACCCCATTTAAATGATCAATCTCATGTTGAAATACAATAGCGAGTAATCCTCTTAATCTTATATCAATTTTTTCTCCATCTACATTCGTTGCTTTTACTCTAATGCGAGCATATCTTGGAACAATTCCTGGAACAGCCCTATCAACAGATAAGCAGCCTTCTCCTGATGATAAATAACTTCCTTCAATAGAGTGACTGACAATTTTAGGATTAAACAATGCGTAACTATGCTGCTCTCCTTTTTCATCTTTTACATAAATAGCAAGCATTCTCTTGCTAACATTTATTTGTGGAGCTGCTATACCAATTCCAGGTCTTAACCCATATTTTTCAGCAATATCAGGATTTTGGCTATTTTTCACATAATCAAGCATATCCTGGAGAGTCTTCTTATCCTCTTCCGATGCTGGTATTGGTACTTCTTCAGCTACTTTACGTAGAGTAGGGTGACCTTCTCTAATAATATCATTCATTGTAATCATGTTGTTACACTCCTTCGTCTTTTATCCTGGCTATTTTTCTAACGTTTTATTTGAAAAGCTTCTTTATATTGACTATTCCGAGACATGTGAGAGAACAGTAGTTAGAAGAAAAGGAGAGATTCACAGAAGCTCACCGCTTATCCATAGGTTTGCTGATAACTAAATAGGTGCAAAGGATAAACGATGATCCTCTCCAAAATCAACAAAATATAAGAATATAGCCATTATTATTGAATTGACCCTTTACGTAATTTCTTTTAAAAAAGGGGAGGAAGCTATGTACAAAAAAGGTTAAAAAGCTTCTTGGATATATAAGATTATAATGCAAGATCTCTGAAACGAAAAGTGAAGCTTGTCTATTTTGAGAGTGGGAGAGTAGTGAGCTGTTAAAAATGGTGAAAAAGTGAAATGTAGTATTGAACCTCTCTGGATATAAGAGAAAAGGACAAACCCCCAGTCATCCAAAGATGCAATGGAGGTAAGCCTAGGTGATAGTTTAAAGTTTTAATTAGTTAAACAATTAGCAACCTAAATAAGCTGCACCAACGATAATTAATAGAATAAATAAAACAACAATCAAAGCAAAGCTGTTTCCATATCCTGTTGGTGCTCCGTATCCATACCCATAACTGTCACAACCACAACCATAGTAATTATGCATATTTAACAACCTCCTAATGTTCTTAACGCCTTTTGACGTTTAGTACACTGTATGTAATTAATGAAATTGTGTATAGTCATTCGCCCAGAACAAAGAAAATCCTCTTAGTATTAGGTCTAATTTGTAGACAAGCTAATATACTAGTAAAGTATCTAGGCATTTTTCCAAAATTTATTAAAAACAAAGAAGAAGCATTGTATTAATTTGTTGAACCACTTATAGTAAGAATTGTGTTGATTTATAGGGGGAACAGTTATGAAAAAGCTTATGAACGTAAGTATACTTACAACTTTATTGCTTGTCATCTTAGTTGGATGCTTGGGACCTAGTCCTGAAGAAACGATTTATCAAAAATTAGAAAAAGTTGTTTCTTTAGAGGAGTCATTTCAAGAGCAGCAGGAACCATTACTTGCTCTTGAAAAAGAGGAAAATGAACTTTTTAATCAGATTATGGATTTAGGAATGAAAGAGTTTGATCAAGTTGTATCATTATCAAACCAAGCTCTTGAAATGATAGACGAACGTGAAGAGAAAATGCAGGTTGAAAATGAGAGTATCATGGCTTCTAAGGAGGAATTCAAAGGAATAACCTTAGAAATGGAAAAAATAGAAGATGAGGATACTTTGGAAATCCTTGAAAATTTGCAAACGACAATGGAAAATCGCTATGATTCGTATGAGACATTATATAATCACTATTCTACATCCATTAAATTAGATAAAGAATTGTATGAAATGCTTCAAAATGAAGAGTTAACGATGGAAGAATTAGAGGAACAAATCTCTAAAATCAATGACTCGTATGAAAAGGTTATGAATGAAAATGAAATATTTAACGGCTATACCGAGGAATATAATCAATTAAAAACAGATTTTTATCAAATAGCTGGTTTAAATGTAAAAGAAGCTGAATAGACAGTGTGCAGAAGAATCTATCTTAAGGATAGGTTCTTTTTACATGCTCTTTACACTATCTAGTCATCATTCACATGTAATACCATGGTAAGCAAGAAAGTTAGGTCAATCCCACGCTTATTGGTAAAGGTTATATTTACTCACATAAAAATAGCAACTTAAGATAAGGCTTAAATATGGTAGAGCAATACTAGTAGTCTTCCCATCAATACCATCTAAAAAATAACATGTCTGTGGGAAACCTATTTGTCAAAAGGGAATCTACCATAGAAAGGGAATGCAACATCCTTAGAAATGAAAGGGTTTAACTAAAAGTGTTTCAAATTTGAAGAAACTGTATCATAAACAATGAAACAGTATATATTTTTGTATTAATACAGATGTAGGTTTTTGTTTTGAAAATACTTTTATAGAATGAAAAGAAACCTGATACAAACTAATTGACGAATATAAAAATTGTAGTGTAAACTGAATAATGAATGAAAGAAGTTGTATTAGTCTTTTATAAACAATTACTAGTACAGCGACTAGATAAAACCATACATAGTGGTCGCTAACATGATCGTATGAGTGGTATAAAAGTAAGTAGATTCGATTTTAAAAAAATTGTGTCATCCACTACAATTTAGGGTAACCTAATGCTGTGTATATTGGAATTCTCTTACTAAATATTAAAATGTTCACTATTGTGTTAGTTACATGTAAGTAGCTTGCGAAATTTGTTGAACAAAACACTCTTAAAAAGGAAAGGAAGAGGTTATAAGATGGCTGCAAAAACAAAAGGCGCTGTTGTTGACAGTAAAAAACAGTTTGAAGCTATTTCTAAGCAGTTCGAAACATTCCAAATTTTAAATGAAGAGGGTAAGGTCGTTAATGAAGCGGCAATGCCTGATCTAAGTGATGATCAATTAAAAGAGCTTATGCGTCGCATGGTTTACACTCGTATCCTTGATCAACGCTCTATTTCTTTAAACCGTCAAGGTCGCTTAGGTTTCTATGCACCAACTGCCGGTCAAGAGGCTTCTCAAATTGCATCTCAGTATGCATTAGAAAAAGAAGATTGGATTTTACCTGGATATCGTGATGTTCCTCAAATTGTTTGGCATGGTCTTCCATTATACCAAGCATTCTTATTCTCACGTGGTCACTTCCATGGTAACCAAATGCCTGAAGGTGTTAACGCATTATCACCACAAATCATTATTGGTGCTCAGTACATTCAAACTGCTGGTGTTGCACTTGGCCTTAAAAAGAAAGGTAAAGAAGCGGTAGCAATTACTTACACTGGTGATGGTGGAGCTTCTCAAGGAGACTTCTACGAAGGAATTAACTTTGCTGGTGCATACAAAGCTCCTGCAATTTTCGTTGTTCAAAACAACCGTTATGCGATTTCTACTCCAGTTGAAAAACAATCTGCTGCTCAAACTATTGCACAAAAAGCAGTTGCAGCTGGTATCGTAGGTGTTCAAGTTGATGGTATGGATCCACTTGCTGTTTATGCAGCCGTTCGTGATGCTCGTGATCGTGCAGTAAACGGAGAAGGTCCAACATTAATTGAGACGTTAACATTCCGTTACGGCCCACACACAATGGCTGGAGATGATCCAACTCGTTACCGTACAAAAGAAACTGAAAATGAGTGGGAAGCTAAAGATCCATTGGTACGTTTCCGTAAATTCCTAGAAGACAAAGGAATCTGGAACGAAGAAGAAGAAAACAAAACAATTGAACAAGCAAAAGAAGATATTAAAGAAGGCATTCAAAAAGCTGATAAATATCCAAAACAAAAGGTAACGGACTTGATGGAAATCATGTACGAAGAAATGCCTTATAACTTAAAAGAGCAATATGAAATTTACAAAGCAAAGGAGTCGAAATAAGCCATGGCACAAATGACAATGATTCAAGCCATCACAGATGCCTTACGCACTGAGTTGAAAAAAGATGAAAACGTCCTTGTATTTGGAGAAGACGTTGGATTAAATGGTGGCGTATTCCGTGCAACGGAGGGACTTCAAAAAGAATTTGGTGAAGATCGTGTATTCGATACTCCACTTGCTGAATCAGGTATTGGTGGTTTAACTATTGGATTCGCACTGACAGGTTTCCGTCCGGTTATGGAAGTTCAATTCTTCGGATTTGTATATGAAGTAATGGATTCAATTAGTGGACAATTAGCTCGTATGCGTTACCGTTCTGGTGGTCATTGGACTGCACCAGTAACAATTCGTTCTCCTTTCGGAGGGTTCGTACATACGCCAGAGCTACACGCAGATAGCTTAGAAGGATTAGTGGCTCAACAACCTGGATTAAAAGTTGTTATTCCATCAACTCCATATGATGCAAAAGGATTATTAATTTCTGCGATTCGTGATAACGATCCAGTTGTATTCTTAGAGCATATGAAATTATACCGTTCTTTCCGTCAAGAAGTACCAGAAGAAGAGTACACAATCGAAATTGGTAAAGCTGATGTTAAGCGCGAAGGTACGGATCTATCGATTATCACTTATGGAGCAATGGTTCACGAATCATTAAAAGCTGCAGAAGAGTTAGAAAAAGATGGAGTATCAGTTGAAGTCGTTGACTTACGTACTATTAGCCCACTAGATATTGAAACAATTATTGCTTCAGTTGAAAAAACTGGTCGCGCAATTGTTGTTCAAGAAGCTCAAAAACAAGCTGGTATTGCAGCGAACGTAGTAGCGGAAATTACAGAACGTGCGATCTTAAGCTTAGAGGCTCCAGTTTTACGTGTTACTGCTCCAGATACTGTTTATGCATTCACTGAAGCAGAAAACATCTGGTTACCAATTTATAAGGATATCCTTGAAACTGCTCGTAAAGTTGTTAATTTCTAATTAAATATTTTTTCATAACATCATGTAAATGGAACGAATGGCTTATGCTTCAAAAGGATAAGCCACGTTTTATCTATTTTTTATATTCTTAAGGAGGTTGAATGAATTGGCATTCGAATTTAAATTGCCTGATATCGGTGAAGGTATTCACGAAGGTGAAATCGTAAAATGGTTCGTAAAACCAGGCGATCAAGTTGAAGAAGATGATGTTCTAGCAGAAGTTCAAAATGATAAAGCTGTTGTAGAAATCCCATCACCAGTAAAAGGAACAGTTACTGAAGTAAACGTAGAAGAAGGAACAGTAGCAACAGTAGGTCAAACAATTATTACTTTTGATGCTCCTGGATACGAAGACCTTAAGTTCAAAGGCGATCATGGTGATGATGAGCCTAAGAAAGAAGAAAAAACAGAAGCACAGGTTCAAGCAACAGCTGAAGCTGGTCAAGAAGTGAAAAAAGAAGAAGCGCCTAAGCAAGAGGCTACACAACAAGAAGTGGATGTTGACCCTACTAAACGTGTAATCGCAATGCCTTCTGTACGTAAGTATGCTCGTGAAAAAGGTGTTGAGATCCGTCAAGTATCTGGTAGCGGAAAAAATGGTCGCGTAGTTAAAGAAGATATCGATGCATTCTTACAAGGTGGCACTTCTGCACAAGCAGCGCCTGTAGCTGAAGAAGCACCAGCAGCTAAAGATGAAAAACAAGCTAAGCCACAAGCTGTAGCAGTTCCAGAGGGTGAATTCCCTGAAACTCGTGAGAAAATTAGCGGAATGCGTAAGGCAATTGCAAAAGCAATGGTTAACTCTAAACATACAGCGCCACACGTTACATTAATGGATGAAGTGGATGTAACGAACCTTGTTGCGCATAGAAAACAATTTAAAACTGTTGCAGCAGACCAGGGTATTAAGTTAACATATTTACCGTACGTAGTGAAAGCTCTTACTTCAGCGCTTAAAAAGTATCCAGTTCTTAATACATCTTTAGATGATAGCACGGATGAAGTGGTTCAAAAGCATTACTACAACATTGGTATTGCAGCTGACACTGAAAAAGGTCTGCTTGTACCTGTTGTGAAGAATGCAGATCGCAAAGCTATTTTCGAAATTTCAAATGAAATTAACGAACTTGCTACAAAAGCACGTGATGGTAAGTTAGCTCCTAACGAGATGAAAGGTGCATCATGTACAATTACGAATATTGGATCAGCAGGTGGACAATGGTTTACACCAGTAATTAACCATCCTGAAGTTGCAATTTTAGGTATTGGCCGTATTGCTGAAAAACCAGTAGTTCGTGATGGAGAGATTGTAGTAGCTCCAGTCTTAGCTTTATCTCTAAGCTTTGACCACAGAATGATTGATGGTGCTACTGCTCAAAATGCTCTTAACCACATCAAGCGTTTACTGAACGATCCACAACTTATTTTAATGGAGGCGTAATCGATGGTAGTTGGAGATTTCCCAATTGAAACAGATACTCTTGTCATTGGAGCAGGTCCTGGCGGATATGTTGCAGCAATCCGCGCTGCTCAACTTGGACAAAAAGTAACAGTTGTAGAAAAAAGTGTTTTAGGTGGAGTTTGTTTAAATGTAGGGTGTATTCCTTCAAAAGCATTAATTGCTGCTGGACACCGCTACGAGAACGCTTTGCACTCAGAAGATATGGGTATTAAAGCCGAGAAGGTTACAGTTGACTTTTCTAAAGTTCAAGAATTCAAACAAGGTGTAGTGAAAAAACTAACAGGTGGTGTAGCTGGATTACTTAAAGGTAATAAAGTAGACGTTGTTAGTGGAGAAGCTTACTTTGTTGATAATGAAACTGTTAAAGTAATGGATGAAACGTCTTCACAAACGTATAAATTCAAAAATGTAATTATTGCTACTGGTTCTCGTCCAATCGAAATCCCAGCTTTCAAATACTCTAAGCGTGTATTAGATTCGACTGGTGCTCTAAATCTTCAAGAAATTCCTAAGAAGATGGTTGTAATTGGTGGAGGTTATATTGGTACAGAGTTAGGTACGGCTTATGCTAACTTTGGTACAGAAGTAACATTCATTGAAGCAGCTGACGAAATTCTTGCTGGTTTTGAGAAGCAAATGAGCTCTTTAGTAACGCGTAACCTTAAGAAAAAAGGTAATGTTGAAATCTTCACAAAAGCTATGGCTAAAGGTGTAGAGGAAGACGAAAATGGAGTAAAAGTTACATTTGAAGTAAAAGGTGAAGAAAAAACGGTTGAAGCTGATTACCTATTAGTAACAGTAGGCCGTCGTCCTAACACAGATGAACTTGGCTTAGAGCAAGTGGGTGTTGAATTGAATGAGAGAGGCGTTATCAAAATTGATAAACAATGCCGTACGAACATTCCAAACATCTATGCAATTGGTGATATTGTAGAAGGACCACCATTAGCTCATAAAGCTTCTTACGAAGGTAAAATTGCTGCAGAAGCAATTGCTGGAGAGAAAGCTGAAATTGATTACTTAGGTATTCCTGCTGTTGTATTCTCTGAACCAGAGCTTGCTACAGTTGGTTACACTGAAACTCAAGCTAAGGAAGAAGGAATTGAAGTGAAAGCTTCTAAATTCCCATTCGGTGCTAATGGCCGTGCGTTATCTCTTAATAACGCAGATGGTTTCTTAAAACTTATCACTCGTAAAGAGGACGGGTTAGTTATCGGTGCACAAATTGCTGGTCCTAGCGCATCTGACATGATTTCAGAGCTTGGTTTAGCAATTGAAGCAGGAATGACTGCTGAGGATATCGCAATGACGATCCATGCTCACCCAACATTAGGCGAAATTACGATGGAAGCTGCTGAAGTAGCAATTGGTAACCCAATTCATATCGTAAAATAATAAAAAAAAGGTAAGCTGCTTAGCAGTTTACCTTTTTTAATGTGAAAATTCTTTAAGAATAGAAAAATAGCTAAAAAAGGAACATACTCATTTGAATACTTTATTCTCAATGGATAGATATGAAAAGGCTGTGTTAATTGTTTAATGTTATATTTGAAATTGTTGATTGGATGTGGCAGTAGACTTCTGGTGGAGGACTGTGGTATAGATAATCTTGCAAGCGAGCAAGCATACGAGGAGGCTTTCGGACCTCCAGCGGAAAGCGAATGCTTGTAACGAAAATCAATCACTATGTGCAATCAGAGCCTATGAGAAAAAGGCGTTGACTGTTTGCACATATAAACTCATCTAATTCCTCATCGTACTCCATATTTTCTACACGTTCGATTTTCTTTTTCCAGTTTCTTTTGTGTTCTTGATCAAATGTATTATATTTTATGTACGTTGTTCGTCCTTCTCTTTCTAAAAAGTCATAGTTTACTCGCTACCATAGCCAGAATCGGCAATTATTTTTTCTGGTTTCACTCCGTGCTCCCTCAGGTGTTGAAGATGAGGGATTAAGCAGCCTGGATCACATGCTCTTTGATGTAGTGAGACACCTATAATAAACTGACCTTCTGTTCCTGTTTGTACATTATATCCTGGTTTTAATTGCCCATTTCGCATATGATCTTCCTTCAGTCTCATAAAGGTCGCATCAGTATCTGTTTGCGAAGAACTGTTTTTTCCATTGAATAGTCGATTTTATTTTTCATATTTTACCTTTCGAGGAAGATAGTCTTTTTTAGTAATCGAACAACTTTTTTCGCCTCTTTATTTTTGGGTTCTGTTTCTAAATGTTTTTCTAACTTTTTAATACTGTGTTCAATCTGTTCTGAAGTAATCGGTGTTTCTTTCAGCTTTTCTTCTAGCCCCGCGGAAAGCAAGTTTCTGGAGCGCAATGGAACGTCCCGGTTTTTACGTTAACTGAATTAAAAAGATAAAAGTATGAAAAGAGGCTAACCCAAGGTCTAAAATCTAGACTTTTAGGTCAGCCTCTTTAATAAAGGGTGCTATTGAGTAAGAATTGTTTTTATAGGTTCTATTATATCGTCTTTAGAAGAAACAGAACCTTCTATATGGACTAAAACTTCTTGTTGTTCAACGACAAGTAGGCATGGATACGTGTCTACATTGTACTCCTTATTATGGTGCTTTCCTGATATGATCTCCATTTTCTTGAAATCCTCTGGAAATTCCCTTTTAATATCTAGTAATGCATCATAGTAAACTGCTTCACGATCAATATTTTCATCATCAGAAAAAAATAGAAGTTGTTTTTCTTGAGTAATACGTTCATTGGCGGATGGCGTTGAAAAATGAATAGTATCACATGAAGAAAGAATGACTACTGGTATGATGAAGGCAATGAGTATTGTTCTTTTCATCCTTGCCCACCTCTTTTAGTATAGTTTCATATATATGTATTCAAGAGTTTAAATGCCTGAAAGTGGATCTCTATGATGAAGTGTTAGAAAAAGACCGTTATCGTTAAATTATAATCATTCAGCCTTATATATTGTATTAATTTTATCATACAACATGTAATTTCTAGCAATTGTCATCTAAATGTTACATAAATGAAAAATACATAAAATGGGTGCGAGGACAGGTGGCTCACAGCCCATCCTATGAAAAAAGCAGTTGATTTTTCCCCTGCGTCTGCTGCTAGCCTGTAGCGAATATAAAGGCAACTTTATGTTTAAGAAAATTGCCTATGTTTTTGATGAAAGATTTGTACAGCTTGTGCATAAGATAGAACGGGATATAAGTCAAAGGGGGATGAACATTGAAAATACCATGGTTATTAGCTTTCTCTGTTCATATAATGTTGTGGATTTCCTATTCATGGATTGATTTTTTGTCTAAAAAGGATGGACTATTAGCTAAGTCTATTTTATTACTTTTGTTTTTTTATTTGTCCTATTTGTTTGCCCTGCGATTTCTTAAGAAGAGAAAAGTTGCGTTATTTTCCTCACTTTTCACCTTTGTTTGTTTTTATTGTATTCATAATGTTTAGGCACTATTAAGTCTAGTTGTAGATTTCCGTTACAGCTATCTATATTCCGCGATGAGAATAGTGACCCCAAAAAAACTACTGACCACTTCAAATGCATTTCTTCCTAGAGCTGTCTCGGAGCCTTCTCGTAAGCTACGCCTGCAGGGGAAGCCTTTGACACGCTTCCCGCAGGATTCTCCTGCCTTCGATTCCAATCAACAAAGAGAAGCATCAACCCTAAATTTTACTTAATGAATGTTATCATTTTGAGGCTTACAGGCACATGGTTTTAGAAACTAGAAAAAGGAGTACCTCCCCCGAAAAGTCGAAAATAGTACGTGACTAAAACAAAACAAACTAATTAACGACTGGAGGAAGACTCCATATGCCTAGTTAAAAAATCGAGCTCTTTTATTAGAGTTTGTTGCCTTTTAAATATGAACGAAAATGACGTTAGGTTGAATGAAGTGCGATACTCCTGCGGGAGGAGTGGGACAGGTGAGACCTTATAGGTGTTTACGCCGAGGTGGCTCACCGCCTCACCACGAAAAAGCGAGCAACTAAAGCTGAGTTCAACCAGATCTAAATTTTGAAGATCTATGTTTCTTTAAAATAAGCATTTATGAGATTGATTCAACGGTCAATTTATAAAAAAATGAACTAATTAGTTTGCTTTTCCAGCACTTTGTTTCAATTTCTAGTTAATATGCAGGTTGATGAATGGAATATAACACACTACAATGGAATTCACCCGACGACAACAAATTTTTAAAATGCAGCCATAAAAAAAGAAAAGAGAATAAATCCTCTTTTCTACTTAGCTTTACTGGTTTTTTTCTCTTCAGATAGTGATTTTAACAAGGAGAAAACCATCATAATCATAATGACAGCAAAAGGAAGAGCTGCAATGATTGCTGAGGTTTGTAAGGCACCGAGTCCACCAGACCATAAAAGAATGGCAGCTGCGGAGGATTGAATAATTCCCCAAATGAATTTTATCCGATTTGGAGGGTTTAAATCCCCATTCGTTGTTTGCATACCTAATACAAATGTTGCAGAATCCGCTGATGTAATGAAAAATGTGCTAATAAGGAATATAGCTAGGATAGACATGACTGTACCTAGTGGAAAAAAATCTAATACGGCAAATAAAGCGACTTCTTTCCCTTGTTCATTAACAATATCGACAATAGGTGCGTTCTGTAAATAGTCTAAAAAGATAGCGGATCCACCAAAAACAGAGAACCATAAAGCTCCGAACACAGTTGGTACAGCTAATACGCCAATAACGAACTCTCTAATTGTCCGACCTCTAGAAATACGTGCGATAAATGTACCTACGAATGGAGCCCAAGAAATCCACCAAGCCCAATAGAAGATTGTCCAATCCTGTACCCAGGTATTATCTCTTTGAAAGGGGGTCATCTTAAAGCTCATGGAAGGTAGATTTTGTAGGTAACTACCTAATGTTGTTGTAAAGAGGTCCATGATAAAGTTGGTAGGACCTGCAAAAAGTAAAAACAACATGAGAGAGATGGCCAAAATCACATTTAAGTTACTTAAGTATTTTATTCCTTTATTTAAGCCTGTCTGAGCAGATAGCATAAACAATACAGTTACAATAAGAATAATAATGATTTGTGTAGTGAAATTGTTCTCAACTCCATCAACTAAGTAAGAAATTCCTCCACTAATTTGTGCCGCTCCAAAACCTAAGGAAGTGGCTACACCGAATACAGTTGCAAAAACAGCAATAAAATTAATAAGTATTCCTGTTTTTCCATCAACTCTATCACCTAATATTGGTCTGAGAATGTTACTCATTACACCATTCTGTTCTTTTCTAAAAGTGAAATAAGCAAGTGCTAGCGCAATTGTAGAATAAATTGCCCACGGATGTAATCCCCAGTGGAAAAAAGAATAGCGTAATGCATCTCGACCAGCTTGATCTGTAAATCCTTCCCCTGTTGGTGGGCCACTATAATGGAAAATTGGTTCAGAAACTCCCCAAAAAACTAGACCTATTCCCATACCTGCGCTAAATAGCATAGCAAACCATGATAGGTAAGAATATTCTGGTTCATCTGTATCCTTTCCTAACTTAATGTTTCCATATTTTGAAAATATTAAGCTGATAGCAAAAATTAAAAAGAATGTGGCTGTTAATAAATAAAACCAGCCAAATTTTTCAATGATAAAGCTCTGGATATTTGTGGTAACGACATTGATGTTTCCATTCGGTAGCATCCTTTCAGGAATAAGTCCCCAGATAATAAAAAGAGATGTGACAATAACAGATAGTATAAATACAGGGGTTACTTTCTTTGTATTCATATTGTAGATCTTGTTCCTCCTTTATATCTTTCATATTTAATCTTTCTCTAAAAATGTGCACATGAAAATAATTCTAACGATCCTCCTCTATATAGTGAAGCATAGTGGCTTAAACTATACGACCTTTTTTACTATTCTTTTTTTACCACTTGGCCTGATTTGAGAAAATTGAGTCAAATGTGTAAAGAGTTTTTGTTCTAAGTGATTATTTCCCATTCAGTTTATATCCTCAGTCAATTTGTACGTAGACGAATTCATACTATTTATCGTTTTAAAGCACTTCTTTTCCTTTTTTTCATAAATTATCACTGTGTTTTTAGAAAAGAATCAATTCATATTTTTGATTGGAGGTCAGCTAGGTACATGGGAGAAAATAAGAAGAGAAAAAAAGAAATAGATAAAACACTTGAAGAAAATGAAGATGATCTTGAACCGTTTGATGTGGCTCTTGAATTATACTATCGCTCCATTAAAGGGGAGAAAACGGCAAGTAAAGCGCATACTCTTTTTAAGTCACTTCTAGAAGAAGATCCGTCAAACACAGAAGTAATGGCATATTTAGGGGCCGTTAAGATGATGCTTGCTAGAGATGAAGTAGATTTAAGAGAAAAAGGAAAATATGCGAATGAAGGGTTAAAGATGATGGATGTAGCAGTGTTAAAAGATCCGACGAATCCATTAATCAGAATGCTAAGAGCGAATGTAGCGATAAATCTACCAGAAAATCGATTTAGAAGGACTCAAACCGCAATAGAAGACTTTGAGTATATGATATCAGTGCATTCAGAGAACCCAAGTGCTATCCCATCATCATTACTCATAGATGTAATGAAGGGATTAGTGAAAGCATACGAAAGAGTAAATAAACTAGATATGGCAAGAGCATATGCGGAAAAAGTAAAAGAGAAAGATCCTGATTATCAACTCCCTGCTTTAAATAATAGTGACCAAAATAAAGGGAAGACAGTAGATATCAATGAACTACCATCTACCAATCCTACTTTAGTAGAATACTATAAACAAGCAGTTCATGGAGATGAAGTGGCTCTATATCATGCACTAAATGAATTAAATGCGATTCAAAAGCAAAAGCACGAAAACCCAATTATTCAAGCGTACATGACTCATTGTTTAGCAATGAAAGTAGCAAATCAAGCAACGGGTTATGTAGAACTATTTATGACGGCTATTAAAACATCTCAAACCTTAGATCAGTTGGTGAGTGAATACCCAGAGCTTTATGAAATTCGCATGATAAGAGCATTACAAAGCTATAGGTTACCTGAGTTCTTCTTCTTCCGAACGTCAACTGCAGCAAGGGATTTTCAATACTTAGCGACGCAATATGAAAAAGACTATCGAATCTTTTCTGTTTCTCAGTATGAGGAAATTCTCTTACTATTAGGAAAGAGCTTAGTGACTCTTAATATGGTCGAAGAAGCTGTAGAGAGCTGGAATAAACTACTTCAGCTATCAACAGAATCATCGACTAAAAAAGAAGCGAAAGAACTTGTTGACGCCTTTACAAGTGAAGATTTCCACGTATCCACCACTTCAGATGTAAAAGAATTATATGAAAAAGGGAAAATAATTCATCGATTTGGCGTATTAGGTAATAAAAAGGCTGCAAAGCAATCTGTTGAAATATGGGAATTAGCTACAAAAGCAAACCCTACATGTGCAATTGCCAAATTTTATTATGCTGCCTCTCTAACATTGTTAGGAAAATTCAATGAGGATCCGAATGATTTATTTAGCCAAACAATAAAAGGTCTAAAGAAGTTGGCTACTGCATTACCGAAGAATAACTTTGAGCTTATTGATTTGTATATTAAAAGAGCATATATTGAGTTTCAATTACCTGACAGCTTTTTCCACAACAATGACAAAATCATTGAAGATTTTGAAATGATTTGTGCTCTCTATAGAGAGCATGAAGGGAAAATAAAACTTTCAAAGCATAAATACCTGAAAATTTTAGCAGATCTTGGAACTGTTTATGAAAGAAAACATTTCGTTCATAAAGCGAAGGAAGTGTGGGAAATCCTGAAAAAAGAAGATGAAGAGATGATCTATCAAGTATTTCTTCAAATGAAAGGCGTTAAGTAGACGTTTTGTAGGGCTTATATTCAACATGTGAATGGAGAGAAATGTTTAAGATAGTTGATTTAACCATGTATTTTACCTTTAAATCATATTGTGTCTTCTTAACGGAAAGATAAATTCCTTTAATTTAGTAATTAGGAAGCTGTGAATTGGCAATAGGAACATCACATAATCGAAAAAAGATAATGGAGTGATGAGTAATGACTGCAAGTTGGAATGAACGTTTTCAGGAAGCGATTAATACTTACCATAAGGCTGTAAAAGGAAATCGTAAAGCTTCACAAGAGGCTTATGAGCGCCTAAAGGAACTTAGTAAAGAGAATCAAAATAATGTTGAGGCACTAGCTTATTATGCCAGTGCTACCGCCTTACTAGCGAGAGATACACCAATACCTAAAGATAAGAAGAAGTATGCTTTAGAGGGACTTTCTTTATTAGATCAGGCTGTTACTAAAGAGCCTACGAACATTACTGTTCGTATTTTAAGAGGTAATGTATGTCTAAGAATGCCTGAATCAGTTTTTCATAGAACAGCTACTACAATAGAAGATTTTGAATACCTAATCGAAAGCTATAAAAAGGATTCAAGTATCCTCTCGAAAGCGACGTATGATTCGATATTAAAGGATTTAGAAACAGCAAAGAAACGTGTGAAATAATCCTCTTCCTCATGCTTTCTGCCGCATATCATGAAGATGACATGATATGCGGCTTTATTAATGTAAGGAGCATGAGGGTTACGTTTAAAAGTAGTAAAAGTAAAATGAAATTTAAGAAAAGAGCCTTACATAAAGATGTGTAAGAGAGTAATTAAGATGAAAAATGGATAAAAAAATTAAATGTGTTATACAATATAACACTTGACGAATTAAATGTGACATATTAATATAAAGATAACAAATGTAAAACGCTTTCAAATGTGGGAGACTTTGAGAGTGCTATTCTTGATTGAAAAGGGGTATGAAGATGGGAACAATCATTTGTCAACACTGCAACTCTACTATTGGTCATATTGAAGGGGAAAAAGTGACAACACTTTATGGTCAATGTAATCATCATAACTGTGGTGATCAAAAGCAATCAAGAGTATCTGTTAAAGTTAAATAAGGGGTTATCATAGAAGGAAAGCATAGGGGATTGAAGCGCTCAAGCTATAAATGGCATTGAGTGCTTTTCTTATTTTTTCTAGGTAAGCAAAACTTAGGTAAAGGAAGAAAGTGGATGTAAGCTTTTAGCTTCATCCACTTTCTTAAGTTAGCTTATCGTATGGCCTTATGTTCCTTAATGACACGAATTTGATTTAAGGAAGGATCTTCTGGTCCTTGAACTGGGAGTCCAACTTCAAGGTTCTTTTTGATATACACTAAATTATCCTTTGTTATGATTTCACCCGGAATAAAAATTGGAATACCAGGTGGGTATACCATAACAAATTCAGCAATTATTCGTCCTTCAGATTCTTCAAAAGGAATAATTTCTGTTTCTGCATAAAATGCATCTCGAGGTGTAAGAGCTAATACGGGAATATCTGGCAAATATATTCTCTCTTTATTATCAATCACACTTTCTGAGGTTATGTTACTTGATAATTCTTGAAGTGCATGAACCAGCGTGTCAACATCTTGCTTCGTATCTCCTGGAGTGATGATGCATAATATATTGTAGAGATCTGATAGCTCAACTTCAATTGAGTACTTTTCTCTTAACCAATTTTCTACATCGTAGCCCGTAATTCCTAATTCATATACAGGGATAATAAGCTTAGTAGGATCAAAATCAAAGGTTGCTTTTGTCCCTAGAATTTCTTTACCTATACAATGAAGTTTAGGAATTCCATTAATTCTATTTCTCGTTTCATTAGCAAGTGTAATTGTTTTTTCAATTAACTCTTTGCCCTCTGTTGCTAGGCGTTTGCGAGCAACATCTAAGGACGCTAATAATAAGTAAGAGGTTGAAGTTGTTGTCATCATGCTCAATATAGATTGAACGCGTTGAGGTGATACGAGACCTTCTCTAACATTTAATACTGAGCTTTGAGTCATAGATCCACCAAGCTTATGTACACTAGTAGCTGCCATATCAG
The DNA here is from genome assembly GCF_001889165.1 of Bacillus weihaiensis. GTDB lineage: Bacteria > Bacillota > Bacilli > Bacillales > Bacillaceae > Metabacillus > Metabacillus weihaiensis. The sequence continues at coordinate 2,520,347 of NZ_CP016020.1, read as the reverse complement.
CACCTGCTTGCATTGCGCTTAGTGGAAGATCTTCATGGAAGTGTATGTGTACTCCATGTGCTTCATCTACCAATACTGGAACTGAGTAAGAGTGGGCAATTTCAACAATTCTCTTCAGGTCAGCAGAGATACCAAAGTATGTAGGATTAATAACAAGTACACCCTTTGCATCTGGGTGCTGCATTAAAGCCTTCTCAACTGCATCGTTTGTAATGCCATGAGAAATTCCTAATTTTTTATCAATTTCTGGATGAATGAAAATCGGGGTTGCTCCTGAGAATACAATGGCAGACATGACAGATTTATGAACGTTACGAGGGACAATAATCTTGTCTCCAGGTCCGCATACAGCCATTACCATCGTCATAATAGCGCCACTAGTTCCTTGTACAGAGAAAAATGTGTGATCAGCACCGAAGGCTTCTGCTGCCAATTCCTGTGCCTTTTTTATCATTCCTTTAGGTGCATGTAAATCATCTAAAGGTCCGATATTTATTAAATCAATTGATAATGCATTGTCCCCGATAAAATTTCTAAATTCAGGGTCTATTCCTGCGCCTTTTTTATGACCAGGAATGTGAAATTGTATAGGATTTTTTTTCGCATGCTCAATCAATCCTGTGAATAATGGTGTTTCATTTTGTAACAATTTACTTCCCACCTTCTTTTTCAAAAAATAAATATTTAGGTAAAATACGGATTTGATGCCAATCAGTTTTTACTTGTTTTCATTTTCATTTCAACCATGCAACCCGATTAATTATAGTTCTTCTTAGAAGTACGTGTGGAAAAGATCAAGATTTGCATGCGTGTCGAACTTTGTATATTTATTAAAACAAATGAATTATACCTTTATAGAGAATATGAGTCAATAAAAAGTGTGATTTATAGTAGGAGTTTCACAAGCTATGGTGCACCTTCATTTAGGGCTATGTGAGTCAATTAGTTTAGGTGAGAATACTAATAGTGTTTACTTTAAAGCGTTTCCTATTTATAAAGAGGATATTCTGTAAGAGGAGAGAATAACAAATGATAGGGGGAGTGAGAGATGGACTGGAAAACACGTGTAACGGAATTATTGTCAATTAAGTATCCAATTATTCAAGGTGGGTTAGCTTACTTAGCATATGCCGAACTTGCAGCAGCTGTTTCAAATGCTGGAGGATTAGGACAAATTACAGCTATGTCATTAAGATCTGCTAATGCGTTAAGAGGTGAGATTAGGAAGATTAGAACGATGACAAATCGACCATTTGGTGTTAATTTTGCAATAGGTCAGCACGGCAGAGGATATGAAGATTTAGTTAGGGTAGCCATTGATGAAGAAGTACCTGTTATTTCGATGACTGGAGGTAATCCAGCACCTATATTTGAGTTACTTAAAGGGACAAATAGTAAAAAACTTGTTTTAGTAGCAGCCAAAAGACAAGCGGTTAAAGCGGAGGCCTTAGGAGCAGATGCGGTGATGGTTGTTGGTCAAGAAGGTGGAGGACACTTAGGTAGACATGATATTGGTACAATGGTATTAGTACCTCAAGTAGTTGATTCTGTTTCGATCCCAGTCATTGCATCGGGCGGAATTGGCGATGGCAGAGGGTTAATGGCTGCCTTAAGTTTAGGGGCAGAAGGTATTGAAATGGGTACAAGATTCATTGCGACAAAGGAGTGCATCCATGCTCATGAAACATATAAATCAGCGTTAGTAAATGGGGATGAAAATAGTACAGTCGTGATTAAGAAGATGATCGGTGCTCCAGCACGTGCGATTTCAAATAAGTGGACTGAAAAAATTTTAGAAATAGAAAGAAACGGTGGAGGGTATGATGAACTAAAAGATTATATTAGTGGAAGCGCTAATAAAAAGTACATATATGATGGAAATATGGATGATGGCTTTGCGTGGGCAGGTCAAGTGATGGGGTTAATTAAAGATATACCAACCGTTCAAGACCTTTTTAGTAACATTGTTAATGACGCAGAAGGAATAAGAAGAAAATGGAGTAAGTAGTGTAGTAGATGCTTGCAATTAAACATCGACGTGTATAAAATAACGAAATAAATGAAAGATCTTGTAGTAGGAAAGGATTGTGACAACATGGAATATCAATATCCAATTTCATTAGAATGGAGTACAGAGGAAACGGTTGATGCTATTCAATTTTTTGAATGCATAGAAAAAGCCTATGAAAATGGTATCGACCGTGAGCAATTAATGAAAGTATATCGTCGCTTTAAAGAAATTGTACCGAGTAAAGCAGAAGAAAAAACAATTTGCAGTGAATTTGAAGAAGTAAGCGGTTATTCTGCTTACCGTGTAATGAAAAAAGCGAAGGAAGTAGAATCTGAAAAAATAAAAATGACTGCTCAATCGAAACCGCCCTATAAATAATAGGACGGTTTTTTAATGAGATGAATTTACCATAGTATAGTTATAAGAAAGGTTATACAAATTATAAGATGGTCTGTACTATTTACAATACCTTTGCACATTATCTAAGCCCTATGAGCTCGTTTACTTAAAAGAGAGCTTGTATAATGGTAGTAATGCCTCGTATGTATCACGAATGGTATGATAAAGTTTTTCTCCATCCTTCACAATTGGGTCATTAGCATCAAAGTGTCTACCTATAAGAAACTCCGCTTTTTTAACGTTTTTAAATCGTTCTAAAGAACTCTCCAAGTCTACCTCTTGAATAGGCTTAGCATCCTTCTTTGTGTGATCTAAAGAAATGTAAAATTCTTGGTTTGTAGCTTGCTTAATTAAATCAATATTATCTAGGAAGTTTGTAGCGATTTTTTCCTTGTTCGGTAATTCATAGATAAATGCTAGCCATATGAAGAGGTGGTCATCAAACAAACCTACTTGAAAATGAGGGTGTTGTTTATATCCTCTTTTATTAGCAGCAATGGCGAGCCACGTGTCCTTAGGTGGATTAACCGTTCTTCTTGCGTGCTTAGCTATATGCAAGAACATTTCATTTTGAAGCATGCTAGAAAGATCGTCCGTTAATAATTGTCCTACTTCATTAAATTTAGGTTGAATTCTGCCGCGAATGGCTTCCATTCTTTCATCTAAACCTTCAATAGTGAATGTTTCAAAATCCTGTTGAGTAAATCCTTCAAAATTCATTCTTTAGAGCCTCCAATTGATTTCTTTATTATATAATAATAATTATAATCTACAGGATAGAATTTGACAAATGCATACCTGAATCAATTTCATAAATACTTATTTTAAAGAAACACAGACCTACTTAATTTAGAGACCCTTTAAATTTTGACTATTTTCGTAAACTTGAGGCTATCTTAAATAGTTTTCGTTCAAATAACCTATTTATAAGGAAACAATCTCTTGGAAAGGAGCTCAATTCATTAAGCGATCATAGAAGGTGTTATTTCAGATAATACTGTTTATTATTTATCCGCAAATTTTTAAGCAAAAGATCATGCAACCCAAAAGGAAAAGCCTCAAACAGATCCGAAGAACATGGTCGCAAATGAAAGGAAGAAAAAATGTTAGGTAAACAGTTAAACCTATACCTCAATGTATCATAGGGTTCCCTTAATGATGAACTTGTTACTATAATCGTTCACTGGAAATAGTAAGAAATGAAGAGATAGATTTGAAGAGATAGTGTACTAATCCTATAAAATAAATAGATGTTACGTTTTAAGGTAGGAAACTGGTGGTATAAATTAGGTATATACACAATTTCATACGTTTAGTTCCATCTTAATTTTATTACACATACTATATAAAAAACTAAATAAGATTTACAAAGACTCTTTGAAAGCGATTTGAAAACGAGAACCTAAGACTAATCATACTACGAAAAAGAAAATGAAAGGGGCGGTAAAAGTGAAACAAACATTAAAATCGAGTGGGCAAAAGATTATAAACAATCGTATTGGGGTGTTAAAGTTAGAACTTGATTATGAACTAGCCACCCTTTACGAAGCCATGCAAAAGAAAGATCATAAAAAAAAGCTAGAATGTAAGCAAAAATTAGAAAAATTAAGAAAAGAGTGGATAAAACTTCATGCGTGAAGAGGAGTAAGTAAGTCTACAAACGAACCTCGTTAAGGTTCGTTTTTATCTGCGAATATGCAGTGCTACTTGATTTTCAACAAATTTTTACAGTATCCTTAAAATAGAGTGCGATACATACATAGAAATGAGGTAGCATAAATGACAAACTGGAAGGAAATTGACCAGAAGGCAAAAGAGTGGGTGAAAGAGGCGGGAGAAATTATCAGAAAATCGTTTGATTCAGCCCTATCCATTCAATTTAAGTCCAACCCGAATGATTTAGTTACGAATATGGATAAAGAGATTGAACAGTTTTTAATTAGTAGAATACAAACCACCTATCCTAATCATAGAATTTTAGGTGAGGAAGGCTACGGTGATGATGTAACCGATTTAAAAGGTGTCGTTTGGATTATTGATCCAATTGACGGCACAATGAACTTTGTGCATCAACAGCGAAATTTTGCTATATCTATTGGGATTTACGAAGAAGGAGTAGGATACATAGGCTTAATCTATGATGTTGTTCATGATGAGTTATATCACGCTTTTAAAGGTGAAGGAGCTTATATGAATGATATTCGTTTACCAAAACTTGATTCAGTTCCTATTGAAGAAGCCATAATTGGGATCAGTCCAGTATGGGTTACAGAAAATAAGCGAATCGATCATACAAAGATTATACCTATAGTGAAAAAAGTAAGGGGTACACGCTCATATGGGTCAGCAGCAATGGAATGTGCCTATGTTGCTTCAGGACGTTTAGATGCTTATATGACGATGAGATTAGCTCCATGGGATTTTGCAGCTGGACTAGTCCTTGTAAATGAGGTTGGTGGAAAAGCTACTACTTTAGAGGGAACAGAATTAGATTTATTGTCTAAGAATACGTTTTTTATAGGAGAAAGTTCACTTCATAAGCATTTATTAGAGGAATACATACAAAAGTGAATGTTCTTTCCCACCGACCAATGATAAAGCAGGATCGGGATTTGTTACGATCGCTAATAAAAGAAAGCCCTTCTTGGCAACGAGTAGAGTGTGGAATGAATGAGCTAGAAGCTTATTTACTTTCCTATGAGATGTTTCAAGGCTCTTGGAGAGTTTGGAATTCTCCAAACAATGAGCCGATTGGAATTAGTTATCATCTTGATTGGGCTCCATCAAATGAAAGACCTTGGTTAGGAACGATACTTATTCACCCTAATGAAAGAAATAAAGGGTATGGTAAAAGAATAATTCAACAAATTGGACAAGAGCAACGAATAAATGGACATAAGGCTTTTTATGCGTCAAGCCCTGCCATTTATGATGACTGGTTGAAATTTCTCGGGAAATGTCAGTTTGAACAAGTGAAGCTCGAAACAAATAATAAGAATAACCTGGATTATATTATTTGCGTAAAACCATTATGAATATATTTCTGTGTTATGAATGAAGAAGTCGTGACAAAATGTAATAGTTTTTAAAATACGAACGATTTTCTTTTAGCACGTACGTCACGTACGTTCCATTGGGTCAACTTGCTTTGCTTAACCTCCTACAGGAGTGAAGTGGATTCCGCTTCATTACACTAACAATTAACTAGAGTATGTACAATCCAAAAACTAGGAGGGGAAATAAAAACCCGAACTATATGCGAAGATATTGAGTAAATATCACAAGATAGTTCGGGTTTTCCTTTGAGTGAAATACTTATATCTCAGCCCCTTCATTGTGAGCATGTAGATATGCTTTTTAATTCAGAACAATAATTACACTTTACAAAATCCCATTTTCTCTCATTCGTTTTTTCATGACAAAACCTGTCCCCATTATTGCAATCAAGAAAATGATTGATAAGATGATTCCAATCATACTTCGTTCCCCAACTGAGATCCCTATTCCAATCATACTAATAGCAGCTAAAGAAGCGAGTAAAAGAAAAATCCATTTCCCTTGTTTCATAACTCCAACATCTCCCATCAAAAGACGATATTTATGTTCTTTTATTAGTTTACAGAAAAACATTCCTCTTTTCTAGATTGTTTATGGTATAATATCGAAGGTGAATTTGTATCCTTTAAATCACTCATAGAATGATTGGCATAAGCACCTTCATTCATGAAATAATATTGAGAGCCTAACCATGGCGTTTACGCTTATGTTTTTACTATATATTTAGGAGATGAAATTGTGAAACTTCGAAACGATATTCGCAACATAGCTATTATTGCCCACGTTGACCATGGGAAAACAACTTTGGTTGACCAACTTCTGCACCAATCTGGAACGTTCCGTACTAACGAACAAGTTGCAGAGCGTGCAATGGATTCAAATGATCTTGAGCGTGAGCGTGGTATTACAATCTTAGCAAAAAATACAGCAATTAACTTTAAAGACAAACGCATTAATATCATGGACACTCCTGGACATGCTGACTTCGGGGGAGAAGTTGAGCGTATCATGAAAATGGTTGACGGTGTACTCCTAGTTGTAGATGCATATGAAGGATGTATGCCTCAGACGCGATTTGTTCTTAAGAAAGCACTAGAGCAAAATTTAACACCGATTGTCGTTGTAAACAAAATTGACCGTGATTTTGCTAGACCTTCAGAGGTAGTTGATGAAGTTTTAGATTTATTCATTGAGCTTGATGCAAATGAAGAGCAATTAGAATTCCCTGTAGTGTTTGCTTCAGCAATTAATGGAACAGCTAGTACTAGCCCAAATCCTGCTGATCAAGAGGAAAACATGGAATCATTATTTGAAGCAATTGTCAATCATATTCCTGCTCCAGTTGATAACAAAGAAGAACCACTTCAATTCCAAGTTGCCCTTTTAGACTATAATGACTATGTAGGTCGTATTGGTATTGGACGTGTGTTCCGCGGAACAATGCAAGTAGGACAGCAAGTAGCATTAATGAAAGTCGACGGTTCTATTAAGAACTTCCGTGTAAGTAAAATCTTTGGCTTCCAAGGGTTAAAACGTGTTGAAGTTCAAGAAGCAGTTGCAGGGGATCTTGTAGCAGTTTCCGGTATGGAAGATATCAATGTTGGTGAAACAGTATGTCCTGCTGAACACCAAGAAGCACTACCTATCCTTCGAATTGATGAGCCTACACTACAAATGACTTTTGCTGTTAATAACAGTCCGTTTGCAGGTCGTGAAGGTAAATTTGTAACAGCTCGTAAAATTGAAGAACGTCTATTAGCTCAATTACAAACAGATGTAAGCTTACGAGTAGATCCAACTGATTCTCCTGATGCATGGGTGGTTTCAGGTCGTGGTGAGCTTCACTTATCGATATTAATTGAAAATATGCGTCGTGAAGGTTATGAATTGCAAGTATCGAAGCCAGAAGTTATCGTAAAGGAAATTGACGGTGTTAGATGTGAGCCAATCGAGCGCGTACAAATTGATGTTCCAGAAGAACACACTGGATCTGTTATGGAATCCATTGGTGCTCGTAAAGGTGAAATGTTAGACATGATTAACAATGGTAATGGACAAGTACGTTTGATCTTTAATGTACCTGCTCGCGGATTAATTGGGTATTCTACAGAGTTTATGTCATTAACTCGAGGATTCGGAATTATCAATCATACGTTTGATAGTTACCAACCTATGCAGCCTGGTAAAGTTGGGGGACGTCGTCAAGGTGTGTTAGTTTCTATGGAAAACGGTAAATCAACAACATACGGTATTCAAGGTGTTGAGGACCGCGGGATTATCTTCGTAGAAGCAGGTGTTGATGTTTACGAGGGAATGATCGTAGGAGAGCATACACGTGAAAATGACCTTGTGGTGAATATTTGTAAGATGAAACAACAAACAAATATCCGTTCTGCAACAAAGGATCAAACAAACTCAATGAAAAAACCTAGAATTATGTCATTAGAAGAGGCATTAGAATACTTAAACGATGATGAGTATTGCGAACTTACTCCTGAATCAATCCGTTTAAGAAAGAAAATTCTTGATAAAAACGAACGTGAAAAAGCAGCTAAAAAGAAAAAATTATCAGGAATGTAATGGATTCAGAGAACGAGTAGCGTAAGCACAAGTATCCTTTGGGTACTTGTGTTACTATTCGTAAATTTCCTACTTCAATCATTGCAAGGAGGAATAAATGATGGATATCACAGATAAACTTTCCTTTTTTCCAAGCTTATATCAAGTAGTAGACCATCCCAAGTTAGGGATGTGGATGTTATATATAACCATTCTATTATTGTCTATCCTTGTTTATAAGCTCGGATTTGCACAAAAGCTTCCTATTTTAAAATCAGTAGTCATTTATACTTTTTTAGCATTAGGTTGTACAGTTTTAACCTTTTTAGGAATATTTCTTCCGGTTGCTGAAGGGTTAGTTGTAGCTGCTCTTATCCTCATCATCTATAAGATTAGACTACACCAATCGAAGAAACAAGAAGCTGAAAAAATTTAAAGAAAGAGTCCTGATTCGTGTATCAGGACTCTAATAAAAAGACTGTAAACAAAAACCGTTAAATCGGATTGTCTACAGTCTTTTATATTGGCTTAAGAAAGTGAAACTGGTTGTATGTCCTATATCGCTTACACAAAGATCTGAAGTGGATCTCATGTCTATTTAACCTCTATGGTCAGATTTACCCGTAGAGCCTTCATAGCTTATATATAGGATAACTAGAATGAATATCAAAATATAAAAGAGCTTATTTTTTCCTTACCTACCAAAATATCTGATAGTAAATAGTTATCCTATTTAAAGAAGATTTGTAACTCCTACTTCTTTTCTTTCGAGTGTAAATTGTTCCACAGGTTATTTAAGGTGCTTGTGGTTTTGTTCTTAATGGAATAGGTAGGATTACCGCATATAGTAGATGAGCTAGTACCCACCAAAAAATAGCGTGGAAATTATCAATACTTGGTGTTTCTTTTATTGCCAACAACGTCAAAGGGAAATATAAAAATAACGTTGGAAAAGTAATCAATAATGCTAGGAAAAATCTCGAGTTCCTTTTAGTGATTTTGAAGCTTTGGCATAATGCTACGAATACAATTCCTATAAGTAAGGATACAAAAACATGTAATGAGAATTCAACAAGCTCTGGTAAAGGGTTGGGATAGATAAAATCGATATTCAAAAGAAGGGTATAAACCTTTAGGCCTGAAGTTAGCTCAATCACCTTTAGAAATAAACCTAAAATAATTCCACTATAAAGACCTGAAAGGACTCCTCTTTTTATTATATCCATGAATCATCCGTCTTTTTATCTTCATATAACCTGAATTTTCCTGTTGCAATTCGAGCATTTGTTTTTTCTTCAATACGGTTGTAGCAATCTTGACACATATATGTATGAATAGGTCTGTTTCTCAGTCTTTTAGCAATCAACAATTCGTCATCAATAGATTCAACTTTATCACAAATAACACATTTTACTCTCATAATACAAACACCTCATAAAATAATTAGAATAATTTTCAATTGAAATTTTTTTATAAATAGATCCATTTCATAAATGCTTATTTTTTAAAGAAACACAGACCAACAGGATTGAAATACCTTTTAGCTTGTTGCTATTTATCAAGTGTCCGGTCTGGTTAAATTCCGTCCCAGTTGCTCGCTTTCCGCTGGCCAGATGATGAGCCTCACTCGGTGTATCTCACCTATCGCACTTTCTATTACTTATGGTATTGGGCTCTAATGATTCAATTTATGAAATGAATTCAATGAAGAAACAAAGAATGATGAATTTCCATTCCTGTGACAAAAGAAAGAGCACCAAAGAAAATATTTCCTTGTACTTTCAGTATATCATGCAACGTTTAAAAGAGAAAAAATTGTTTTAGTTGGAACACATTAAAAAAAAAGGTATGATAAATGTATAAAGTGGAAAGGGAGGATTCTAAAGTGGCAAACAAGGTAGAGACTTCATTGATTGATCCGCTATTTGAATGCTTACAAAAGGAGCAATTTTTAACGATTGCTACGATTGATCATGAAACATCAGCTCCTTATGTAAGTGCAATTTCATGGGTATATGCACCTGATAAAAAAAGAGTGTTTATTGCAATTGATCAACGCTCTAGAATTGTAGAAAATATTAAAAAACATCCTGCAATTGTTTTAACGTTAATTGCAAATGAATCTACATACTCCATTAATGGAAATGCACATTTAAAGGTAGATAAGTTAGAGGGTGTTCCTTTAAAGCTAACGCTCATAGAATTAAGAATTTCAGAAGTGCGTGATGTGATGTTTTATGGTTCGAAAATTAGTAAAGAGCCTAAATATGATAAAACATATGATGAAAAAGCTGCTACAAAATTAGACCAGCAAGTCCTTCAAGCGATGAAGGAGAATGCATAGATAAAAAGACTGACCTTATTTTTCCGAATTCATTTTAAAAATGATTAGATGATAAAAGAGTAGCATATACATCTTAATCAATGTCTCTAAAATGATATCGAAAGAGGCCAGTCTTTTCTATTTACGTTTGGTTGTTGCTATTAGAACCTAGTGAAAGATGTTTTAGCTTAATAGAAGTGTGGCTCTTTCTTTTCATGCTTACCATGCTCTATTATGTGAATTTGTTATTCCTGGTAAAAAATATAAGAAAAGAGCCATTCTACTAAGCATTAAGTGGGAAATAAAGAAAACGTTCAAAAAGTCTATTGACTGATCTTTAAAAGTAAAACTTATCTATCCATATTGTTGTTAGACTGATCGTGTTGTTCTTTTTCTAACATTTTCTCTTCTTCTTTATTTAGTTGGTCATCACCTTGTTCTGTGGGTTGTGTTTGTTGGTTATCTAAAATTTCGTTTGGAAGCTCAGGTATAACTCGTCCAACGATTGCAGCTAGCTCGTCAAGAATACCGATTATAGGACGTCCTTCTTCAATTTCTTTACCCATTTGTTTTAGTCTTGTATTCGTATCTGCGTCTGCAAGAACAATAGCTCGTGCTCCATAAGGGTCATGCATGAGGCTTTCGGCTACCGTATATTTTATGGATTCTACCTTATTACGATCTAAATTTGCATTAACATCAATTCCAACTACTGCGAATTGACCTAGTACTACTGCTGTTGCATCATTAACATCTGGTACTTCGTTTGCAAGCTCAACTAAATGTTTAGAAATTTCTTGTCCAGTTTTTCGATCAACATTTTCTTGCAGACTATTCTTAACATTTATAGGAGTACCGTTGTCACTTGAATTATCTGTATTTGGTGTACCTTGGTCTGTTGAACATCCTGTAAGGGTAAGGGAAATCAACAATAAAATAGGTAGGATGAAACGCATAAAATCACTCCTTTTTAAATTTAAAGTCACAAGAGATGAAAGGAAAAAGAGAAAGGTTTTTAGAAAAAAATTCTTGCTTTTTAATTTTATTGTCTAATAAACCTTCTATCTTTATTCATTCTTTCATATATTTTAGCAACGCTTCATTCACAGCTTGACTTTATTAAGCACCTAATTGTAAGACTCCATAAAAAAATAGCACGGAGTAGGAGGCGGAGGCTTGAGGAAGATTTACGTTTTAGACACAAATGTATTGTTGCAAGATCCAAATTCAATTTTTTCTTTTGAAGACAATGAAGTCGTGATTCCAGCAGTTGTATTAGAAGAGGTGGATTCAAAAAAAAGGTATATGGATGAAATAGGGCGTAATGCTAGACAAGTATCAAAATTAATTGACCAATTACGTGAAACAGGTAAATTACATGAGAAGATACCTTTACCAAATGGTGGTTCACTAAGAATTGAGTTAAATCATCGTTCGTTCCATCAGCTTCAAGAAATATTTATTGAAAAAACAAATGATAATCGTATTTTAGCTGTAGCAAAGAACTTATCTCTAGAAGAAGAAACGAAAGAGGATGGTAGTACCGTTATTTTAGTTAGTAAAGATACTCTTGTTCGAGTGAAAGCGGATGCCATCGGCTTAATAGCAGAGGATTTTCTAAGTGATCGTGTGGTAGAAATTGATCATATATACTCTGGTTTTCTTGATCTTTATATTAGTAGTGAAAATTTAAATCGATTTTATGAAAAAAATGAATTGATTCTTTCGGAGATCACAAACCATCCTTTTTATCCGAATCAATTTGTTGTAATGAAGGATGCTTTAGGTGGATCTGCTTCTGCCGTTGGGAAAGTCGATCAAGTAGGGAAGAAAATACAAAGACTCGTCTTTGACCATGAGCACATCTGGGGAATAAGACCAAGAAATGTCCAACAAACCATGGCATTAGAACTTCTTCTAAGAACGGACTTGCCTTTAGTGACGTTAATAGGTAAAGCTGGTACGGGTAAGACCTTATTGGCTCTAGCAGCTGGATTAATGCAAACTGAGGATTTGGGCTCGTACAAAAAATTATTAGTAGCAAGACCAATTGTACCTGTGGGTAAGGATTTAGGGTTTTTACCAGGTGAAAAGGAAGAAAAGCTACGCCCGTGGATGCAGCCGATTTATGATAATCTTGAGTATTTATTCAATACAAAAAAGCCTGGTGAATTAGATGCGATTTTAGCTGGAATGGGTTCTATTGAGGTAGAAGCACTCACTTATATAAGAGGGAGAAGTATTCCAGAACAAATCATTATCATCGATGAAGCGCAAAATCTCACAAAACATGAAGTGAAAACGATTCTTACTCGTGTTGGAGAGAAGAGTAAAATTGTGTTAATGGGTGATCCTGAGCAAATAGATCATCCATATCTAGACGAGTATAATAATGGGCTTACATATGTGGTTGAGAAATTTAAGGATCAACCAATTGCTGGCCATGTACGACTAGTAAAGGGAGAGAGATCAGGGTTAGCTCAATTAGCAGCAGATTTGTTGTAAGTTGTTTTTTAACATTTTGGAGAGAAACATAAAGTTGTAATCAAAAAAGAAGGCTAACGATTCTGGTTGATTGTTAGCCTTCTTATTATGAAAACTTATTGTTTATAAAAAATGGACCTTTGCGAAAGGTGCGAGGTGCCCAACAAAAGCTCACCGCTCATCTTAGGAATAACTGAACTTTATCTCCCTACGTTTACTCCCATCCTGTATCAACAAAGACTACAGCCTATTAAGAAGTAATAAAAGATTGGGAAAACAACCATATTAAAAGATAGAATGGCTAAAAGATTCTTTGTAGATGGTTTTGGTGTCTAGCTCCAGTACTTGGTTCCTCGAGAATCAACAGCTAATTTGATCCTTGGATAACCAAAACTTTTCGGCGCTTGTTCAATTATACAATCTCAATTTTTGTAATGTGTTTAATTGGATTCAGAACATTCGACCCATTACCATAATACACATGTATTGGTCCATCTTCTTTTAAAGGTTTACCGTTTAAACTGAATCCGACAATAACTTCCAATGCTTCACTTATTGGTAATGTTTCTACTGAATCTTTAGAGATAAATTTAACAGCTTGAGCATCCTCGCTCATTTCTGCATTTTCAAGAAATGGTCTTAACGGAATACCGAATGTGCCATTTAATATCCTTTGTCTTTCGTATGTACGTTCTGTCTTTAAGGTAGGAGGGTAAATAGCTCCTTCACGTATTTCACGCTCCCAGTGCTTAGAAACAGCTTTGGTATATTCCTCAAGCTCATCTTCCTTCTCAACCTCTTGATCAAAATAACTCGTCAAATCGACCTTTCTGTCATCGAAAATCCAAACTCCTGGATCTAAAGTAATCTGATATTTAATCTTCCCTGTTACCATAATTATTGACTCCATAACTCACACCCCTTACTAGGCTAGTATAAATCTTAATAGAGAATTTGTCACGGGTGCTGTCATATCTGGTGTCGATTACAAACGGGAACAAATAATATTTATTCAATGGAGTGGAATCAAAGAGTGTTCTAAATGTTAGTCGTGTTATCATTAGATTATTATGGTATTGAACTATAGGTGAATTTTCATCAGTTTAGGATGAAATATATTTGATTAGACGGTTTGTCCTTGCTTTTTTCATGAAATGGCTTTACTATTAATACATAGAATAGGGTAATCGCTCGGAAACGGAGGGATTAAATTGGCGTCTGAGATTGCTGTTAATCACCAAGAAAAAGCACTTGCGTTACTAAAAGCAGATGCTGATAAAATCATGAAATTAATTAAAGTTCAAATGGATAATTTGACGATGCCTCAATGTCCTCTTTATGAAGAGGTTTTAGATACGCAAATGTTTGGTTTATCTAGAGAAATAGACTTTGCTGTAAGGCTTGGCTTAGTTGAGGAACGTGAAGGGAAAACATTACTTGATTCACTTGAGCGAGAATTATCTGCTTTACATGATGCTTTTACAAGCAAATAAAGAAATGATATAAAACTCAAACTCTCGAGGTTTGAGTTTTTTACATTTGATGTAGCAACTCTTTATCATAGTCTTTGCTTAGTTTGAAAATGTGTGAATAAGGGAATTCGAACAATTTAGAAATGATCACCTTAGATTTATTCTTCTGAATGAAGGATTTTTGTTTCATTAAGTCGAAGATATAGTAAAATAAAAGCACAACTAGATGTACAAGATGTTAATTAACAAGGGAAGAGATACTTAATGATTAAAAAAATCTTAAAGTCATATGATTATGCGCTTATTTTAGCAGTTATTTTGTTGTGTTCATTTGGCTTAGTCATGGTCTATAGTTCAAGCATGATTACTGCTGTATCTCGTTATGGGTATGAACCAGATCATTTCTTTCAAAGACAGAAACTAGCTTTAATTGGCGGTAGCATTGCGTTCATCGCCATGATGATTTTCCCCTACCGTGCTTTCTTAAATAGTAAATTACTTAAGTTAATCGTATTAGGTTCCATCGCTATATTAGGATCTTTATTTTTTATTGGTCACGTAGCAGGTAATGCGAATAGCTGGATAAAAATAGGTGGATTAAGCTTGCAGCCAGGAGAATTTGTAAAACTAAGTGTAATCATTTACTTGGCTGCAGTATATGACAAAAAACAGTCATATATTAATTCATTTACAACAGGTGTACTACCTCCATTAATTTTCACGTTTATTATATGTGGTTTTGTTATTATCCAGCCAGATCTTGGGACAGCCTTTATCATTGGCATGATCGCGATCTGTATGATTTTATGCTCTGGTATGGGTATGAAAAGTATTGCCAAGCTGATTGGGATATTTGTAGCGGCTATTCTTCTCATAAGTCCTTTTATCTTATTAAATTCAGAGAAATTTATAACAGAGAAAAGAGTAGACCGATTTGTTGGATTTTCAGATCCGTTTGAACATGCATCAGCAGCAGGATATCAACTGGTTAATTCATTTTATGCCATTGGTTCTGGTGGTTTACAGGGAGTAGGGTTGGGTCAAAGCGTACAGAAATATGGTTACTTACCAGAATCCCATACAGATTTTATCATGGCGATTATAGCTGAGGAGCTTGGATTATTTGGAGTGATGTTTGTTCTAGTCCTTCTTACTTTTGTAGTATTAAAGGGGTTTGCAATCGCCAGAAAATGTCAGGATCCGTTTGGAACACTTTTAGCCATTGGTATATCTAGTATGATTGCTATTCAAGCAATGATTAATTTAGGTGGGTTAACGGGTTTAATTCCAATAACAGGTGTTCCGCTTCCTTTTATAAGCTATGGGGGCTCGTCGATCTTATTGCTTTTAATTTCAATGGGGTTATTAGTAAATGTATCCATGTTTACTAATTACAGAGAAACGTATAAAAAACCAGGTAGTTCAGTAGCATCAAGCACGACTAAACAAGTGAAGTCAATTCCACAACAACAAAGTAGTTCTATGAGATAAAAGAAGCCTTCCTAACGAGATGTAATCTAATAGGAGGGCTTCTTTTGTAGGTGGAATGATAAGTGTAAGTACCGAAAGACTTTAATAGAAGACATAGTCTCTATTTTTCTCCATACTTACTTTCTCGATTTGCCTGTCTATACTTACCGTTTTCAACTTTAATTGCTATTGCTTCGTCTATGCCTATTCCCTTAATAGAAAAAAGTTTGGTGCCTTTTTGGTATTCATTCGAAAAATTTCCAGTGTACGTACCTTCCAAGTCATTAAAGTGAGTAATTACTCCAATTTCCTCCTTTATTTCGTTTAAATATATATCCGTTACTCGATAAATAAAGCCATCCCAAACAACGAAAGCAAAAGCCCAATCTGCTGTAGAGCGATTAGACGACTTCTCTGAACACCCTACACCAACGATTAAGAGGAGCGATAAGACTAAGGATTTTCTTTTCATTCGTTTTCTCCTTTATTACGTTAGTCGTACGTTTAATAAAAGGGTTATGAAGTTAAAAGACTTCAAGTAAATAGAAAAAAGAGCATTGATGCATTGAACACACTTAAATGCATCGCTATTGGCTAAGCGATATGATATCCAGCTCCTACGTTCAGCCTCTTTAGGTTATAAGTCAATGTAGAATGAAGGTAATGGACCGCATTTATTCTATTGCTCTTGTTGCTCGAGAAGGAACTTGTGCTTTTGAGCTGACTTGCACTGAAAGGGAGAGAGTTGAATTGATTTATTAACCAGGATGAATAGTCCTTTTTGTTAGTATAATTTTCCTATACATTCCATTAAACATTATGTCGGTATCTTCTTGAACGATTATTGTATTGATATGCTTTTCATATAATGTTTCAAAGGAAATGCCTATATCAGTTCCTAATAATTTGATGAGGGGTCTCATTCCCTTTTTACATAGAGAAAGTTCAGTATTTTTAGGGATGAATTTATCAAAAATGATAAGGCTCCCATTTGGCTTCAACACTCGAATCATCTCTTCAAGACATTTAACTGGATCCGGTACAACTGATAAGATAAGACTTCCTATAATAATATCAAATTGATGATCTTGGAAACTCATATCCTGAGCGTCCATTCTTAAAAAATGTATAGGTGTTTCTTTAAATTTAGTTTTTGCTTTATTGAGCATTTCAAATGAGTAATCAATGGCTGTAATATCTAATTCTTTATGTTGGATTAATTCCAAATCTGCTCCGGTACCTATGCCAACGAATAGTATTTTTTGCGTTCTTTCAAATTCGATTTTACTAAATATTTCTTTCCGAGCGTTTAGGAAACGTCCCGTGTTAAAAAAAGAATCATATATAGGAGACCATATTTTATAAATGATCTCATTCCAACGATTATTCATATCTCACCTCAATTGAATGATTTTGTTATACTTTTTACTAAATTTAACATACTCAACCTGAATTCAACATAGAATTTCAACTTTTATTTGGTGAAACCTTGCTAAGATGGTCCTATTTTAATTAAACAAGCAAGGTTTCTTGAAGAGGACATGACAAGAAAATCGTTTTTTATAGTTTATTCGGCTATTATACAATCTTAATTAACATGCAATCGACATTATATTTACAAACAAAACTAAAAGCAGACAAAGTGAACAAAAAGCATATTGGTGCTATAGTACCGGGAACTGTACTCAAAGTCTTAGTTGGTCATGGTGAAAAAGAAAAAAAGGGTCATCTTAGCATGACAGAAGCTATGGCAATGGAGACAACTGTGCAAGCTCCAATCACAAAAAAAGGAGCGGCTCTACTTCGATAATGGAGAAAACATTCAAACTGGAGAAGTACATATAGAGATCCTACATTCTGATTAGCGACAATTGACTTACTCTTCGAAGTCAAACAAAGAACTAGCTTCCTACAGCACATTAAAATTATCCCATTCTAGTTAATCTGACTAAAATAGACAGAGAGGTGAGAAAATGGAACTGGGTGCGGTTTGGTTTCGGAGAGATTTTCGACTGCAGGATCATACAGCTTTATTTGAAGCAATGAAATGGTGTAAAAAGGGAGATCGTAAACTAGTCTTTCTTTTTCATGTGAATACAAGGTTTATAAGTACAAGTATAGATTTAAGTGATCAATATTTCTTTGTAGCTTTACATGATTTCGTTTATCAGCTTATGAAAGATGGAATTATCATCCATCTTATATATGGTAATGAAGAAGAATTTGTTTCACAAGTGATAACTCGCTATCCTACTCTGACGACCATTTTTTTTAACGAGGATGATGTAGGATATGGATTAGGAAGAGATCAAAGGATTTGTAATCTATTTCGTAATAGAAATGTGAATAGTTATGGATTCCAAGATGCGTATATTCATGGGAAAGAGGATGTTCTTAAGAAAGATGGGACTTTATATAAAGTATTTACACCTTATTATAAAGTATGGAGAAATCAGCAAAAGCCTAAGCCTCTTCTACTAGATAAAGACGAAATGATCAAACTCCTTTATCATCATGAACACTCTCAAGAAGAGGAATTTTTGAAACTAAATGAGATTTTGACATCATGCCGCCAAGATTTTGAACTTGTTGGACAAAGAAAAGCAATAGATCAACTAGAGTTATTTATGAAAGACAATGTAGGACGGTATTCAACTTTACGTAATTTACCATACGTAAAAGGTACAAGCCGAATGTCCCAATTTCTTAGAGTAGGAAATATTTCTGCAAGAATGATCTTTCAACATGTAATAAACACTCCGTCTCTTATTGAAGATGAGAGAGAGACATTTTTAAAAGAATTAGCATGGAGAGATTTTTATCATATGATCTATGCAAATGTCCCTTCAATGAAAACAGAAGAGTTAATGTCAAAGTATCGTTCTATTAAGTGGAATCATGATGTAGATAAATTTCGTACTTGGTGTGAAGGGAAAACAGGATACCCTATTGTTGACGCAGGAATGAGACAATTAAATTCAACTGGTTGGATGCATAATCGTTTGCGTATGATTACGGCATCTTTCTTAGTGAAAGATTATTTAATTGATTGGCGTTTAGGAGCGGAGTATTTTTCAAAAAAGCTGATAGACTATGATGAATGTATTAATATTGGCAGCTGGCAATGGTGTGCATCAGTTGGCACCGATGCCGTCCCTTATTTTAGAGTTTTTAATCCTATTACACAATCTAAGAAATTTGATCCAGAAGGAAAATATATTAGAAATTTTATGAATGAATTAAAAAATGTCGAAACGAAGTATATTCATGAACCGTGGAAGATGAATGAGATGGAACAAACAAGTAAGGGTTGCATTATTGGAAAGGATTATCCTTATCCGACAGTAGACCATAAGGAGCAACGTAAGAAGGCAATAAGGATGTTTGAAGAGGTAGGGGAAATGAAGTGAAATAAAAAAGAGGGAACGTTTATTATAACGTTTCCTCTTTTTTCGGAATTGATGAGTTCTTTGAAGAGAACACATCAGCTTGTGCGTTACTACGGCTAACTAATAATAAAAAGTAGCTTAAAAGACCGAAAAGACATGAAATAATTAAGGCGTGTGCCAATGAGACAAATAAATTCAAACCAGTTAGAACAACTAACGCTCCTGTTGTCACTTGGAATGATACTAAACAGAAGGCTATAATCCAGCCCCAGTAAACAACACGCTGATGTTTATAGGATCTAATAGCACGCCAAGCCGCATATGTAATCCAAAGAAAGATTAGTCCTGCAGCGAATCGATGTCCCATTTGTATCCATTCATGTAAAGTTGTGGGAAGTCCGTTAGCGCGACCACTACATATAGGCCACTCAGGACACGCTAGACTCGCTCCTTTATGTCTTACATAAGCACCTGTGTAAACGACTACATAAGAGTATAGGATAATACCAACCATATGAAATTTCATCTCTTTGCTAATAAGAAGAGACCTGGCATCAAATTTCTTATCTACCTCAAATATCAATAGTGTTAATAATAATACAGATGCAAATGAAATAAGAGAAATACCAAAATGTAGAGCTAGAACGGCATCGGATTGTCCCCATTTTACTGCTGCTGCACCAATCAATGCTTGGAGGACTAAGAAGAAAAAGGACAATATACTTAAAAACTTAGTTTCTCTAATATGACCTATTGTTCTCCATGCCCATACTGAAAGAACCAAAACAGCAAGTCCAGCAAGACCGCTTACAAGACGATGGCTTAATTCAATGACAAGCTCAAATGTGATTTCACTTGGTATAATTTCTCCATGACATAAAGGCCATGAATCCCCACACCCTGCACCAGACTCGGTTTTTGTAACTAAAGCACCACCAATTAAGACGAGTAACATGATGATTGTTGTAAAAACAGCAAACCACTTTAGAGCACGTTGCAAAATGTTCACCTACTTATGTTGTAAAATAATAAGTTCATAAGTCATACTAATCGATCGTACACAATGTCGAACGAAAAGACAATAACTAAGACTAAATGTTCACAAAGTTATTAGATATTAGAAAGCCTAGATGGATTGATCTCACTACTAGTTAAACTAAATGAAAAGGTAGTAAGAAAGTATTCATTCAGTACATTTGTATTTATAAGTGTCTAAACTCTGCAATTTAAGACTAAACTAATAGCTTTCAGCAAACTAGTTAGTGAATTACTTTTTTTTCCTAAGTATGTGTTCCTATTTTATGATAAAATAGAAACGTCATAATATAGAAGGAAAGATCCAACTTCACAATTTCGACATAAATACTTCATAAAATGTTCACAAAGAATAAGGTAATTATGTTTTAATAACAAGTAGACCGTTTTGTAATGAGCGTTTTTCTAGTATGATATTATATGGAAATGATATGTATTGCAACCGCCTTCATAAAAGGCAAGGATGCAATATAGTAAAGTATAAAGTTTATTTTCGAAAATTGTTTAAAAATGTCTACTAAATTTAGTTAACTGATATTTTTAAAGTTTAATTTTTTGAAAAAAGAGCGTTAAGGAGGTACGTAGTTTGGCTAATACTAAGACTTTCGATGAAGCTTCATTGAACCAAGCTTCTAGCGATATACGAGAAACAACGATTTGGAAAGAATTCTTAGCATTAATTAAAGTTGGTATTGTAAACTCAAATGCCATTACGACATTTACAGGCATTTGGCTTGCCCTTTATTTTTCAGGAAAGGGTTTTCTAGGAAATATTGATGTTGTATTATTTACTATGATTGGTTCTTCATTAGTTATAGCAGGTTCATGTGCTATTAATAATTTCTACGATCGAGACATCGATCATTTAATGGAAAGAACAAAGGATAGACCAACTGTTACGGGGAAAATGAATCCAATTCAAGCATTGTGGATAGGTATTTTCCTTCTAACTCTAGGCTTTTGTTTTATGTTAATGACAACACTAACGGCAACCATTATTTCATTAGTTGGTGTGGTAACATATGTGTTTCTTTATACGATGTGGTCTAAACGACTTTATACTATTAATACTGTGATTGGTAGTATCTCTGGAGCTGTACCGCCATTAATTGGTTGGGCTGCAGTTGATTCAACATTAAGTGTTCAAGCATGGGTTTTATTCTTAATCATGTTTATCTGGCAGCCTCCTCATTTCCTGGCTTTAGCTATGAGAAGAACGGAGGAATACCGTGCGGCAAACATTCCTATGTTACCGGTAGTTCATGGTTTTGCGGTGACAAAAAGACAAATTATGGTTTGGATTGCATGTCTACTACCGCTACCGTTCTACTTATATGAATTAGGTACAGGATTCCTCATCTTGGCAACCATCTTAAATATCGGTTGGTTTGTTATTGGAATTAAAGACTTTAAAAATAAAGAGAAAGAATTGAAATGGGCAACAAAAATGTTTGTTTATTCCATTAACTATTTAACAATTCTCTTTGTATCAATGGTACTTTTTACCATTGTTTAATCTCGAAATTCTTTCTTATAAAGAATTTATTTATAAACAGGTTTCCTTTATTTTTCAAGGGGAATTTTAAATTATTGAAAGAGGGGTTTGATTTAGCTATGAGAAAATGGCTGACAAAATGGCGTCTGTTTTCATTATTTGCAATGCTGACGCTCGTCTTAGCCGGCTGTGGTGAACCGTTTCTTTCCACACTTAAGCCTGCTGGTGAAGTAGCGGATATGCAGTACGACTTAATGGTCCTAAGTACGCTCATTATGGTTGTAGTCATTGCAGTCGTAACAGTAATCTTCATTTACGTTATTGTGAAGTTCAGAAGACGTGAAGGAGAAGAAAACAACATTCCTGTTCAAGTAGAAGGGAATCATAAGCTAGAAATCATTTGGACTGTAATTCCTATCTTATTATTAATTGTTTTAACAGTACCTGTTGTTTCTGCGACTTTTAAGCTTGCAGAAGTAGACGCAATTGATGATGAAAACCGTAAACCAGAAGATGCAATTGTAGTTAACGTAAGAGCAAATCTTTATTGGTGGGAATTTGAATATCCTGACTATGGAGTAGTAACAAGTCAAGATTTAATCGTGCCGACTGATGAAAGAGTATACTTTAATTTAATCGCTTCTGATGTAAAGCACTCATTCTGGATTCCATCTGCTGGTGGTAAGATGGATACAAATACAGAAAATGTAAATCAAATGTGGTTAACATTTGATTCTGAGAGAGCGGATCAAGCGGGCGAATATTTCTATGGGAAATGTGCTGAGCTTTGCGGACCTTCACATGGTTTAATGGACTTTAAAGTAAAAGCCATTACAAGAGACGAATTTGACCAATGGATCTCTGACATGGAAACGGCTGAAGCTGTTGCTTCAACTGATTTAGCTGTACAAGGTGAACAATTATTTGAAGAAAAAGGCTGTATTGCGTGTCACGCAATTTCTCCAACAGATGAGCGTCCTGCAGCAGCTAGAACAGCACCAAACCTAGCTACATTTGGTGAGCGTGCTCGAGTAGCAGGTATCCTTGATCATAACGCTGAAAATGTTCGTAATTGGTTAAAGGATCCAGAGACGTATAAACCAGGCAATAAGATGACAAACACATATGATACATTGTCTGATGAAGAGCTTGACGCTCTAACTGAATACTTAATGGGACTTAAAGTTTCAAGTAATTAATTAGCAAAATGAAAAGGGAGGTAACACTGTGAGCACGTTAACTCAGAAAAAGGGGATCGGTGCAACAATATGGGACTACTTAACAACTGTTGACCATAAAAAGATTGCGATCCTTTACCTGATATCCGGTGGCTTCTTCTTCCTTGTTGGTGGATTAGAAGCGATGCTGATACGTATTCAGCTGGCCGTTCCAGATAATGACTTTGTTAGTGCAGGCCTTTATAACGAAATACTAACAATGCATGGAACGACTATGATATTTCTGGCAGCAATGCCATTATTATTTGCATTAATGAATGCAGTTGTACCTTTACAAATTGGTGCACGTGACGTAGCATTTCCGTTTTTAAACTCTTTAGGTTTTTGGTTATTCTTCTTTGGAGGAATCTTCCTAAACTTAAGTTGGTTTTTAGACGGAGCACCTGACGCGGGTTGGACTTCATATGCTTCCTTAGCATTACATTCACCTGGACATGGTGTAGATTTTTATTTACTAGGTTTACAGGTGTCCGGTATTGGTACACTTATAGCCGGGATAAACTTCCTTGTAACTATTATTAATATGCGTGCCCCTGGTATGACGTATATGCGTATGCCACTGTTTACTTGGACGACATTTGTAGCATCTGCACTTATCTTATTTGCATTCCCTGCATTAACTGTAGGATTAGCGCTACTAATGTTTGACCGCTTGTTTGATACAGCATTTTTTAACCCAGCTCTAGGTGGTAACACTGTAATATGGGAGCATTTATTCTGGATCTTCGGACATCCTGAAGTATACATCTTAATTTTACCAGCATTTGGTATTTTCTCGGATATTCTTCCGGTGTTCGCTAGAAAACGCTTATTCGGATATTCTTCAATGGTATTTGCTACCGTTTTAATTGGATTCTTAGGCTTCATGGTGTGGGCTCACCACATGTTTACGACTGGCTTAGGTCCAATTGCAAACGCTATTTTTGCTGTAGCAACTATGGCTATTGCTGTACCTACAGGAATTAAGATCTTTAACTGGCTATTTACGATTTGGGGAGGATCTATTCGATTTACTTCTCCAATGATCTGGTCTGTTGCTTTCATTCCAACTTTCGTAATGGGTGGGGTAACAGGTGTTATGCTTGCGGCTGCAGCAGCTGACTATCAGTACCATGACACTTACTTTGTTGTCGCTCACTTCCACTATGTTATTGTTGGTGGAGTAGTATTTTCATTATTTGCTGGAGCAATTTATTGGTGGCCAACAATGTTTGGTAAAATGCTTAATGAAAAGTTAAATATCGTTACATTTATCCTATTCTTTATTGGATTCCACCTAACTTTCTTTATCCAGCATTTCTTAGGGTTAATGGGTATGCCTCGTCGTGTATTCACTTTCCTGCCAGGTCAAGGATTGAATGTAGGAAATGCTATTAGTACAGTCGGTGCGTTTTTAATGGCCGCTGCTACGATTATCTTACTTTATAATATTGTTTTAACAGCTATTAAAGGTAAGAAGGTTGGCATGGATCCTTGGGGTGATGGTCGTACACTTGAGTGGGCAATTCCATCTCCACCACCTGAATATAACTTTAAACAAACGCCACTTGTTCGTGGATTAGATGCTTTATGGATTGAAAAAATGGAGGGTAACAAAGAGATGACACCTGCTGAGCCTCTTGGTGACATTCATATGCCTAATGGTTCAATCTTACCTTTCATCATGTCATTTGGATTATTCGTTGTATCATTTGGTTTGATGTATCGTGAAGACTATAGCTGGGGATTAGCAGCAATCTTTGTTGGTTTTATTATTACGTTGGCTGCAATGTTCCTACGATCTATTATTGATGATCATGGATATCATATTCATAAAGAAGATTTAATGAATGAAGATAAAGGAGGGAAAGCATAATGGCAAATGTTGAGGAAAAATTAACGGCAGAAAATTTTCCTGCTTCGCCTGAAAGAGCTACCCTCGAAGGTAAAAATAAGTTTACAGGCTTTTGGTTATTCTTAGGTGGAGAGACCGTACTTTTCGCTAGTCTCTTCGCAACATTTTTAGCATTACGTGAATCAACTGCTGGAGGAGCTTCAACACAGGATTTATTTGAAATTCCACTAGTGTTTGTAGCAACAATGCTACTTTTAACATCAAGTTTAACAAGTGTATATGCAATGTATCACATGAAGAACTTTAATTTTGGTAAAATGCAGCTATGGTTGATTATCACTGTTCTTTTAGGTTTTGCATTCCTCCTGCTTGAGATTTATGAATTTAACCATTATGTTCATGAATTTGAGTTTACAATTACAAGTAGTGCATTAGGATCGGCTTTCTATACGTTAGTTGGAACACATGGTCTTCACGTTGCATTTGGTCTTCTTTGGATCACAACTTTAATTGTTCGTAATGCTAAACGTGGCTTAAGCTTATACAATGCGCCTAAATACTATTTAGCTAGTTTATATTGGCATTTTATTGACGTAGTTTGGGTATTTATCTTTACAGTAGTATACTTAATGGGAATGGTGGGATAAATTGATGGCAAATAATCACAATTCAGCAAACCCTAAAGTAGATCTTACTTACCGCCGTAAAAAAAATGCAGAAGATATGAAGCACCAAATCATAACTTTTTCTATGATGATTTTCTTAACAATTATAGCGTTTATTGCAGTTGGCTATGACGGAATTGGCGAATGGTTTAAGATTCCATTTATCATCACATTGGCAGTCATTCAAGTTATTTTCCAACTCTATTATTTTATGCATATGAGTCATAGAGGCCATGAGGCAGCAGCTTTATTCTTGTTCTCAGGTGTTGGTGTTGCAGGACTTACTGTTCTAGCATTTATGACAATTATCTGGTGGTAAATCTCTTATGAAAAAGAGCAATTGGCTTTCGCTAATTGCTCTTTTTCCTGTGGTTTAAAGAGATATTCATTCTTCAATGACGATCTTCAAATTAGAATATGTATTTGTCATAGAACGTTCATTGATAGAGTTTGATTGGATGTGTATAATATTTGTGAAGGACTAGCTTAAGGAGCTGAAAACATATGAGCTTTGATATATTCGGATTTCGTGCATTATGGAGTCCTTACTTTCTACTTATTCTTGTGTTAATAACCATCTTATATTTCTTAATTATTGGACCTTGGCGTCATAAATTCAAGGAAAGTGAACCTATTCCTACTAAACAAAAAATTCTCTTTGTCCTTGCTATTTTCACGCTTTATATTAGTAAGGGGAGTCCTGTAGATTTGCTTGGTCATATCATGTTTAGTGCCCATATGACACAAATGGCGATTTTGTATCTTGTTGTTCCTCCATTACTTATTTTAGGTATTCCTAATTGGTTATGGAAAACGTTAATATACAGGCCTGTTATTAAGCCAATACTAAAGGTATTGACTAATCCTATTATTGCACTAATCCTTTTTAATGGCATATTCTCTATCTATCATGTACCTTTAGTCTTTGATTTTGTTAAAACAGATCCTGTGTATCACTCTATAATGTCGACTGTCATTTTCTTTGGTGCTATGTTAATGTGGTGGCCACTTTTAAACACATTGCCAGATTGGAAATCGCTTACAGGTATAAAGAAAGTAGGTTATATCTTTGCAGACGGTGTATTATTAACACCAGCCTGTGCATTAATTATCTTTGCAACAGACCCACTATACTTAACATACTCTGAGCCTCAAGCTTGGATTAATGCTTTACAGTTATGTGTTCCAGCAGATATGCTCTCAGGGTTAAATTTAACAGGTCCTGAAATGTTTAACATACTTCCAACCGTTGAAGATCAACAGTTAGGCGGGGTTCTTATGAAGATAATACAAGAAATTGTATATGGAACAATACTTGCCTATATCTTTTTTCAATGGGCTGGAAATGAACGAAAGAAAGATGAACTTGAGTTACAAGAAACCCTTTCACCGAAACCTAACTAAATGAATTGGCTGACTTGTTAAGGAGTCAGTCCCTACATAGGAAAATTGTTTACAAGAGAGGACGAAAAATGAATACTTCATTACCAATTTTACCGACTATTAGTACAACATTTATCGTATTAAGTGCAATTTCTGTTGCGATTGGATGGTACTTAATAAAACAACGAAAAATTAATGCACATATAAAAGTAATGACAATTGCAGCAGTCTTTGCCGTGCTTTTCTTCATTATCTATGCTTCTAGAACCATTTTTATTGGTAATACAGCCTTTGGTGGTCCAGATGATATTAAGATTTATTATACTATTTTCTTAATCTTTCATATAACTTTGGCTACAGTTGGTGCTGTTCTAGGAATAATCTCCTTAGTTACTGGTTATAAGAAAAAATATGAAAAGCATCGTAAGCTTGGTCCTGTTACGAGTATTGTTTGGTTTTTTACTGGAATTACGGGTTTAGCTGTTTATTTATTACTTTACGTTTTTTACCATGGTGGAGAAACAACATCGGTTATTAAAGCAATATTAGGTTTTTAAACATATTTCATGGGTGGTTTAGAATAAAATGTTCTAAACCACCCTCTTTTTATTGTCATTTGCCGTTTTCAAGAGATATCTTTATTGATTAATGCACCAAGCCTGATCAAATTCTCTGTACTTTTGTTTCTTCATAATGTAAATCTCCGAGTAGCTTTCACTACTGCAAATGTTTGATTTATATGAACAATGTGATGGGGAACAACCCTTATTTGTATCACTCTCACCTTGCTCTATAAACAGGTGTAGAATCGTTAACTTTCTTCCTACACCTACACACAATGAATGAACATCGTTTAGAAGGGAAGGCAACTAAGCTAGAGGGGAGAGAATGTCTTGATTGAAATACTTACAAATCGTTTAATGATCGTGCCATGTTCACTTGATATTGCAAAGTCACTTATTTTTCATAGAAAGGAATTAGAAAAAAGGTCTCCAATCGGTATTCCTGCCTCATGGCCGTCTTCTATTGTAAAGGGATTTTTACCATATTATATTGAGGAATTAGAAACAGATAAGAAAGATAATGATTTTGGATTTTGGTTGATTATTTTGTATGAGGAAAAGAAAATTATAGGAGATTTAGTCATGGAAGGCCGTCCTATAAAAGATGGAACAGTTTCTTTAGATTATCATCTTGACATTTCAAAAGAAAAAACAACAGATGAAACAATTGCGTATGAAGCAATTGACGCATTAATCGATTGGTTGACTTATCAAAAGTCTGTAAAAAAGATTGTGATGGAGTGTAGACGAGACCAAGAACAAGTAATCCATCTATTAAATCGCTTAGGCTTCATATGTCAATCTAAGGAAGGGTCGTTTTTAAAGTGGGAAATGCAAAAAAGAGATAACTTATAAGAGGAAGTAATTCATTATCATAAGGTGCGTACAACTAGATAGTTAAGAAAGACGTGGCTATTCTTTACAGATAAACACCTACCAAACTTGATTATCCTATTGAATTTGAGACTTTCCTTAGCTCATCTGCCTGCTCAGAACGCTTTACAGTTGGTAAGCAAGAGCCTATGCTTAGAAATTAAACATACATTGTGCTAGAAAATTAACATGAAACGTAAAGAAATCGATTAAAAAAGCGAGGAGTAGGGGAGACCCATATCCTCGCTTATATTTTAAATTTAATTTTAATAATTCCTGCTTCACGAGCAGAATTGTAAACAATTAATAACATTGGACCAATGAAGAAACCTAATACACCAAACAATTTTAATCCTAAATACATAGAGATTAAAGTTGATAAAGGAGATAAACCAATGTGGGTGCCCATTACTTTTGGTTCGATTGTTCGTCTAATAACAAGTAAGATAACTGTTAGAATTCCTAACTTTGCAGCTAAAGTAACATCTCCAGTAATTAAGTGGTAGAGTGACCAAGGTCCCATAATAATAATTGAACCTATTAAGGGGATAACATCAATAATCCAAATAATGAGAGACATAATTAAAGCAATTTCGGGTGCGATAAACAATAAACCGATAAACGTTGTGACAAAAATAATTACACTTACTAAGAACTGAGCCTTTATAAAACCCATTACAACGAAATTAAGTCTCGAAGTCATAAATGCTACTTTTTCAGCTGTTTTTTGGGTTAAATAAGAATAAAATTTTAGCTTTAATCTTGGGAGTTCTAACATGAATAAGAAAAGAGCAATTAAATAGACAATCAAATTAACTAAATAGTTTGGAATATTTGTAAATAAAGCTTTTATATTATCTATATTTACATAGCTTGTCAGATCAGTTCTTGCTGTTTGAAGGAAATTTGTTACCTGATCACTTATCTCGTTGACAATAAATTGAGGTAAATCCTTCGTAGTTGTTGTCAAATCATCTTGAAAGTTTTCCCAGACTTTTGTAATTTCGTTTATATAGGATGGAGCGTTATCTACAATTTGAACAACTTCTCCAATTACCTTTGTTGTTAGAATATAACCGGACACACCTATAAGGACGACAAATAATAAGAAAACAAATAGGACAGACAACTGTCTGTTCAGCTTCGCTCTATGTTGAAGCAACTTAATAGCTGGTTCAAGAAAGAGGGCTGTAACAAATGCTACGATTAATGGAACAGAAATAGGAAGGATGAAAAATCCAATAATCCCTATTATTATGATAGTTACGATTGTGAGAATTGTACGTTTGTTAAAAAATGTGGTCAATATGGTGCCCCTCTCTTACTAAACATTTCTTATCTTATTATAGTATGTAATGCTTAATAAAACAAAGGAAATTCATCGATAATTCCTATTTTTCAAACCCTTTATTTCTATTTCATTAATCGATTCTTACAAAGATTTGATAGTAATAATGTCAATATTGAATATCCGATGTATGTATACGCTAAACAAAAAGAGTCTGACCCAAAAGTCTAGATTTTAGACCTTGGGTTAGCCTCTTTTCATACTTTTATCTTTTTAATTCAGTTAACGTAAAAACCGGGACGTTCCATTCCACTATCGTTCTAAAATTGTATTCATAGAAGCAAAACCCCTACGAAAACAGTCTTTTTTAAAGAATAATTAAACAACAAAAAAATCGGGGAGTCAAACTCCTGATTTTCGAACGATCAATCGGTTTCGATCTGATCGTATGAAAGACATTATCTATCAAGTCTTCTTTTCAATTGTAGAGTTACTACGTGAAAAAGGATTGGTAAAGCTGGAGCACTATTTTGTTGATGGGACTAAGATAGAAGCAAATGCAAATCAATATACATTTGTTTGGAGAAAAGCGACAGAAAAATACGAAAAAAAATTCGTGAACGTCTTCAGAGTGAAAAAGGATGAAAATTATATAGCCAACGAACATGTGATGTAGAAAGTGTATTTGGGCAAATAAAACATAATCAGCAGTTCAGACGCTTTTCAATGCGTGGCCTCAAAAAAAATACGATTGAATGGGGGCTTCTTTGCGTTGCACATAACTGTAAAAAAATGCAGAAAACAATAAAAAGAACGAAAGAAAAAGAGGAAATTGGAAACCAATAAGGGGTAGGAATCCCTCTTTTTTTATTAAAAAAGCCTAATTATTTGTTTCTACACGAAAGATAAAGAAAGGGTGCTCAAAAGGTCGTTATTTAACAACCTTTTGAGTCACCCTCTTTCATTTACTAACGATTAAAGATTCTGAAGCTGTTCTGATAATTGCTTTAATAGTGACTTACTTGTGTTTAGAATGGGATTAGGGAAGTGTTCCCCCTCACCGTATTCAACACCATGTGGATAGTAATGCTTACCCAAAAGAGGAGTCATAAGTTTGACTTGAGCATGTCTTCCACCTATATCACCTTCAACAGCATAAGCTTGAACGCGAAGGTAGAATGTTTCACCCTTTGCTTCAATTTTACGATCATACGTTGCTCGTTCATAGTCCCATTGACCTGCACGAACTAGACCGATATCTTCCATTATTTCATCTAATCGGGAAAGATCTACAACTACACCTTCAATTCCCGTACCTTCCATTTTCATATGTATTCCCTCCTAAAAGCCTTTTCACGATATCATTATATCTTATATCTCTTCAAAAGATAAAGAAAAACTTCGAAAGAATATGTAGCGCTTACTCTCATAACAAGGATTTTATAGCAATCCTTGTTTTTAAAGCTCTGCTCTTAAGAAGCTTAATAAAAAAGGAGGTTCCTTCCTTTTATTATTTGGTGAATAGTTCATCTCGACAAGTTTACCGATTTGAAAGTTGAAACTTGAAACTTGAACATTAAACGGAAGCAACTGCAAATGAAACATCCTGCATAGATCTAGTGTGGGAAGGTAAACTATCGGTATGAAAGATGAATAAGGAGTGGTATGATTATGCAGAAAATCAAAGAGATTATGACGACAAATGTAGAATATTGTACACCATTAGATAATGTCTATGAAGTTGCAGTGAAAATGAAAGATTATAATGTAGGATCAATTCCAATTGTTGAGAATGATAAATTAATTGGTGTGATTACAGATCGTGATTTAGTTGTAAGAGGAATTGCGGAAAAACATCCGGGTTCTAATCAAGTAACGAATGTTATGAGTGATCATGTCATTTCAATAGAAGCTAATGAAAGCCCAGAAAAGGCTGCAAAAATCATGATGGAAAATCAAATTAGACGACTACCTGTTGTGGAAAATGGAAATCTTGTTGGAATTATTTCTTTAGGAGACCTTTCTATAAATAACGAAACAAGTGACGAAGCAGGTGAAGCTTTGGAAGGTATTTCAGAAACTCATTAGAGTTATTAAAAAAAAATGCTTGGATGATTCCGAGCATTTTTTTGCTTTTTTTATCCATGATGTAATTTTCCGGCTGTTTTATCGTAGTTGTTGATTTTTGCTCCTTTTATATAAAAATCTTCCCTTAACACTCATACTAGCCTGTGTGCTTTCTTGTTAAGTTAAGAAACAATTTTATTCGTTGTCCTTATTTTAAAGAATAATGACCTACAGTGTCTAAATACCTTTTTAATTTAGGCACATTATCAAGTGTCCTGTCTGGTTGACTTCCTCTTCAGTTGTTTTTTCGCGAGGCGGGCGGTTGAGGCTCCTAAACAAGCGCCTGTGGGTCTCACGTGTCCACTCTTTTCCTTCATTCAAGTCTAAGTAGTTATCGTTCAAAGAACCTATTTAAAAGGCAACAATCTCTTAGAAAAGAGCTCGTTATTATAAAATTTAAGCAGCTTGTTTCTCACCTTAGAAAATATAGAGCTGCAGCTAAAGGATCAAAAGCTTAGAAAACATTATTTAAACATCGTACCGCTGTTGAGAGTGTAAATGCATATTTAAAGAGGAATTTTCAGCTTAAACAACGTGCCTTAGCAAACCGAAAAACGTGCCAAAGTCCATTTTGAACTAAAAAGCTTGTTTTTAATGCTTCAAAATTAGCTTCAGATTGTATCAATGCCTTGTTACCATCCAAGGAGTAAATCATAGTAAAGGTTTGTGCTCAACTGCTATTGGGAAACATGATTTTTCATCCCTACAGATTGGCTGAATATCAATAGCTGAAAATAGCTTCATATCGTTGGGTAGGTTCTAAATCATATCCTTCTTGTAAGTTAAAAAGGCTTCCTTGTCGTGTAATAGTCATAGTGAGTGTTCCTTTAGTCTCATAAGTTTTGTCTTTCTTACTTATTTTTATATTCTTAGAGGGGGTCTGAAAGCTAGCTTTAAGGCTCTAAGAATTCAATCTGTGAAATGAATTCAGTTGCTAGATTTTTTTCCCGATCGTTCTATCGGTTATTAATTGAAATAAATGTAGAAAACAATGATATAATAAAAGATAAAAATATGGAGATGAAAAAAATTTATATTGGTAACCTAGTTCATGTTCCTAAGGTGTAAACGAGGGAAATATATAGGATTTTCATTGTGAGTCATACCATTTTATCATGTGAGAATTGATCTTTACATATAAGAGATGTTTAAACGTTTTGTGAATAGGGTATGAATAGAAATACGTTTTTTTGACAAAGAGAAAAAGGACATGAGGGTGTATGGTTAATTGCTACAATTAAATGATAGAATACATCCAGGTTCAATTCATATAATGATAGAAAAACAAAAGAGGGGAGAGACTAGTATTGCGAATCCTGCTGAGGGCTATTATCATATTTATTATTATTTTTCTCAGTTATTCTTTATTTATCTACTATGGACAATATACCCCAAAGGAACAGCATCAAGAGGAGAAGGTTCAAATAGCAAATGAAATCGCTTCTGAAGAGAAAGAAATGGAACGGAAACAGTCATATGAAGAGGAGAATGAGTTACCTACTGAAGGGATTTTATCACTTATGAATAAATCTTCCGAGGAAGTTACGGCTATACTCGGGGAACCAGATCGAATTGATCCTTCAGCATACGATTATGATTGGTGGATATACGAGAAAAATGAAAATGAGTATATTCAAGTTGGCATTCATCATCAGAAAGTTGTCACTGTATATGGAATAGGACCTGATGTTAATGTAGATCCCTTTAAGATTGGACAGTCTTCGCAGGAGGTATTTTCAATACAGCCTATTACATCAAGTTTATCTATGGAACTAGCAGGGAATTCCTATAAGTTTGAGTTTTCAGAAGAAGATATGAATACAAGACCAACTATTAAATATGGAGAAGTTTATGTTCAACTTTATATAGACAAATTTGACGGGATTTTATCGAGTGTCAGAGTATTGGATGCCGAAACCTTTGTAAAACAAAGGTCATATGAAGTAACCTATAGAGGAAGTCTTCTAAAACCTAAAGAAATCAGTGAAGAAAAATGGGAAAATATTGAGAGTGGTGCAGAGAAACAAATATTCAGCATTACCAATTATTATCGGAAAAGGCATGGCTTACCTGTAGTGAAATGGCATGAAGATGTCTCAGACGTTGCGTTTTTGCATAGTGAAGATATGAAAGTGAATCAATATTTCTCACATGTTTCAGATAAAAAGGGTAATTTAATGGATAGACTTGCAAGAGCGGAAATTAACTATCAAATGGCTGGCGAAAATATCGCCGCGCAATATGTTGACGGAATTGCTGCTTCAGAAGGCTGGCTAAATAGTCAAGGACATAGAGAAGCTTTACTTAATGAAGATTTTTCTCATTTGGGAGTTGGAGTTGATGAATTATATTACACTCAAAACTTCATAAAAACTTGGGAACAATAAGTTTATTATAAAGAGGCTGGGTGTCAGCAATGTGAATAATACTTTTATTAACGAACTAGTGCAATTCGCTAAGTGAGGAAAGGCTGAGCCCCTCAGGCTCAGCTTTCCCTAGGAAAGAGACAGTTCGTTTTCACGGAAAGTAAGTGGATGCGACGTAATGGAACCTCATTGTGTTTCTTTAACTTAATGAATATCTTTATTGAATAGCTGGAGGCATTAAATACTTAATATGAATCTTGACAACATCTAATTCCAAATTTAAAGAATTAGCTCTTCCATAAAGATTGTTAATTTGCTTTTCGAAAAGCTCTACGTTCTGCATATTCTATACAAAGAGAGCAGACGAAAATTTTTTTATTATAAGAATTGAAGTAGAAGCGACCAACTTTACTCCTTTTTTTACACAATTCGCATTGTTTTTTGAGAATGAACTTTTTCATATTTAACCTTCCTTATTTACGATTAATAATAAAAAAACTGGCCGTACTATGTGCGATCAGAGTACCGTCATCTCTATATACTTTTCCTTCAGTAACGACAGTTTTATTCCCTTTATGAATTAAAGAGGCTTTACATGTTAATTCTTTTCCAATTCCAGGTGCTACATAATTAATTTTTATTTCAGTGGTTACTGCAGCCTTATCAGGAGGAAGTATATGATGGACTAATCCTCCCATTGCTGAATCCAACAATGTCGCTGTAATACCACCGTGAACAATATGTAAGGCATTCTGAATAATAGGTGTGTTTGGAATCGTAATCGTAAATTCCTGATCTTTATATTCTCCATCTGCATGAAGAAGTGCCCCAATATAAGACCCTTTATCAAAATGCTGCTTTTGTTTGAGCCCCTTTAATAATAAGTCTAAAACCACTTGATCCTCTTCAGTACCTGTCGAAATAATTTCCTCAGTCAATTGCATGATTTCTTCTTTCAGCATCTCTCTACACTCTCCTTTGAATAGTGCTATTTTACCAAGATTTGCATTAAGTTTTCAATTTTTTTATAGAAAAAGCAATGGTAATGATTATTATGAAAGTTTTTGTACCTACAATGATTTAGGTCTTGTTTGTTAGAATGATTGACTGGATTCCAATTAAAGATCTAGTGAAACGATTAAAGAAGGATTAGTATTAACGTCTTGATTGTGGCTTTTGGGTTAATCGTATCCATGCCATGTTAAATCAACAACAAGCTGATTAAGGTTAAATGTAGGGGAGTACGAGCTACTGCGGGAGGAGGTTCACCGCCAATCTCGTGGAAGGCGAGCCACTGGAAAGGAATTCAACCAGCCCGGACACTTGATCATTTGCCTAAATTTAAAAGATATTTACATTTTGGAGGTCTTTGTTTCTTTATAATAACCAATTATGATCATGATTTGACCTTTATCATTATAAAAGAAATCGGCAAATAGGCGAACAGGTAAGGTGCCATTGTAATAAGATATAATAGGCAAATGTATCAGAGAGGTGAAAAGAAATGGCATCTAAAAAAAATCATCCATCCGTTCAACAATTCAAAGAATTTGTAAAGGAACACCCTAAGATTATCCAAGAAGTTCGTAAAGGAAATAAAGAATGGCAAGAGGTTTTTGAGGATTGGTATCTTCTTGGTGAAAATGATGTTATCTGGAACCAATATAAAGAACAACCTGCGGAAGATAATAGTCAAAATACGGAAAGTAAAACTGATTTTATGTCTTCTATCGTTTCTGCTATGAAAAACATGGATATGAACACTATGAATCAGCATATTACAAATATGAGTAGTACCATTTCAACTATACAAGGGCTTTTCGATCAATTTGGTGTATCAAAAGGGTCTAAACAAAGTAATTCAGGAACGGGTCAGAGTCCTTTTTCTTTTAGAAAAGATTAATTCCTTACTAGCTTCAAGCAATAAATGGATGTAAATGAAGTAGAGGTGGAGAAATGAGGAAGGACGTTTTGGAGTATATCCAAGCTAAAGAAGAAAGAAAGCAGTTTTTACGTGAACAACCACATTGGTATCGTAAATTAGCTAGAAATCCTAATGATTTTCAAATGTTTGAGATTGAAATGATGAATTATTACCAACGAACAATTCCACATAAAGTACAACAATTTTCCAATTCAATACAGATGGCTTCAATGATGATGGCTATGTTTCAATCAATGGGGCAACAAGATTAAATTTAATTAGTCAATAATAGGACGTGAGGGAGGGGAATCTCCCTTTTTCTTGTTGCTTAATGTACAATAAAATCCCCTTATATTTAACGATGTATAATATTTATTACGTATTCATCTTTTTTCGTCTCTAGGTAAAGAATAGTGATAGGAGGCGATAAAATTGAAGTGGTTTATAACGGCGTTTATGATAGTAGTATTATTGTGTGGATGTGTAGAGGACAAGCCAAGACCAAAAGGAGTGGTGGAAGCTGCTCCAGTTCAAATTGAAGACCTTTCCAATGAAGCTGTCCAGGTGATGACTCAGTCAAAAGAGCGGACCTTGGATGTATCCTATCATGTGAAAAACCAAAATGTATATATTGAATGTTATATCCCATCTTTCCAGTTTGCTGAAAGTAAGAAAGGGCAAACACAAGGCGAAGGTCATCTTCAAGTAATAGTGGATGGAAAAAGAATCAATGATATATATACGGCAGCATTTATTGTGAAAGGGCTGTCTAAAGGGACTCACCAAATAGATATAGAAGTCGTTCATAATAATTCACACAGCTATTCCTTACAAGAATCGATACAGGTAGTTGTGAAATAAGAAGAGGAAATAATAGTAATAAAGAAAATGTCGATTGATCGCTAAGATATTTTTCATTTTCGGATATTCATGGTAGAATGAAATTCGGAGGTGCTAATACTCTATGAATGCAACAATGGAGAGCATGCTTTTACTGGATGAAGCGGATAAGCTAGCAGAAAGTATTCTACAATCAGAACTTGCTGAGAATTATCGAGTTAATTTTTATAGATTAAAGAGTGATCATGACGCACAGGAGATCATTCGTCAGTTTAATAAAGTGAAAGACCTATACGAAGATGTCCAACGCTTTGGCAAATACCATCCTGATTACCGTAAGATAACTAAAGACTTACGTGATCGTAAAAGAGAGCTTGATTTAAATGATACGATTTCATCATTTAAAAAGGCTGAAAATGAACTACAGTCTTTACTTGATGAAATTAGTGTACAACTAGGTCAGGCAGTTTCTACACATATTAAAGTCCCAACCGGTAATCCATTTTTCGAATCAAGTTGTGGAGGCGGTTGTGGTTCTGGAGGTAGCTGTGGATGTAAGGCTTCGTAGAAATAAAAAGCGGGTATTTATATACTCGTTTTTTATTTGAAAGCAGTGATAGTTGCACTTTTTTGGGAGATCTAGATAAAGAAGCGTGGCATAGAGGCTCCTGGATTCGTAGTAATAAACGAATAAAAAGATCAGAACCTATTGTTTGAATAAGAAATATTTGCTAGACTTTATAAAGATTAACGATCTGAAAATTAGTTCGAATTGAAGGAGTTAGAATCATTTTTACATATAAGAATAATTTCTTACAAGACTTATTGGAATTTTTGTGTCCGTAGCCATTTTTTTCGAATACAGTCTTGAAGGAAGGTTTAGTATAAGGAGAATCAATTATGTTTGAAAAACGGCAGGGAATTATCATTTGGTTACATTCTTTGAAGCAACTTAAAATGTTAAGAAAGTTTGGGAATGTTCATTATGTGTCAAAACGTTTAAAATATGTTGTACTCTACTGTGATATGGATGCTGTCGATCAAACAGTGCAAAAAATTTCATCCTATTCATTTGTAAAGCGTGTAGAGCCTTCATACAAGCCGTTTTTGAAACTTGAATTCGAATCAAAGGTAGACAAAGCTAAAGAATATGATTATAAATTAGGACTATAAAAGGCTCATTCTCGGTTTAAACTGAGATGTGCCTTTTTTATTGTTTAGGAAACTAAAAATAATTTTCCAATTTAGTACGAGCCGTCTGATTTTTATGACAAAATTAGACAGCCAGCTTCTACATACAGAACGTTGCGCTTTTAGATTCCCTCGAGGTCATAAGCAAATTTGAATTGAAAATGAACGATTTCTTTCTAATTCCATTTTGTCCTATTTGCTCTTAGGGCCAAGGTCTTTACGTTTTAATTCGATATTTCCTCTTCTATTACTTACAGTACCATCAGAATTATTTCATTGGTGGGATATAATGATTTAATCTTAAAATCCCAATCAAATATTGATAATATAAGATAAGTTCATTAAACATACTTGATGGCTTAACTTCAACAGGTATAATTGGTAGGTCCAAATCGTTTGATAGCTCTTCGAATAGTTCATAGCGTTTATTTGCTATTACGTTAGGATTTGGAATTCCCTCCCGACAAATATACAATGCCTGAAATTCTCCAGGATTAGTCGGCTTCATGACAACCACAAATGATGTTACTTCTTTGTCTTTTTTAGTAGTATGTAAGGCAATTAGCTTTGAAACCCGTTCTTTATTGGATCTTGCTGTTGCTAGTAATTCATAAAGATCAGAATATCCTTCTCCTAATTCGATAAAACGTTGAATCATTTGCTTATCCTCCATTTTTCATTCACTTATATTGTTACGATGAAAAGCGTTTTTGATTATTTTTTCTTTAAAGCTCGTAAAAAATTTTCCTTAACAAAATCTAGTTTAAAGAAAATCATTTAAATAATACCATCCAAATAGAGAGTTTTAAAGAATTCTTATAAATAAAGTAAAACTTAAGTTCCTATTTTGGATGATTCATTTTTCAAATTTGTGATAAACGATTGATTTTCGAATGGGGAAAGACAAATACATTATCCTTTCTCATAAAAAAATCCCTACAGTACATACTGTAGGGTCCTTCAATACCTCACAAATAGGCTGAAGGCAAAGGGAGAGGAGAAACCGGAGGAAGAACTTATGGGGAAACGTAAGTCTTCTCCGCGGTTGGCAACAACACCAACGAATCGATGTTGTTACTATTCATTATCACCAAATGAATTGTCAGTATACATGAATATGGTAAATTTTTATTTTTTTACGAGAGGCTATTCGAATTGTTATGGATTTTCTTCATGACTAATAGAATTTATCTAAGTGGACTTTTGAATTTCCTTCATACAGGTAAGATTACGCTCATGAAAATATTGTATGGAGACGAAAAGCTATGGTAGGATAAAATGGTACAAAAAAGCCATTGATCAATTTTTTTAGGCTGTAAATGAAAGAGTAGTGATGAACGCATGAGAGTAGTATCTGGAAAGTATAAAGGTAGACCATTAAAGGCTGTACCTGGAGTAACTACAAGACCTACAACTGATAAAGTAAAAGAAGCCATTTTTAATATGGTTGGACCATTTTTTGATGGTGGCTGGGCCTTAGATTTGTTTGCTGGAAGTGGTGGACTTGGAATTGAAAGTATAAGTCGAGGGATTGATAAGTGTATTTTTGTAGATCGAGAACCGAAAGCTATACAAACCATACATAAAAACCTTGAATTATGTAAAATTGATCAATCAGAGGTTTATAGAAATGATGCTGAAAGAGCATTAAAAGCCGTCATTAAAAGAGAGCTATCGTTTCAACTTATCTTTTTAGATCCACCGTATAAGAAACAAAAATTGAAAGCGCTTATAAATACAATCAGTGACCATGACCTTTTACAGGAAAAAGGGTATATTGTTACTGAACATGACTCTACTATTGAACTTGATCAAGAAATTGGAAAATATAAGATGGTAAAACACGAAACATACGGGATGAGTTCTATTACTATTTATGGACGAGAGAGTGAAGCAGAAGTAGAGGAGGAAAGATGATGGGGAGTATTGCAGTATGTCCTGGCAGCTTTGATCCACTAACATTTGGACATTTGGACATTATTAAACGAGGGGCAAAGGTGTTCGATCAAATTTATGTATGTGTTTTAAATAATTCGTCTAAGCAACCGTTATTCACAGTAGATGAAAGGTGCGAATTAATTAGAGAAGTTACAAAAGACATGCCCAATGTGGTTGTAGAATCCTATAAAGGTTTATTAATCGACTATGCAAGGGAGAAGAAGGCACAAGCTATTTTACGTGGTTTGCGAGCTGTTTCAGACTTCGAATATGAAATGCAAATCACCTCTATGAATAGAGTGCTTGATGATGAAATTGAAACTTTATTTATGATGACGAATAATCAGTATTCATTCTTAAGTTCTAGCATCGTTAAGGAAGTAGCGAAATATAAAGGGAATATTGGTGAGTTAGTCCCACCTGCTGTTGAAAAGGCGTTAATAAAGAAGTTTACGAACTAAACAATTGATAGTCCAAGGTAAGATAAATAGACTGACTACGGTTAACATCGAGTCAGTCTATTTATTTCTCATGAATCATAGTAGGTAGTCGATATGTTCGTTTTGAAGTTCCGTTCATTTATCAAATGGTTCTATTAAATACATTTCTTTTTCCATATAAGAAAATATACGTGCATAGTGATAAGAGTGTTATTATTGGCCCCGTATGAACAATGGCTTCCCAATAATATGTTGCCCATTCTGGACCTCTTGAGATCATGATGACGGGAAGCTCACTTGTTTCAAAGGATTGTAGATTTAAATAAAAAGGCTTGAATAACAAAAAGGAGATGATTGAAGCGTAAACTCCTTGAAGTAACCGGGCAATAAAAAAAGGCTTAAACCGTATATCACTATCCGCTAAAATGCTTGCAACCTGAGCCTGTATGGAAAGTCCACCAAATGCTAGAATAAAACTCGCAATGATGACTTTGTCCAATAACTCCCCATTAGCTTCACTTGTCAGCTGATTACCAAGAGTAATTTCAAAAATTCCTGTTATTAAGGGAATACTTAAGTCAGTTGTGATATGAAAAAGGGCTAAAACACCTGAAGAAATGAAGGCAATAAATTCAGTTACGTGAATGATTGCTAAGATTTTATTAAATACAGAAAACAAGATGATAAAACCACCAATCATTAATAAGGTTTGGATGGAAGAGATTACAGCATCTCCTAACATCTTTCCAAAAGGTCGTTTTTCTTTTATTCTTGTTACATGTAATTCTTTAAATGCACCAAAAAAAGATTCTATTACTGATTTTCTTTGATGATCTTGTATGGGGGTTTCTTTTGTCACACCATAAAATCTCATAGATAATCCCACACATAGATTACTTAAATAATGTGAGGCAGCTAAAAGAATTCCTAAGGTTGGATTATTAAAAAAACCAACTGCAACGGCACCGAAAATAAACAAAGGGTTTGACGAGCTTGTAAATGAAACAAGTCTTTCAGCCTGTATTGCAGTCAATTGTTTTTCTTGTCGCATTCGTACTGTGAGCTTTGCTCCAGCTGGATTACCGGATGCCATGCCCATAGCCCATACGAATCCACCTACACCAGGAACGCGGAAAATGGGTCTCATTAACGGTTCAAGTAAAACTCCAATAAATTTAACGACACCGAACCCAATTAATAATTCTGATACAATAAAGAAAGGGAGAAGAGAAGGGAAAACAACCTCCCACCAAATTTCAAGTCCTCTCTTGGATGCATCGAGGGATTGTTCCGGATTTAAAATAATGGCCATTGTGAGTCCACTAATAAAAACAGCAATGAATATAGTTTTAAGCTTTGACTGAAACAAAATATACGCCTCCTACTTCACCTTCAATATATCCAGTTGAAAACAATTAAAAAAGTGTACAATCCTCATTAATTCAATATACGTGAATAGGTAGCCAATTTAGACCATAAGATTGCATATAATAAATACTTTAATTTGGAGTAAGGATTCTGTCCTAATCTCGAGGAGTATACATAAAATCTAGTACGTACGCTAGGTAAATATGAGGGAGGGTTCTCTTTGACCAAGCAACCAAAAATTGGATTAGCTCTAGGTTCTGGTGGGGCTAGAGGATTTGCTCATTTAGGAGTAATTAAAGTACTAAGAGATGCACAAATTCCGATTGATTTAATTGCAGGAAGTAGCATGGGAGCATTAGTAGGAAGCTTTTATGCATCAGGGATAAGTATTGATCGTTTATATCAATTTGCTTTAGCCTTTAAACGAAAATATTACCTAGATTTTACTGTACCTAAGATGGGATTTATTTCTGGTAACCGGGTAAAAGAATTAATCAGATTGTTCACTCATCAAAAGCATTTTTCAGAATTGGATATTCCGGTTTCAGTGATTGCTACAGATTTATATAATGGGAAAAAGGTTGTTTTTACAGAGGGGTTGGTAGCAGATGCTGTAAGAGCGAGTATTGCTATTCCAGGTATCTTTGTTCCAGAGAAAATTGATGGTAGACTATTAGTTGATGGTGGAGTTGTTGATCGGGTACCTGTATCTGTCGTAAAAGAT
The DNA here is from genome assembly GCF_001889165.1 of Bacillus weihaiensis. GTDB lineage: Bacteria > Bacillota > Bacilli > Bacillales > Bacillaceae > Metabacillus > Metabacillus weihaiensis. The sequence goes on along the minus strand of NZ_CP016020.1, from coordinate 2,477,891 downwards.
ATGGGAGCAGATATTGTGATTGCAGTAGACGTTTCACATGTTAAACATAATGAAGATATTACGTCAATTTTTGATGTGATCCTTCAAAGTCTTGATATTATGCAGGATGAGCTCGTACATCATCGTAAAATTGCCTCAGATATTATGATTCGACCACATGTGGAACAATATAGTTCAAGAGCCTTTAAAAATATTAAAGAAATTATTGAGACAGGTGAACAAGAAGCGAAGTTGCATGTGAAAGAAATCCAAAGTCTAATTAAAAAATGGAAGGAGACAAACTCTCATGACCGGTAGGACAGCTTTTAGGGTCAGTTTATTACTAGCTATAATCCTTCTTATCACAACCTTTATTAAGCTTCCTTACTACGTAACGCAGCCAGGAATGGCATCAGAACTTAAGCCGATTATAAAGGTAGAGGAAGGGTTTGATAAAGAAGAGGGAAGCTTTTCTTTAACGACAATACGTTTTGGTCGAGCAAACCCGTTAACATACTTATGGGCTAAACTTAATGAGTACCATTACATACATCCATTAGAAGAAATAAAAAGAGAAGAAGAAACAGACGAAGATTACCTAAATCGACAACTACATATGATGGAGGTTTCTCAAGAATCTGCGATAACGGTTGCTTACCAAAAAGCGAAAAAAGAAATAACCACTACATACAATGGTGTATATGTGGATGGAATTATCGATGGAATGCCAGCTGCAAACCGATTAGAGGTTGGAGATCGCATTTATAAAGTGAATAAGAAAGAACTTGAAACGGCAGAAGAATTTATTGAGTATGTTAGTGCGAAAAAAGAAGGAGATAACATTGTCATTTCGTTTGAAAGAGATGGTAGACAAATGGAAGAATCTATAAAGTTAGCGGTTTTTAAGGATCAGCCTAATAAAGTAGGGTTAGGAATTTCTTTAGTTACTGATCGAGAAGTAGAAGTACACCCTGAAATTACTTTAAATACTCATGAGATTGGTGGGCCTTCTGCGGGTCTGATGTTATCGTTGGAAATTTACAATCAACTTATTGAAGAGGATATAACAAAAGGGTATAAAATTGCAGGAACAGGAACAATTAATTCTGAAGGAATAGTTGGTCCTATAGGCGGTATTTCTCAAAAGATTGTCACTGCCGATAAAGAAGGAATTGAGATCTTTTTTGCACCCAACGAAGAGAACAATCCCAATTCAGATTACAAAGAGGCTTTGAGTACGGGGAAAGAAATTAATACAAAAATGAAAATTGTCCCTATTGACACCTTCAGTGATGCTGTTAACTATTTAATGAAATTAGAGGAGAAAGGCTAAAGCTATGCCTTTCTCTTTATTTACAGGTTTTTTTAAAGGTTCCCCCAGTTGTTCAGTCGACAAACATATTTCATATACTCAAACAAAAAAATAGGTAAATCAGGTGACAATGATAGTTGAAGCTTGCTTTTTTGCTAATTGCTCCTAAACGGTAATAGGTGTTTGAGCAAATTCTTGTTTTATTAAGTAGGAACGGTTTGGTTCTTGAAAGATCATATTATATGTAAACGAAGCCTTTATATCAACTTCGATAAAAGGGTGCTTAAAGGATGAGAGCTTTGATACGATTGGGAGTGGAACGTGTTTTTTTATCGACCGTAAGTAGTTTTGTCCACTTTTTGACATACCAAGTAACCGAATGTAGGGTGACGTCTCATTCGAATTCATATGTTTTAGTTGAAGTTTTGTTGTTCTTGTTAATATATGAGTGCAGACGCGTTGCAACCTTGTCCATGTATATCGTTTTGTTTTTACCTTCTCGAGAAATTCTTTGAAATTAGTACTTTCTCCAATGAATTTTTTCATTCGATACTCTAAGCCCTCTTCCATTTCATAAATGAATCTCAGTTCTTCAAGAGTCATAGTCATAACTGTATATTTTAGAAGTTGGAAGTATTCTTCCCAATGATGTAGAATCGAATTTTCCTGTATGTAATGATTTAGACCTTCTACTGTACAGGGAGGGATATAGCTTGTTATGTTATGAATCGATTCATTACTAAAAATGGCTTTTCTAATGCTTGTGGCACTTGCAATTGTTGGAGATGAGAAGTCCTCATCATGATAATTCGCCGATGTTCTTTTAATTGTATGAGGTGTAATAGCAGCTTTCTGCAAAGCAATTGATTTTACATAGTGAAAGCCTAATATATTATTTGGAAGGGATAAATCAAGAAGTGCCTTCCCTTCAGTGAGTTCTTTAAATGCTAATGTCATGGCCGTAGGATAACTCACACCGGTCTTAACATATTTTTTTATCAACTGATCATACTCTTGTTTCTTCTCTAAAAGAAATTCATTCGTAGCTACAAAAGGATCAATAACACCAAGTTCACTACCAAAGCATAACGTGTTACATTTCAAGGCATTTAAGATAGAAATCGCTCCATTTGCAAAGGTCTCAGCTTTTTGAGTGGCGAAGACATATGGAAGTTCAATAACAAGGTCCACACCAGAAGCTAGTGCCATTTTTGTTCGATTCCATTTCGATGTAATAGCGGGTTCACCTCTTTGCAAAAAGTTACCGCTCATAACAGCAATAACGATATCTGCATCCGTTTCTTTTATTGATTCTTGAAGGTGGAACAAATGTCCATTATGAAATGGATTATATTCCACGACAATACCTACTACATTCATTTCCTCACCGCATTTCTCTTTATCACAATCTTATTGGTATGTAGTATGAAAAGCTGTTTTAACAACATTCTTTCCATATTTTCACTAATTTAGAATAAAAACTTTCATCTATTTAAACCTACCTCTTTACATTACCATGCCATAGATATATAGTATATATCGCTGATGAAATTTTGAGCTGTTTTGCAAAAATCCAAATATACATGTATACTAGCACTGTAAAGAAAAAATATTGACAAATTATTTTGCGAAGGCTATAATTACCTTTGTTGCCTTGAGGTGATACACTTGAAATGGACAATTAGTCAACTACATCAATTACAAAGCAAGGGTTTAAAAATTGAAGAAAATCTTGATTTAACGGATCTTATCACAAGTCATCCTGATATTCGTGATATTGACCCAGTAAAAGTGACAGGTCGAGCTGATATTAGTTCATCTAAAGTGACCTTCCATTTACATGTGTCAGGTTCAATGGTGTTACCTTGCTCACGTACATTAGTGGATGTTCAGTATCCATTTTCAATTGATACAACAGAAACATTTTTATTAAAACCAGCAGAATATGATACGGAAGAGGATTTCCACCAATTAGATGGTGATGTTGTGGATTTAGTCCCAATATTAAAGGAAATTATCATTCTAGAAATTCCGATTCAAGTTTTCTGTGTTGATGAAAACGTAGAAGGAGCTGCACCACAATCAGGTAAAGACTGGGAAGTTGTATCTGAAGACGATCAGAATAACAAGGTTGATCCTCGATTAGCTGGCTTGGCAAAATTCTTCGAAAATGAAGAAGGCTAATTTTAGAAATTAGCTTATAACTCGCTATGAACCGAATTACTCGGATTCATCTAATGTAATCTCTTTAAGGAGGTGGGAATAATGGCTGTACCTTTTAGAAGAACTTCTAAAACAAGGAAAAGACTACGTCGTACTCATTTTAAATTACAAGTACCTGGTATGGTAGAATGCCCAAACTGCGGTGAAAGCAAACTTGCTCACCGTGTATGTAAAGCATGTGGAACATACAAAGGAAAAGACGTTGTTAACAAATAATCACTCATGTCATAAATAAAAGCGTAGGAATGATTCATTCCTACGCTTTTATTTTTTTTTCTTAGGAAATGATCGAATACATTGATTATAGGTAAACCCCCAACATTCAGTTCCAACATTCTGAGTTTTTCTTAAAAAAAGTGAGCACATAAGAATTTTCAGCCGATTTAGAGGTGAAATATTGTCATAAAGAGTAAGGAGCGTCTTACTCTTTTCTTAATGAGTTCAAACCAACTATTAAACGTATGTAAGCTAGATGAAAAACATGTAAAATAATAGGGAGTCATAAGAGGGGGGAAGAGTATGGTAGGGAATGTGAAGAAAATAGAGCGACCAAACGGGATTGTAGAATTAAGGTTAAATCGTCCAATGAAATACAATGCCATCAATTATAACATGATGGATGATCTGAAGAGGCACTTAACAGAGTTAAAAGGTAGTGTTACATTAAACGCCTTAATTATTACAGGGGAAGGTGAAAAAGCATTCTGTTCAGGAGGAGATGTTGAGCTTTTTCATAAGTTAACGACAAAAGAAGAAGCATATGCCATGCTATCTAAGATGGGTGGAATATTATATGAATTAATGCTTTTTCCTGTCCCAACAATTGCTTTGATTAATGGTACTACATTAGGTGGTGGCTGTGAGATAGCTACTGCCTGTGATGTAAGAATAGCTAAACAAGGTTCTTCAATTGGTTTTATACAAGGTAACCTAGGCTTAACTACTGGATGGGGGGGCGCTTCCATGCTACTTGAAAAGATCGCCTATCATGATGCCATGGCTATATTGCTTTCTTCCAAAAAATATAATACAGATGAAGCTGTAGAATTAGGGTTTATTGATAAGGTAATTCCCTTTAATGCTGATTTTCATGAAAAAGGCTACGAGGAAATTGAAAAGATGTTAGTGAATAAGGGGAATGTATTAAAAGCTTACAAGCAGGTGTCTATCAGAAAATGGAAATCCTCGGATCTTTACTCTAGGATGATGCTAGAAATTGAGCAATGTGCAGATTTATGGACGCAAGATGAACACATTAAGGCAGTTGAAGCATTTTTAAATAGAAGATAGTTAGTAAATGTAGAGAAGCTACATGTGGTAAAATGTTACATATATTATCAGGTTACTATCGTAGCTGAAGGATACACAATTTTTATCTTTATAACCATTATTTTATCTGATTAATAGATTGTATTAGTCTATCTATTCTAGTAGTTGCATATGTATAGAAAAAAAGTGACTATTGGAGGGATTGAACATGACTACAACACGTCAAGATGCATGGACACAAGATGAAGATTTGCTATTAGCTGAAGTGGTGTTAAGGCATATAAGAGAAGGTGAAACACAGCTTGCAGCATTTGAAGAAGTAGGGAAAAAATTATCAAGAACTGCTGCTGCCTGTGGATTTAGATGGAATTCCTATGTTCGAAAACAATATAAGACAGGTATAGAATTAGCTAAAAAGCAAAGAAAAGAGCTTAGATCTGTGATAAATACTGGTTTAGACGTGAAAGAAGAAAAGAAAGAAGAAGTCATTGAAGTGCCTGATGTAGTAGATAATACAAAGCAGACAATCAATCAAGAGAACACCAAAAACAACAAAAATACAAATGCGATTAAAGACTTAATCACTTTCTTAAAGCAGTATGAAGAAGCTCCAGCAATCCATGAAATACAAGCTGAAAATGAGAAGTTAACGAAGAAAATAAATGAATTAGAGAATCACATTGTGAAGATTCAAGAAGAGAAAAAAAGTGTTAGTACTAAATTACATGCCATGGAAGCAGAATATCATGAATTAGTAAAGATGATGGAGCATGTTCGTAAAATTGTCATCCTTCAGGGGGATGATGTCGGTAGGAAAGTAAAATGATTGCATAGAAATAGATAGTAAAAGAAAGCAGCAAATAATGAGCTGCTTTCTTTTGCTATTTATAGTGGATTTCATATAAATTTTGTTTATTTTAAAAACTAAAGTGCAGGGATTTCCCGATGGTTCAAGATTGTTCCTCTTTAAATAGGAGGAAGAAGGAGCTCTTATCTGTCTCTTACCAGGATCTTTCGTGTAATGGTTGGGTGGTTTTACGGTATTTATAAGGTAAATTGCATAGGTTTAAGATAAGAGCATTATAAAAGTATATTTTTAGGTAGATGCTTACTTAATTTTGTTCAGTTACACCTGCGGGATACCAAACTAATGGATTCTCCCCTTTGTCTCTATCCATATCATATTTTACAGCTTCGAACCCCATTTTGGACCAAAAATCCCCTGATTTAACGCGTGGATTCGTCTTAATCGGCAAGTTCAAGGCTTTTGCAAATTCAACGAGAGCTTTTCCATAACCCTTACCTTGATAAGTAGGAAGTACCTCTAATTTCCATAACTCTAAATAGTCTTGTTGAGGACTAAAATATTGATCAAACTTACTATCAACTTTGTAAAGACTCATCCTTGCCACTAATTTGTCACCATAGTGAATTCCATAAAATGGTGAATCACTATCGTTTTCGATTATGTTTGATTGAAGATCTTCTAGCATCGATAGTTCCTGGATACCATATTCTCTAAATTTCTTAAACTCTTCAAGAGTTTTGTAATTTACTAATAATTTTTCAACTTTAAGCAAAATCGATTCCCCCTTGGTGCATTTAGTGAAATGTTTTGTTTACATCGTAAATGTTTTTAAATTCTTAATATTAGCACGCTATCAACATTATAGCATGAACAGGTTATAGAAGGTGAAAAAGTTAACCGTTTGCAAGTTTTTAACTAATCAGATCTTTTATGTTTTTTTGCTTATTAATAAGTTCTACTCTTCCGATAGAAGTACTGGTTTAAAAGGTAAGTATCTATGAAACGCTGTCCGAGGTTTTGTGCTTAGATCCATTACTATCCGGACGTTTGCGCCTTATATAATGATGACCAATCCTACCACCTATTTAGTTTACTTAAGAAAGGAAGTTAGCTATATTAGTCCGTACTTAAAGGGAATATGACTCAATTTTTTAGTAGGTAAACTTGGTAAACACCTAGTAAAAAAGCCCTTGTATTTGTTATGATTGGACTAGATTTATAAATTTGATTGTTATAGAGGACTATTTTCAAGTAAGTGTAGTTTGCAAAAATATCATCGCTTGAATCTCTCCCTTTGTCGAAGTTCTCAAAAAAACAGGAAGAGTGGCGCTTTTCTGCCTTGCTTACCATGTTACTTTGTGTGAATAATAACTATATGATTGACATTCATATTAAATAACAACAGAGTTCAAGAAAAGAGCCTATATGAAAGAGTGGTAAGTGAATGTATGAATATCGGGATTATTGGAGCAGGATCAATTGGATTACTTTATAGCTATTATTTGTCCAAATTTCACCACATAACACTTTACACAAAAAGACAGGATCAAGCGATAGCAATTGAAAAAAATGGTGTAAGTCTACATAGAGGGGAAGATACATTATTCTCACAAGATCTGAATGCCACAGATACTAGTGATTATGCTGAATCCTTTCTCATCGTTACTGTTAAGCAATACCAATTAGAAGAAATTATAATGAAGTTGAACACTATGGAACCTAAAACAATCTTATTTTTACAAAATGGGATGGGTCACTTGGAATATATGTCTCAGTTAAAGCAACATCAAGTTTACCTCGGAGTAGTTGAACATGGATCTTTGAAAATTAGTGATACAAGTGTCCGCCATACTGGTATTGGTAGGACTAAGTATGCGCGTTATCCAAGTCACTCTGAAGAAAGTAAGAATATATCGCATATTTTTCTCCGTGAAGATCTTCATTTTCCATATGTATATTTAGAAAATTGGGAAGAAATGTTGAAGGAGAAGCTAATTGTCAATGCAATCGTCAATCCCCTTACCTCAATATTACAAGTGAAGAATGGTGAGTTAATAAAGAACCCCCTTTTTAACCAAATAGGGTACGACCTGTACCTAGAAGTTATTTCAATTCTAGAGTACGAATATAAAAAAGAGACTTTATGGTTACATATCCAAGAGATATGTGCAAGCACTGCCGAAAATGAATCATCAATGTATAAGGATATACAGCAAGAGCGGCCGACAGAAATTGATGCAATAGTAGGTTATCTTTTAAAGAATGCAGGAGATAGATCTGTACCTATTATTGAGTTTTTATTTAAGGCAATAAAAGGGAAGGAAAGTCAATATCGAAGAGAGGAGAGTTGATATGGATTTTTTTAGTTGGTTTATTTCAATGGCACTTACCATTCCGCTTTTTAGTATGGTATTTGTTTATGCAGTCGTTCGCTTAGTAGTCGATAATAGGAAAAAGAGAATATTATGGACTGCTGATATCTCTACAATTATGTTGATATTATCTGTACACTTTCATTTAAGAACTATTTTTGAGAAATCATATTTATTCCATATTATATTGGGAATTCTAATCGTACTTATTCTTTTTTATTACCTTGATTATAAAAAGTCTAAAATACCATCTATTTATAAAGCTTCAAGAAAAGTATGGAGACTGTCTTTCCTAGTTTTCTTTGTAGGGTACCTTTTATTAACGATTTTTGGTGTTGCGAATGGAATAATGGAAAGTACATAAATGTTTTTAGCAAATGATAAGCAAAGTTTTTTTGTTTCATCTTTATTAATGCTATACTCTAGTTTGGTCATGATAAAAATACTCTTATTTCCTTTAAAGTATGAATAATAGTCATTGTGATTTACATAAAAACCAATCGAAACATAGAATGAAAAGAATGAAAAGTAGATTCAAAAGTAGAAAGGAAGTTAGTATATGGAGATAGTTGAACTCTCCCTGCGCTCTTCAAATCAATTTATGAACGACTTCAATCAAAAAACACTAGAGAGTGATTTGTTTTTTGATTACGATGTTCAATCCTCAGGAGTATATAAAAGTAGAGTAGCGGATATTAATAAGCGGACCTTTCAGCGCGAAAAGTTAGCATCATATTTAGAATCGTATAATGAGAAATTTTCACCAAATAATCAACGTGTACTCAAAAATATTGACAGCTTGAGAAGACAAGATAGTGTAGTTGTGATAAGTGGTCAACAAGCTGGTTTGTTAACAGGTCCTTTATATACAATACATAAGATTATTTCTGTATTGGTTTTAGCTAAGGAGCAGGAAGAAAAGCTAGGTATTCCTGTCATACCTATTTTTTGGATAGCGGGAGAAGATCATGACTTTGCTGAGATAAATCACGTCTACATAAATAAACATACTATTCCAAAAAAACATGCAATAAAAGACACACAACTCAAAAAAAAATCAGTTGCACAGTTGGAGATAGATGAACATAAAACCGTCGAATGGATGGAAAAGGTTTTTGAATCATACGGTGAAACACAATTTACAAACTCCCTTCTTGTAAATTTAAAAAAATCCCTAAAGAAGTCAAAAACGTATGTAGAATTTTTTGAGAATATTATTATGGAAATGTTTCAAAAAGAAGGACTCGTTCTTATTAATTCGGGTGATCCGACTTTAAGGGACTTGGAAAAAGAATATTTCCTACAATTGATTGATAATAATGAAGCCATACATGATGCTGTAAGAGCTCAACAGCAGCGAATGAAGGATAAAGCGTATACACCAATAATTGAGATGGGGATTAATAGTACTAATATCTTTTATCAGATCAATGAAGAAAGATTTCTATTAGAAAGATTAGATAACGGAAATTACGGTGTTACAGATCTAGGTGTAAATCTTTCAAAGGCAGAACTAATCGATGTGCTTAATGTTCATCCTGAAAGATTTAGTAACAATGTCATAACAAGACCCATTATGCAAGAGTGGTTATTTCCAACTTTGGCTTTCGTAGCTGGTCCAGGTGAGGTCACATATTGGGCTGAATTAAAACAAGCGTTTTCTGTGGTGGGGTTAAAGATGCCTCCTGTTGTTCCTAGATTAATGATGACAATGTTGGAACGATCGGTTGATCGAAATATTCAAGAGACTAGAGTTACGATTGAAGAGGTTCTTGAACACGGAGTGGCCAATGCGATGGATTCCTTCATGCAATCTGTTACTCCTGTTGACATGAATCCACTTGTGAATGATGCCAAAAAAGAGATTGATCGTATCCATCAAGCCCTTATAGCTTCTGCGCTTCAAATTGATAAAAGTCTTGAACCTATGTTAAGAAAAAATGGTGTGTTTATTCAAGAAAACTTAGATTTTCTCTTAAAAGCTGTTGAGAAGAGGCAAAAGGACCAACATGAAGTTCAATTATCGAAATTTAGAAAAATAGAATTATCACTCTTGCCAAGTCTTCAACCACAAGAGAGAATATGGAATGTTTTCTACTATTTAAACAAATATGGTCCGAATTTTGTTAATGATTTGCTAAACTTGTCATATTCTTTTAATGAAAAACATAAAATTGTCAAATTATAAGTGAAAATATTTTCAAAATCCTGTTATTACAGGGTTTTTTTTTTATGCAAACAAATGTAAAATAGGAAGTGGAGATAAGTGGGGGGAAGTGGTGAGTTAAGGAGAGAAAGTGGGGACAACGAGCATGTTTATGGGAGAATACCATCACACCATCGATATTAAAGGCAGAATGATTGTCCCATCTAAGTTCAGAGAAGGACTAGGGGAAATGTTCGTGTTAACCAGAGGTCTTGACCAGTGCTTGTTTGGCTATCCGATGAGTGAATGGAAATTAATTGAAGAAAAACTAAAGACACTCCCATTAACGAAAAAAGATGCTCGTGCTTTTACTCGTTTCTTCTTTTCAGGAGCGACCGAGTGTGAACTGGATAAACAAGGTCGAATAAATATCGCTACACCACTTCTGCAATATGCAAAACTAGAGAAAGAATGTGTTGTTATCGGCGTTTCAAATCGAATAGAACTATGGAGTAAGTCTATTTGGGAAAATTATGTTGCTGAACAAGAAGATTCTTTTGATGAAATTGCTGAAAATATGATTGATTTTGATATATAATCTTCACTTAAGCAAAAAATTTAACAAGATGGACAAGCTAATAGAAATTGATTTGAAAAGGTGGTACAACATATGTTTAAGCATACAACCGTTCTATTAAAAGAAACGGTAGATGGTTTACAAGTTAGAGAAGATGGGGTATATGTCGATTGCACGCTAGGTGGAGCAGGACATAGTAGCTACCTTTTGTCGAAGCTTTCAAAAACAGGACATTTATATGCCTTTGATCAGGATGATGTAGCTCTAGCTAATGCTAAAGACAAATTAGCAGCTTACGAAGGACAAGTTACTTTCATTAAGAGTAATTTTCGTTACTTAACGGAGAAATTAGCGGAGCATGGTGTGGATAAAGTAGATGGCATAATATTTGACTTAGGGGTTTCTTCTCCTCAGTTAGATACACCAGAACGTGGATTTAGCTATCATCACGATGCACCACTTGACATGAGAATGGATCAAGAATCCGATATTAGTGCATATGAAGTTGTGAACAATTGGTCTTATGAGCAGTTAGTAAGGATTTTCTTTAAGTATGGGGAAGAGAAATTTTCCAAACAAATTGCTAGGAAAATTGAAGCCCAACGAGAAAAAGAGCCGATTAAAACAACAGGAGAATTAGTTGAAATAATTAAAGATGCCATACCGGCTCCGGCTAGAAGAAAGGGTGGGCACCCTGCGAAAAGAATATTCCAAGCTATACGTATTGCTGTAAATGATGAGCTTAAAGTGTTTGAAGAGGCGATTGAGCAAGCAATTGAGTTGTTAAAGCCTGAAGGGAGAGTAAGTGTTATTACTTTCCACTCTCTTGAAGATCGAATTTGTAAATCAGCATTTAAGGAGGCAGCATCTACTCCTGAGCTACCTAGAAATATGCCATATATTCCAAAAGGATATGAGCCGAAAGTTAACATCATCACTAGAAAGCCCTTATTACCATCTGAAGAAGAGCTAGAAGAAAATAATCGAGCAAGATCAGCTAAGTTAAGAATTGCTGAAAAGCTTTGATTAACAATTACAGATGGTCTAAAAAAAGAGTATAGTCAAAGGAGGTTGCTTATGAGTAATTTAGCGAGAAAGTTAGAACAGGAAAGACATGAACAACACCAACACCAACATAATCCTAAACATGAACCAATTATTATTAAGAGAAGAGCATCAATTACACCAGGTGAAAAGTTCTTAGTCTTATTATTCGTTGGGCTTGTTTTATTGGGAGCTATTAAGATTGTTGCAAGTAGTTATACAATGTACCATGCAAACATTGAAATTCAAAAAACACAAGCTAAAATTGAAGAACAAGTAAAGCTTAATAGTGACCTCCATGTTCAAGTAGAAGAGTTAAGTACATATGAGCGAATTTGGGAAAAGGCAAAGGACTTGGGTTTAACACTTGATCAAAATAGTGTGAAAAGCGTACAAGATTAATAGGTGATTGATGACTGATAGGGACTAGATTACATGTGTGTATGTAATCTAGTCCCTTAAAACTATAAACTATTCTATTATTCTAGTGTTGATGGTATAGTAATTGAGGAGGTTTTGTATGAAATTGACTCAGAAAAGTGTAAATATGAATAGAGGTGCAGCGCTTTTGGCAGCATGTTTTGCCCTCTTATTTATTATAATTTTTGGTAGGTTTTTTTACATCCAAGCGACAGGTACTGTACATGGACAAGCATTAGCTGCTAAAGCAGAGGAATTGTATGAAAGTCAACGAACAATAGAAGCAGAAAGAGGGTCTATCTTAGACAGAAAAGGAAGAGTAATCGCAGAGGACAAATCCTCTTATAAATTAGTGGCAATTCTTGACGATGCACTGTCAACTGATCCAGATAAACCTCAGCATGTAGTGGATATAAAGGATACGGCACAGAAGTTGGCGCCATTAATAGGAATGGAAGTAAGTGAAGTGGAAAGCATACTTTCCAAAGACAAAGATCAAGTAGAATTTGGATCTGCAGGGAGAGATATAAGTCATACGTTAAAAGAAGAAATTACAAAATTAGAATTACCAGGTATTTCATTTAGCCGAGATACTCAACGCTTTTATCCAAATGGTGTCTTCGCCTCTCATTTAATCGGTTATGCTCAAAAAGATGAAGAATCTGGGGAAACAGTTGGAATGATGGGATTAGAGAAAACACTTGAGAAATACTTGCATGAAGAAGATGGGTATGTGAAATATCAAAAAGATGGTTATAGTTGGAAACTTCCAACTAGTAAGGATGAAATTACGGCTCCTGAAAATGGACAAAATGTTTATTTAACAATTGATCAAAAAATTCAAACTTTCCTAGAAGACGCAATGAATCAAGTAGTTGAAAAATATGAACCTGAACAAATTATCGGAGTTGTAGCAGACCCGAAAACAGGGAAAATTTTAGCAATGGGACAGCGTCCTAGTTTTGATCCTAATATTCGAGATATTACTACCTATTATAATGATATTGTTTCGACGAGGTATGAACCCGGTTCTACAATGAAAATTTTCACCCTTGCTTCAGCAATTGATGAGGGAGTATATAACGGGAATGCGACTTTTCAATCAGGTTCTTATCCAATAAAAGGAGCTTCTGACATTTATGATCATAATAAGGTAGGGTGGGGTCCAATTACATTTAATGAGGGTGTGCAACGTTCTTCAAATGTTGGGTTCTCCATTATTGCTGATAAGCTCTTAGGGACAGATCGATTATATCAATATTACAATTCCTTTGGATTGTTGAAAAAGACAGGTATTGATCTTCCTAATGAGGAGAATAGTTTCTTTAACTTTACTTATCATCGTGACAAAGTTTCCACATCATTTGGGCAAGCTTCTGCTGTGACTCCGATTCAGCTTGTTCAAGCTGCAACAGCTATTGCAAATGATGGGAAAATGATGAAACCATATGTTATTGAGAAAATTGTCGACACAGATGACGGTGAGCTGGTGAAACAAACGAAGCCGACAATAGCTGGTCAGCCGATTTCCAAAGAAGCAGCAAAAGAAACGCGTGATATTTTAGAGCAGGTAGTTATTGGTGAGCATGGTACTGGTAAAATCTTCGATATTCCAGGGTATGATGTCACTGGAAAAACAGGGACTGCCCAAATTTATGAAGATGGTAAAATTATTAGAGGTGTGAATGATTATATCTTTTCCTTTTTAGGGATGGCTCCAAAGGAAAATCCTGAGCTAGTAGTCTATGTTGCTGTTAAAAAGCCGAACCTTAATGGTGACCCAGGGGCAATGCCGGTCTCAATGATTTTTAATACCGTAATGAAAAATAGTCTTCAATACCTGCAAATTGATCCGACCGAAGAAGAGACATCTGAAACAAAAACAGATGGTGAAAATGATGTGAATTTACCGAACCTTACGGATTTAACGGTTTCAGATGTGCAAAATCAACTAAAAGAGCTTGGAGTTGATCTCATTGTCTTGGGAGACGGGAAACAAATTATTAATCAATACCCAAGTGTTGAAACGTATGTTTTAAGTGGAGAAAAGATCTTGCTTCAAACATCGAATACTATTAAAATGCCAGACATAAGTAATTGGTCTCGTAGAGATGTGATGAAGCTAGGGAACCTTATGTCTTTATCGATTACAATAGATGGTAATGGGTATGTGGCAAAGCAAAGTATTAAAAAGGGGACTCCTGTTAAAGAAGGAGATGCATTAACAGTTACACTTAAAGAAGTAGAACCCCCGAAAAAAAATGAAGAGCAAGAAAACAAAGAAGAAAATGGTGAATGATCTTCTGCTTAGACATGCTTATTAAAGATGGGTAGGCTTATAATGATGACAAAAGGGATTCAGAATGTTCACATTCTAAATCCCTTTTGTGGTTTATCTTACTACATGAATCTATTTTATACATGCTTATTTTAATGAAACACAGACATACAGAATTTAGTTACCTTTCAATTTTTGGTTATTTATTAAGTGTTCGGTCTGGTTGAATCCCGCTTCAGTTTCCCTTTTTTCCGGGGTGGGCGGTGAACCTCTTCGGCGTAAACGCCTGTGGATCTCACCTGACCCACACCTCCGATAGGAGTCTCGTCGTTTCCCCATTCAATCTTTCATAGTTCTCGTAGAAAGAACCTATTTATGAGGCAACAATCTCTTAGAAAAGAGCTCGAATTTTTACATCTTAGCACCTTGTAGGTGATTATACATGGCATTGATACGATCTACTATAAAGCCGTAATCAAGACGGAATACGATATCGTTCTTTAATCGCTTTACTAGGCCTAAATTAAATGGAATCCGTTCAAGGCGGTTCCTTTGTGCTTCTTCCTTATTTTGCTGGACTTGTATTCAAATAGGGCTCCCCCAAGAGACTAGGTTTTAGAGCCTTAGTTAGTTTTTTAAACTCTGTTTGAGCCATTTTATTAGTTCAGTAAGGAACATGTATATGAAGCAAACTGTAACGAACTAGTTTTAATCGTTCCCCTTTGTGCCTAATAAATTTAGGATGGTATGACCATGTATAGGTGGATAAATCTTATTGGAAAAGTTCTAACGTGAGGTGTACAAGCATATATTTGAACGAGCCTAGACAAGGAGGAGTAAAAGATATGCGGGTATCAAATGTTACTGTTAGAAAACGGCTAGCCTTAACGTTGCTTTTTGGGTTAATCATCTTTTTAGTTATAGATATACGTCTAGGATATGTTCAATTTTTTCTTGGTAATACACTTACTTCTGGTGCCAAAGACTTATGGAGTCGGAATATTCCTTTTGAACCAGAACGTGGGGAGATACTAGATCGAAACGGTGTGAAGTTAGCAACGAATATGAGTGCACCTTCCATATATGTTGTACCAAGACAAATTGAAAATCCTGGAGAAGCTGCAAAGCAATTAGCATCTGTCTTAAATATGTCTGAAGAGAAA
The DNA here is from genome assembly GCF_001889165.1 of Bacillus weihaiensis. GTDB lineage: Bacteria > Bacillota > Bacilli > Bacillales > Bacillaceae > Metabacillus > Metabacillus weihaiensis. Next base: position 2,462,300 of record NZ_CP016020.1, on the reverse strand, counting down.
GCGTATGGACATTTAACAAACAAAGTTTCAATTGAACGAATTAATCCTGAAGGACGGAAAATTACTCACGACAAAGCGAATGAAGTGAGGAATTTGAATATAAAGGGAGTTTACATAGCAGAGGATTCAATTAGATATTATCCCTATGGTAGTTATCTATCTCATGTATTAGGCTTCGCTGGAATCGATAACCAAGGTTTGTTAGGGTTAGAAGCTTATTATGATGAACAGTTAAAAGGTGAGAAAGGCTATGTGAAGTTTTTTTCTGATGCGAAGGGACAAAGAATGCCTGGAGAAGCGGATGATTACACAGCACCAGTAGATGGGAATAATTTAAAATTGACGATAGATTCTAAAGTTCAGACAATTGTAGAAAGAGAATTAGATAATGTACAAGCAACATATAACCCGGATGGCATTATTGCAGTTGCTATGAATCCAAACAATGGAGAAATCCTAGCGATGTCGAGCCGGCCTGACTTTGATCCAGCTGAATTTCAAGATGTCGATCCAACTGTATATAATCGGAATCTACCAGTTTGGAGTACGTATGAACCTGGTTCGACATTTAAAATCATAACGTTAGCGGCGGCATTAGAAGAACAAAAAGTTGATTTAGAGAAAGATGAATTTAATGATGACGGTTCTGTCGAAGTAGATGGAGCAAATTTACGTTGTTGGAAACGAGGCGGGCATGGTCACCAGACTTTTTTAGAGGTTGTTCAAAATTCTTGTAACCCTGGGTTTGTTGAACTTGGTCAACGTTTAGGAGAAGAAAAACTCTTTCAATATATTAAGGATTTTGGTTTTGGACAAAAAACGGGAATTGATCTTCAAGGGGAAGGGACAGGAATTATGTTTAGACCTGAGCAGGTTGGGCCTGTTGAGTTAGCTACTACAGCATTTGGTCAGGGTGTTTCTGTTACTCCAATTCAACAGGTAGCAGCCGTTTCTGCAGCAATTAATGGAGGTGTATTGTACACCCCTTATATCGCAAAAGAATGGGTGGATCCTGTAACCAATGAGGTTATTAGCAGACAAACACCTGAAGCAAAACGAAGAGTAATCTCGGAAGAAACCTCAAAAGAAATACGGCATGCTTTAGAAAGTGTTGTTGCACTTGGAACAGGTGGTAACGCATTTGTTGATGGATATCGAGTAGGTGGAAAAACAGGTACCGCCCAAAAGGTAAAAGATGGAAAATACATGGAGAATAATCACATCGTATCGTTTATCGGGTTTGCACCTGCAGATGATCCACAAATTGTTGTATACGTTGCAGTTGATAACCCAAAAGGTACCGTTCAATTTGGTGGTACTGTTGCAGCTCCAATCGTTGGTAATATTATGAGAGATGTCTTACCGGAAATTGGGGTCGAGCCAAGGGAAGATCAGATTGAAAAAGAATATAAATGGTTGGACACAAAGTTAGTTGAAGTTCCGAATGTTATAGGAATGACAAAACCAGAGCTCACTCAACAATTTGTAAATTTAAAGCTTGATGGCTCAGGTGAAGGAGATGTTGTTGTGCAACAGTCACCAAGTGAGGGATCAAAAGTAAAAGAAGGTTCCACAGTAAGAGTATATTTTGGGGAAGAAAAAGAATCAATTAAACAAGATGAGGAATAACAGGAGGAAGCATGCCATTTCGTTTGTTCGTATATGGCACGCTTTCTTTCTGTTGTAGTTGGAGAGAGCTCTTGTTTCCAGGAACCGAAGATAAGAGCTATGCGAAGTTGTAAGATGGAGCTTTGTTTTTTCTTTTCATCTAAATGGTGTTACCTTCTTTTTATCACCAGAATATTCTCATGAATGATCACTATGTATTTCTCATTCATACTAAGTAGCAAAAAAGTTAACGAAAAAAAGCGGAAAAATAGAATCATTATCTTGTTTAAATGGACTAAACCGTCTAAAATCTATAAAGTAAATGGAAATGAACAATGGCTCTTTTTAAATAAGTAAGATAAAATAAGAACGAAGACTGAAGGTTTAGTGATTGCTATTTTACGGGTATCGTTATGCTTATGAGAAAGATTAAAAAGATACCCCCTAAAAAAAGAGAGAGGTACTCTCAAGTATTAAAAAGCTCTAGAATGAAAGTAGGAATGAACTTGAAATTAATGGAATTGTTAACATATGTGCAGTATGAAACAAACCAACAAAATGAAAATCCTTTTATCAAATCAATTGAAATGGATTCCAGAGAGGTAAGTCAAGGGAGTTTGTTTATTTGTATTAACGGTTATACCGTGGATGGTCATGATTATGCATCTAAAGCCGTGGAAAAGGGTGCAGTGGCTATTATAGCTGAAAGGGAAGTAAGTGTTAATGTTCCAGTCATTATTGTTAAAGATACAAAACGAACTATGGCTTTGCTAGCAGATCTGTTTTACGGGCAGCCTACACATCAACTACATCTTATAGGTGTGACAGGAACGAATGGAAAAACAACGACTACACATATCATTGATACCATTTTAACTGAGGCGAAGAAAAAAACAGGACTAATCGGTACAATGTACATAAAAATTGACGGTGAACAAAAGAGTGTGAAAAATACAACACCGGAAAGTTTAACACTACAAAAAACGTTCAAAGAAATGAACGATAGAAATGTTACACATGCCATAATGGAAGTTTCCTCACATGCCCTTCATATGGGAAGAATACATGGTTGTGATTTTAATGTAGCTGTATTTACAAACCTTTCTCAAGACCATTTAGATTATCATGAAACAATGAAGGATTATCAATTTGCAAAGGGTTTGCTATTTGCCCAACTAGGTAATCGATTTAATCATAATGAAATTAAAATAGCTGTACTTAATGAAGATGAGGAAGCTACAAGTGAGTACAAAAAAATGACAGCTGCAAAAATTTTAACTTATGGTATTGATAATGAAGCAGATGTGATGGCAAAAAATATTAAAATGACATCGAAAGGAACAACATTCACTTTAATAACTCCTACTCATCAAAGAGATGTAACCATAAATATGGTAGGGAAGTTTAGTGTATATAATATACTAGCTGCCGTTACAGCTTGCTTAGCTTCTTCTATAGAGTTAGATAGTATTATTAAAGCAATTGAAGCAATTGAAGGTGTGCGAGGGAGATTCGAACTAGTTGATGCAAATCAAGACTTTACTGTTATTGTTGATTATGCACATACTCCTGACAGCTTAGAAAATGTCCTCCAAACCATTAAACAATTTGCAAAAGGTAAAATTTATTGTGTTGTTGGTTGTGGTGGAGATCGTGATAAGTCAAAACGTCCCCTTATGGCTGAAATTGCGGTAAAGTATAGTGATGAACCAATTTTCACCTCCGATAATCCAAGAAGTGAGGATCCTGCAGAAATATTAAAAGACATGGAAAAAGGTGTTATTGGATTACATCACCATACAATAAGTAATCGAGAAGATGCTATCCATTTTGCAGTGAAGCACGCAAAGAAAGACGACGTGATTTTAATTGCAGGTAAAGGACATGAAACATATCAGCAAATTGGAAACGAAGTGTTTGATTTTGATGACAAAGAGGTTGCTAGTAAAGCAATTATGCAATATAAGTAAATTGCACGCTACTTTTGGTCTCGTGAAAACGAGTAACATAGAATAAGATAAAAGTATTAAAGACAGAAAGAGAAGTTGATAAGATGATGAAGGAATTTAGTTTAGAGAAACATATTTTGAAAAGTTTATCATATGATATGGGCATAGAAAATGTGCTTGTATCTAGAATTAAAAGGGGGGGATATACATGCTAGAGCAGGCGATTTTGATTACGATAGCGATGGGATTTTTAATAAGTGTATTACTTTCCCCAATTATTATTCCGTTTTTAAGAAGGTTAAAGTTTGGCCAAAGTATTAGAGAAGAGGGGCCGAAATCACATCAAAAGAAATCAGGTACTCCAACTATGGGTGGGGTAATGATTATCATCTCCATTATCATTACAACGATTGTCATGACGGGGAAATATTCCGAACTTAGTGTGGAAATGTATCTACTTTTATTTGTGACATTAGGTTATGGATTACTAGGTTTCTTAGATGACTTTATTAAAGTAGTGATGAAACGAAACCTGGGATTAACGTCAAGACAGAAATTATTAGGGCAGGTTATTATCGCGATTATTTTTTATTTAGTTTTTACACAATATGGATTTTCAACGGAAATAGGCATTCCAGGTACAGAGGTTTCTTTTGATTTAGGGTGGGGTTATGTCATTCTCGTCATTTTCATGCTTGTAGGAGGTTCTAATGCTGTTAATTTAACAGATGGTTTAGATGGATTGTTATCCGGAACGGCCGCTATAGCATTTGGTGCATTTGCTGTATTAGCATGGAATCAATCACAATTTGATGTGGCGATCTTTTCTGTTGCAGTAGTGGGAGCAGTTTTAGGATTTTTAGTTTTTAATGCGCACCCTGCTAAAGTATTTATGGGAGATACAGGTTCACTCGCACTTGGAGGGGCTATTGTAACGATAGCTATCTTAACAAAACTAGAAATTTTACTTGTGTTAATCGGCGGAGTATTTGTGATTGAAACTTTATCTGTCATTTTGCAGGTTATATCTTATAAAACAACGGGTAAACGTATCTTTAAAATGAGTCCTTTACATCACCATTATGAGCTTGTAGGTTGGTCAGAATGGAGAGTTGTCGTTACGTTTTGGATGGTAGGTTTAATATTTGCAGTTCTTGGAATTTATATTGAGGTGTGGTAGTAAGTGAAAAAAATTAGTGATTATTTGCATAAACATATTTTAGTACTTGGATTGGCGAAAAGTGGCTTAGCTGCTGCTAAACTTTTACATGAGCTTGGTGCTTATGTGACTGTTAATGACTTAAAGGCAAGTCAAGATGACGCGGCAGTAAAAGAGCTTCAAAGCTTAGGGATGAAAGTGGTAACTGGTGATCATCCATTGACGTTGCTAACAGATGAGAATATGGATCTTGTTGTGAAAAATCCAGGCATTCCATATTCCAACCCTCTTGTGGAAGCTGCAGTTGAAAAGAAGATCCCTGTGATCACAGAAGTAGAGCTTGCATATAAGATTTCAGATGCTGAGATTATTGCAATTACTGGTTCTAATGGAAAGACGACGACAACTACATTAATTTACGAGATGCTAGTAGAAGGAAAGAAAAACCCCCTTATTGCAGGGAATATTGGTAAAGTAGCATGTGAGGTTGCTCAACATGCTACTTCAGAACATATCATTGTGATGGAATTGTCATCGTTTCAATTGTTAGGAACCATCGAATTCAGACCGTCCATCGCTATCTTATTAAATATATTTGATGCTCATTTAGATTACCATGGTACGAAAGAAGAGTATGTTTTTGCTAAAGGTAAAATATATGAACATCAACTGGCTTCAGATATTTCAATTATTAATGAAGATGACTCAGAGGTTATGAGTCTTGGAAAAGGTTCTAAGGGACAAAAACTTTATTTTTCTACTTTAAAAGAAAATAAAGAAGGGACTTACCTAAAAGACGGTAGTATTTGGTATAAGGATGAGGAAGTAATTCGCTTGGAAGAGATTGTTTTACCAGGTGAACATAACGTAGAAAATATCCTTGCTGCTATTACAGCAGTTAAGCTTAAAGGGGTTTCTAATAAAGCTATTCACAAAGTTCTAACAACGTTTCCTGGAGTGAAACATCGACTGCAATTTGTAGCTGAAGTAGAGGGACGACGCTTCTATAACGATTCAAAAGCAACAAATATACTAGCGACGAGTAAAGCGTTAAGTGCCTTTAAGAACCCTACGATTCTTTTAGCTGGTGGTCTTGATAGAGGTAATGAATTTGATGATTTACTACCTTACTTATCACATGTAAAGGCCGTAATTTTATTTGGAGAAACAGCAAAGAAATTGGAACGAATTGCTAGAGAAAGTGGAATAGAAGTAATTAAATTTGTCGATAATGTGGAACAAGCAGTTTATACGGCATATGAAGTTTCCGAAAAACAAGATGTTATTCTATTATCGCCAGCATGTGCTAGTTGGGATCAGTATAAAACTTTTGAGCAAAGAGGAGACATTTTTATTCAAGCCGTGCATAAGCTTAACTAAGGGCTTGTACAACGTTATGAAAATGGTGAACAATGAGCTGAAATAACGCTTATTTTAAAACCAAAAGCCCTTAATAAACTTGGTACAGGGGTGTTCGGCGTTGACAGCTAAAAGGTCTACACCAGATTTTATATTAGTTATTTTGACCTTATTACTCTTAACTATTGGTCTCATTATGGTATATAGTGCAAGCGCAGTTTGGGCTACATACAAATTCGATGATTCATTCTTTTTCGCTAAAAGGCAGCTATTGTTTGCAGGTGTTGGTGTCATTGCGATGTTCTTCTTAATGAATGTGGACTATTGGACATGGAGAACATGGGCGAAGATGCTTGTAATTGTTTGCTTTTTCCTACTTATAGCCGTATTAATTCCTGGAATAGGGATGGAGCGTAACGGTTCAAGAAGTTGGATTGGAGTTGGAGCTTTTTCTATTCAGCCTTCAGAATTCATGAAACTTGCCATGATAGCCTTTTTGGCAAAATTTTTATCAGAAAATCAGAAGAAAATCACTTCCTTTAAAAAAGGTCTTATCCCTTCATTAGGGATCGTTTTTTTAGCATTTGCCATGATTATGCTTCAACCTGACTTAGGAACTGGGACAGTCATGGTCGGTACTTGCATTGTCATGATATTTGTCTCTGGAGCACGTATTATTCATTTTGCTTGGCTAGGACTTGCAGGACTCGCTGGATTTGTCGTTCTCGTTTTATCTGCGCCCTATCGAATTAAGAGAATAACATCCTTCTTAGACCCATGGGAAGATCCATTAGGAAGTGGATTTCAAATCATACAATCATTATATGCCATTGGGCCTGGTGGTCTGTTCGGTCTAGGACTTGGTCAAAGCAGGCAAAAGTTCTTTTACTTACCTGAACCACAAACAGACTTTATTTTTGCAATTTTAGCGGAAGAACTAGGCTTTATTGGTGGATCCTTTATCTTACTCTTATTTGGACTTCTTTTATGGAGAGGAATTAGAATTGCGCTTGGTGCTCCAGATTTATATGGTAGTTTCCTAGCTATTGGGATTATTACAATGGTGGCTATTCAAGTAATGATCAATATAGGTGTTGTCACCGGATTAATGCCGGTTACAGGCATTACACTACCATTCTTAAGTTATGGAGGTTCGTCCTTAACCTTGATGCTAATGGCCATCGGAGTGTTATTGAATGTAAGTAGATATTCGAAATATTAGATTTGTAAAGAAGATTTATTAAACATCATTCTTCATATAAAATGAAAGAGTTAAGGCTGACACTGTGTAAGTGACACTCTCTAAGAGAACTACATCTCTGAGAAGTCCTTAAACGTCAGCCTTATCTATTTTTTACATGATAATGCCTCAATAATGAAGATTGTATCTGTACCAATATTTCATGGAATTATGGTTCTCCTCGGAAATTGGGGGCCTAAATTGGGAACCAACAGTGCCCAAAAAGTTTACGTTAAAAACTAGGATGAATGGTTTACATAGAACAAGCTTTTATAAAACGTAAAAGTAATTCAGTGAATGATTAAACAATAAAATACATCTATCCTTTATAACGATTTAAGGATTATATAATTGAATTTGAATGATATGGGGGAATTAATATGAGAGTTGTTGTTAGTGGTGGAGGTACCGGTGGACATATTTACCCTGCCTTAGCTTTAATTAATGAAATGAAAAAGCACAACGATAAGATTGAATTTTTATATATTGGAACTGAAAAAGGATTAGAACAAAACATCGTAACTCGGGAAGGGATTCCATTTAAATCTATTGAAATATCAGGATTTAAAAGAAAATTATCATTTGATAATGTGAAAACGATTATGAGATTTATAAATGGAGTGACTATCAGTAAGAAGTATTTAAAAGAGTTTAAACCAGATGTAGTGATTGGAACAGGTGGGTATGTATGTGGTCCGGTCGTATATGCAGCTGCTAAGCTCAAAATACCAACTGTTATTCACGAGCAAAATAGTCTTCCTGGGATGACTAATAAATTTCTATCAAAATATGTCGATAAGGTAGCAATTTGTTTTAATGAAGCAAAAAAATATTTTCCACCGCATAAGGTAGTATTAACAGGTAATCCTCGTGCTTCAGAAGTACTTGGTCAAGATGCAAAAAAAGGTAGAACATCGTTAGGTTTACAAGAAGGCAAAAAGTCTGTCTTGATTTTTGGAGGTAGTCGTGGAGCAAAAGCAATTAATGATGCTGTATTGGATATGATTCCTTCTTTAGCAGAAAAATCCTATCAAGTCATCTATGTCACGGGTGAAGTGCATTATGATAAAGTAATGGATGAAGTGAATAAACTTAAGGACTCATCGCACGTCATCATTAAGCCTTTTATACACAATATGCCTGAGGTGTTAGCTGGTGTAGATTTAATAGTAGGTCGTGCAGGTGCAACCTCACTTGCTGAAATTACAGCATTAGGTTTACCAAGTATTTTAATCCCAAGTCCATATGTAACGGCAAATCATCAAGAAGTGAATGCGCGTAGCTTGAGTGATCATGATGCAGCGATTATGGTAAAGGAAAATGAGTTAACAGGGAGTACTCTTTTAACGAAAATTGATCATATCTTATTAAATGAATTTAAACTAACAGAAATGAGTAAAGCATCTAAACAACTAGGTATACCAGATGCAGCTGAAAGATTATCCAACGTACTCAAAGAAGTAAGTTCGTAAAAAGCAGTCATTTTATGGGATTGTGTACGATCTTATCGCTATTTTCTCGAGTGGAGCCTTATTTTATAAAGGTTCACGAAACGTTTGCAAGCAATGAGGAGGTATTTTATGCTAACTATTACAGATGAATTAAAAAATGAAAATATTGGAAAGGTACTCGTAAATGAGCCTTTAGCAAAACATACGACAATTAAAATAGGTGGTCCTGCTGATCTATTAATAGAGCCAACAAATAGTGAGAGTTTGGAAAAAGCATTAGAAATTATAAAGAAGCATGATGTACCATGGAGAGCGATTGGGAGAGGCTCCAATCTTTTAGTAGCGGATGAGGGTATTAGAGGTGTAGTTATCAAAATTGGTACAGGTATGGATGAGATGAACATTGAGGGAGATGTACTCACTGTTGGCGGTGGCTACTCTGTAATTAAACTAGCAACCATTATTAGTAAAAAAGGGTTGTCAGGCCTTGAATTTGCAAGTGGAATTCCTGGTTCCATCGGTGGGGCAGTGTATATGAATGCAGGTGCACATGGTTCAGACATGTCTACTATTTTGATAAAAGCTCTTGTTTTATTTGAAGATGGTTCCTTACAATGGCTTACAAACGAAGAGTTAGAATTTTCTTACCGTACGTCAATTCTTCAAGAAAAACGTCCTGGCATTTGTGTTCAAGCTGTACTTAAACTCCAGGAAGGGAAGAAAGAGGATATTGTAGGTGTTATGCAAAAGAATAAAGATTATAGAAGAGATACTCAACCTTGGAATTATCCTTGTGCAGGGAGTATTTTTAGAAATCCCTTACCACATTATGCTGGGAAACTTGTAGAAGATGCTGGATTAAAAGGGCATCAAATCGGGGGAGCTAAAATATCAGATATGCATGGTAATTTTATTGTAAATGCCGGTGGTGCAAAAGCAAAGGATGTTTTAGATTTAATCGATTTTGTAAAGCAAACTATACTAGAAAAGTACGGTGTGAGCATGGAGACTGAAGTTGAAATCATTGGCGGGAAATAGTCACATTCACTCCCAATTTTTCCTTAAATTGTGTTATACTATCAAAAGTTAATAATCTTAACTTGAAATAAAACGGCATATCCATGCCGTTTGTTTTATTCCATACTGTTTCATGCTTTGTAGTGAACATATTAGATAAGACTCTCGTGAGCAAAGAAGAAGACCTAGTTTAATATGCTAGGATGAGGTGAAAATGGTGGAGAAAAAAGTTGTTTCGTTAGAAGACCGCATCCCAAAATTACAACAACAACGAAAACAGAAATCAAATCGAAGACTTATTTCTTTTTTATCAATCTTTTTTCTGCTAATATTACTTGTTATTTATTTTCAGTCCCCATTGAGTAAGGTTGCCTCTATCTCTGTAGAAGGAAATGAGCATGTTGATTCTAAAGAAATCATTGAATTAAGTGGAATTACGACTTCTACAGGATTTTGGAATATTAACATATCTGAAGTTGAAAAGAATCTAAGCAACCATTTGCAAATAAAACATGTGGAAATACAGAAGAAATTTCCAAATGAAGTCGTTCTAAATGTTGCTGAATATGCTAGCATTGCTTATATTGAAAAATCTAGCACTTATTATCCTATTTTGGAGAATGGACAAGCGTTAGAGGAGAAGAGTATTGCATTGCCTGCAGATGCTCCATTATTAGTCGATTGGAATAGTGAAGAGGATATAAAAGAATTGACAGCTGAACTATTAAAGCTTCCTCCTACAATACTTAATTCGATCTCGGAAATACATCATACTCCTGGTAAAACAGATCCTTGGTTAATTAAACTCTACATGAATGATGGATTTGAAGTTCATGCTTCTGTTAGAACCTTTGCTAAGAAAATGAAATCATATCCAAGTATTGTGAATGCGTTAGATGAAAATAGTAGAGGGGTCATTCATTTAGAGGTCGGCTCCTACTTTGAATCATATGAAGAAATGAAGAAGGAAGAGGAGTCTGCTAGTAATGAAGAGTAGAATGAAAGGCAGTTATGTCATTTTATCTCTTATCTTCTTGGTTTTAGGCTTTTTAATTTCATATTCTTTTCAATTAACAAGAGAGAAAGCAAAAGGTGAAACTCTTTCTCCAGAGCAATGGGACAAAGAATATCAAATTAGATCACAGCTCATAACAAAGGAAGAGATTAATCGCGATTTGCAAAAGGAATTGTTTGAAAAGCAAGAAAGAGTAGAAGAGATTGAAGCTTCATTGAAAGAAGAAAAACAAGTCTATTATAATTTAGTGGAAGATGTCGAAAAATACAGAATGTATGTTGGTGACGTTGCAGTAGAAGGGAAAGGAGTACAGGTGACTCTAGAGGATGCTTCTTATGTTCCTGACGGTGAAAACGTTAATAACTATATCGTTCATGAATCTCAGATTTTTAGTGTAATAAATGAGCTATACATTTCTGGTGCAGATGCAGTTTCTGTCAATGGTCAGAGACTTTCAAGACACTCTTATATTTATTGTAATGGTCCAGTTGTAACTGTTGATGGGAACCAATTCCCAGCACCCTTTGTTATATCTGCCATAGGAGATCCAAATGTCATGATACCAGCCTTAAATATTACAGGTGGTGTAATAGATCAGCTTACATATGACCATGTAGTTGTAGCTGTTGAGAAAAAAGATAAGATTGTAATGGAACCCTTATTGAACGAGCAAAAAGACTCGGCCTCCTAAGTTCGTAAAAGGATGGAGTGAAGGCCGATTAAGTCGACCACATAGTAGTTCTGCTCTTATGTAAAGTTTCTATTCATAAGAGCAGAACTACTTGTAGTTAGTTAAATCTACATGTTTAAAGTTGATTTTTTGCTCATTTTTGATTGGAGTAGAAGGTAAGAGACTTCTGGGGAAGAAGCGTGTCAAAGGGAGACCCTGCAGGCGGGTAGCTTACGATGAGGCTCCCGGCCTGCTCGCGGTAGTCGTATGTCTGTAACGAAAATCAACAACCAGTATAGAGCCAATCTTTAAGGTAACTTAATGAAGACATGACAAACTCATTCATAAAAAGGATAAATCTTTATACTCTAAAGGGTAATTTGATTAATATAAGATGGTTAGGTGGTTTTAATGAATAGAGGCTGGAAAAAGGGGCTGAGTTTTACGTTCCTTACAATGATATTTGGTATGATGCTAGCCGTTCAATTTCAGACAATTCAGGAGCCTATTGTAAGGGATACACGTGATATGTGGCAACTCAGGGAAGATTTAACAAAACAACAGCAGCTTCAAATAGAGCTTTTAAGTGAAATCCGAAAATATAATGCAATGATTAAAACGTATGAAAATGAGGAAAATCAGAACCCTGAAACAGCTTTAAAAGATAACCTGAATGTATTAAAAGAAGAAGCGGGTCTAACAGAAATTTCTGGTGAAGGATTAGTCATTACGATTGACCAATTATTCAGTGAAGACTTAATTGGTAAACCTCTTCAAAATGTCTCACCGGAGTTATTGAAAAGATTAATAAATGAGTTAAATTCTTATGGAGCGAAAGATATCGCTATAGCAGATAGAAGATTCATTAATTCATCCGTCATTAGAGATATTAATGGTCAAACCAAAATGGATAATTTTAGTTTAGATAAACTTCCTTTGAAAATTAAAGTTATTTCAGATAATGTTGAAAAGCTTTATAATCGAATGAGTGCATCTACTACAGATGAAGATTTTGCAATTGATAATTTAAGTTTGAATATATCTAAACCAATTGATCATATGATTATTCCTGCGTATGAAGATCCAATACGAGTGAAAAATATGAAAGCTGTTAAAGCGAATAAAGGAGGGGGATAAAATGTGGTTGCCTATATTAGGGTTACTTTTAGGGATATTTTTAGGTATTGTATCAGAACTGCGTATCCCTCCTGAATATTCAAACTACCTATCAATTGCCATACTTGCTGCCCTTGATACTCTACTGGGAGGAATAAGGGCACATTTGCAAGACATATACGATGAAATGGTCTTTGTATCTGGTTTTTTCTTTAACATCATACTAGCTGCAAGTTTAGCTTTTCTCGGGGTTCATCTTGGTGTAGACTTGTACTTAGTAGCAGTGTTTGCCTTTGGAGTTAGACTCTTTCAAAATATAGCTGTAATAAGAAGGATTTTAATCTCAAAATGGGCTCTTTCACGAGAAAAATTGAAAAAAAGTTGAATAAAATAGAGGGAATATCAATTATTTGACGAATAAACACTAGTGAAGGAAAAATCAAGGAAATATTAAAATAATATTTTGTTACAAATATGTAAAACTAGATTCATTGTCATGTTGTTCTTCAAAGAATAGAATAAGAAGAGTATCAATAGATGAGGAGGTGCCTTAGAATGAACAGCAATGAACTATTTGTAAGTCTTGACATCGGTACATCCAGTGTTAAAGTAATTATTGGTGAAATGGCAAATGATACTTTAAACATTATTGGTGTAGGTAATGTAAAATCAGAAGGATTACGTAAAGGGTCTATCGTCGATATAGATGCGACCGTTCATTCTATTAAGAAAGCTGTTGAACAAGCTGAAAGAATGGTTGGAATCTCGTTAAAAAGAGTGGTAGTTGGTGTTACTGGAAATCACGTGCACCTTCAAGACTGTCACGGAGTAGTAGCTGTATCAAGTGAAAATCGCGAAATTTCTAATGAAGACGTTAGACGTGTGATAGACGCTGCTCAGGTCATATCGATACCACCTGAACGAGAAATCATTGATGTAATACCAAGGCAATTTATAGTGGATGGACTAGACGAAATTAATGATCCGAGAGGAATGCTTGGGGTTCGTCTAGAAATGGAAGGTATTATTATTACTGGTTCAAAGACGATCTTACATAATTTATTACGATGTGTAGAGCGTGCAGGCCTAGAAATTACAGATATTTGCTTGCAACCATTGGCAGCAGGTTCTGTTGCACTATCAAAAGATGAGAAAAATCTAGGTGTCGCTCTAGTTGAAATTGGTGGTGGTTCTACAACTATTGCAGTTTTTGAACAAGACCACTTAGTCGCAACTTCTGTACTACCAGTTGGTGGCGAGCATATAACGAAGGATCTTTCAATAGGACTTCGCACAACGACAGAGGAAGCAGAAAGAATCAAACTAAAGCATGGACATGCTTTTTATGATCATGCCTCTGAGGATGAAATCTTTGAAGCGTCTGTTATAGGTTCTGATCAAAAGAGAACCTTTAACCAATTAGAAGTTGCTGATATTATAGAAGCTAGAATGGAAGAAATCTACGAGCTTATTTTACATGAGTTAAGGAGACTTGGAGTTCAAGACTTACCAGGAGGGTTAGTTTTAACAGGTGGTACGGTTAAAATGCCTGGGGTACTTGAATTAGGACAGGCAATCCTTCAAAATAGTGTAAGAATAGCAAGCCCAGATTATATTGGTGTGAGAGAACCACAATATATGACTGGCGTTGGGTTAATTCAATTCGCACATAAAAATGCTAAAATTCAAGGTAGAAAAATTGGTTCGAATGTACAAGTAGATGCTATTGAGGTTGCAGCAACTTACGAACAACCAACACAACAGCAAAGAACTAAACCTCAAAAACAACAAGAGGAAAATAAAGTGAATAAAGTGAAGAAGTTTTTTGGTTACTTCTTTGAATAGTAGACATCAATTAGAATTGATTTGATGGATTAGGAGGATTTCGCATGTTGGAGTTTGAAACAAATATTGACGGCTTAGCTACCATCAAGGTTATTGGAGTAGGTGGCGGTGGTAATAACGCCGTTAATCGAATGATAGAGCACGGAGTTCAAGGTGTAGAATTTATTGCAGTGAATACAGATGCACAAGCTTTGAACTTATCAAAAGCAGAAGTGAAAATGCAAATTGGTTCTAAGCTAACAAGAGGATTAGGTGCAGGCGCTAACCCAGAGGTTGGTAAAAAAGCTGCCGAAGAAAGCAGAGAACAAATCGAGGAAGCTCTTAGAGGTGCTGATATGGTGTTTGTTACCGCTGGAATGGGTGGTGGAACAGGTACTGGAGCTGCACCTGTTATTGCACAAATAGCAAAAGATTTAGGAGCTTTAACAGTAGGTGTTGTGACAAGACCGTTTACATTTGAAGGAAGAAAGCGTCAAATGCAGGCAGCGGGCGGAATAAGTGCAATGAAGGATTCTGTCGATACGCTTATTGTTATTCCAAACGATCGTTTGCTTGAAATTGTCGATAAGAATACACCAATGCTTGAAGCATTTAGAGAAGCTGATAATGTGTTACGACAAGGTGTTCAAGGTATTTCTGACTTAATCGCTACTCCTGGTTTAATTAACCTTGACTTTGCAGATGTTAAAACAATTATGTCCAATAAAGGTTCTGCTTTGATGGGTATTGGTGTAGCAACAGGAGAAAGTCGTGCTTCTGAAGCTGCTAAAAAAGCTATCTCAAGTCCATTGTTAGAAAAATCAATTGATGGTGCTCAAGGTGTTCTAATGAACATTACGGGTGGTATGAATTTAAGTCTATATGAAGTACAAGAAGCGGCAGATATTGTAGCTTCTGCATCAGATCAAGAAGTAAACATGATCTTTGGTTCTGTTATTAATGAAAATTTGAAAGATGAGATTATTGTTACGGTGATTGCAACTGGTTTTGCTGAACAGGAAACAAACCCACTTAAGCAACAGCCTTCACGCCAATTTAATTCTGGAAGCACGATGACTAAGCCTGCACAAAAGCGTGAACCAAAACGTGAGGAAACAACACATGAAGCTCCATCACGTGGAAATGTTCAACAAACACAACAACAAGCAGATGATACATTAGATATTCCTACATTTTTAAGAAACCGTAATAAGCGTAGATAATATGAAAGCACAAGGTGCACCTTTAATGAAAGGTGTAGCTTGTGCTTTTATTTTTGATAAGAAAACGATAATAAAAAGCAATTGTGTATAAGTAGTTTGTTAGTTAACTTTAATCACTAAATAAAATGGAGGTTTCTATGATTTTCAAAAGAGACTCCTAACTTACTTTAGGTAAAATAGCTACAAAATATGATAATCAGAGCTTTAAGTCTAGGTAATATCAAAGGGGACTAATTTTGATCTGCAATCTCATTCTTGCTTACTTCGATTTTTTCAATTCATAAAGAACCAACTTCTTTCTAATCCTCATGGTAACTCGACAAAATTTCTAATAATCTTGCAAAAATACTTCTTCCTTATCGGCAGTAACTGACAGACTTCCTCTTCATTTGGTTTTATACTAATTTCTAACAGGTCCTAAACGAGGTGATAGTAACGATAAAGGACGCATTTTACATATGGGGAAGGAGTAGCAAATGTCTATTTATTTAGACGTTATTTGGTTCTTAAACTTTTCCTTTGATCTATTTCTATTACTTTTAACATCAATTGCCTTAAAGAGAAAAAAAATGAAAGTTAGGCTTGTAGTAGCTGCCTTTATTGGTTCAAGTGTTGTTCTATTCATGTTTTCTCCGTATAGCGTCATTGCTACAAATCCAATTGGGAAAATGGTTATTTCTATCTTAATGGTCATCGTTGCATTTGGCTTTAAGAAATTCAGTTATTTCTTTCAGAATGTATTGGCCTTTTATTTTGTTACTTTTATGGTCGGCGGTGGAATGATTGGTACTCACTTTTTCTTTCAATCAGAGACCAATTACCTTGATGGAATCTTTTTAACGAATTCAACTGGCTTTGGACACCCTGTAAGTTGGTTATTCATATTAATTGGATTTCCTACAATTTGGCTATTTTCAAAAAAGCAAATTGAAGGTGTGGAATCGAAAAAAATTCATCATGATCAGATTGTGTCCGTTTCAATACGCATTGAACAGACGCAATTTACGCTCAAAGGATTAATAGATAGTGGTAATCAATTGGTGGACCCTATTTCAAGAAGTCCTGTTATGATCATTGATATATTTAAGGTGAAAGAATATATACCAGAGCAGCTACTAAAACAAGCACTCCAGGATGATGTAATGAAGTCAATTAGTGAAGATGATCAAGGTCATGAATGGGAACATCGAGTAAGAATTATTCCCTATAGAGTGGTAGGAAAAGAACATCAATTTCTACTAGGTCTTAAACCTGACGAGGTAACCATTGAAATGAATAATGAAACCTTTCATGTTCAAAAGACCATTGTAGGATTAAATCGAACTCAATTGTCTTCAGAGGATGAATATGAGTGTATTGTTCATCCGAAAATGCTTCAGGGTCAGTCGGTGCAAAATGTATCATAACTTACTTCTATCTTACTCACAATCTTATATTTTAGAAGGGGGAGGAACATGAAAAAATTAAAATTACATCTAACGTATTTGTGGTATAAGCTATTAATTAAATTAGGGATTAAATCAGACGAGGTTTATTATATTGGTGGTAGTGAAGCTCTTCCACCACCTCTCTCAAAAGATGAAGAAGAGGTACTTTTGCAAAAACTTCCTTCAGGGGACCAAGCAGCACGTTCGATCTTAATCGAACGAAATCTTCGTCTAGTCGTATATATTGCAAGAAAATTTGAAAATACAGGGATAAATATTGAAGATCTTATTAGTATTGGCACCATAGGATTAATCAAAGCTGTAAACACATTTAACCCTGAAAAAAAGATAAAACTAGCTACTTACGCATCTAGGTGTATTGAAAATGAAATTTTAATGTACTTGAGAAGAAATAACAAGCTAAGATCAGAGGTTTCGTTTGATGAACCATTAAATATAGATTGGGATGGGAATGAGCTGCTATTATCTGATGTACTAGGTACTGAGGATGATATTATTACAAAAGATTTAGAAGCGAACGTTGATCGCAAATTATTGTTAAAGGCACTTCATCAATTAAACGATCGTGAGAAACAAATTATGGAACTGCGTTTTGGTTTACAGGGTGGAGAGGAAAAAACGCAAAAAGATGTTGCAGATATGTTAGGGATCTCTCAATCCTATATTTCACGACTTGAAAAAAGAATTATTAAAAGATTACAAAAAGAATTTAATAAAATGGTCTAAAAAAATTTTTTTAACTGGAAATAGCCTATTCTATCAATTATTGATGAAGAATCTTTCCGTTTTTGGATAAATAGCTTGTGCATATTTTTTCCACTCCAGGAGATACTTAACACTGTACAGCAACTCCTGTTAGGAGGGAAAGATGTGACAAGAAATAAAGTTGAAATTTGTGGAGTAGATACCTCAAAACTTCCAGTGCTTAAAAATGATAAGATGAGAGAGCTTTTTAAGCAGATGCAAAACGGCGACATATCAGCAAGAGAAGAGCTGGTGAATGGCAACCTGAGATTGGTACTTAGTGTTATCCAGCGGTTTAACAACAGAGGAGAGTTTGTTGACGATTTGTTTCAAGTTGGCTGTATTGGATTAATGAAATCGATCGATAATTTCGACTTAGGCCAGAATGTCAAATTTTCAACATATGCTGTACCAATGATTATTGGTGAAATTAGACGTTATCTAAGAGATAATAACCCAATCCGTGTTTCACGCTCTCTTAGGGACATTGCTTACAAGGCCCTTCAAGTAAGAGAGCGTCTTATGAGTGAAACATCAAGAGAACCGACAGCAGAGGAAATCTCAAAAGAATTAGATGTACCTCATGAAGAAATCGTATTCGCTCTCGATGCCATTCAAGATCCAGTTTCTCTTTTCGAGCCGATTTATAATGACGGGGGAGACCCAATTTTTGTCATGGATCAATTAAGTGATGAAAAAAATCGTGATATTCAATGGATTGAGGAACTTGCATTAAAAGAAGGAATGAGAAGACTAAATAGCAGGGAGAAGCTAATTCTTAGAAAAAGGTTTTTTCAGGGTAAAACTCAGATGGAAGTTGCTGAAGAAATTGGTATCTCTCAAGCTCAAGTCTCTCGCTTAGAAAAAGCAGCAATTAAACAAATGAATAAAAATATTCAAAACTAAATGAATACGAGAGAGGTCTGACCAAACGTTCATACATAGGTCAGACCTTTTTTGTCTGGATTTTAATAAGGAAAGTTCTATTAAAAGAATTATTTGGTCTCTAACGAACATACATATAAGTATTCACATGTTTTGAGGTAATTTCCTTTTACATTAATTGCTGTAAAAGAAAATATGGTTAGGATCATTTATTTTTTAATAAGAAAGAGGGGAATTCCTAATTAGGGTTGTTATTGTATAGACTGTAGCTATTGAAAAATCACAGTGATGGATTTTTCCTGGGTGCAACTTTCTTTAAGAAAATAGTTTTAACAAAAGCACCTGTTACAAACATAAATGACTAAAAGTTAAATTTTCATCTATAGGAGGTTTTCTTAATGTATATTTCAGAGTTTCAAACGAAGGATATCGTTAACGTATCAGACGGTAAAAAAATGGGGAACATTAGTGATTTTGATATTAATGTCACGACGGGTAAAATTCAAGCCATTATTATAAGTGGTCAAGGAAAAATGTTAGGTTTTTTTGGGAAAGACGAGGAATTCGTCATTCCATGGCGAAATATAGTAAAAATAGGTGAAGATGTGATATTAGTTAGAATGAATAAGCAAATCGATAGTCAAGCGGAATAAATTGACTTTCATGCTAAACCTTGTGATGAAATTGTGGTAAAATAAAGTCGAGAGTGTAAAAGTATATGTCGAATAAAAGGATTGACTAACATGACAAGAGAACCATTCAAACAAGAAGAAGAATCTTTCCTTGCAATTCAAGAGTGGCCGGACCTAGTAAGTTATGTTACGATTGGCTTCACAACGAGGCAAGGCGGATACAGTGACGAAAACTTTTCAACGATGAATTTAGGTCTTCATGTTAAAGATGATACCGATACAGTCATTAAAAATAGAGAAAAAATCGCAAGCAGTACTCCCTTATCTTTATCTAATTGGGTATTTGCAGAGCAGACACACTCCAATCACATTAAGAAAGTTACTAACCAAGATACGGGAAAAGGTATTCACTCGTATGATAAAGGGGTATTGGATTGTGATGGATTGTATACAAATGAAAAAGGTATCATGTTATCATTGTGTTTTGCTGATTGTGTCCCACTATATTTCTTTTCAGCTGAAAAAAAATATATCGGGTTAGCGCATGCTGGCTGGCAGGGAACAGTTAAAAATATCAGTGGTGAAATGATAAAACAATGGCAGCTTGAAGGTATTGATCCTCAGACTGTTAAAGTAGCTATTGGTCCATCAATTGAAGCTTGTTGTTACGTGGTGGATGATCGTGTCATATCAGCTATTAATGAATTATCCTTACCGAGGAACCATATGTCGTATGAGATGATATCTCAAGGACAATACAAATTAGATTTAAAACAGCTTAACAAAAATCTACTTATTCGTGCTGGAGTGAAGGAGGAGAATATCCTCACTTCAAATTACTGTACGAGCTGCGATGCTGACAAATTTTTCTCTCATAGAAGAGATCATGGGAAAACAGGAAGAATGTTAAGCTTTATCGGCTTGGGATTGGAGGCTTAACAAATGAATGTGAAAGAGAATTTGCAAAAGATAAAAGAAACAATTAGAGCAACCTGTGCTAATTCAGGAAGAGATCTTAATGATATAAATATCATCGCTGTTACTAAGTATGTAAGTATTACACGCGCTAAAGCAGCCTTAGAAGCAGGGATCATTCATCTTGGTGAAAATAGAGATGATGGGCTTGTTAATAAGTACCATGAGCTTGGAGAAGGACCGACTTGGCATTTTATTGGCTCCTTACAAACAAGAAAAGTGAAAAATATTATCGATAAAGTCGATTATATTCACTCACTTGACAGGCTTTCACTTGCAAAGGAAATCGATAAAAGAGCTTCTCAGAAGGTGAAGTGTTTTGTTCAAGTCAATGTATCTGGTGAAAATTCAAAACATGGTCTTAACCCTGAAAACGTAGAAGACTTTATTGTACAACTTTCTGACTTACATAATATAGAAGTGGTCGGTCTTATGACGATGGCTCCTTTTACGGATGATCGATCACGCATCCGTGCTTGTTTTAAACAACTCAAGGAACTTCAATTAAAAGTACAAGCCCTTTCGTTAGAGAATGCTCCATGTAAAGAGCTTTCAATGGGAATGTCAAATGACTATGATATTGCCATCGAGGAGGGTGCTACATATATACGAGTGGGAACATCATTAGTTGGTAATGAAACAGGAGGTGTTTAAGATGTCGATTAAGAACCGTTTTAAAAGCTTTTTTGCTTTAGAGGATGAAGAATACGAATATATTGAAGCAGACGAACAACAGCCTGAATATGAACAAGAGCAGCCTCAGCAATTTCCTCAAAAACAGCAAACACAGCCACAAAAGCAAAATGTTGTGAGTTTGCAAAGTGTGCAAAAATCATCTAAAGTGGTATTAAGTGAACCAAGAGTATATGCTGAAGCGCAGGAAATAGCTGATCAATTGAAAAATCGTAAGGCTGTTGTTGTAAACTTGCAAAGTATTCAACGAGATCAGGCTAAACGAATAGTTGACTTCTTAAGTGGTACAGTCTACGCAATTGGTGGCGATATTCAAAGAATTGGAATGAATATTTTCCTATGTACCCCTGATAATGTGGATGTGTCGGGGTCTATTTCAGAGCTTGTTTCAGAAGAAGAACATCAAAGGTGGTAACATAAATGGGTGTATTATATGATGTGTTAAGTACATTACTTCGAATCTATTCTTATGCAATTATTATTTATATTTTGCTTTCTTGGTTCCCAGGCGCTAGAGAATCATCCTTTGGGGAGCTTTTAGGCAAAATCGTCGAACCATACTTAGAGCCTTTTAGAAAAATCATCCCTCCTTTAGGAATGATTGATATTTCACCGATTGTAGCTATCTTAACATTAAACTTTGCTCAGTTTGGTCTAGCTGCTCTTTTTAGAATATTAATGTAAGGGACAATATGTCCCTCTTTTTTATGCTATATTGTATTTTAATTACGATCTAAAGTCTTTTAGTGGAGTGTACATATGAGTCAAATTTATCAACATTTTCGTCAAGATGAGCGACATTTTATTGATCAAGTAATAGAATGGAAGGAGCTTGTCCTTTCGCAATATAGCCCAAAGCTTACTGATTTTTTAGACCCTCGTGAACAAGAAATAGTAGCGTCTGTAATAGGTGAAAATCTTGATGTGAAAGTTGCTTTTTTCGGTGGAATAGAAGAAACAGAGAGAAAACGAGCCTGCATCTATCCGGATTATTACGAACCAACAAACGAAGATTTCAATTTGAGCTTATTTGAGATAAGCTATGCAAGTAAATTTGTAACAATAGAGCACAGACATGTACTTGGCTCATTGATGGGCTTAGGCTTAAAGCGAGCAAAATTTGGAGATATCCTCTTCCGTGAAGAAGCAATTCAATTCATTTGTGCCAGTGAGATAGCTGACTTTATAAGTATGAATTTTCAGGAAATTGGGCGATCAAAGATACACGTTAAAGAGAAGCCTTTACATGAGATGATTGCACATAAGGAAGAGGTAGTTGAACAAATAACTACTGTTTCATCACTTAGATTGGACGTTGTAGCAGCAGCTATTTATAATCTTTCACGACAAAAAGTTCAACCTCTCGTACTAAATGAAGCCGTAAAAGTGAATTGGAAAGTAGTTGATTCGGTTTCTTTTGAATGTCGCGAAGGAGATACACTATCAGTAAGAGGCTATGGAAGAAGTAAATTAATTAGGATTGAAGGCAAAACAAAAAAAGATCGATTCAAAATCGTTATAGAAAAACAAAAGTGATCATTTTTACTTGGTAATTTCTTAACATTTGTTACGATTAAAATCTGAACAGTGAAAAGTGTGCAGCATTCACTTGAAGTCTAAAAAACAAGAAACAAACAAGTGAAAAAGTACAGAACGTGATTCTTCGAAAGTACAAATCTACACGAAAATAGTCAAAATAAAAAAGAAAATTTGAAGAATTAAAAGGATTTTCAACATAGCTGTCGAAATATGATTTATAATGTTGTCAAGGATTAACTATTTAACTACATATTGGAGGTGGCATCCATGCCTTTAACACCATTAGATATCCATAACAAGGAATTTAATAAAGGGTTTCGTGGATATGATGAAGATGAGGTAAATGAGTTTTTAGATCAGGTCATTAAAGATTATGAAATGATTATTCGTGAAAAGAAAGAACTAGAAGCTCGCGTTACGGAGATGACTGAAAAGTTAAGTCACTTTACGAATATTGAGGAGACTTTAAATAAATCTATTATCATTGCCCAAGAAGCTGGGGAAGATGTGAAGCGAAATGCTCAAAAAGAGTCTAAGCTCATTATTAAAGAAGCTGAAAAAAATGCCGATCGTATTATAAATGAGGCATTGTCGAAATCGAGAAAAATTGCTATGGAAATCGAAGAGCTTAAGAAGCAGTCTAAAGTCTTTAGAACTCGTTTCCAAATGCTAATTGAAGCACAGTTAGATCTTCTGAAAAATGATGATTGGGATCATCTTTTAGAGTATGAAGTTGAGCCTATCTTCGGTGAAGAAGAAGAAACAACAAACTGAACTTGACTTTCTCTTTTTCTATCGCATATAATACTGACACATAGAATGTTTTAAAAAATGGGCATTGTGAATGTTAGTGTTGATTCTAGCTCTTTGTTGACTGGAATGGAAGAGAAGACTCCTCCTTGAGAAGCGTGTCAAAGGGAGCCACCAAAACAGATAGCAAATGCTTATATCAGAAAATCGACATTTACGATTACCAACCATGCTAAAAATTAACTTGATAAATAGACGTTGAAAGGGACAGTACACCTAAATAAATCTTATTTAAGCGACCTGAGGATGGTGAAAGCTCAGGATAAGTGTTTAGGAGGAAAATCACCCTTGAGTTCCATGCCGAAATGATAGAGTAAGCACTGGCGATTTATTCACGTTACGAATACTGAAGTGGATTAATGAGTTGAAAAATTAATCTAATAGGGTGGTACCGCGAGATAAGCCTTCTCGTCCCTTGTGGGATGAGAAGGCTTTTTGTGTTTTCTGTCAAAATTCAGTTTTAGATCACCTTGCTCATATCGGTTTATTTTACTTTTTAAAATAGTGGTATTGTGAATGTTTACTGTTGATTTTTGCACATTGTTGATTCGAGTGGTAGGCAGGGGACTTCTGCGGGATAAGTGTTTCAGAAGGAGACACCCCTCAGACTCTTGAGCCGATTAGGCTCACAGACTATCCGCGGAAAGCGAATGCCTGTAACGGAAATCATTAAATTAGGGTAATAGAGCCAAATGAATGTAAAGACGTCTAAAAGATTTAAAACATTCTACTGATTTCTAATGGTTTGTTTTAAGGACCGTAAATATAGGCTTAAAATGGTGGTCTTGTTTACTAAATTACTTCTTAATTTGTTAACTAACTATGTAGAATTAAGCTACAAACTATAATAATGGAGGCGTAAGTATATGGATTATAAAGATACCTTATTAATGCCAAAAACAGAATTCCCTATGAGAGGTAATTTGCCTAATCGCGAGCCTTTAATGCAGGAAAAATGGGAAGAAATGAACATCTACGAAAAGGTACAAGACCGTACGAAGGGTCGTCCCCTTTTCATCCTTCATGATGGACCGCCATATGCAAATGGTGATATCCATATGGGGCATGCGTTAAATAAAATTTTAAAAGATTTTATCGTACGATATAAGTCAATGAGTGGATACTCAGCTCCTTATGTTCCTGGTTGGGATACACATGGTTTACCTATTGAAACAGCTTTAACAAAGAACAAAAAAGTAAAGCGTAAAGAAATGTCTGTAGCTGAGTTCCGTAAGCTATGTGAAGAATATGCTTGGGAGCAAATTAATGGTCAACGTGAACAGTTTAAGCGACTTGGTGTACGTGGAGATTGGGATAACCCGTATGTTACGTTAACACCAGCATATGAAGCGCAACAAATTAAAGTTTTTGGAGATATGGCGAAAAAAGGCTATATCTACAAGGGGTTAAAACCAGTATATTGGTCCCCGTCAAGTGAATCTGCTCTAGCAGAAGCTGAGATCGAATATGCAGATAAGCGTTCACCATCTATCTATGTTGCATTCCCTGTTAAAGATGGGAAAGGTGTATTAACGACAGATGAGAAGATTATTATCTGGACAACTACTCCTTGGACTATTCCAGCCAACTTAGGAATTTCTGTTCATCCAGAATTAGACTATAGTGTAGTCGTTGTAGATAGTGAGAAATTTGTTGTAGCGTCTGAATTAGTAGAAACGGTTGCAAGTACAATTGGATGGGAATCTTACTCAGTTGATCGCACAATCAAGGGATCGGAATTAGACCGAGTTGTAGCAAAGCATCCAATTTATGATCGAGATTCGCTTGTCATGCTTGGTGAGCATGTAACAAGTGATGGTGGTACAGGGTGTGTTCATACAGCTCCAGGGCATGGTGAGGATGACTTTATTGTAGGAAAGCAGTATGACCTTGATGTCTTATGTCCAGTAGATGAAAAAGGATATATGACAAAAGAAGCGGAAGGTTTCGAAGGTCTATTTTATGATGAAGCTAACAAACCAATTACTGAGAAGCTACAAGAAGTAGGAGCACTATTAAAGCTTCAATTTATCACACACTCTTATCCTCATGATTGGAGAACGAAAAAACCAACTATTTTCAGAGCTACTGCTCAATGGTTTGCATCCATTAAGGATTTCCGTGAAGACTTATTAAAAGCAGTTAATGAAACGAAATGGGTACCTGCATGGGGAGAAACAAGACTTTATAATATGGTTCGTGACCGCGGTGATTGGTGTATTTCTCGTCAACGTGCATGGGGAGTACCAATTCCAGTATTCTACGCAGAAAACGGTGAACCGATTATTACAGACGAAACGATTGACCATGTTTCAAATCTTTTCCGTGAGCATGGATCAAATATTTGGTTTGAGCAAGAGGCGAAAGATCTTTTACCAGAAGGATTTACGCACGAGGGTAGTCCTAATGGGAAATTTACAAAGGAAAATGACATCATGGATGTTTGGTTTGATTCAGGTTCTTCTCATCAAGCTGTGTTACTTGAAAGAGAAGATTTACAAAGACCAGCGGATTTATATTTAGAAGGATCTGATCAATATCGCGGCTGGTTCAATTCTTCGTTATCTACAGCAGTTGCAGTTACAGGGAAAGCACCGTATAAAGGGGTGTTAAGTCACGGATTTGCACTTGATGGAGACGGCCGTAAGATGAGTAAATCACTTGGTAATACAGTTTTACCTTCAAAAGTAATGAAGCAGTTAGGTGGAGATATCCTGCGCTTATGGGTAGCTTCAGTTGATTATCAAGCGGATGTACGTGTATCTGATGCGATTTTAAAACAAGTAGCAGAGGTTTATCGAAAAATCCGTAATACATTCCGTTTCTTATTAGGAAACTTAGCAGATTTTGATCCAGCTACCAATTCAATCGAGGTAGAAAATCTTCGTGATGTTGATCGTTATATGCTTGTAAAATTAAATAATTTAACAAAACGTGTAAAAGACTCATATGAGAATTATGAATTTGCTGGAATTTACCATGCTGTTCATAACTTCTGTACTATTGAACTAAGTTCATTCTATTTAGATTTTGCGAAAGATGTATTGTATATTGAAGCAAAAGATCATCATGAAAGACGCGCTATTCAAACTGTATTATATGAGACGTTACTAACGTTAGTTAAACTAGTAACACCAATTTTACCTCATACTGCTGACGAGGTTTGGGAGCATATTGATTCAGTATCAGAAGTAAGTGTTCAATTAGTAGATATGCCAGAAGTTAAAGAATACAAGCAAGCGCAAGAACTAGAAAGCAAGTGGGATGCTTTCATGTCTTTACGAGATGATGTATTGAAAGCATTAGAAGTTGCTCGTAATGAAAAAGTAATTGGTAAGTCATTAACAGCAAGCATTGCTTTGTATCCTAATAGTGAAGCAAGAGATTTACTTGAATCTGTTGAAGAAGACTTGAAGCAATTATTCATCGTATCTGGTTTCTCAATCGCAGGCGACTTTGATTCAGCTCCAGAAACAGCACAAACATTTGAAAATGTGAAAATCACTGTTACACAAGCAGAAGGAGAAACATGTGACCGTTGCTGGATCGTTACAACAGAAGTTGGGCAAGTAGAAGAACATCCATCACTTTGTCCACGTTGTGCATCAATTGTAAAAGAAAATTATTAAGAAGTACAACTTGGAAAAATAGCCGCGCATATTGCGTGGCTGTTTTTATGGATAAAAATATATATAAATTTTTATCTATATCGCTAAAAGTTTGTAAATTTGAGTGCTTTCTTTATCGATAAGATTGTTTTCGTAAAGAGAGTGGCATTTTTAAAAACTAATTGCAGAATTTTTCACTTTGAATTGAGAGCGTTCTCTTTATTTTTTGCTTACTAGGCTCCTTCGTGAAAATGATTCCTTATTTATTATTTACTTAAATTACATCAAAGCTTAACTAAAAAAGCTTTGTCAAAAGATGGATTGCATCATTTTAGTTAAGTGATGAAAAAATAATCCAAACAGTATATAGAGGGATATACAATCGGTTTCATAATAGGGATGTGCCCATTTTTCATTATCGAGGTTTGAATGAAGGTAACTGTGGGTAAAAAACTCTCATCACCATAAAAATAATGCATCCAATTCTTTCTAAGGAAAATTCTTTACAGGGTGAGTCAATAACATCAGGGAAAGACTAATCTTACATCATGAGAAGGATAAGGAGTTGTCCATCTTGAATAAATTTTCTGGGATCCGTTATGAATTACAAGTGATGAAGGAAGAACTAACAACTAGGCTTTTTAATCACAGTATGTTTGAAATGACGTATGATACTGAACAAGGTAAAAGTTACACCTTAATGCATCATATAAAAGAGGAACTTCAAGATGTCGAACGTGCCCTAATGAAAATTGATAAAGGTGTTTATGGATACTGTGAAGACACAGGGGAAGAAATACCTTTTGAAAAATTAAGGATACTCCCAACAGCTAGAACAAAATATGATTTCTATTTCCAAGAATTATACGAACGAAAAACTCTCCCTCAATATCAATACGACCATGAAGAAACATATATTACTGGCAGTGACTTTTAATACTTGTTTCCTTGTAGTTAGAATTCGTAAATGACTCGATGCATTTTAACGTCTTTTAAAATGCATCGAGTCATTTTGTTTTCTTTACTCTATGTTTTTTTGTATGGTACAATTTAAAAGGATACATATGTACAAAATAGATAGAAGAAAGTTGGGGAACTACGTGTATTATTACATTATTGCAGCAGTAATTATTGCAATTGACCAAATAACGAAATGGTATATTGTTAAAAATATGGAACTTGGTGAGAATATTCCTGTTATTGAAAATTTCTTATACATTACTTCACACCGTAATACTGGTGCAGCATGGGGAATTTTAGCTGGTCAAATGTGGTTTTTCTACATTATTACAGCAATTGTAATAGTCGGTTTAATCTATTATATTCAAAAATATGCGAGGGAAAATAAGGTGATGGGTCTAGCACTAGGCTTAATGCTAGGTGGGGCAATTGGTAATTTCATTGACCGTTTATTTCGTAAAGAAGTTGTAGATTTTATTAATACGTACATTTTTTCTTATAACTTTCCAATCTTCAACGTAGCAGATTCAGCTCTATGTGTTGGTGTGGGATTATTATTTATTCATATGTTGTTTTTCGAAGGGAAACAAGAGAAGGAGCAAGCTTAATGAATATCGTTGAAATACAAGTAAATGAAGAGTTAAAGGGAGAAAGAATTGATAAGGTTCTGTCTTCAGTTAATAAAGAATGGTCAAGAACACAAGTGCAAGGATGGATTAAAGATCAAGTTGTAAAAGTAAATGATAAATCCATTAAAACAAATTATAAATGTCAAGAAAATGATAAAATTGTTCTAACAATACCAGAACCAGAGGCTCTAGATGTAGTAGCAGAAGAAATGAACCTTGATATTTACTATGAAGATGAAGATGTCCTTGTAGTCAATAAACCAAAAGGCATGGTTGTTCACCCTGCTCCTGGCCACTTGAATGGAACATTGGTAAACGGACTAATGGCGCATTGTAAGGACCTTTCGGGAATTAATGGTGTGCTACGACCAGGTATTGTTCACCGAATTGATAAGGATACATCAGGGTTATTAATGGTTGCAAAGAATGATATGGCCCATGAGTCATTAGTTCAGCAACTTGTTGACAAAACGGTTACGAGACGATATAAAGCCATTGTCCATGGAGTCATCCAACATGATCATGGTACAATTAATGCTCCAATTGGTCGGGATAAGGTAGACAGACAAAGCATGACAGTAACAAATGTAAGTAGTAAGGATGCAGTTACACACTTTCATGTTATAGATCGTTTTCAAGATTATACATTAGTTGAATGTAGACTTGAAACAGGAAGAACACATCAAATACGTGTTCATATGAAATACATTGGCTATCCACTTGTAGGTGATCCAAAATATGGACCAAAGAAAACACTTTCTATAAACGGACAAGCATTACATGCAGGAATCCTTGGTTTTGAACACCCAAGAACAAAAGAATATTTAGAGTTTGAAGCACCATTACCAATAGAATTTCAACAAGTGCTAGAACAAATTAAAAATAATCGTTGACACACTTCTACATGTTTGGCATAATGAATTTAACTTAATAGGAACCTTTAAAACAGTCCCGTGAGGCTGAGAAGGAAAACGGAAGAGATACCTTAGTAATTGACTATTTACTAAGCTGAACTATGTCTACCTATACCCTCTCACAAATCGGTGAGAGGGTATTTTCGTTTTCAGGTCCTTTTTAAAAGGAAAGGAGATGACTTCAACTATGTCACAAAAAGCAGTAGTGTTAGATGAACAAGCCATTCGCCGTGCGTTAACTCGGATTGCTCATGAAATTATTGAAAGAAATAAAGGGATTGAAGATAGCATCCTAGTAGGGATAAAAACAAGAGGGATATATCTTGCGAAGAGACTCGCTGAAAGAATTGAACAAATTGAAGGTAAAAAAATAGCAATTGGAGAGCTCGATATCACTCTATATCGTGATGACCTTTCTACCAAGACAAAAAATCAGGAACCTCTCGTTAAGGGATCTGATATTCCTGTAGATGTCACAAATCAAAAAGTCATTTTAATTGATGATGTTCTCTACACCGGTAGAACTGTCAGAGCAGCAATGGATGCACTTGTTGATATTGGAAGACCTGCTAGCATACAGTTAGCTGTGTTAGTGGATCGTGGTCATCGTGAGCTACCGATACGAGCAGATTATGTAGGGAAAAACATACCTACGTCAAGCTCAGAAAAGATTATGGTTGAGTTACACGAGGCTGACGAAAATGATCAAGTCACAATCCATGAAAATGAATAATTAACCCTTTTAAAGATAGTCCAGAGAGGCTACAAAGGGGAGCATGAAGAATCAAGCCATCCATATGGCTTGGTATCCTTCTTGAACCTCTTTGTCCTCATGCAAAGAGGTTTTTTATTATCAATTAGACACTACTTACAATCAAGATTGAAACAACGGAGGTTCAATA
Source organism: Bacillus weihaiensis (assembly GCF_001889165.1). Lineage (GTDB taxonomy): Bacteria > Bacillota > Bacilli > Bacillales > Bacillaceae > Metabacillus > Metabacillus weihaiensis. Next base: position 2,431,930 of record NZ_CP016020.1, on the reverse strand, counting down.
AAATGAAAAAAGAGGATATTATCTTAGATGTACACGATACACCGGAGCCGTTAACATGGTTAGCGCTTAGCTTTCAGCACTTATTCGCAATGTTTGGAGCAACAATCCTTGTCCCGTTTCTAGTAGAGCTAGATCCAGCGGTTGCACTTATCTCAAGCGGTTTAGGAACACTCGCATTCCTACTAATAACGAAATGGCAAGTACCAGCCTATTTAGGATCTTCCTTTGCGTTTATCACTCCAATTATTGTAGCGAAAGCAGAGGCTGGAATAGGAGCGGCCATGGTAGGTAGCTTCTTAGCGGGTCTTGTATACGGAATTGTTGCACTGCTAATAAAAGCAACAGGGCATAAATGGATTATGAAAATTCTTCCACCGGTAGTAGTCGGTCCCGTCATTATCGTCATTGGATTAGGGTTAGCTGGCGTAGCGGTCGATATGGCAACACTTCAAGGAGAGAAATATAGCCTAGTTTACTTCTCGGTTGCACTAGTTACTCTTATCATCACGATTCTAAGTTCGATTTTCTTAAAGGGATTCTTTAACCTAATCCCAGTTTTACTAGGAATTGCAGGTGGATACATCTACTCCTTAGCAATAGGAATTATCGACTTTTCTAAAGTATTAGAAGCGAAATGGATTCAAGTACCAAACTTTGTTGTCCCGTTTGTAAACTATACACCAACAATTACAGCAGATATTATATTCCTCATGGTCCCAGTCGTGATTGTGACAATCTCTGAGCACATTGGACACCAATTAGTTTTGGGAAAGGTAGTTGGAAGAGATTATATTGAAAAACCAGGCTTGCACCGTTCGATCTTAGGTGATGGAGTGGCAACAATGATCGCTGCCGTATTAGGTGGTCCTCCGAACACAACTTACGGTGAAAATATTGGTGTTCTAGCAATCACAAGAGTATATAGCGTGCTGGTCATTACAGGAGCTGCAGTTTTAGCCATCACATTCGGTTTTATAGGAAAGGTTTCAGCATTCATTAGTACAATTCCCACACCTGTAATGGGAGGTGTCTCCATTCTCCTATTTGGTATCATCGCATCATCTGGTTTAAGAATGATGATAGACAATAAGCTTGATATGGGAAATAAAAGAAACCTAATCATCACATCTGTCATCTTAGTAATAGGAATCGGTGAAGCAACGTTGAAAATTGGCAATGTTGACCTTCATGGTATGGCACTTGCTGCCGTAATAGGAATCATTTTAAACTTAGTTTTACCTATAGATAAAGAAGAAACAATGACTCAACAAGAAACTGCATAAATGGCTTAGATCTTTTAAAAGAAGTCCAGAGAGGCTTAAAAGGGTGTAAGGCAATAAAGGTATAAGTATGTTTTCAATACCTTGATTTGCTCTACCGAAAAACACCCTGATACTAGTAGTCAGGGTGTTTTTTTATAGCTTTTCAAAAGAATTGAAAGGTGGTTTAGGTATGGCAAACCTACTTATGATGAATGAATTAACAAATGCAGAGATTTTTCAAATTTTAGAAGATGCTGAGAATTATAAACGAGGTTTTGGATGGAATCCATCTGAAAAACTGTTTGTTTCAAATTTGTTCTTTGAACCAAGTACAAGAACACGTTTTAGCTTTGAAGTAGCTGAAAAAAGATTAGGACTTGAAGTTTTAAACTTTACAGCAGAGCATTCAAGTGTGCAGAAGGGTGAAACACTCTATGACACAATTAGGACGTTAGAATCAATTGGAGCAGACGCAGTTGTGATTAGACATCACGAAGATTATTACTTTAATGAGCTAAGGGATAAGGTTTCAATCCCGATTATTAATGCGGGTGATGGATGTGGGCACCATCCTACTCAATCGCTCCTTGATCTTCTAACAATTAAGCAAGAGTTTGGAAGCTTTCAAGGATTAACGATCTCCATACATGGTGATATCAGGCATAGTCGCGTCGCAAGATCGAATGCTGAAGTATTATCAAGACTTGGTGCGAAAATATTATTTTCAGGGCCTAAAGAATGGCAGGATCCATTCAATTCTTATGGAGAATATGTCGACGTAGAGGAAGCAATTGCAGTCTCAGATGTTGTCATGCTTTTAAGAATTCAGCATGAAAGACATGAAGAAAAGTCTAGTTCAAACAATTATTTACAAGAATATGGATTAAATCTTCAAAGAGAAAAATTAATGAAAAAAGATGCAATCATTATGCATCCAGCGCCAGTTAATCGAGATGTCGAGATTGATAGCCAATTAATTGAATGTGAGAGATCTCGCATATTTAAACAAATGGAAAATGGTGTTTTTGCCAGAATGGCCGTTTTAAAGAGAGCTTTACAACAAATTGAGCAAAATCAGGAGGGAAATACACATGTTATTTATTCTTAAAAATGGGTTAATTCTAGATGAGCTTGGTGAGTTGATAAAGGCAGATGTAAAAATTCAAGATGGAAAGATACTTGAAATTGGTGAAAATCTCGACACGACAAATTGTGAAGTGAAGGATGTACAAGGTCAATTGATTTCAGCAGGATTTATTGATCTTCATGTACATCTAAGGGAGCCAGGTGGCGAACATAAAGAAACGATTAGAACTGGGACACAGAGTGCAGCAAAAGGTGGGTTTACGACAATCGCACCGATGCCTAATACAAGACCTGTTCCTGATACGAAAGAACAAATGGAATGGTTACAAAATCGTATAAAAGAAACAGCTGTTGTAAAAGTGCTACCTTACGCAGCGATTACCACTAGACAATTAGGTCAAGAATTAACGGACTTCCAATCATTAAAGCAAGCAGGTGCGTTTGCGTTCACAGATGATGGAGTTGGTGTACAATCGGCAGCGAAAATGCTAGAGGCAATGAAACAAGCGGCGTCAATCGGTGCAAGCATTGTTGCACATTGTGAAGAAAACACATTAATCAATAAAGGCTCTGTACATGAAGGGGAATTTTCTAAAAAACATGAGATAAATGGTATTCCCTCTGTATGTGAATCTGTACACATTGCAAGAGATATTCTCCTTGCTGAAGCTGCTGGATGTCATTATCATGTGTGTCATATCAGTACAAAAGAATCAGTTCGAGTTGTAAGAGATGCAAAAAGAGCGGGTATTCATGTTACAGCAGAGGTGACTCCACACCATTTGTTACTTTGTGATGAAGATATCCCTGGACTTGATACAAATTATAAGATGAATCCGCCCCTAAGAGGAAAAAAAGATCAGGAAGCGCTAATCGCAGGTCTGCAGGATGGCACAATCGACTTTATTGCAACAGATCATGCACCACACTCTGCTGAGGAGAAAGCAGAAGGTATGCAGCTAGCACCATTCGGTATAGTAGGATTAGAAACAGCGTTTCCGCTTCTTTACACACATTTCGTACAAACAAATATGTTTACATTAAAGCAAATCGTAGACTTACTTACAGTCGAACCTGCAAAAGCATTTGGCTTAAGAGCAGGTACTTTAAAAGTTGGTGAGGTAGCTGATTTGACAGTGGTAGATTTACATACAGAGTTGGAGATTGATCCGTCTAAATTTTTATCAAAGGGTAAAAATACACCATTTGCTGGCTGGAAGTGTAAGGGGTGGCCAACAGTAACGATCGTTGATGGGAAAATTGTTTGGGAAAAGGGAGGCGTCACAGTATGAAAAGACAATTAATTTTAGAAGACGGTACTATTTTTATCGGTGAAGCATTCGGCAGTGACAAAGAAAATGTAGGTGAAGTTGTATTTAATACTGGTATGACAGGCTACCAGGAGATTCTCTCAGATCCTTCATATTGCGGTCAAATAGTAACCTTAACATATCCTTTGATCGGAAATTATGGAATCAATCGAGATGATTTTGAAACAATTACACCTTTTATAAATGGATTCGTCGTAAAAGAATTTTGCGATTTTCCTTCTAACTGGAGATGTGAATACACAATAGATGAGTACTTTAAAATGAAAAATATTCCTGGTATTGCTGGGATAGACACACGGAAACTTACGAGAATTATTAGAATGCATGGAACATTAAAAGGTGCAATTTGTGGAGTAGACGCACATCCGGATGAAATCATTACTAGGCTTAAAGGAGCTGAGCTTCCTACAAATCAAGTAGAAGTTGTTTCAACGAAAACAGCTTATCCAAGTCCAGGTAGAGGCCATCGAGTCGTGTTAGTTGACTTTGGAATGAAGCATGGAATTTTAAGAGAATTAAATAAACGAAATTGCGATGTTATTGTTGTACCTCACGATGTGACAGCAGAGGAAGTATTACAGCTAAACCCAGATGGAATTATGTTATCGAATGGACCTGGAGATCCAAAGGATGTGCCACAAGCAATTGAAATGATTCAAGGTGTTTTAGGTAAGGTTCCTTTATTCGGAATTTGTTTAGGACATCAGTTATTTGCCTTAGCATGTGGAGCAGATACAGAAAAAATGAAATTTGGACATCGCGGTTCCAATCATCCAGTCAAAGAATTAAGCACTGGCAAAGTAGACATTACATCGCAAAATCATGGCTACACAGTAAAAGAAGATTCCATTTCGCAAACGGAATTAGAAGTAACTCACGTAGCGCTGAATGATGGAACAGTGGAAGGGTTAAAGCACAAACAAGCATCTGCTTTTACCGTACAATACCATCCGGAAGCTTCACCAGGACCAGAGGATGCGAACGGTTTATTTGATCAATTCTTAAACATGATTGAACTTAATAAGAAAGAAGGGGTTCTATAATGCCAAAACGTACAGATATTAACAAAATTCTAGTAATCGGATCAGGCCCTATTATAATTGGTCAAGCTGCAGAATTTGACTATGCTGGTACTCAAGCTTGCATCGCATTAAAAGAAGAAGGCTATGAGGTTGTGTTAGTAAATTCAAATCCAGCGACCATTATGACGGATACTGAAATCGCAGACAAGGTATATATCGAACCACTTACGTTAGAGTTTTTAAGCAATATAATTAGAAAAGAACGTCCAGATGCTTTAGTACCAACACTAGGTGGTCAAACAGGATTAAATCTAGCTGTTGAGTTAGCAGAATCAGGTGTGCTAGACGAGTGTGGTGTTGAAATACTTGGAACGAAACTATCAGCAATTAAACAAGCGGAAGATCGAGATTTGTTTAGAACTTTGATGAGGGAGTTAAACGAACCAGTACCTGAAAGTGAAATCATCCATAATTTAGCGGAGGCGTATGATTTTGTTGAACAGATAGGTTATCCAGTAATCGTTCGACCTGCCTATACACTTGGTGGAACTGGTGGCGGTATATGTGAAAATGAAGATGAATTAATTGAAATAGTAACGAGTGGATTGAAGAATAGCCCTGTAACGCAATGTCTATTGGAAAAAAGTATTGCAGGCTATAAGGAAATTGAGTATGAGGTAATGCGTGATTCGAACGATCATGCAATTGTTGTCTGTAATATGGAAAACTTTGATCCTGTTGGAGTGCATACGGGTGATTCAATCGTATTCGCTCCAAGTCAAACGCTTAGTGACCGTGAATACCAATTGCTGCGAAATGTTTCTTTAAAAATTATTCGTGCACTAAAAATCGAAGGTGGATGTAATGTTCAATTAGCATTAGACCCTGATAGCTTCAATTATTACATTATTGAAGTTAATCCACGTGTAAGTCGATCTTCTGCACTTGCATCAAAGGCTACAGGCTATCCAATTGCGAAGCTTGCGGCGAAAATTGCTGTAGGGTTAACTTTAGATGAAATGAAAAATCCTGTTACAGGTAGAACGTATGCTTGTTTCGAACCAGCGCTTGACTATATTGTCTCTAAAATTCCACGCTGGCCGTTTGACAAATTCGAATCAGCAAACCGTAGACTTGGCACTCAAATGAAAGCAACTGGAGAAGTCATGGCAATTGGCCGAACTCTAGAAGAATCATTATTAAAAGCTGTTCGTTCGTTGGAGTCTGATGTTGATTATCTTCGTTTAAAGGATGCAGAAGGATTCACTGACAAACTCATTGAAAAACGTATCAGAAAAGCAGGGGATGAACGACTATTCTATATCGCAGAAGCTTTACGTAGAGGTGTAACAAAGGAAATGATCCATGAATGGAGTAAAATTGACCTTTTCTTCCTTATGAAGATTGAGAAAATCATCTCATTTGAAAAAGAATTGAAGGAAAATCCATATAATCTAGACATTTTAAAATCTGCAAAAGAAAAGGGATTCGCAGATTCAGAGATTGCTAGGCTTTGGGAATCAACAGATCGTGAAGTATACAAACTTCGAAAACAATCAAGTATTATTCCAGTCTATAAAATGGTTGATACATGTGCTGCAGAATTTGAATCTGCTACACCTTATTTCTACGGTTCGTATGAAGATGAAAATGAGTCAATTGTAACTGAAAGAAACAGTGTTGTTGTACTAGGCTCCGGTCCAATACGTATCGGGCAAGGTGTCGAATTCGATTACGCAACTGTCCATTCTGTATGGGCGATAAAAGAAGCAGGCTACGAAGCAATCATTGTCAATAATAACCCTGAAACTGTTTCAACAGATTTTAGTATCTCTGACAAGCTATACTTCGAGCCACTTACCATTGAGGATGTCATGCACATCATCGACCTTGAAAAACCAATGGGAGTCGTTGTTCAATTCGGTGGACAAACAGCCATTAACCTTGCAGATGAATTACAAGCAAGAGGGGTTAAAATCTTAGGTACATCTTTAGAGGATTTAGATCGTGCTGAGAACCGGGATAAATTTGAACAAACACTTGAGTCGCTAGGAGTACCACAACCATTAGGAAAAACTGCAACATCTGTTGATCAAGCGGTGAAAATTGCAGCAACCATCGGGTATCCAGTATTGGTTCGTCCGTCATATGTATTAGGTGGACGTGCAATGGAAATCGTTTATCAGGAAGCTGAGCTTCTACATTACATGAACAATGCGGTGAAAATTAACCCTCAGCATCCGGTATTAATTGATAAATATTTAACAGGAAAAGAAATTGAAGTAGATGCGATTTCTGACGGAACAACGGTATTAATACCTGGAATTATGGAACATATTGAACGAGCTGGTGTTCACTCTGGAGACTCAATTGCTGTATATCCACCTCAAAGTTTATCTGAGGAAATTAAGAGTCAGATTATAGACTATACAATTCGTTTGGCAAAGGGTTTAAATATTGTTGGACTCCTAAATATTCAATTTGTTTTATCAAAAGGTGAGGTTTATGTTCTTGAAGTGAACCCACGCTCTAGTCGTACGGTACCTTTCTTGAGTAAGATCACTGGTGTTCCAATGGCAAACTTAGCTACAAAGGTTATTCTAGGTGCGGAGCTTGAAATTTTAGGTTATCAAACAGGTTTGTATCCAGAAGCAGAGGGTGTTTTTGTAAAAGCTCCAGTATTCTCTTTCGCTAAATTACGAAACGTTGATATTACGCTAGGACCAGAAATGAAATCTACTGGGGAAGTTATGGGCAAAGATATCACATTGGAAAAGGCTTTATATAAAGCGTTAGTTGCATCAGGAATTCAAATTAAAAATCATGGATCTGTCCTACTAACAATTGCGGATAAAGATAAAGAAGAAGGTTTAGAAATTGCGAGAAGGTTCCATCAAATTGGATATCAGCTAATTGCAACAAGTGGTACAGCGGATTACCTTCAAACACATCAGATACCGGTTAAGGTAGTTAACAAAATTGAGGCTACAGACCATAATTTACTGGACGTTATTCGTAAAGGAGAAGCGCAGTTTGTCATTAATACCCTTACAAAAGGAAAACAACCTGCGAGAGATGGATTTAAAATTAGACGAGAATCAGTTGAAAATGGAATTCCTTGTTTAACATCATTAGACACGGCAGAAGCTATTTTACGAGTATTAGAGTCTATGACATTTTCAACAGATACAATGCCCAAATTTACTAAACAGCCAGAGGTGAGCTTAGCGTGATAAAAAAAGAGCTGATGGTCGTAGTCAAGCATGAAAATATTGCAAAGAATATTTTTCAATTAACCCTTCAAGGTGAACTAGTAAAAGAAATGAAGCAGCCTGGTCAATTTGTTCATCTTAAAGTGACAGATGGATCAGCTCCATTGTTAAGAAGACCAATAAGTATATCTGAAATTGATAAAGAAAACAATCATTTTACAATGATTTACAGAGTAGAAGGAGCTGGAACACAGCTCCTTTCTTACAAAAAAGTAGATGATGTTGTTGATGTATTAGGTCCGTTAGGGAATGGTTTCCCACTAGATGCTTCTAAAAGCGGTGACACAGTCCTTTTAGTTGGTGGTGGAATTGGTGTGCCACCTCTTCTTGAATTGTCCAAACAGCTTGTCAAAAGAGGTGTTATAGTTCAGCATGTATTAGGCTTTCAGACAAAGGAAGCTGTCTTCTTAGAGAATGAGTTTTCTAGCTTAGGTAGAACAATAATTGCCACAGATGATGGATCTTACGGCTATCAAGGCTTTGTAACACATGCTATAAGGGACAGGGATATAAGCTTTTCAACACTATATACATGTGGTCCAACTCCGATGCTAAAAGCGATTGAAAGAGAATATGAAAAGATCCCACTATTTCTATCTCTTGAAGAAAGAATGGGCTGTGGTGTTGGAGCATGCTTTGCATGTGTATGTCATACAGTAGACGATCCAACAGGAACTAGCTATAAAAAAGTATGTAGTGATGGACCTGTATTTAAAGCTGGAGAGGTGGTTTTATAAATGTTAGAAGTAAACTTACCTGGTTTATCATTAAAAAACCCAATCATGCCAGCATCTGGTTGCTTTGGATTCGGAAGAGAATATAGTTCCTTTTATGATTTAAGTATGCTTGGATCCATCATGATTAAAGCGAGTACTCAGGAAGCGAGATTCGGTAACCCAACACCACGTGTAGCAGAAACAGACGCGGGGATGTTGAATGCTATTGGATTACAAAACCCGGGTGTGGAAAAGGTTATCTCACAAGAGCTTGCGTGGCTAGATCAATTTGATGTGCCCATCATTGCAAATGTTGCTGGGGCACAAATCGAAGATTATGTTTATGTAGCTGACAAAATTAGTAAGACTCCAAATGTACATGCGCTCGAACTAAACATTTCATGTCCTAATGTAAAAACAGGTGGAATTGCATTTGGTACTATACCAGAAATTGCTCAACAACTAACAAAGGCAGTAAAACAAGTATCCTCAGTACCTGTCTATGTAAAGCTTTCTCCAAATGTTTCAAATATTGTAGAGATGGCAAAAGCGATTGAAGATGCCGGTGCAGATGGTTTAACAATGATCAATACATTAATTGGGATGCGTCTTGATTTAAAAACAGGTAAGCCTGTACTAGCAAATAAAACAGGAGGATTATCAGGTCCAGCTATAAAGCCTGTAGCGATTCGAATGGTATATGAAGTCAGTCAAGCGGTAAACATCCCTATTATCGGTATGGGCGGAGTCCAAAATGTAGATGATGTGATTGAATTTTTATATGCAGGAGCAAGTGCAGTAGCAGTTGGAACAGCTAATTTTGTCAACCCATTTGTATGTCCTGAAATCATTGAACAACTCCCAAATCGTTTAAAGGAATTAGGTTTTAATCATGTGTCTGAATGTGTAGGAAGGAGCTGGAAAAATGATAAACAGACCCCTCATTATTGCTCTTGATTTTAAAAGCCGAGATGAAGTTGATTTATTTTTGAAACAATTCCCAAATGAACAGCTTTTTGTAAAAGTAGGAATGGAATTATTTTATCAGGAAGGTCCTTCTATTATTACCCACATAAAAAACCAAGGTCATAAGATTTTCCTAGATTTAAAGCTTCATGATATACCAAACACTGTGAAGCAAGCGATGAAAGGACTCGCTAAGCTTGAGGTTGACTTAGTAAATGTACATGCAGCCGGTGGAAAGAAGATGATGGAGGCGGCAATTGAAGGCCTCACTTTAGGAACACCTCTAGGAAAAACACGACCAGCTTGTATTGCGGTTACTCAGTTAACGAGTACTTCTGAAAAAATGATTCAAGAGGACCTATTAATAACTGAACAGCTTGATTCTGTTGTTCTTCACTATGCTAAATTGGCACAAGAAAGTGGATTAGATGGTGTAGTATGTTCCACACATGAAGTAAAAAGACTGAACAGTGAATTAGGGAGGTCCTTCATTACAGTAACACCTGGTATACGTATGGAGGGAGAATCATCTGATGATCAATCGAGAGTTGCAACTCCGCAGTTAGCTAAAAGACTAGGGTCAACATGTATTGTTGTTGGGAGAAGTATTACAAAACAACAAAATCCATATAAAGCGTATATGAAAGTGAAAAATGCCTGGGAGGAAAACGAAAAATGAAAACCATCATTGCAAAAGATTTACTTGAAATAAAAGCGGTGTATCTTCAACCAAACGATCCATTCACTTGGTCTAGTGGAATGAAATCACCTATTTACTGTGACAATCGATTAACACTTTCCTTTACAGAAATAAGAACAAATATTGCTAGAGGGTTATCTCAGATAATAAAAGAATCCTTTTCAGAAGCTGAGTTGGTAGCAGGAACAGCAACTGCAGGAATTCCACATGCTGCATGGGTGGCAGATCAGCTAAAGCTTCCAATGTGCTATGTACGTAGTAAAGCAAAAGGACATGGGAAAGGAAATCAAATAGAAGGTCAAGTTAAAGAAAACCAAAAAGTAGTTGTCGTAGAGGATCTTATTTCAACAGGTGGAAGTGCAATTACTGCAGTTGAGGCATTAAAAGCTGCGGGCTGTGATGTGTTGGGGATTGTCTCTATCTTTACATATGGGTTGCCAATAGCAGAAGAGATGCTTAAGAAAGCGAATGTTGAAGCTAAATCATTATGTGATTATGATACATTAATTCAAGTGGCTGCAAAGGAAGGGTATGTTAATGAAGTAGATTTACATAAATTGAAAAAGTGGCGAGAGAACCCATCCTCTAATGGATGGATCCAGTAATATTAATAGAGAGGCTGGGACGGAAGTGCCTGGTACCTTGTCGCACCAACTAGATGTTGCTCTGATTTTTTTAGTGCAATCAAATAGATTGGTATGAGGGTGCCTGGCTCTTTTTTTGTCCTTGCCTCTTTTCTCTCGCAAATAAAGTAACGGCAAAGAACGCATCCCATTTATATGGAAGAGATCATTATGGCTATTCCAATACATGCAAAACTGAAAAAAATAGCAAGGTAAGCTGGGTAAATCCATTTTTGTGGAAGCTTTACTTTATATATACAAGTAAAAATAATAATTCCTAATACTGCGAATACAGAAGCGGAAGAAACGGATTTTAGTGATCTTAAAAGTTCAAGAGAAGGCTTGTACAAAACAAAATGTGCAAAACTTAAGCAAAATAAATAAAAGCCTAGGATAAAAAAGAGTAGATTAGTAGTAATGATCCACATGTGTAAACCTCCTTAGTAAAACTAGTTTATTCCGTTTTTCTCCATATATGACGCCTGAGTCTTCTTATGTCATTTTTCATGACTGGAAAAGGAATAATAGTCAGTTGCTATTTGAAATGTAAGAGGGAATAGGTTCATTTTTGGTGCATATATACATCATTAAACAAAGTAAAGTTATAAGGAATATAAGGATTGAATTTAAAATAAATTATTCCTATGTAAAAAGTCGGGTTGACTTTTATGAAGATTGTGATAAAATTTTGAATCAACAGCTAATGTTAGTTTGGAATCTAGTTGGTATCACGATGTTACATATTGTTGAATAGGATGCAAATAAAACAAGGTTTCTCATTAGGTTTTTAATACGTCAGTGTGTGTTAGAGGAGTGGTGGACGTGTAGCTAGAGGCGCTCTCATTCAAAAGACATACAATAGATAAAGCCGAGTGAGGAACTATGTTTTAACATTAAATCCGACTATTATTCTATGTTTATATGGTTTTATAGAAGATTTTTGAAGTTGCTTCGAAAATATTGAAAGAGGTGACAGGTGAAAATGCTTACTTATGAAGGTTGGGTAGAACCAAATAATGAGTTTAAGGTTGATGAAGTTTATAAAGGAGCTTTACATGTCTTGGAATGGACATATAATCACTATGGTGAAGAAGTGGTCTATGCTTGTAGTTTCGGTATTGAAGGAATCGTGCTTATAGATCTTATCTCTAAAGTGAAGCCTGATGCGAAAATTGTTTTCTTAGATACAGACGTACACTTTAAAGAAACATATGAGTTAATTGACCGAGTGAAGGAGCGATATCCCGCACTACGAATTGAATTAAAAAAGCCTAATCTTACTCTAGATGAACAAGCAGAACAGTACGGAGATAAGCTTTGGGAAAGGGAGCCGAATACATGTTGTAACATTAGGAAAATTATCCCTTTAAATGAGACGCTGCAAGGATCAACTGCTTGGATTTCAGGGCTAAGACGAGAGCAATCAGAAACAAGGAAACATGTTAATTATATTAATAAGGATGATCGCTTTCATTCTGTTAAGATCTGTCCTCTTATCCATTGGACTTGGAAGGATGTATGGAGATATGTTCATAAAAATGACCTAACCTATAATCCTTTACATGATAAAGGGTATCCAAGTATCGGGTGTTTTCATTGTACAAAACCAACTTTCGATGAAAATGATTTAAGGTCTGGTAGATGGTCTGGACAAATGAAGACAGAATGCGGCCTCCATCAATAGGAGGAAAATAGAATGCTAGAAGTAATAGCAATCATTATCAGTTTGTTTTTTGCAATGAATATTGGTGCTAGTGGTGCAGCTGCTTCGATGGGGATTGCTTATGGATCTGGTGCAATTCCTAGACAAAGACATGCGTTAATTCTTTGTGGAGTAGGGGTTATCTTAGGAGCAGTCATTGGTGGTGGAGAGGTTGTAAAAACAATCAGTTCAGGGATTATTCCTACTTCTTTCATTTCGGTACCAATTGTCGTCATTGTATTATTTTCAGCTACATTTTCATTATTTCTGGCAAATATGTTAGGCATTCCGCTATCTACTAGTGAAGTAACAGTTGGGTCTGTTGTTGGTGTGGGAGTGGCTTTTCAAGCATTATACGTGAAAAACCTCCTCTCGATCGTTATGTTTTGGGTTATTGTTCCAATCGTTGCCTTTACGATTGCCTATTTGTTTATTATCGTAATGCATCGATTTAATTTAGATAAAAGATTAAATTTTCAAGGGAAGATTATTACTGGTTTACTGATTGCAGCAGGCTTTTTTGAAGCCTTTTCAGCCGGGATGAACAACGTTGCTAATGCTGTTGGTCCTTTGGTGAGTGCCAATATTTTGTCCGTTTCAATTGGGACATTAATTGGAGGCATATTCGTAGCACTCGGTGCCATTTTTCTTGGAAGAAAAGTCATAGAAACAAATGGGAAGAAGATTACTAGTTTTTCAAAAATTGAAGGTTTACTGATTTCGGGGACTGGTGCAACGCTTGTCATTATTGCATCTGTTTTTGGAATACCTGTCCCGCTTACACAAATTACAACCTCTTCTATTTTAGGGATTGGGATTGCAAAATCTGGTAAAACTGTGCTGCAACAAAAAATTGTGAAAAATATGTTGATGGTATGGTTAATATCACCACTTGTCTCTCTTTCGGTATCCTATTTTTTAGTAAAGCTAGTTATTGAAAATGATTTGTATTCTATTTTTATTATTATTAGCTTGTTAATTGCTACTATTGGTGCAATTAGTCTGATGAAGGCTAGTAATCAGGAAAAAAGAACCATACATGAAGAAGGTGGAGGTATATAATTATAGCCACCTAAACAAACGTTGAATTGGAGGAGTTTCAGTTGAGTTTACGTCCACACGGGGGAACATTAGTTCAAAAACTATCGTTAGGTGAAGAGGTTTCGCATATAAAAAATGAAATTGCATTAGATGCAATTGGTTTGAGTGATTTAGAGTTAATTGCCATTGGTGCATATAGTCCGATCGAAGGCTTTTTAACTAGAGCAGATTATGAATCTGTTGTGGAAACAATGAAGTTATCTAATGGAACAGTTTGGAGTATTCCGATTACACTACCAGTAACGGCCGATAAAGCAGAAGACCTATCTATTGGTGAAGTTGTACGTCTTGTAGCGGATGAAATCACATATGGTACAATCACGATTTCGGATATCTTTACGCCGGATAAAACGAAAGAAGCGTTACAAGTTTATCGTACAGATGACATGGCGCATCCAGGCGTAAAGAAAATGTTTGAACGTGGAGATGTTTATGTTGGTGGAGAAATCAACCTAGTAAAGCGACCTGAAAAGAAATTTGCAGAGTATTATCAAGATCCTAAAGAATCTAGAGAGAAATTTGCAGAGTTGAATTGGAAAACGATTGTTGGTTTCCAAACACGCAATCCAGTTCATCGTGCGCATGAGTATATCCAAAAAACAGCGTTGGAAACAGTTGATGGTTTATTTTTGAATCCTCTTGTAGGCGAAACAAAATCAGATGACATCCCTGCTACTATTCGTATGGAAAGCTATGAAGTTTTACTTAAGAATTACTATCCTAATGATCGTGTGCATTTAGCAGTCTTTCCAGCTGCTATGAGATACGCTGGGCCGAGAGAAGCGATTTTCCATGCGTTAGTGCGTAAAAACTATGGATGCACGCATTTTATTGTAGGGAGAGATCATGCAGGTGTTGGTGATTATTACGGAACGTATGATGCCCAAAAAATCTTTTTGAATTTTTCTCCGGAAGAGTTGGATATCACGCCATTATTTTTTGAGCATAGCTTCTATTGCACGAAATGTGAAGGAATGGCTTCGTCAAAGACTTGCCCGCACGGTAAAGAAGATCGCGTTATTTTGTCAGGTACAAAGGTACGTGAAATGTTAAGAAGTGGAGTTCTTCCTCCAAGTACTTTTAGTCGTAAAGAAGTTGTAGAAGTGTTAATACGAGGAATGAAAGAAACTGTTCAAGCATAAGGAGGAAAGCGATATGGCTGCCAATAATATCGTATGGCATGATGCTTCAATTTCTAAAGAAGAAAGACAGGTAAGGAATTCTTATCCGAGTTATGTTCTTTGGTTTACAGGTTTATCAGGGTCTGGAAAATCTACTTTAGCAAATGCGCTTGCTAGATACTTATATGAATCATCCATTCAGACTTATGTTCTAGACGGTGATAATATTAGACATGGTTTAAATAAAGATCTAGGTTTTACAGATCAAGACCGCAAAGAAAATATACGTCGAATTGGTGAAGTTTCAAAATTATTTGTAGATAGTGGTCAAATTGTCATCACAGCATTTATATCTCCTTTCAGAGAAGATCGTCAGCAAGTAAAAGAGATTTTAGCAGAAAATGAATTCTTTGAAGTTTATGTAAAATGTTCAATAGATGAATGTGAGATACGTGATCCTAAAGGGTTGTATAAAAAGGCAAGAAATAATGAGATAAAACATTTTACTGGTATTGATTCACCTTATGAAGAACCAGAAACTCCTGCCATTACAGTAGATACTGAACATCAAACGATTGAACAATCTGTTCTTCAAATCGTTCAATTTTTAAGGGAAAGAAACTTAATTCTTTCGTGATATGGTAAAATAAGAAGCAATCGGTTTCGATTGCTCCTTTTCAATTAGACAGATTGAGAAGACATAACCATTGAAATAGAAAGGGGGGGATGTCATTGGCAAAGGTTTTTTTAGTAGGAGCGGGGCCTGGTGACGAGGATTTACTTACGTTAAAAGCTTTGAAATGCATCCAAAAAGCAGATGTCATCCTATATGATCGTTTAGTTAATAAAGAAATTCTAAAGCATGCAAAAGAAGAATGTGATCTTATATATTGTGGGAAGTTACCAAACTATCACACGATGAAACAGGAAACGATTAATCACTTTTTAATTAAATATGCAAAAACAGGTAAGGTAGTGACAAGGTTAAAAGGTGGAGATCCTTTTGTGTTTGGCCGTGGTGGTGAAGAAGCGGAAGCTTTAGCTAGTCAAAATATACCTTTTGAAATTGTTCCGGGTATTTCATCAGGGGTTGCAGCTGCTGCATATGCTGGTATCCCTGTAACTCATCGAGATTTGAGTGCAAGTGTAGCGTTTATAACGGGGCATAGAAAAGAAGGAATCGATGAAGAAATTAAGTGGGAATCGTTAGCGAAGGGTATTGATACGTTAGCCATTTATATGGGAGTAAGTAATCTTCCATATATTCAAAAGCAACTTATAAAACATGGTAAATCCAAAGAAACACCTGTTGCAGTTATTAATTGGGGAACAACCGATCTCCAAAGAACAGTTATTGGCACCTTAGAAACAATACATGAGGTTGTTACTAAAGAAAAAATATCAAATCCGAGCATGATTATTGTGGGTAAGGTCGTATCGTTAAGAAGAAACATAAGTTGGTTTGAAGAGTTCATAACAAATCAAACTCAAAGTGAGGCGGTTTTATAATGAAGCAAGCCGTTTTATATGTTTGCCATGGTAGCCGTGTGCCTCAAGCACGTGTTGAAGCGGTTGACTTTATTGAGAAGGTGAAACAGAAAATAAATGCTCCTATTCAAGAAGTGTGTTTCTTAGAACTTGCAGAGCCGTCTATTGAAGATGGATTCAAAGTATGTGTGGAGCAAGGGGCGACACATATTGCTGTCATTCCTTTATTGCTCTTAACGGCGGCTCATGCAAAAAGCGATATCCCACTTGAAGTAGCTCATGTAGCAACTCAATTTCCTGATATAGAGATAACATACGGGAAACCAATCGGCGTTGATGACCGTATTGCGGACATGCTGATTGACAAAATGAACCAAGAAGCATTGGTCACTCCTACTTCAATAGCAGTGCTTGTAGGTAGGGGGAGTAGTGATGTTGACGTAGTCAATGATCTTAATACAATATCAACTGTTTTGCATCAAAGTTCCGAGTTGAAATCGGTCCACACATGTTATTTAACGGCGGCTGAGCCAAGATTTGCTAAGACGATTGAAGAACTTTACCATTCTAAAGAAGAATCTATTTTTATCGTACCTTATCTCATTTTCACAGGTTTATTAAAAAAGGAAGTCGATGAGACCATTGAAAAGTATGACTGGGGAACACGCAAAGTTAAGGTTTGTTCTTATTTAGGACCACACCCGATTCTTTTAGATCTCTTTGTAAGAAGAGTGAATGAAGCGATAGAAAATAAAAATAAAATTTATACGTTTACTGTTGGTACTCCAAGATGATTCCCTTACATATAAACGTTAAGGGGAAGCGTGTTCTTGTAATTGGTGGAGGGGAAATTGCTTATAGACGATTAAAGCTTTTTCTTGAAGAAGGTGCATCAGTAACCATTGTAAGTCCTAATGTTATCGATGAAATTTCGCAATTAGCTAGTGACTTAAAACTTGAGTGGATAAAGAAGAAAGTCGAAGCGGCAGATTTAGTGGATGCGTTCATCATCATTGCAGCAACTAATGATGATGCTCTTAATAATTGGATTGCCGATCATGCTACCTCTAATCAGCTTGTAAATGTTGTAAGTGAGGTAGAAAAGGGGAATGTCCTTGTTCCTAAAACATTAAATAAAGGGAAACTTACACTTTCCGTTACTACAAATGGCGCGAGTCCGAAAGTTGCTAAAGAGATTGCAGAAAAATTGGATCTTCAATTTGATGATAAGTTTATTCAGAGCCTTGAAGAAATGTATAACATGAGAAAAGAAAAGAAAAGAAAAGAAAAAGAAAAGAGGGAATGTCTTGATTAAAAAACATTTCCTGACAGTAGGCTAACCTCTAAAATGAAGGTTTGCCTACTGTCTTTTTATTATGGTTTAGACGAAGCAGTAGTATATATTAATGGGGGATAAGCCCTCTCAACACCTAGCTCAGATAGCCTGAATTTTTGTGAAAAATATTCAGATGTCTAACCTTGGGCTCAAGACATCCATATGCAGTTGGTGCTGATAAGCATCGCGCTTTAAAATCTTTTACTCTAGCTGTCTCGTTTATCCTAGTTTGTCTCATGGCTCTTTCGCTTTTGTTCTTGTACAATAATAACTGCTAGTATCACAAGAAAAATACCCCAATATTGCCATAGAGTTAGTTTCTCGTTGAAAAGAAAAAAGCCAGTTAGCGAAGCGACTACAGGTTCTATTGTAGCGATGATAGAAGCTTTGCTTGTTTCAATTAATTCTAACCCCTTTGTATAAAAGATGAACGCTAAAACGGTAGATAATAATCCTAAGCCTATGATAGCGAACCACACTTTTATATTCGAAAATAAATAAGTGCTCTCCCATAATCCACTAAAAGGTATGATTGCACAAGCAGCAAATATGAAAGTGTAGACCGTCACTGTTAATGAATGATATTTTTTTAGAGCCAGTTTACCAAATATACTATAGAGTGAGTAAAAAAGTCCTGATCCAATTCCTAACACAATACCGTATAGGGAAACTGATTGATTTGAAATAGGGAAAACACCAATAACAAGTATACATCCAATTAAGGTTATAAGAAGAGCTACTACTTTTTTTCTAGTTAATAGTTCTTTGAAAAGTATCCTAGAAAATAAAGTGACAAAGGCAGGGGCAGTGTACAATAAAATACTTGCTACAGATAGTGACGTTTCTTTTATTGCGCTAAACAGGCACCAATTAAAAAAAATGATACTGATGATTCCGGTCCCTATAAATAATTTGCTATCGGAAACTTTAATGATAAGGAGTTCCCTTCTTGCTACTAATACAAAAGAAAGCAGGAAGACACATGCTGTGATACTGCGAATGGCTACAACCTGGATGGGAGTAAAGCCTGCATTGTATAAAGTAGTTACAAATATTCCGATAACTCCCCAGAATGTTGCCCCAATTATAATATATAGATAAGCAAGGTTTCTCATCAACTATCCTCCACTTCTTATGTGTATCTTATGAAGAATTTTAACAAAGAATAAAAAGTTCTGATAGGATAGATTTTTCCGTTTTTCTATTTTTGTTATAGCAGAACAAAGAATCTATAGTAGAAATACTTCTTTTGAAACGTATTCATATGCTTATAGCTCTTACTACTAATAGGATATAAAAGTACATGAATTCATTTCATAAAATGAATCCTTTATGTCTAAAGGCTTTCAAGGTGCGGAAAGAGAGTACCTCGTCGATGATTTGAAGCATTTTTTCAGCTATCTTTTTTGATCAAATTCCCGCTGTAGTGATGAAAGTGATTCACATAGTTATTATTATGAATTTTTTCGGAAGTTTATTTTATTGATATTATTTTTACTTAAAGTAATAGAGTTTATGAAAAGAGCATTTAATTATGATAAAATAGGGAAAATTTCTAAAAATAGGGAAAGAGTGAACGAGATGACAATTAAACTAATAAAACCATCTTTTCATTTACGAGAAGAGTATCTATCATTCTATTATGAGTGGATTGAAAGTGGAGAAGAAATGATCCCTTGGGTAATACAAAAAGATCCAACTTATTTCCAAGAGATGTTGGAGTCCATTCAAAATCATGAAAAAGGAATAAATCTTCCTAAAGGCTGGGTTGCTGACTCAACATTTTGGCTTATAAATGGGGAGGATAGAGTACTAGGGGGTGTTAACATTAGACACTCTCTTACCGATTTCTTACTAACGAGTGGTGGTCATATTGGCTATGGAATCCGTCCTTCTGAAAGAAAAAAGGGTTACGCAACACAATTATTAGCCCTCTCTCTACGAAAAGCACGTGAGCTTGGAATTGAAAGCGTCCTTGTTGTTTGCGATGAAATAAACATAGGCTCATATAAAACAATTATTAATAATGGTGGGAGGGAGGATTGGGATCATATTGAGGAAAATGGAAATGTTGTTAAGCGGTTTTGGATTGAAACAGAGTAAAATAAGAAGGTTAATTGGATAGATCTTGGGTCAAAACTCAATCAATTTTTTAAAAGACGAACGATTTTCGTTTGACACGTTGTTCCTTATTAATATGTTGTGGTGGAAGAACAAGTTCGTTCCATTCCGCTGCTCCATTACACTAGCGATTATCAATCGTATGCAAAAACAATACATGTAGTGACAAAGAATAAAACCCGAACGATATGGGAGATTTCCATTGAAATATCACCTGATCGTTCGGGTTTCTCATTAACTAAGAACACTTATGTCCACACTTTACTTTTACTTTTGGAAACGATAAAATGCATCGATTGTGGATAAGTGATTCGACATTCAGCAGCCTAGTTTTTGTGGGTTAACAAGGCGTAGCTTCTAGCTTTTACGTAGCTTGAAAACTAAATCTTGATTTGGTGTAACATACACTGTTTGTTGGTTGTCATAAATTACAAATCCAGGCTTTGAGCCGCTTGGTTTTTTTACATGTCTAATTGCTGTAAAGTCTACAGGAACGGAGCTAGAATTTTTAGCTTTGCTAAAATAAGCGGCAATATTAGCAGCTTCTAAAATAGTCTCTTCACTAGGGCTCTTTGAACGAATAACGACATGTGAACCTGGGATGTCCTTCGTATGAAGCCATATTTCGTCACGGGCAGCAACCTTATTTGTTAGGAAGTCGTTCTGTTTATTATTTTTACCAACGATGATTTCTGTCCCATCACTAGCGATATAGCTCTCAAGTGAGGGTTTTATCGTCTTCTTTTTCTTAGAGCGAGATTGTCTTTGTTTAATATAGCCTCCTTCCATCAATTCTTCACGTATTTCCTCAATGTCCTTTGGAGAAGCTGATTCCATTTGTTGAGCCAATGCGTCAAAATACACAATCTCACTTTCTGCAAGTTTAATTTGCTCACGAATAACTTCAACTGAATTTTTTGCCTTCTGGTATTTTGAAAAGTACTTCTGTGCATTTTCAGAAGGTGTTTTTTGTGTGTTTAATGGAATTCGGACAGTGTTATTTTCTTCATCGTAATAATTAATCACTTCTGCATACTTGTCGCCTCTTTTAATCGAGTATAAGTTAGCGGTTAATAATTCTCCAAAAAGCTGATATTCATTTGCTTTTTCAGCTTGGTCTAAAGTGCTTTCGAGCTTTTGGATTTTTTTCTCGTTTTTCTTAAGCTCGTTTAGGATGAATTTCTCTAAATCATTTCCTTGTTGCTTCACTCTATCTCGTTCAGATTTGCCATAATAATAACGATCGAGTAGTTCAGAAAGAGTAGAAAACTGTTTGTGATCACTGCTACCCATATGCGTTAAAGATAACATGTAGAATAACTCTTTATTATTACTATAATAAATGGTAGGTTCTATTTGTTTATCTTTCAGATTTTGGATCATTCCTGTAAAGGACGCTGGAATCGTTGTCCTATTTGTTAATCCAGCTCTATACGCAACTTCTTTAGCGAAAAGGGGAGAGACCCCTGAGAATTGTTGAACAATTTGTTGGTCAATCTTCCCTGCGTTAAAATCTAATTTCTTCAGAATTGTTTCCTCATCTGCTAATAGAGGATTTGTCTTTCCTTGACTAGGGGGTAGAACATAGGGTTGTCCAGGCATTACAGTCCGATGACGATTCACAGCTGGTGATAAGTGCTTAATACTATCTAAAATAACCATTCGTTCTTTATCAAGTAGAATGATATTGCTATGTCTCCCCATTATTTCAATCATGATTCTCTTTGTTGTTACGTCTCCTAGTTCATTTCTGCTTCTTACATCAATCATGATTATTCTTTCAGTTTCTAGCTGTTCAATATGTTCAATTACCCCACCTTCGAGATGCTTTCTTAAGAGCATGCAAAACATTGGTGGTTCACTAGGGTTTTCATAACTTTCATTTGTTAGATGGATTCTTGCGTAGCTAGGATGTGCAGAGATAAAAAGTTTATAATTCTTCCCACCTGATCTTACGTGAAAAATCAAATCATACTTATAAGGTTGATGAATTTTAGCAATTTTACCATTTTGAAGTACTTCTCTTATTTCATTTGTAATTGTATATGTAAATAAACCGTCAAATGACATTCATAAAACTCCTTCTTGTTTATACACGCTTGTAATGATTTCTTGTTCCATTAAGTTTTCTTCTTGATTATAGCATGTTTTTGGACGAGGCTGAATAAGTTGTCTATAGGGTAGGGTAGTCCAAAAGATGTCTTAAAATTACACGTGATTAAGGGGTGTTTAAAGAATTCATGAAATGGCATGAGATGCGATCAGATGAAGTGATGAATTCAATCAATACAGATGCCGAAAATGGCCTAACAAGCAAGGAGGTTCAGAAACGCACGCAAAAATTTGGGTTTAACGAATTAAAAGAGGCTGAGCGTCCTTCGGCTATTATCATATTTTTAAGTCAGTTTAAAGACTTTATGGTGTTAGTCTTACTTGTGGCCACGCTAATTTCAGGTTTATTAGGAGAATACATTGATGCCATTGCGATCATCGCCATTGTTGTTGTGAATGGTATATTGGGCTTTTTTCAAGAGAGACGTGCAGAACGCTCATTAGAAGCCTTAAAGGAACTTTCAGCCCCACAGGTAATGGTACTTAGAAATGGGGAATGGGTTAAAATTCTTTCAAAAGAATTAGTACCTGGTGATCTTGTTAAATTTACAAGTGGTGATCGTATTGGGGCTGACATGAGGCTTATTAATACGAAAAGCTTAGAGGTTGAGGAATCAGCGTTAACAGGTGAATCCCTTCCTGTTCAGAAATCCACTCAACCAATAGCTGGAGCAGATGTTGGTTTAGGGGACTTAACAAACATGGTCTTCATGGGGACGTTAGTTACACGAGGATCAGGAGTTGGAGTTGTAATAGGAACTGGGATGAACACAGCAATGGGACAAATCGCTGATTTACTACAAAATGCAGAAACAATGGAAACTCCTTTACAACGTAGGCTGGAGCAGTTAGGTAAAATACTAATTGTCGTTGCTCTTTTGCTGACTGTTCTTGTAGTAGCGATCGGAGTTATACAGGGTCATGATTTATATAATATGTTCCTTGCTGGTGTATCATTAGCTGTTGCTGCCATTCCAGAAGGGTTACCAGCAATTGTAACAGTAGCATTATCCTTAGGTGTACAAAGAATGATCAAGCAAAAATCAATTGTCCGTAAGCTTCCTGCTGTAGAAACATTGGGCTGTGCATCTGTTATCTGTTCTGATAAAACAGGAACGATGACTCAAAATAAAATGACAGTGACAAATGTTTGGTCTGGAGGTAAGGATTGGACTGTAACAGGTACAGGTTATCATCCGCACGGTGAGTTCTTTCAAAATGATCAAAAGGTCGAAGTAAAACACTCAAAAACACTTCAGCAAATTTTAACATTTGGAACATTATGTAATAGTGCTGAAATTGTTGAAAAAGAAGGACATTTCCAACTGGATGGTGACCCTACAGAGGGAGCGTTACTTGTTTCAGCTATGAAGGCTGGGTTAGTAAAGCATTCGCTCCTTAAGAATTTTAAAATAATAGAAGAATTTCCTTTTGATTCAGCTAGAAAAATGATGAGTGTTGTAGTTGAAGATAAATCTGGAAATCGTTTTGTGGTGACCAAAGGTGCACCAGATGTATTACTAGGTATATCAACTAATATTTTGTGGAATGAAAGGCAGGAAAACTTAACGAGTGATTATGCGAGTAAGGTGAAGGATTCAATTGAAAATCTTGCCTCCCAAGCATTACGAACAATCGCGATAGCCTTTAAACCATTAAATTCTTCAGAAAAGATTCATACTTCTTTAGAAGCTGAACGTGATTTAGTGTTTATTGGTTTGCAAGGGATGATTGATCCACCGCGTCCAGAAGTAAAACAGGCTGTTAAAGAATGTCGAGATGCTGGAATAAAAACAGTAATGATTACTGGGGACCATGTAATAACCGCAAAGGCAATTGCCACTCAATTGAATCTATTACCTTCAAATGGGAAGGTTATGGAAGGGAAAGAACTGAATTCATTATCTGTTGAAGAATTAGAGGCTATTGTTGATGATGTATATGTTTTTGCGAGGGTTTCTCCAGAACATAAATTAAAAATTGTTAAAGCGTTGCAAAATAAAGGTCATATCGTTGCCATGACAGGGGACGGTGTAAATGATGCACCTGCTATTAAGGCAGCTGATATTGGTATCTCGATGGGAATTACAGGCACAGATGTTGCAAAAGAAGCATCTGCTCTAGTATTAGTTGATGACAACTTTGCAACGATTAAATCAGCAATTAAAGAAGGAAGAAATATTTATGAAAACATTCGAAAATTTATACGTTATCTTTTAGCTTCGAATGTAGGCGAAATTTTAGTTATGTTATTTGCCATGATCCTTGCTCTCCCACTACCTCTTGTTCCAATTCAAATTCTCTGGGTTAACCTCGTAACGGATGGTTTGCCTGCAATGGCATTAGGGTTAGATCAGCCTGAAGGAGATCTGATGAAACGAAAACCAAGACATCCTAAAGAGGGTGTTTTCGCAAGAGGCCTAGGGTGGAAAGTGATTTCAAGAGGTTTTTTAATTGGTCTAGCAACTTTGGCTGCTTTTATGATCGTATATTACCGAAACCCAGATGATTTGGCATACGCTCAAACGATTGCTTTTGCGACACTTGTTATGGCACAACTCATTCATGTTTTTGATTGTCGTAGTGAAAAATCAATATTTGATCGTAACCCATTTGAAAATATATATTTAATTGGAGCTGTTATTTCGTCAATTCTATTAATGCTTATTGTTATTTATTTCCCACCATTACAGCCGATATTCCATACAATTCCAATACTTATGAGAGATTGGCTTTTAATTCTTGGTATGTCAGCTATTCCAACTTTTTTACTTGCAGGGTCACTTTTAACAAGAAAAACATCTAAAACTATGATATAATCATTGAGGGGATGACCCAATAAGTCATCCCCTTTCCTTATTTAATTACATACATATAGGCATTTTACATGCTATTTCAAGTATGCATATTGATTTGTTTTCTCCTTCCATTGGCTGCTTTCCTAGATTGTCCTGTGGGGAAAATCAAATATGCAAACGATCCTCTGGACAAATAGTTCTTTTCCTGAATTTAGTGTAGAAAAGATTGTTTTCATAAAACGAGGAAAATTTTCACAACCTACATGTCGTGGTTACGTATTGAATAGAAAGCGATGTGATGAATGTGGTTTCAAGTATGACTGGATACGGTCGTGCAAGTGCACAAATTCAATCATGTATAGTAACTGTAGAAATAAAGACGGTAAACCATCGTTTTTTGGATGTTCACCTTAAAATTCCTAAACAATTCATGATGATTGAAGATCAAATTAAGAAAGTAATTACTAGTAAAATCAACCGAGGGCGTGTAGAGTTATTTGTAAATATTGAAGGGGAATTTACCTCTAATAAAAAGGTACATATTGATTGGGACTTAATGGATCAATTTGTATTTTCACTAGGTCAATTGAAAGAAAAGTATTCTATTAAGGAAGATATATCATTGCAACATCTTCTTCATTTTCAAGACGGAATCGAGATTCAAGATACATGGAATCCAACAATAGATGTTGAACAAGAGATGATACTTCTTGTTGAAAGCGCAGTTAGTCAGTTAGTGAAAATGAGAGAAGTTGAAGGTGCTCGGTTAGAAGTAGACTTATCTTCACGTCTTTTAAGCCTTTCGCATATTACAAATGATTTAGAGACAATTGCTCCCATTGTTGTTTCCCGGTACCAAGAGAAATTAACTAAACGTGTATCAGAATTTGTAACTGGAAAAATTGATGAAAATAGAATAGTAACTGAGGTGGCTATCTTTGCAGATAAAGCTGATATTAGTGAAGAATTAACTAGAATCCACAGTCATCTCTTTCAATTTACTGAAACATTAGAAAAACAGGAGCCTATAGGTCGAAAGTTAGATTTTCTCGTACAAGAGCTAAATCGAGAAGCAAATACGATTGGTTCTAAAGCAAATGATGGACTTATTGCAAAAAATGTTGTTGAATTAAAAAGTATTATTGAAAAATTGAAAGAACAAGTTCAAAATATTGAATAGGTTAGCGTAACATTGATTATAAAAGGTCTTATAAGGCAAAAATAGTTTTGTCTTAATTAGGGGGAGCAAATGTATGAGCATTAAACTAATCAATATCGGATTTGGTAATATTGTATCAGCAAACCGAATCATCTCAATTGTTAGTCCTGAATCAGCTCCAATTAAGCGAATTATTCAAGACGCAAGAGATCGAGGTATGTTAATTGACGCTACATATGGCCGTCGTACTAGAGCGGTTGTTATTATGGATAGTGATCACATAATTTTGTCGGCTGTTCAGCCGGAGACGGTAGCTCAAAGATTATCCACTAAGGATGAGCTATCTGATGAAGGGTAGGGAATAAAAGCATTGATAAAAGAAAGAGGATTATTAATCGTCCTATCGGGACCTTCAGGTGTTGGGAAAGGTACGGTAAGAAAAGAGTTGTTTTCTCAGGAAGATACAAAATTTGAATACTCCATTTCGATGACTACACGTAAGCCTCGTGAAGGTGAAGTTGATGGAGTGGATTACTTCTTTAAATCAAAGGAAGAATTCGAAAAGTTAATAGAAGAAAACAAACTACTTGAGTGGGCCGAGTTCGTAGGTAACTACTATGGAACCCCTGTTGATTATGTAGAAAAAACTTTGAGTGAAGGAAAAGATGTTTTTCTTGAAATTGAAGTACAAGGTGCATTACAAGTACGTAAGGCTTTTCCGGAAGGATTGTTTCTTTTCTTAAGTCCTCCAAGTTTAAGTGAGTTAAAAAATAGAATTGTAACACGAGGAACAGAATCAGAGGAAATTATTAACAATCGAATGAAAGTTGCAAAAGAAGAAATTATCATGATGGATGCTTACGACTACGTAGTAGAAAATGATGATGTGCAATTGGCATGTGATCGTATTAAAGCAATTGTGACAGCTGAGCATTGTCGTCGTGAACGTGTAGCACCACGATATAAAAAAATATTGGAGGTAGAATAATATGTTATATCCATCAATTGATGTACTAATGAACAAATTAGATTCAAAATATACACTTGTAACGGTAGCAGCAAAGCGTGCACGAGAAATGCAAGAAATAAATGATGAGCAGATCGCAAAGCCGGTATCTCATAAATTTGTAGGTAAGGCGTTAGAAGAAATTAATGAAGGTCTTTTAAATTACCAAAGAGCTGAAAAATAAGAGAAAATAACAACCTAGTCATTAGGTTGTTATTTTTTTCATCCTTCCTTCACTCAGGTATAGGTGAATCTAGATCTAGCTTTTGTGAGGTTCATTTAAACGTATTGCAATACATAATCTTCCTGCTTCTACCTCGTTTACGTAGCTGAGGTAGAAGCAGGAAAGAAAAGAGTGGCACTCCTTATACAGAGAGAAAGCCTTGTACTAAGTGGTGCTTGGGATTTTCAAATAGCAACAATCTAAAAGAATAAAAGATAGGTAATAGACAGCTGTACTTTTCTTGTAAATACGAAATAAAGGTATTTCTCTCCTTAAAGTGGTACAATTTTGTATGATATAAACTTACTCTCATTTCACCTTTGAATAAGCTTCTATTGGGGCAATATTCAAGAAGTAAGGAAACAAAAAATGTCTTACGATAAATTTAAATGAGTAGAGCAAAGAAGGAAAATCAATTAAGTATGACATAAGAGATAAATCTTTTTTGATGAAAAAATCAGAAGGTAGGTGTTAGCGTAATGATGAACGGAAAAAAAATACTTCTTTGTGTAAGTGGAGGAATTGCTGCATATAAAGCAGCTGCATTAACTAGTAAACTTGTACAAGCAGGTGCAGAAGTAAAGGTCATTATGAGTAAATCTGCGATGGAGTTTGTTACTCCATTGACTTTTCAAGCACTTTCCCGAAATGACGTATATTATGATACATTTGATGAAAAAAATGCCAAAGTGATTGCTCATATTGATCTGGCAGATTGGGCTGATTTAGTCCTAGTGGCGCCTGCCACAGCAAATGTAATTGGTAAACTAGCGAATGGTCTTGCAGATAATATGCTTACGACAACATTGCTAGCTACAACTGCGAAGGTATGGATTGCTCCTGCAATGAATGTTCATATGTATGACCATCCAGCTGTAAAACGAAATCTTTCAATATTACATGAGTTTGGTTATGAATTTATTGAGCCTAGTGAAGGTTTTTTAGCATGTGGGTATGTAGGGAAAGGAAGACTTGAAGAGCCTGATAAAATCGTTGAGTTAATTGAGAAATCATTTAATGAAAGGTCAAAGGAAAAGGTTTTAAAAGGTGTAAACATTCTTATTACTGCAGGAGGAACAAAGGAAAAGGTCGACCCTGTTCGTTATTTTACAAATCATTCTTCAGGTAAAATGGGTTATGCAATAGCAGAGGAAGCAGCAAATTTGGGGGCAAATGTTACATTAGTATCTGGTCAAACGATGTTAACGCCACCACCGAATGTTAAAACTATTTTTGTTGAATCTGCACAAGATATGTTAGAAGAGGTTCTATCTTTATATGAGGGTTCAAATGTTGTCATAAAAACAGCGGCAGTGGCAGATTATCGTCCAGCCAAAACCTACAATCAAAAGGTGAAAAAACAAAATGAAGAACTTGTGATTGAAATGGAAAGAACAACTGATATTTTAAAAGAACTTGGGATACGAAAAACAAGTCAGATTCTTGTTGGTTTTGCAGCTGAAACAAATTCAGTAGAAGAATAC
This sequence comes from Bacillus weihaiensis, assembly GCF_001889165.1. Lineage (GTDB taxonomy): Bacteria > Bacillota > Bacilli > Bacillales > Bacillaceae > Metabacillus > Metabacillus weihaiensis. Next base: position 2,403,301 of record NZ_CP016020.1, on the reverse strand, counting down.
GCAAAGAAGAAACTGGAAGCTAAGAATCTAGATCTTATTGTTGCTAATGATGTGACGACTAAAGGTGCTGGCTTTGGAACAGATACAAATATTGTCACTATGATTGATCGAGAATTGAATAAAACTGAATTACCTCTAATGTCTAAAAAAGACGTTGCAAAAAAATTGTTAGAGAAGGTTCACTTATTAATAAAGGGTGCGAAGTAAATGAAGTATGCTAGCGTCATTGTAGATGTTTCCTCGATGCAAACAGATCGTGCTTTTGATTATAAGGTTCCAGAGGATTTACAAGAGTTTTTGTCACCTGGAATGAGAGTCATTGTACCTTTTGGACCAAGAAAAGTACAGGGGTTCGTCACGGAAGTAAAGAATCATTCAGAATTTGATAAGCTAAAGCCCATTATAGAATTATTGGATCTAACGCCCTGTTTGACTCCTGAATTGTTAAAAGTAGGTCAATGGTTAACAAATAAAACCTTATGTTTTAAAATTTCGGCATTTCAAGTGATGCTTCCTGCTGCTATGAAGGCCAAATATGAAAAAGCTGTTAGATTAATTTCAGATGACACCACAGACCTTCCTGGAGAATTGCAGCCTTATTTTCATAAAACGAATCAAGTAAATGTTAAGGACCTAGAGGAGCAAATTCCATTAGCTGAGATTCAGAAATTAATAAAAAAGGGACAGTTAGAGTTTGTATACCAAGTAAAACAAAAAACAAATAAAAAAACGATTAAACATATTGCGCTTAATTTATCGCAAACTGATATCGACCAAGTGATTCAAACGCTTCCCCCACATGCAAAAAAACAAGCTGAGGTTCTAACCTTTTTTAAAAATAGGTCTATTACTGATATACCTCTGCAACAATTATTGACCGAAGCAAATATTTCAGATGCATCAGTAAAATCTTTACTTTCAAAAAAGATCTTAAAAGAAGAGATTAAAGAAACCTATAGAGACCCATACCAAGACCGGTCGTTTAAAAAAACAACACCTCTTCTTTTAAATGAAGAACAACAAAAAGCAATTGACCCCATTTTAACTTCTGTAGTGAACAAGCAGCATGAGGTATTTCTCATGTATGGAGTAACAGGGAGTGGTAAAACAGAAGTATATCTTCAATCAATAGAAGCTGTGTTACAAAATGGAAAAGAGGCCATAGTCCTTGTGCCGGAAATTTCATTAACACCTCAAATGGTTAATCGTTTTAAGGGGCGTTTTGGTTCAAAAGTAGCGGTTCTACATAGTGGTCTTTCAAAGGGTGAGAAATATGATGAATGGAGAAAGATACAAAGAAAAGAAGTACAGCTTGTAGTAGGAGCAAGATCAGCCATTTTTGCCCCTTTTGAAAATTTAGGGATGATCATTATAGATGAGGAACATGAATCTAGTTATAAACAGGAAGAGAATCCAAGGTATCATGCTAGAGATGTTGCCATTTATCGAGCACAACTTCATAATTGTCCGGTGGTATTAGGTAGTGCAACACCTACACTAGAGTCATTTGCACGTGCACATAAAGGGGTATACAAACTGTTAACTTTGAGAGAACGTGTAAATAACCGTTCAATGCCTTCTGTTGAGATTATAGACATGCGTGAAGAATTAAGAAACGGAAATCGTACAATGTTCTCAACCTCCTTGTTAGAAAAGCTTACTAATCGTCTTGAAAAGGGAGAGCAAACAGTTTTATTTCTAAATAAACGTGGCTATTCATCATTTGTTATGTGTCGAGATTGCGGGTTTGTTATTCAATGTCCTCATTGTGATATCTCACTTACCTATCATCGTTATGGCCAACAGTTAAAATGTCACTATTGTGGGCATGAAGAACGAATGCCAAAGGTATGCCCAGAGTGTGAAAGTGAACATATACGTTTTTTTGGAACAGGGACCCAAAAGGTTGAAGAGGAGCTTGTAAAAGTTCTACCACAAGCTCGGGTTGTTAGGATGGATGTTGATACAACAAGTAGAAAAGGCTCACATGAAAAACTATTATCGAAGTTTGAAAAAAAAGAAGCAGATATTCTACTAGGTACTCAGATGATTGCAAAAGGATTAGACTTTCCTGACGTAACATTGGTTGGTGTACTGACCGCGGATACCATGCTAAACTTACCTGACTTTCGTGCTTCTGAAAAAACATTTCAGCTATTAACTCAAGTGAGTGGTAGGGCAGGACGACATGAACTACCAGGAGAAGTGGTGATTCAAACTTATACACCTGAGCACTACAGTATCCAGTTAGCAGGTCAATATGATTACGATGAATTTTTTAAACAAGAAATGTTGCATAGAAAACACCATGCTTACCCTCCCTACTATTTCATTTCCTTGATTACAATCTCTCATCCTGAAATTACGAAAGTAGTATCTGTTGCAGAAAAGATTTCACAAAATTTAAGGAGAAATCTAGGGAAGGAGACCAAAATATTGGGCCCAGTTGCATCCCCAATTCCAAGGATCAAAGATAGATATCGATATCAATGCATGGTAAAATACAAACGGGAAAATAACTTACATGATACGTTTAAAAAAATAATAGAACATTTTCAACAAGAAATGACGTCAAATGACTTAACCATAACGATTGATCTAAGTCCAAATACAATGATGTAGATACGTTTGTATCTTTTGTTTTTTGTGGAAAATAATAGTGGAGGAATAAATTTGGCAATAAGGGAAGTCGTAATGTTTCCGAATGATGTACTTATTACGCCTTGTGAAGAGGTAACTGTATTTGATCGGAAATTATCAAAATTAATAACAGATATGTATGATACGATGATTGAATACGATGGGGTAGGATTGGCAGCTCCCCAAATAGGAATTTCAAAAAAAATAGCAATAGTTGATATAGATGATCATCACGGTACGATTGAATTAATTAACCCTGTCCTTTTAGATAATAGGGGAAGTCAAACAGACCCTGAAGGTTGTTTAAGTTTTCCAGGTTTGTATGGAGAAGTAACTCGTCCTGAGTATGTTAAGGTACGAACATATAACAGAAAGGGAAAAGTGAAACTAATTGAAGCTCATGGATTTTTAGCAAGAGCGATATTACATGAGATGGACCATTTAGAAGGAATATTATTTACTTCAAAAGTAGAGAGATATATGAAAGAAGAAGAGTTAGGAAGTACGGAAGGGTGACAAACATGACGAAAATTGTTTTTATGGGGACGCCGGATTTTTCAGTACCTATCTTAAGAAGTTTAATAAAGGAAGGGTACGATATTGTTGGGGTAGTAACTCAACCGGACCGACCAAAAGGGAGGAAAAAGACGTTAACTCCTCCTCCAGTTAAAGTGGAAGCAGAAAAAAATCAGATAAAAGTTCTACAACCTGAAAAAATTAGGCATGAATTAGAGGATGTTCTTGCGTTAGAACCAGATTTGATTGTAACAGCAGCGTTTGGTCAAATATTACCTAAGGAACTGTTAGATGCTCCTAAGTTTGGCTGTATAAATGTTCACGCATCATTATTACCTGAATTAAGAGGCGGAGCACCTATTCATTATTCAATCTTGGAAGGTAAAGATAAGACAGGAATTACAATTATGTATATGGCCGAAAAGCTGGATGCGGGTGATATTCTTACACAGGTTGAAGTAGAGATAGAAGAACGAGATACAGTTGGCTCTCTACATGATAAATTAAGTAAAGCAGGGGTGAAACTACTTCTTGAAACAATTCCACCGTTGTTAGAAGGGAAATTATCACCTCAAAAGCAAGATGACTCGAAAGCAACGTTTGCATCTAATATAAAGCGTGATCAAGAAAAGGTAGATTGGAAAAAGCCCGGAGAAACGATTTATAACCAAATAAGAGGGCTAAACCCTTGGCCTGTAGCATTCACCACTTTTGATAAGCAAGTAATCAAGTTATGGTGGAGTGAGAAAATGGAAAGCCAAAATGATTCCCCACCAGGAACGATTATTGGAATTGACAAAGACGGCTTTGTGGTTGCAACAGGTAATAGCACTGCCATTAAAATTACAGAGCTTCAGCCATCTGGTAAAAAGAAAATGACTGGTGAAGATTATTTAAGAGGTACAAATATTTCAGTTGGAGATAAACTAGGCGATGACAATGAATAAACAACTTAGTGTCCGTGATGTAGCAGTTGAAATATTATTACAAGTAGAAAAAAATCAAGCTTACAGTAATCTATTGATTAATTCAATGATTACAAAATTTAAGGTGAAGGAAAAAGATATTCCTCTTTTAACAGAGATAGTGTATGGTACTCTACAAAGAAGAGATACACTAGATTATTTCTTATCACCATTTATTAAGAAAGCAAAAAAAATAGAGCCCTGGGTGAGGATCTTATTAAGAATGTCCATTTATCAAATGTATTATCTTGATCGAATTCCGGAAAGAGCTATCTTTTTTGAAGCGGTTGAAATCGCTAAAAGAAGAGGTCATAAAGGGATATCGTCTTTTGTTAACGGAGTATTAAGATCTACCCAACGTGAAGGGATCCAAAATCTTGAAGAAATTAAGGATCCAATTGAAAGATTATCTATTAAAACCAGTCATCCTAAATGGCTTGTAGAAAAATGGGTCAGTCAATATGGTTATGAAGAAACAGAAAAAATGTGTGAAGAAAATTTAACTTCTCCTTCACAAACTGCTAGAGTAAATAGAACAAAAGGAACTGTTGAACATCTTATTGAGTCCTACGCTCAAAAAGAGATCACAGTAGAGAAAGGTAATCTCTCAGAAGATTCCATTAAGGGTGTGAAAGGGAATTTAGCATTAACAGAAGAATTTAGACAAGGTTTTTTGACAATTCAGGATGAATCTTCCATGTTAGTTGCTAGAGTACTTGATCCTAAAGAAAATGAAATAATCTTAGATGCATGTGCAGCTCCAGGAGGGAAATCAACACACATTGCAGAAAGAATGCATGGTACAGGAAAAGTACATTCATTGGATTTGCATGAGCATAAAGTGAATCTCATTAAACAAAGTGCTGAACGATTACACCTTTCAAATATTGTTCCTCAAACTCTTGATAGTAGACTTGCAGGAGAAGTGTTTGCCAAAGAGAGCTTTGATCGTATTTTAGTCGATGCCCCATGTACTGGTTTTGGCGTGATAAAAAGGAAACCAGATATAAAATATACTAAAACAGAACAGGACGTTTTGAAGCTAGCAGAGTTACAGAAGAAAATTTTACAAGCTGTTGCCCCTTTATTAAAACCAAATGGTGTGTTAGTTTATAGTACGTGTACAATTGACCAAGAAGAGAATCAAGATGTTATAAAAGAATTTTTAAATCATCATCCAGAATTTGAACGCAACCTCAGTATGAGTGAAATTCTTCCAGAAAAAGTGAAGCCGTATGTAAAAGATGGAGAACTTCAACTACTTCCACATTATTTTGGAACAGATGGTTTTTATATCGTTAGTTTACGAAAGAAGGGTTAAAATTGGATCAAGTAAAAGCATCAACAGAAAAAAATGACAACAAAGTTGAAGGAAAGCCTTCAATCTATTCTTTAGAACTACATGAATTTGAAGAATGGCTTAAAGAAAGAGGAGAGAAAGCATTTAGAGCTAATCAAATCTTTGAGTGGCTTTACAGTAAGAGAGCAACAAGCTTTGAAGATATGTCGAATTTATCAAAGGGTTTACGTGAACTGTTAAGCGAAAACTTCACACTAACAACTCTAAAAACATTAATACAACAAACTTCTAAAGATGGTACGATTAAATTTTTATTTGAATTACATGACGGTTATTCAATTGAAACGGTTTTAATGAGGCATGATTATGGGAATTCTGTTTGTGTTACGACTCAAGTAGGCTGCAGAATTGGATGTACATTTTGTGCCTCTACATTAGGTGGACTAAAACGTAATTTAGAAGCAGGAGAAATCGTAGCCCAGGTCGTAAAAGTACAACAGGCATTAGATGAATTTGATGAACGTGTAAGTCATGTAGTTATTATGGGGATTGGTGAACCATTTGATAACTACAAAGAAATGATGTCTTTCCTAAAAATCATTAACCATGATAAAGGACTTAATATAGGTGCACGACATATTACAGTTTCTACTAGTGGAATCATACCAAAGATTTATCAATTCGCAGATGAAAAACTACAAATTAATTTTGCAATCTCATTACATGCGCCAAATACTGAATTACGATCAAAATTAATGCCAATCAACCGTGCTTATAAGCTCCCTGATTTAATGGAGGCTGTGAAGTACTATGTGAACAAAACAGGAAGACGCGTAAGCTTTGAATATGGATTATTTGGTGGAGAAAATGATCAGGTTGAACATGCAGAAGAACTTGCAAAACTTGTAAAAGGACTTAAATGTCATATTAATTTAATTCCTGTTAATTATGTACCTGAACGAAATTATGTTCGTACACCACAAGAACAAATTACATTATTTGAAAATACGCTTAAAAAGCATGGTGTGAACGTGACAACAAGAAGAGAACAAGGCCATGATATTGATGCAGCATGTGGACAACTTCGAGCTAAGGAGCGTAAAGAGGAGACGAGGTGACCGTAAGTGGAACATGTGTTTTTGACTGATAGGGGAAAAGTAAGGCAGCATAATGAAGATAGTGTTTCAATTTTTGAAAATGGATTAGGTCTTTTAGCAATTGTTGCAGATGGAATGGGTGGTCATTTGGCTGGCGATGTCGCGAGCCAAATGACAATCTCTGTTTTTAAAGAAATGTGGAATGAAGCTCCTGATTTTAAAGGACCGCAAGAAGCAGAATCGTGGTTAGAAGAAAAAGTGATGGAAGTGAACCGTTCCGTCTTTGCGCACTCTAGGGAAAATCCAGATTGTCAAGGAATGGGAACCACAATTGTTGCTGCAATTGTCACTCAAAGCTTTGCGACTATAGGACATATAGGAGATAGTCGCTGTTATATACTAAACAAAAGCGGTTTTAAGCAAATAACTCAAGATCATTCTCTTGTAAATGAACTTGTAAAGTCAGGGCAAATTTCAAGAGAAGATGCAGAGCATCATCCGCGTAAAAATGTTTTATTGAGAGCATTGGGAACTGAGGAACACGTTGAGTTGGATATTCAAACTCTAAGTATCGAACCAGATGATATAGTCCTTCTTTGTTCGGATGGACTTACAAACAAATTGACAGATAGTGTACTTGAAGAAGAATTAAGGAAGAATGATGATCTCTTACACACTGCAGAAAAGCTTGTTCTTATGGCAAATGAAAATGGTGGCGAAGATAATATTTCATTAGCAGCAATTAAAAAGGTCGCTAATTATGAATTAGGTGAAGAGCCTTGCTGATTGGAAAAAGAATAAGTGGTCGTTATAAAATTCTAGAGGTTATTGGCGGTGGAGGCATGGCAAATGTCTACCTGGCCAAGGACATGATCTTAGAGAGAGAAGTTGCAATGAAAGTATTGCGATTTGACTTTTCGAATGATGACGAGTTTATTAAGCGTTTTAGAAGAGAAGCTCAGTCAGCAACTAGTTTAGCTCATCCTAATATTGTTAGTATTTATGATGTTGGAGAAGAAGACGGTATTTATTATATCGTAATGGAATATGTAGATGGACAAACGCTAAAGCAATACATACAACAATTTGCCCCTATTCACCCTAGAAAAGCAGTTAATATTATGGTCCAAATTGTTTCAGCTATACAACATGCACATGATAATCAAATTATCCATAGAGACATTAAACCACATAACATATTAATTGATCATCATGGTAATGTGAAAGTAACAGATTTTGGAATAGCGATGGCTATGAGCTCAACAACTATTACACAAACGAATTCGGTGTTAGGATCTGTACATTACTTGTCACCAGAACAAGCAAGAGGTGGTTTAGCGAATAAAAAATCGGATATCTATTCTTTAGGTATTGTCTTTTTTGAGCTGTTAACAGGAAGACTACCTTTTGATGGTGAATCTGCAATTTCCATCGCGCTTAAACACTTACAATCTGACACTCCATCGCCCAGACGCTGGAATCCAGACATACCTCAGAGTATTGAAAATATTATATTAAAAGCTACGGCAAAGGACCCATTTCATCGTTATGATTCATCAGAAGAAATGGAACAGGATATTGAATCTTCCTTTGATCCAAAAAGGATTTCTGAGCCAAAGTTTGAAGTACCAGAGGATGAAGAAGCAACAAAAGCCATTCCACTCATAACAAATGAGACAATTGAAAAGAATAAAATTGAAGATACAATCGTAAGGACGTCTTCTGATTCAGTTGTACAATCAGAGATAGATGATAAAAAGTCCGGAAAAAAACAAAAGCCGAAAAAACGAAAAAGTAAACTTGCAATAGTTATTATGACCATTTTTATCATCTTAATGCTTGGTACTATTGCAGCTTTTACAATCGTTCCTACTCTTTTATTGCCTAAGGACATTGAAGTTCCTGATGTTACGGGTAAGTCGTATGAAGAAGCTATTAGTATTTTATACGAATCAGGCTTTGAAGTAGGTGATCCTATTCTTCAAGCAGATGGTGAAGTGAAAGAGGGATATGTCATAAAGACTGAACCTGAAGCGAATGTTATTACCAAAGAAGGTACAGAAATAATCGTTTACGAAAGTACAGGTAAAGAAAGAATGACACTAGAGGATTATGTTGGGAGAGATATTGATCGTGTAAAATCTCTTCTTGAGTTAAAGGGCTTTACTAACATTAAGGTGATTGAAGAAACACATGATACGGAGCTGGCTGGGAAAATATTGGCTCAGAATCCAGAAGTCGGTGAAGATGTTATCCCCGATGAAGATACAATTGAATTAACGGTTAGTAAAGGACCGAAGCTAATTAAAGTAGATGATTTGAAAAACAAGTCTAAATCTGAAATCAATGATTATATTCAGACGTATGGCTTTAATTCTTCAATCTCAGAGGAGTATTCTGAAGAAATACCAAAGGATCAGCTTATTTCTCAATCACCAGAGTCAGGTGAAGAAGTAGTAGCGAAGAATACGACTTTAAAGCTCGTCTATTCACTAGGTCCTAAAGAGAAACCGGCAAAAGAGGTCTCTAAAACAATCACCATTCCTTATGAGCCAAAAGAAGAAGGACAAGAATTAGTCGTGTCGATATCTATTGATGATGCAAACAATACCATATCAGAAGTTTATGATACATTTAAAATTACCGAACCAGTAGAAAAGACTCTTACATTCACTATTAATCCTAATGAAGAAGCTTTTTATCAGGTCATAATTGATAATCTTTATGTTACATCTGAAAAAATAAGCTATCCTGATGAGTGATAATAGGAGCATACATTCTTCCTATCTTTTATTGTACTTATGTAAAGTAGAAAGAAGAATAAAAGACATCCTAATTTATTAGAGTCATGTAGGACGATCAAGGAGGTTATTCATGCCACAAGGAAAAATAGTAAAAGCTCTTAGTGGTTTTTACTATGTACAAGATGCTAATCAGTTCATCCAATGTCGTGGAAGAGGAGTATTTCGTAAAAATAAGATTACTCCTCTAGTAGGAGATGAGGTTGAATATCAGGCAGAAAATGATCAAGAAGGTTATATCTTAGAAGTGTTCGAACGTAAAAATGAATTAGTTCGTCCACCAATTTGTAATGTTGATCAAGCGATTCTAGTTTTTTCAGCAGTCGAGCCTGATTTCAGTTCCACCCTATTGGATCGATTTTTAGTTCTGATTGAAGCAAATGATATTGAGCCAATTATTGTTATTAGTAAATCGGACCTTTTACTATCTAATGACAAGAAAGAAAAAGTGTTGAAATACGCAGCTGATTATGAAAAGGCAGGGTATAATGTGATCATCACCTCCACAGTAGAATCATCAGTGGATAAAGATCTTCTCCCGCTTTTACAAAACAAAATTTCCGTTTTTGCTGGCCAATCAGGTGTAGGGAAATCCTCTCTGTTAAACGTGCTCAGACCAGATTTAGAACTAAAAACGGATGATATTTCTACGCATTTAGGTCGTGGTAAGCATACGACGCGACATGTGGAATTAATCCCAGTAGGTAGTGGATATGTAGCAGATACACCAGGATTTAGCTCATTAGACTTTACAGGTATTGAAGTTGAAGACCTTTCTTATTGTTTTCCTGAAATGAGAAAAAGAAGCTCAGATTGTAAATTTAGAGGATGTACACACATGAAAGAACCTAAATGTGCAGTCAAGGAAGCAGTTGAATTAGGTGAAATTCCACAGTACCGATATGAGCATTATGTGAATTTTATTGAAGAAATTAAAGACAGAAAGCCGAGGTATTAAGCTTATGGTTAAAATCGCCCCATCAATTTTATCGGCTAACTTTGCAAAATTGGGAGAGGAAATTACAGAAGTAGAAAAAGCAGGAGCTGATTATATCCATGTAGATGTAATGGATGGGCACTTTGTTCCTAATATTACGATCGGTCCTCTCATCGTCGAAGCAATACGACCAATGACAAAGTTACCATTAGATGTTCATTTAATGATTGAACAACCTGATCTCTATATCCCGCAATTTGTTAAAGCGGGTGCCGATATCATAACAGTACATGTAGAAGCATGTAAACATTTGCATAGGACCATCCAACTTATTAAATCCCAAGGTATTAAGGCTGGAGTAGTATTGAATCCACATACTCCTGTAGAAGCTGTACAGCATGTACTAGAGGATATTGATATGGCTTTATTAATGACTGTAAATCCAGGTTTCGGTGGGCAATCGTTTATTCCGTCCGTGTTACCCAAAATCAGGGACCTATCAACTATTAAAAAAGAAAAAAATCTACATTTTGAAATAGAGGTTGATGGGGGAATAAATGAGCAAACAGCAAAGTTATGTGTAGAAGCCGGTGCATCAGTACTTGTTGCTGGTTCAGCAATTTATGGAAAAGAGGATCGGACTGCAGCTATTACATCATTAAAAGCAGCTTTAGCTTAAATAATAGAGGTAGTCAAGAAGATTCTAAAAAATTCCATAAGCATAATAAGAAAAATATAACCCATCCTATAAACGTCAAGAACGATACTTATGTATATAGCAGGAGGGTTATATTATGAATGTTTCAAAAAATGATCAAGTCATTATCGAGCAGGCCTTAAGAATTGCTTCACAAAATAGTACTGATTATCAAGAAATTGAACAATACGAATCTGTATTAAAAAGAATGAATAGCGATGACAGTAAGAACGATGGGTTTCGCTATGATTATGATGACAGCTCGCTATAAGAGTTTAAAGCCTTGGCATAGAGAAATATGTCAGGCTTTTTTTACATAGGCTGTACTTACGTTTACAATTGATTTTATTGCTCTTTGTTGATTGGAGTGGAAGCAGGAGATTCCTGTCTCTCCCGTTGAAAGCAAATGCTTTTAACTAAAATTAACAAGCACGTACGTTTATCAAAGCCTATATATAAAGGAGAGAAAATGAAAAAAATAGCCTTAGTTGCAGGTGGACCCCGAGAAAACCTTGTTCATCTACAGGAGTATCAATCAGAACATATAATATGGGTAGGAATAGATAAAGGTGTGAATTATATTAATGGTGAAGGTCTACCTCTTAGTTACGCATTTGGTGATTTTGATTCCATTTCAGATAGGGATAGAAGAGACTTAATTGATCAATTAAATACTATTAAAGTGTATCCGCAAGAAAAGGATAAAACTGATACAGAGCTTGCCTTAGAGTGGGCTTTACAACAGGATGTAGATGAAGTTTATCTTTTCGGGGCGACAGGTGGGAGGATGGACCATACGCTTGGAAATATCCAACTTTTGCACAAAAGTATTGATTATAAAAAAAACTTACAAATAATAGATAAGCAAAATCATATCACAATCTATAAGCCTGGTACATATACAATAATGAATGATCCAGATCGTAAGTACATTTCTTTTTTACCGATAAGTATGGAAGTAAAGGGTATTACGCTAGAGAATTTTAAATACCCACTAAAAAATTGTCATATTCATTTAAGCTCAACATTATGTATTAGTAATGAACTCATCTTCGAAGTAGGTACTTTTTCTTTTAAAGAAGGCATATTATTAATGATAAGAAGTCGTGATTAAACATTGTTTGTCCAAAGTGGTGATAAGCGTCATTTTTTTTACTTGGTTGAATATAATGCTAGAGAACTGATAGTTAATAAGTTATTGAAGCTGTAATCACTTTTGAACAAGCTAAACATCTTGTTTAACGATTTGGTTGAGGAGGGAAACAATGAAATTTTATACAATTAAACTACCAAAGTTTTTAGGAGGAATCGTTCGAGCAATGCTCGGTTCGTTAAAAAAAGACTAAGAAAAAAGCACCGTTGTAATCGGTGCTTTTTTCTTAGCTTATCTTATTTGGATTAAGCTAACAGTTCACTGCTCTTTCAAAAAGAGGAACGTTAAGCTGTAAATCTTCTATCTAAATAAAAGGGTTATAGCTTCGCTGACTTTTTGAAACAATTGAGGAGTTTAATTAAAATTAAACTCGTTCAACTTTACCAGATCTTAAAGCGCGAGCAGAAACATATACTTTTTTAGGTTTACCGTTAACTAAGATGCGAACTTTTTGAAGGTTTGCGCCCCAAGTACGTTTGTTAGCGTTCATCGCGTGAGAACGAGCATTACCTGAGCGAGTTTTTCTACCAGTAACAACGCATTTACGTGCCATGTTATTCCCTCCTTACTACAAAAAACCTTACATATTTTACAATAGTCATGTACATAGCCATGAGATACTTTAATAATTTATCATAACTAACTTTAGATTGCAATACTTCTATACTAGTCTTTCAAGAATTTTTCCTTGACATAGTAAAAAATGTGGTGTTGTATAATAATAAAGATGTCTTCTTTTTTCACCTAGGACTTATAATCGCTTTTAAAATGAGGTAGGTTATAGTAAAATAGCTATAGCCAGCGTGAACAATTCCAAAGGGGGAACCAACATGTCCATTGAATTGAAAACAAAGTACGGACAAATTGACATATCCAACGAAGTCATTGCAACAGTTGCCGGCGGTGCAGCTATTGACTGCTATGGTATTGTTGGAATGGCGTCAAAGAATCAAATTAAAGACGGCCTAACAGAAATTCTAAGAAAAGAAAACTTTAGCAAAGGCGTAATTGTTCGCCAAGATGATGACTCTATATATATTGATATGTACATTATCGTGAGCTATGGTACAAAAATTTCTGAAGTAGCGCATAACGTACAAACGAAAGTGAAGTATACGTTAGACCAAACAGTCGGACTTGCTGTTGATTCCGTTAATATTTTTGTACAAGGTGTTCGTGTAGCGAACCCGTAGTAAGGAGGAAATTACCTGTGTCAATTACAACTTTAGATGGTAGGCGTTTTGCAGAGATGATTTTGCAAGGGGCAGACCACCTATCGAATAATGCGAAATTAGTCGATGCTCTTAACGTTTTTCCAGTTCCTGATGGTGACACTGGAACAAATATGAATTTATCGATGACATCAGGCGCGAAAGAAGTTCGTAGTCAAACTACGGACCATATTGGGAAAGTTGGTCAAGCACTTTCTAAAGGATTACTAATGGGTGCTCGAGGTAATTCAGGTGTTATTTTATCCCAATTATTCAGAGGTTTTTCAAAAGCAATTGAATCAAATTCTTCGATTTCATCAGTTGAATTTGCAGATGCACTTCAAGCAGGAGTTAATACAGCTTACAAAGCGGTAATGAAGCCTGTAGAAGGAACGATTCTTACTGTTGCTAAAGATGCTGCAAGAGCAGCAGTTATGGCATCAGAAACAGAGACTTCCATAATTAAAGTAATGGAAAAAACTCTTGAAGAAGCAGAAGCATCCCTTAAACGTACGCCAGACTTGTTACCTGTTTTGAAAGAGGTAGGCGTTGTTGATAGTGGAGGTCAAGGTTTAGTGTTTGTTTATGAAGGATTCTTGGCTAATTTAAAAGGTGAGAAACTTCAAGCCTCAACTAAAACAGGACCTTCAATGAATGAATTAGTAAACGCTGAACATCACAAAAGTGTTCAAAGTCATATGAATACAGAAGATATCGAATTTGGTTATTGTACTGAATTTATGGTTCGATTTGAAGAAGGTAAAAAAGCTTTTGATGAGGACTTATTTAGAAATGATTTAAGTGAATTTGGAGATTCATTACTAGTTATTGCTGATGATCAACTTGCTAAAGTACATATTCATGCCGAGCACCCGGGTGAGGTATTGTCTTATGGACAAAAATATGGCAATTTAATTAACATGAAAATTGAAAACATGCGCCAACAGCATACTGATATAGTGGGTGAACAAATACCAGCTCCTACAACAGAACCTGAACAACAAGAAAAAGGGAAATACGGCATTGTAACCGTTACTATGGGAAAAGGGATTGCTGAGCTATTTAGAAGTATAGGTGCGAATGAAGTTATTGAAGGCGGACAAACAATGAATCCAAGTACAGAGGACATTGTAAAAGCTATTCAAGATGTGAATGCAGAAAACATAATCATTCTCCCTAATAATTCTAATATAGTGATGGCTGCACAACAAGCTGCATCAGTTGTTGATGAAAATGTCATTGTAATACCATCCAAAACTGTTCCTCAAGGAATGGCTGCATTACTGTCATTTAATCCTACTGCAGAGCCTACTGATGTGCAAAGTACGATGAACGATGCGTTAGGTAATGTAAAGAGCGGTCAAATTACTTATGCTGTTCGTGATACGAATATTGATGGTCTTGATATTTCAAAAGGCGATTTTATGGGAATTTCTAATGGGAAGATTGTCATTACGGATCGTGAACAGTTATTAGCTGCAAAAAAACTTCTTTTAGAAATGATTTCTAATGAAGATGAAATCTTAACGATTATTCAAGGTGAAGATACGTCTGATGAGGAAATTGCCAAACTAATTGAGTTTGTTGAAGAAAAATTTGAAGACGTGGAAGTGGAAGTTCATAACGGTGAGCAACCATTATATTCTTATATCTTCTCTGTTGAATAATAAAAACTCGGCTCATATGCCGAGTTTTTTGTGTTTTAACGAACAAAAAATCTAAATTTACCATAGCTTATTTTGAAGTGAGTCATCAAATTCACCTAAAAATTTTATATAATAGCCAACAATCTAAAAGGAAAGTTTAGTTCTACTTATATGTTGATTGGAGTGGAAGAAAGTCGGAGAAATCCGGTCTGGGGAGCGTGTCAAAAAGAGACCGGAAGGCGAATGCTCCGTTTAGTCTTCCCAATTTACAACATAAATCAAGAACCTGTTACAAAAACAGTTTATTAAAGTGAGAAAATTCATTATTTTCTTGTTATTTTTATCTATCTACAGTTTTTCTGAAAATCTGTTACACTATGAGAAGAAAGAGAATGATTGAATAAAATAAATATCTTATATATAGTTAAGCGCTTACAACTCATTAGAGGTGCAGGAGGGTAAAAGATGAAATATCGTAGTGTATTTGATATTATTGGTCCGATAATGATTGGACCTTCGAGCTCACATACTGCGGGTGCTGCAAGAATAGGGAGAGTTGCGAGAACGTTATTCGGTAGACAACCTAAGTGGGCCACGATCTCTCTTTATGGATCGTTCGCCCAAACTTATCGTGGACATGGAACAGATGTAGCTCTAATAGGTGGACTACTTGATTTTGATACATTTGATGAAAGAATAAAATCAGCACTTGATCTAGCAAAACAGCAAGAAATGAAGATTACTTTTATTGAAGAGGATGCTGTCACAGATCATCCTAATACTGCTAGACTCATTATTGGCGATGATTTCGGTCAACTCGAGCTTGTTGGTGTATCAATAGGTGGAGGGAAAATAGAAATTACTGAGCTAAATGGCTTTGAACTAAAGCTCTCTGGTAATCATCCAGCGATATTAGTTGTCCATAATGATCGATTTGGTGCTATTGCAGCTGTAGCAAATGTTCTTGCGAAACATGCTATAAATATTGGCCATATGGATGTATCGAGAAAAGAAGTAGGTCAAATGGCGCTAATGACAATTGAAACGGATCAAAATGTTAGTAAAGAGGTAATGGAGGAATTAAAAACACTCCCGAATATTTTACAAGTAACAAGAATTGATGATTAATGTTAAGGTGTACATTTTATGAGCTTGGGAAGTAGCTGCTTAAATGCCGGTATTATTAGTTTATTTCAAGTGTTAGGTTGCCCTCGCTTTTATATACTGATTTAGATAGTACTCATCTTAATTAAGTGTAAAATTCAAGCTATATTTTCTACTAGTTTATAAGAAGTTTAGAGATAGTGGTAAGCAGAAATTTCATTACATCTACTTCAAGATTTGGAAGGGGTATACTATATGTTCCGAAATGTCGAAGAGTTAGTTTCGTTGGCAGAGGAAAAAGGAGTAAAAATTGCAGAAATAATGATTGAACAAGAATGCAAAGTTTCTGGACGATCCCGTGAGGAAATAATCGCTTTAATGGAAAGAAATTTAGAAGTGATGGAACAAGCTATCGAAAGGGGACTTTCAGGAGTGAAATCTCACTCTGGATTAACAGGTGGAGATGCAGTTCTACTACAAAAATATATAGAAAAAGGAAACTTTCTTTCTGGAAGTACATTGCTTGATGCAGTTAGTAAGGCTGTTGCGACAAATGAAGTGAATGCAGCTATGGGAACAATATGTGCAACACCTACAGCTGGATCAGCAGGTGTTGTACCTGGAACTTTGTTTGCTGTAAAGGAAAAACTACATCCTACTCGTCAAGAAATGATTGAATTTTTATTTACATCTGGTGCATTTGGATTTGTTGTTGCAAATAATGCTTCAATCTCAGGAGCTGCTGGTGGTTGTCAAGCTGAAGTAGGTTCAGCTTCTGGGATGGCTGCAGCGGCAATTGTAGAAATGGCAGGTGGAACTCCGAGTCAAGCGGCTACCGCTATGGCTATTACGTTAAAAAATATGCTTGGGCTTGTTTGTGATCCAGTTGCAGGATTGGTTGAAGTACCTTGTGTAAAACGAAATGCTATGGGAGCTGCCAATGCTATGGTAGCAGCTGATATGGCATTGGCGGGTATTACAAGTAGAATTCCTTGTGACGAAGTAATTGATGCAATGTATAAAATTGGTCAGACAATGCCTACTGCATTAAAAGAAACAGCTCAAGGAGGGTTAGCTGCGACACCAACAGGTCAAAGACTGAAACAAGAAATTTTTGGAGAGTCGCAATAAACACGTGAATGATAAACTACTTGAACCAGTGACACATTTAAAAGGGATTGGGGAAGAAACAGCTGGATTATTACATGACATGGACATTTATTCGATCTATGATTTATTGGAATATTTTCCATATCGTTATGAAGATAATAGCTTAAAAGATTTAGAGGAAGTTAAGCATGAGGAACGTATAACAGTTGAAGGGAAGGTTCATAGTGAACCCTCTCTGACCTTTTACGGAAAAAAACGGTCACGACTCACATTTCGGATGTTAGTAGACCGTTATCTGCTTTCTGTTGTATGCTTTAATCGACCTTACTTCAAAAACAAATTACCCCTAAATTCTACTGTGACAGTTACGGGGAAATGGGATAAACATAGACAAACAATTACAGCGCAAGAAGTGCTTTTTGGACCGAAGAAAGAAGTTTCCGGTATTGAGCCTATTTACTCAGTTAAGGGGAAGCTTACTGTAAAAGGGATGAGGAAATTTATCTCTCTTGCTATCGGACAGTATCTTGATGAGATAAATGAGAATCTACCTGTAGAATTTTTACAAAAGTATAAATTGATGACAAGAGCAGAAGCGTTGAAAGTCATTCATGTACCTTCTGAAAGTGAAGATTTAAAGCAAGCAAGAAGACGATTTGTTTATGAAGAGTTTTTATTGTTTCAATTGAAAATGCAAGCTTTAAGAAAGGTTCAAAGAGAACAGTCAAAAGGCGACGCAATTGAATACTCGGAGACAATGCATGAAGAATTTATTTCCTCATTACCATTTCCTTTAACAAATGCGCAATTACGTGTTGTAAGGGAAATATTGTCGGATATGAAATCTCCATACAGAATGAATCGCCTACTTCAAGGAGATGTTGGATCGGGAAAAACGGTTGTAGCAGCTATTTCAATCTATGCAGCAATCCTTTCTGGTAAACAAGCAGCATTAATGGTGCCTACTGAAATTCTAGCTGAACAACATGCTGATTCTCTTTATAAGTTGTTTGAACCTTTTGGTGTTCAAGTCGCATTATTAACAAGTTCAGTAAAAGGAAAAAGAAGAAGAGAATTGTTAGAGAGAGTGAAGCAAAATGAAATCCAAGTATTAATTGGCACCCATGCTCTAATACAAGATGATATTAAATTTAAACATCTCGGGCTAGTCATTACTGATGAACAACATAGGTTTGGTGTTGGCCAGAGGAGAATGCTAAGAGAAAAAGGTGAAAATGCAGACGTTCTATTTATGACTGCAACACCTATTCCAAGAACACTAGCTATAACGGCTTTTGGAGAGATGGATGTTTCAATCATTGATGAATTGCCTGCAGGTCGTAAAGTAATTGAAACGTATTGGGTGAAGCCTACTATGTTGGACCGTATCTTATCGTTTATTGATAAAGAAGTAGCAAAGGGGCGACAAGCCTATGTTATTTGCCCTTTAATTGAGGAATCGGACAAGCTAGACGTCCAGAACGCTCTGGATGTACATTCTATGCTGTCAGCTTATTCTAATGGGAAATATCGTGTAGGTCTTATGCATGGTCGCTTAACATCAGATGAAAAGGACTCTGTCATGAGAGATTTTAGCGAAAATCATGTAAATGTTCTTGTCTCTACAACCGTTGTTGAGGTTGGGGTAAATGTTCCGAATGCTACTACGATGGTTATTTATGATGCTGAGAGGTTTGGCTTATCGCAGCTTCATCAATTAAGAGGTCGTGTAGGTCGAGGGAGTGAACAATCCTACTGTATTTTATTGGCAGATCCTAAATCAGAGACTGGTAAAGAAAGAATGAAAATTATGACGGAAACAAATGATGGTTTTGTTCTTTCTGAACGAGATTTAGAACTTAGAGGTCCTGGTGACTTTTTTGGCAAAAAACAAAGTGGAATGCCTGTATTTAAAGTAGCGGACATGGTCCATGATTACCGTGCTCTGGAAGTAGCACGTCAGGATGCAGTTGAACTCGTCCAATCCGATTCTTTCTGGAAGGATGATAAATATGCGGTTTTAAGAAACCAGCTTTATCATTCAGGAATATTAGATGGAGAGAAATTAGACTAAAAAATGTTGACAATGAAATCTTTGTTCATAATAAAAACAGGTTGCAATGTCTTGCAATCTGTTTTTATTATCTATATACTACTATTAGTACCTAGTCTTAATAGTTCGGACGGTGTCAGATAAATTATGAAAAGAAATAAAAAAGAAAGACAGAAATTGCTACAAGAAACAATCTCTAATACGCCGTTTATAACGGATGAGGAATTAGCTGAAAAATTCAACGTTAGTATTCAAACGATTCGACTTGATCGTCTTGAGTTATCTATACCAGAACTTAGAGAGCGTATAAAACATGTAGCGGAAAAGAAGCTAGAAGATGAAGTGAAATCATTGCCTCTAGAAGAGGTCATAGGCGATATTATTGATTTGCAATTAGATCAAACGGCAATTTCAATGCTTGAAATAAAAAGGGAACACGTTTTTAGTAGAAACCAAATCGCAAGAGGACATCACCTTTTTGCACAGGCTAATTCTCTGGCAGTGGCTTTAATTAATGATGAGTTAGCATTAACAACGAAAGCTAATATACATTTTACAAGACAGGTAAAAGAAAATGAGCGAGTCATCGCTAAGGCTAAAATGATAAAGAATGATACAGAATCTAGACGCACTTGGGTTGAAGTGAATAGCTACGTAGGTAGCGAAATGGTGTTTTCTGGTGAATTCGAAATGTATCGCTCAAATCCAAAACAAAGGTAGGAATTAAATGATGAAGTTAGCAATTGATGCGATGGGTGGAGACCATGCTCCACAATCAGTTGTAGAAGGAGTTATGAAAGCAGTATCCGCATTTTCAGATTTGGAAATTACACTTATTGGGAATGAGGAGAAGATTCGACAGTACTTAACGGATTCAACTAGAATTACAGTTATACATACTGATGAAGTGATTGAGGGAACCGACGAACCTGTTCGAGCTGTTCGTAGGAAGAAAAATGCATCTATGGTTTTGATGGCTAATGAAGTTAAAGAAGGAAGAGCAGACGGCTGTATTTCGGCTGGGAATACGGGAGCGCTTATGACAGCAGGATTATTTATAGTTGGGAGAATTGAGGGGATTGAAAGACCTGCTTTATCACCAACTCTACCAACGCTTAATGGAGACGGCTTCCTTTTTTTAGATGTCGGTGCAAATGTTGACGCGAAACCCGAGCATTTATTGCAGTACGCAATTATGGGCTCTGTTTATGTCGAACAGGTAAGAGGTGTGAAAAATCCAAGGGTTGGGTTGTTGAATATTGGTACAGAAGATAAAAAAGGGAACGAACTTACAAGACAAACCTTTGAATTTTTAAAAGCTACCAAATTAAATTTTGTAGGTAATGTAGAATCTAGAGATTTAATGAATGGAGTAGCGGATGTTGTTGTAACAGATGGTTTTACAGGTAATATTGCTTTGAAAACAATTGAAGGTACTGCCTTGTCTGTGTTTTCAATGCTTAAAACTGCATTAACGAGTAATTTTACATCTAAAATCGCAGCAGGTGTACTTAAACCTCAATTAAAAGGAATAAAGCAACAAATGGATTATTCTGAATACGGTGGGGCCGCATTGTTTGGACTGAAAGCACCTGTTGTTAAAGCCCACGGGTCTTCAGATGCAAATGCAATTTATAATTCTATTAGACAAACACGTGATATGGTTAAGAATCAGGTGGCACAAACGATTCATACATCACTTGAACAAAATCAAACGATAGTTTAAGTATTTAGGGGGATTAATATGAGTAAAATAGCTTTCTTGTTTCCAGGTCAAGGGTCTCAAGCTGTTGGTATGGGAAAAGATTTTTATGATAATATTCAAGAATCCAAAACAGTGTTTACTAATGCTGACCAAAGATTAAATAGTAAACTAACGGAATTAATCTTTGATGGGCCGCAGGATACGTTAACACTTACATACAATGCTCAGCCTGCTTTACTTACTACCAGTATTGCAATTTTAGAACATCTCAAACACTATTCAATTAAACCTGATTATGTTGCAGGTCATAGTCTTGGTGAATATACGGCACTAGTTGCAGCAGGAGTATTACGTTTTGAAGACGCAGTTTTTGCTGTAAAAAAACGTGGGGAATTTATGGATGAAGCAGTTCCAGCAGGACAAGGTGCGATGGCTGCCATCCTTGGAATGAATTCAATTGACTTAGAAGACATTACTTCAAACATAACGAACGATGGGCATCCAGTACAATTAGCAAATCTAAACTGTCCAGGACAAATTGTCATTTCAGGGACTGCAGAAGGTGTTGAGAAAGCTTCTGTACTAGCTAAAGAAAAGGGAGCAAAAAGAGCTATACCACTTGTTGTAAGTGGTCCGTTTCATTCTGAACTAATGAAGCCTGCTGCAAGTCAGTTAAATAATATTCTATCTGAACTATCATTTCATAAAGCAAACACACCTGTTGTAGCAAATGTAACAGCTAAAGCGGTTTTGGATGAGCAGGAAATAAAACAACTTTTAGTTGAACAGTTATACTCTCCTGTTCGATGGGAAGAATCTGTAAAAACGATGTTGGATAGTGATGTTACTACTTTTGTTGAGATTGGACCAGGCAAAGTTCTTACAGGATTAGTCAAGAAAATAGACCGTTCTGCAAAAGTTTATAACATATTTGATCTTGACTCTATGAAAGATGTTGTAGAAAAACTTAAGGGGGAACCAACATGCTAAATAAGATGGTGGCGCTTGTAACAGGTGCATCAAGAGGTATAGGTAAGGCTATAGCTTTAGATTTAGCAAAGAATGGTGCAGTTGTTGCTGTTAACTATGCTGGAAATGAAGCGAAAGCTAATGAAGTAGTTGCGGAAATTAAATCAATGGGCGGTAGCGCAATGGCAATAAAAGCAGATGTTTCAAACAGTGAAGAAGTCCAAGGAATGATTAAAACAGTTATTGATGAATTTGGTAGGATTGATATTTTGATCAATAACGCCGGAATTACTCGTGACAATCTTCTAATGCGCATGAAGGATGAAGAATGGGAAGATGTTATTAATACAAATTTAAAAGGTGTCTTCCTTTGTACTAAAGGAGTTACACGACAAATGATGAAGCAACGAAGCGGTCGAATAATCAATATTACATCTGTTGTTGGTGTTAGTGGAAATCCTGGACAAGCAAATTATGTTGCAGCAAAAGCAGGTGTGATAGGATTAACGAAAACTACGGCAAAAGAGCTTGCTTCACGAAATATTACAGTTAACGCGGTAGCACCAGGTTTTATCACCACAGATATGACAGACGAATTATCAGAAGAGGTTAAAGGTGAAATGCTTAAGCAAATTCCTTTAGCAAAGCTTGGTGAACCTAGTGATATTGCTAATCTAGTTACCTTTTTAGCTTCAGAGAAAAGTAAATATATTACCGGTCAAACCATGCATGTTAACGGTGGTATGGTCATGTAATAGAAAAGTTAGGTTAAATTGTTATAAAAATTGAAGAATGTACGCTAGTTTTTCATATTGAAATCATCTATAATACTTGAGGGGAGGTGAAGGAAAATGGCAGATGTTTTAGAACGTGTAACAAAGATTATCGTAGACCGTTTAGGAGTAGATGAGGCAGAAGTGAAATTTGAGTCTTCATTTAAAGATGATCTTGGTGCAGATTCCCTAGATGTAGTTGAACTAGTTATGGAACTTGAAGATGAGTTCGATATGGAAATTTCTGATGAAGATGCAGAAAAGATCGGTACAGTGGGCGATGCTGTTAACTACATAAATAATCAGCAATAATTGTTGAATGAAAGTCCCGTATATATACGGGGCTTTACCCCTTTTTATAGCTAATTTATAAGAAGTTGATAAAAATACCCCTTTGTATCACATAGTAATGATAAGAGCTTTAATTTATGAGCCACTTCATAATTCAAGGGAAATACCTTCAATTATGAAGTGTCTTATAGAGGCTAATTTGGGCGTTGTTTATCGTCTTTATACTGGAGGTACCATGGCAATGGCTAGACATATAAATTATAAAGAAAGAAGAACTTTTGCAAAAAAAGCAGAAGAATTCAAAAAGTTTCAAGAGCAAATTGGTCATACTTTTAATAATGAAAAATTATTATATCAAGCATTTACACATTCCTCTTATGTAAATGAACATCGAAAGAAACCTTATGAAGACAATGAGAGGCTAGAGTTTTTAGGCGATGCGGTTTTAGAATTAACAATTTCTCAATACCTCTATAAAAAATATCCTATGATGAGTGAAGGAGAATTAACGAAACTCCGTGCTGCGATTGTATGCGAACCATCTTTAGTCGCTTTTGCTAACCAGTTGTCTTTTGGCAATTTAGTATTGTTAGGAAAAGGAGAAGAAATGACAGGTGGTCGAGCGCGTCCTGCTTTACTTGCAGATGTATTTGAGGCGTTTATTGGTGCTTTATACTTGGATCAGGGTCTAGAGTCAGTTGTTGAGTTTCTAGATCACTATGTTATTCCTAAAGTGGATGAAGGAGCCTTTTCTCATGTGATGGACTTTAAAAGTCAATTACAGGAACTGGTCCAAAGGGATACAAAAGGCAGTCTAGAATATAAGATACTACAGGAAAAAGGACCTGCTCATAACAGGGAATTTGTGTCAACCGTATCTTTAAATGGTGAGGTTTTTGGAACTGGAAGTGGGAAGTCTAAGAAAGAAGCAGAACAACATGCCGCTCAAGAAGCTTTGTCAAAACTCCAACATATTAGGAAATAAATTTTTTAAAGACTGACTTAATGACCATTAATTCCCTCGGCAATTAATGGTCATTAAGTCATCTTTTTTTAAAGGCTTGGATTTGAATGGTTATTATTTCTATTGTAGCATTTGCTTTCACTGGCGGTCCTTAAAATTGTGCATTTTTTAATTATCTAGCTACTGAGCCTTGAGCTTTAGCTTAACAATGCTATTTTTAATAGTGTTACTGTCTAGCACAAGAAGCCTTTTTTAGAAATAGCTATTCTATTAACTAGTAAAAAAATGATGCGCAAAGTTATCCGCACTACTTAAGTAGATTATGATAAAATATGTGTGGTCGTTAATTTAGGCTATTACGAATATGTGTGTTTTTAAATAACTCGAGTGATGTGCTTATGGCTTAAATGAAAATAGAGTTAAATTGATTTCTCGAAAATAAATAGAATATAAATGAATAGTAAGGAGGAATCACAATGTTCCTCAAACGATTGGATATTGTAGGATTCAAGTCCTTTGCTGAACGTGTAACGGTAGATTTTGATAAAGGAGTTACCGCAGTAGTAGGACCAAATGGTAGTGGGAAAAGTAATATTACAGATGGTATTAGATGGGTGTTAGGTGAGCAATCGGCCAAATCACTTCGTGGTGCAAAAATGGAGGATATTATTTTTGCTGGTAGTGATTCTAGAAGAGGGTTAAATGTTGCCGAAGTTACCTTAACGCTAGATAATGATGATCAATTTTTACCGATTGATTACCATGAGGTAAGTGTAACAAGACGCGTGTTTCGTTCAGGGGAAAGTGAATTCTTCATCAACAAGCAAAGCTGTCGCTTAAAAGACATTGTTGATCTGTTCATGGATTCAGGACTAGGTAAAGAAGCCTTTTCAATTATAAGTCAAGGAAAAGTAGAGGAAATCCTTAGTAGCAAATCAGAAGAGCGCAGAAGTATTTTTGAAGAAGCTGCAGGAGTACTTAAATATAAATCAAGAAAAAAGAAAGCAGAATATAAGCTTGCGGAAACTCAAGAAAATCTAAACCGAGTTCAGGATATTTTACATGAACTTGAGGGACAGGTCGAGCCATTGAAAATTCAGGCATCGATTGCTAAGGATTATCTTGAGAAGAAGGAAGAGCTTGAAAAAATTGAAGTTGCTTTAACTGTATATGAAATTGAGGAGTTACATGGGAAATATGAAACTCTTTCGAAATCTGTTGAAGAAGGAAAAAATCGTGAGCTAAAGCTGACCACCGCTATTCAAAAAAGAGAAGCAGATGTAGAACGAATGAGAGATCATGTAAATGCCTTAGACGAATCGATTAATGATCTTCAACAGGTGTTGCTTCTAGCAAGTGAAGAACTAGAAAAGCTTGAAGGTCGTAAGGAAGTTCTTAAAGAACGGAAAAAAAACGCTCATCAAAACAAGGCTCAATTAGAAAAAACAATAGAAGAACTCAAGTTGCGACTTGAAGACTTAACAAAAGAGCAGCAAATCCAGCAATCTACTTTAGAAACAAGTGAAAAGGAATTACTTGTCATAAAAAAAGAATTAAAAGAGAAACAAAGTCTATTTTCCTCATATAACCAAAACATAGAGGATGTAATTGAAGGGTTGAAAAGTGAGTATTTTGAACGTCTAAACGAACAAGCTACTGCTAGAAATGAAATCAATTACTTAGATGATCAGCTTCGACAGCAAGAACTTAAACGAGATAGATTAGTAGAGTCAAATAAACGTTATTTGACTGATAGGCAAGAGATAAGTGAGAAGAGAAAGAAATATGAAGCGCATTATTCACTTATTGAAAACAAGTTATCCGATCATATAAAACAATTCCGGGACTTAAGTTCTAAGATTGAAAGCCTGAAAAATAGCTATCAAAAGAAGGAAACGGGTTTATATCAAGCTTACCAGCTATTACAGCAAACACGCTCTCGAAAAGAATTACTAGAATCAATGCAAGAGGATTATGCAGGTTTTTTTCAAGGGGTTAAAGAAATATTAAAAGCAAAGGATAAGCTTGAAGGAATCCATGGGGCTGTCGCTGAATTAATAACAACAGAAAAAGAATATGAAACAGCAATTGAAATAGCTTTAAGCAGTTCTATGCAACATGTAGTTGTTGAGGACGAAGCAGTGGCAAGAAAAGCAATCCAATTCCTTAAACAGAATTCATACGGGCGGGCTACGTTTTTACCACTTTCTGTCATTAAACCTCGTACAATTCAGGGGCATGATTTAAACCTAATCCAAAAGCATCCCGCTTTTGTTGGAATCGCGACAAACCTTGTTAGTTTTGATCAGAAATTCAAAACGATTATCGGCAATCTTTTAGGAACCGTCATTGTGACATCTGATCTAAAAGGTGCTAACGAGATTGCTAAGCTAATGAATTATCGTTATCGCTTAGTCACATTACAAGGAGATGTCGTGAATCCTGGCGGCTCTATGACAGGAGGAGCTGTAAAACAAAAGAATAATTCACTATTAACACGCCAGCGTGAATTAGAAACTATAGGTGAGAAGTTAATAGTGATGGAAGAAAAAACATCTCTATTAGAACGTGATGTGAAAGAAAGTAAGGAAGAAATAGTAAGTAAGGATTCGGAATTAGATCATTTACGATCCAAAGGTGAAAAATTACGTCTTGAAGAGCAAATGATAAGAAGTGAGATTAGAGAAATAGAATTAAATGAGAAAAATATTAATGATCATTTAAAGCTCTATGATACTGAACTTGAAACGTTTGAAGAAGAAAAAGATAAATGTACAAAGCGTAAAAAGGAGCTAGTGGAAAGCCTTGAATTTATAGCGGAACAACTCGAGAAATTAGACAAAGAAATTGATCGATTATCTCAACAAAAAGCAACTCAACAAACTTCCAAAGGTGCTTTACAGGAAGAGCTTACGGAAATGAAAATTGTCTTAGCAAGTAAACAACAAATGTATGAGAATCAAAAGGAGAAAGTAGAAAGACTTCAGGCAGATTTACTTCAAACGAAAGAAAAATATGATGAAGTCGCAGATGATTATTCACTCCTTTCAAACGAAATGACATCAAGCTCAACTGGTGAAGAAAAACTAGAAATGGCAGCGAATCAAAAGCTTCATGATAAAACGAAAACGATTGAACTAATTGCAAGCAGAAGAGAGGAACGCCTTCAGCTCCATGAAAAGGTAGAGTTTGAAGAACGTGAATTAAAAGAGTTAAAACGCCAGGAAAAGCAGATTCATGATCTTTTAAAAGATGATGAAGTAAAGCTTAATCGACTTGACGTAGAGCTTGATAATCTATTACATCATCTTCGTGAGGAATATCTATTATCATTTGAGGGAGCTAAAGAGAACTACGCTTTAGAACTAGATGTAGAAGAAGCGCGAAAGAGAGTTAAGCTTATCAAACTTGCAATTGATGAACTAGGAACGGTAAACTTAGGAGCAATTGAAGAATATGAGCGAGTATATGAGCGTTTTACATTCTTAAATGAACAAAGGAACGATTTAACAGAAGCGAAGGATACTCTTTATCAAGTTATTGATGAAATGGATGACGAGATGAAGAAAAGGTTTGAAGAAACCTTTAATGCGATCCGTTCACACTTTGGTTCTGTATTCCAATCATTATTTGGTGGTGGGCGAGCAGAGCTGAAATTAACTGATCCTAATGATTTGTTAAATACAGGTGTTGATATCGTTGCACAACCTCCTGGGAAGAAGCTTCAGAATCTTGGGTTGCTTTCAGGCGGCGAGAGAGCTTTAACTGCAATTGCTTTATTGTTCTCCATACTAAAAGTACGGCCTGTTCCATTTTGTGTTCTTGATGAAGTTGAGGCAGCGCTTGACGAAGCAAATGTGTACAGATTTGCACAGTATTTAAAAAAGTTTAGCCACGAAACACAATTTATCGTCATTACTCATCGTAAAGGAACAATGGAAGAGGCAGATGTTTTGTATGGAGTTACGATGCAAGAGTCTGGTGTCTCAAAGCTCGTTTCAGTTCGATTAGAGGAAACAAAAGAATTAGTTCAATCAACTTGAAAGGACGAATAAGATGAGTTTTTTTAAAAAGTTAAAAGAAAAAATTACGCAGCAAACAGATTCTGTTACAGAAAAATTCAAAGAAGGTTTAACGAAAACGAGAGACTCTTTCGCAGGTAAAATGAACGATCTCGTAGCGCGTTATCGTAAAGTCGATGAAGAGTTCTTTGAAGAGCTTGAAGAATTATTGATTAGCGCGGATGTTGGCGTTTCAACGGTAATGGACCTTATCGATGAACTTAAAATGGAAGTGAAAAAACGTAATATTCAAGACACTAAGGAAGTTCAAGCAGTTATTTCAGAAAAATTAGTAGAGATCTATGAAGGCGATAATCATGATGATTCAGAAAGAAGCAATCTCAATCTAGAAGAGAATCGTCTAAATGTCATTCTTTTTGTTGGAGTAAATGGAGTTGGAAAAACAACAACAATTGGCAAACTAGCACATAAATTAAAAAGTGAAGGTAAATCTGTCCTTTTAGCAGCTGGTGATACATTTAGAGCAGGTGCAATTGAGCAATTAGAGGTTTGGGGTCAACGCGTTGGAGTGGATGTAATCAAGCAATCTGAAGGTTCTGATCCAGCAGCAGTAATGTATGATGCAGTTCAAGCAGCTAAATCTAGAAATGTAGATGTTTTATTATGTGATACGGCTGGACGACTTCAAAACAAGGTTAATTTAATGAAAGAGCTTGAAAAGGTGAAACGTGTTATTGAACGAGAAATACCTGATGCTCCCCATGAGGTTTTACTTGTACTTGATGCTACAACCGGACAAAATGCTATGACGCAAGCAAAGCAATTCTCAGAAGCAACTAACGTATCGGGAATCGTCTTAACAAAACTAGATGGAACAGCAAAGGGTGGAATTGTTTTAGCTATTAAAGGTGAATTAGACATTCCAGTTAAATTCGTCGGCTTAGGTGAAAAAATGGACGACCTCCAAGAATTTAATACAGATCAATATGTTTATGGATTATTTTCTGGAATAATCGAAGAAGAACAAGAATAAGACTTAAAAAAATGCGACCTATGGTGGTCGCATTTTTTTGTTATGTAAGAAATGATAAAAAGCATTGCTTGTGAATGAACGCTTTGACATCCGGTTTCCCCATTAGTGTAATCACTCATTCTCCTATTAGAGAAATTGCCCTTAATAATTTAAGGATGTGTCTAGTCTTGAAGGGTAAATCTACTTGACAACGAAAAGCTTCAAATGTAGACTAGTAAGATGTAAAGGTAATTCACTTAACAAAGGGGTTGAGCGACATGATGCTTGAGAAAACGACGAGACTAACCTATCTCTTTGACTTTTATCAATCATTGCTAACACCTAAACAAAAAAGCTATATGTCGTTATATTACTTAGATGATTTCTCCTTAGGTGAAATTGCAGAAGAATACAATGTTAGTAGACAGGCTGTTTACGACAACATTAAACGAACAGATGCAATGCTTGAGCAGTATGAAGAAAAGCTATTATTATTTCAAAAATTTCAAGAGCGTCAGTTATTAATGAGTAGACTAAGGGAATTTTCTTCAAGTATCGAAAATTCTTTAGAGTTTGAAGCATTACTTAATGAACTTGAGAAATTAGATTAGGAGGCGGCATTTTATGGCATTTGAAGGATTAGCCGACCGACTGCAGAATACGATGGCGAAAATACGCGGTAAGGGAAAGGTTACAGAAGCAGATGTAAAAGAGATGATGCGAGAGGTTCGTCTAGCTCTTTTAGAAGCAGATGTAAACTTTAAAGTTGTAAAAGACTTTATTAAACGTGTAAGTGAACGAGCTGTTGGACAAGAGGTTATGAAAAGCCTAACACCTGGTCAACAAGTTATTAAAGTTGTAAAAGAAGAGCTGGCTGAACTAATGGGTGGGGAACAAAGCAAAATTGCTGTTGGAAAACGTCCACCAACTGTTATTATGATGGTTGGTCTTCAAGGTGCAGGTAAAACCACTACTACTGGAAAACTAGCTAATCTTTTACGTAAAAAGCATAATCGTAGTCCATTACTCGTTGCAGCTGATATTTACCGTCCTGCTGCAATAAAACAGCTTGAAACTTTAGGTAAACAGTTGGATATGCCTGTATTTTCGTTAGGTGATCAAGTTAGTCCAGTTGAAATTGCGACCAAAGCACTAGATTACGCAAAAGCTGAGCATCATGATTATGTTTTAATTGATACAGCTGGTCGTCTTCATATTGATGAAAACTTGATGGAAGAATTAGAAAAGGTAAAAGAAGTTACACAACCAGATGAAATCTTCTTAGTAGTTGATGCTATGACTGGTCAAGATGCAGTAAATGTTGCTAAAAGCTT
This sequence comes from Bacillus weihaiensis, assembly GCF_001889165.1. Lineage (GTDB taxonomy): Bacteria > Bacillota > Bacilli > Bacillales > Bacillaceae > Metabacillus > Metabacillus weihaiensis. The sequence continues at coordinate 2,373,001 of NZ_CP016020.1, read as the reverse complement.
TAATGATTTACTGGGACTTACTGGGGTAGTCTTAACGAAATTAGATGGAGATACACGTGGTGGAGCTGCTTTATCAATCCGTTCTGTTACTGATACGCCTATTAAGTTTGTTGGTTTAGGTGAAAAACTTGATGCAATTGAAGCTTTCCATCCTGAACGAATGGCTTCACGTATTTTAGGGATGGGTGATGTTTTATCTCTTATCGAAAAGGCACAAACAAATGTTGACGCTGAAAAGGCGAAAGAGTTAGAACAAAAAATGCGAACAGCATCCTTTACATTTGATGATTTTCTTGAACAATTAGGTCAAGTAAGGAATATGGGTCCCTTAGAGGACATCATAGGTATGTTACCTGGTGCTAACAAAATGAAGGGGTTAAAAAACCTACAGGTTGATGAAAAGCAGATTAGTCATGTTGAAGCGATTATTAAATCAATGACTTCTGCTGAGAAAATTAATCCTGAAATGATGAATGCATCTCGTAAGAAACGAATTGCAAAAGGAAGCGGTACGTCTGTTCAAGAGGTCAACCGACTTTTAAAGCAGTTTGAAGATATGAAAAAAATGATGAAACAAATGACATCTATGACTAAAGGAAAGAAAAAGGGTATGAAGTTCCCTTTTATGTAGGGTGAAATCCTGTTTTTAGGCGAAATATTTGTCTAAAAAAACAAATTTCCAAAGGAATTTTCTTCTGACAAGAAAAAAACCTTTACATCACATTATTTATTTGATAATATACTATCTTGTTGAAACATTTTCGGAGGTGCTTTATAAATGGCAGTTAAAATTCGTTTAAAACGTATGGGAGCAAAAAAATCTCCTTTTTATCGTATTGTAGTAGCAGATTCTCGTTCACCACGTGATGGACGTGACATCGAAGTAGTTGGAACTTACAATCCAGTAGTTCAACCTGCAGAAGTTAAAATCAATGAAGAGTTAGCATTAAAATGGATGCAGGATGGTGCTAAACCATCTGATACAGTTCGTAACTTGTTCTCTAAACAAGGCATTATGGAAAAATTCCATAACGCAAAAAATAGCAAGTAATGACTGGTCTTAAGATGAAGGAGTTAATCGAAGCAATTGTTAAACCGCTTGTTGATTCACCAGATCATATAGAAATTACGGAGCTGGAGAAGGAAAATCAACTAACATATCGTTTATCAGTTCATAAAGACGACGTTGGGAAAGTGATTGGGAAGCAAGGACGTATAGCAAAAGCAATTCGTACTGTTGTATATGCAGCGGGATCTAATTCATCTAAAAGAATTCAACTTGAAATTAACGACTGAAAAAGGTGAGGAGGATTCCTCACCTTTTTTGTACATTCTTAGGAAATAAAAGATGCATCGGATGTGTATAAACGTTTACGTTTCAACTTCCAGCTCCAGTAATCTGACTTTTGGTGGGTGAAATTAAATGTCTATCCCCCGAAGCACTAATAGGTAAACAAGTATAGAGGTTGTTACACGACGTCGCGCCCTTAGACTTGCTTGATGTCATAAGCTACTATATATATAAGAGGTAAAAAACAATTTTTAATTTTAGAACATCTTATTTGCCTAAGGCTGTTCAAGCTACTTTAAGATTTTAGACTTAATAGGATGATGAATTCTATCGTCTACAATAGCTTAACAGGTATATGTTGTGAGAGAATGAAGCTAAAGACAATAATGATAATACGAACTTAAAACTTAAAGATAACCTTTATGGGGAATATAAAAAGAAAAACTAAGGTTTCTGTCATGCCTGTTTTAAACCCAAGTTTTTCTACTATAAAGCTTGAATAGGGGAGGAACAATAAGTGAAGATACTCCACCATGTTGCAGTTAAACAAATAATAACTGAAACAAGTAAGCAAGCGTTAGTGGATCAATTCGAACTAAAGAAAAGTAGGCTTGAGCAAGAATGTGATCAATTATATTTTGAATACAAGAAGAATGAAAAAGTAAGTAAACAGTTATCTTCCCAATTCTTAAAGGAAATTGATAAACGTAAAGAAAAGATTAAAGTGGTTGAATTTCAATTAAAACAAGTACATACACTTCCATTGGGTAGTGAGCTGAAAGAAACGGAGATAGAAGCAATCATTGATATAAATGTTGGTGACAATTGGGAAGAGCTAATGAAGGAGAAAACGATTGTCATTAAAGATGGTATCATTGATCAAATACGTCTGAGGTGATAAAAATGTCAGAACAATGGTTTAATGTTGGAAAAATAGTGAATACACATGGAGTTAGAGGTGAAGTGAGAGTTATCTCTAAGACAGATTTTGCACAAGAGCGGTACGAACCAGGAAATATATTATACATATTCAAAGAAGGAAGCAAAGAGCCAACAGAAGTTGTAATTGAAAATCATCGTACGCATAAAAATTTTGACTTGTTAACCTTTAAAGGGCTACATTCTATTGAAGAAGTTGAAGGCTATAAAGGGGCAGTTTTAAAAATTACAGAAGACCAATTAACAGAGCTGGAAGAAGGGGAGTATTACTTCCATGAAATTATCGGTTGTACAATGTATACTGATGAGGGACAAGAAATTGGTAAAGTGAAAGAAATCCTTGCAACAGGTGCCAACGATGTATGGGTTGTTCAAAGAAAACAAGGAAAGGACATCTTAATTCCATATATTGATGATATCGTTAAGGAAATTGATATAGAAAACAAGAAGATAGTGATTACGCCTATGGAAGGGTTATTAGACGAATGAGAATTGATTTTTTAACACTTTTTCCTGAAATGTTTAATGGGATATTACATTCATCTATTTTAAAGAAAGCGCAGGAAAAGAAAGCTGTAGAGTTTCAAGTGATAAATTTCCGAGACTATTCATCTAATAAGCATCAAAATGTAGATGACTATCCTTATGGTGGTGGTGCTGGTATGGTATTAACACCACAGCCGATTTTTGACGCGGTTGAGGATCTGCGAACGAGCTCGTCTACACCTCCGAAAGTAGTACTTGTTTGCCCGCAAGGAGAGAGGTTTAATCAAAAGAAGGCAGAGCAACTCGCAAAAGAGGAACATCTACTTTTTGTTTGTGGACATTATGAAGGGTATGATGAACGTATTAGAGAACATCTTGTAACGGATGAAATATCAATTGGAGATTTTGTCTTAACAGGTGGAGAACTAGCATCTATGGTGATTGCGGATAGTGTTGTTCGTCTCTTACCAGGTGTATTAGGTAATGAAGATTCTCCAGTGCTCGATTCATATAGCTCTGGATTGTTAGAACACCCTCATTATACAAGACCAGCTGATTTCCGAGGTTATAAAGTTCCTGATGTTTTATTATCAGGAAATCATAAGAAAATAGCTGAATGGCGTGAGGAAGAGTCTTTAAAAAGAACATACCAAAGAAGACCCGATCTATTAGAAAACTATCTGTTAAATGAGAAGCAAAAAGAACTTTTAAAAAAATGGCGAAATGAGAACTAGCTATTGCAGGTCATATATCTTTATGGTATGATAAATCTCGTGACTTGCTGAGACAGTAGTCACTTAAAACGATGTTCCGCTGCAATATCATATTGGAATGAGCGTCTGTTGGAAGGAGTTGAAAACGATGCAAAAATTAATTGAAGAAATCACAAAAGAACAATTAAAAACTGATTTACCTGCATTCCGTCCTGGTGATACTGTACGTGTACACGTAAGTATTGTGGAGGGTACTCGTGAGCGTATTCAGGTATTTGAAGGTGTTGTGATTAAGCGTCGTGGTGGTGGAATTAGTGAAACATTTACAGTACGTAAGATTTCTTACGGTGTAGGTGTTGAGCGTACTTTCCCAGTACACACACCAAAAATCGCGAAGCTAGAAGTTATTCGTCGCGGTAAAGTTCGCCGTGCTAAACTTTACTACCTACGTCAATTACGTGGTAAAGCTGCGCGTATTAAAGAAATTCGATAAGATTGCTTAGTTTCTACTAAGTATCACATATATGTGATAGCATTGCTATCCGTATAGTTGAAGAAGGGCTTGTTAATTAACAAGCTCTTTTTTCATAGAGTAATTCCATGTTATAGGTCTAAAGAGAAAGGTACAATATAATTGGGTATACTAAACTGTGGATATAATGATTCCTATAGTAGGTGAAAACATGACAAAAAAGAAAAATGAAGTGTTTGAATGGATAAAGGCCCTTACAATCGCTGTCGTTGTTGCGGCTGTTATTCGATATTTCTTTTTTGCTCCAATAGTAGTGGATGGGTTCTCTATGATGCCAACCTTACATACGCAGGATCGAATGATAGTTAATAAATTTTCCTATCGTTTTAGTGAACCAAAACGATTTGATATAGTGGTATTTCATGCTACTAGTGATAAAGATTATATTAAGAGGATTATTGGCTTACCTGGAGAGACGGTTGAGTACAAAAATGATACTCTCTATATTAACGGGGAAGCATACGAAGAGCCTTATCTTTATGAGTATAAAAACCAACTTATTGATGGGCCCTTAACAGAGGCGTTTGACTTAGAAAGCATTATTGGACAATCTACAGTACCAGAAGGGCATTTATTTGTTATGGGTGATAATAGACGCCAGAGCAAGGATAGTAGACATATCGGAACAGTTCCAATTGATGAGGTAATGGGTGAAACAAGTTTAGTTTATTGGCCATTATCAGATGTTAGGCTTGCTGAATAATGGAAAGAAGGTGTTTAGATTGACGATACAATGGTTTCCTGGTCATATGGCTAAAGCCAGAAGACAGGTTACAGAAAAATTAAAATTAATCGATATCGTTTTTGAATTGGTGGATGCTCGAATTCCAATGTCTTCGAGAAATCCAATGATTGACGAGATTATCACGTCAAAACCTAGAATCGTGCTTTTAAATAAAGCAGATAAAGCGGACGATGCTATTACAAAGCAATGGATAGCTTATTTTAAGCAACGAAATATTCCTGCACTCGCTATTGATGCGCAAACAGGTACAGGATTAAAACAAATTACAGCTTTATCAAAAGAGCTATTAAAAGATAAATTTGATAAGATGGCTGCCAAAGGAATAAAGCCACGTGCAATTCGTGCCTTAATCATAGGTATACCAAACGTTGGAAAATCCACATTAATTAATCGACTAGCCAAGAAAAATATTACCAAAACAGGTGACCGACCAGGTGTTACAACCGCACAGCAGTGGGTAAAAGTAGGGAAGGAATTAGAGCTATTAGATACACCAGGTATACTATGGCCTAAATTCGAAGGTGAGTTAGTAGGATTAAAGCTAGCTACGACAGGAGCGATTAAAGATGCTATCCTTAATTTACAAGAGATCACTGTGTTTGCGTTGAAATTTTTAAAAGAGCATTATCCTAAGCGATTAATAGAACGTTATTCTTTACATGATCTACCAGAAGATATCGTACCCCTCTTTGATGAAATCGGTAAAAAAAGGGGATGTATGATGGCTGGAGGATATATAGATTATGATAAGACATCAGAGTTAATTCTACGCGAAATTCGCGGAGATAAATTAGGGAGATTATCCTTTGAATCTCCTGATCAATATCTAGAGAATTAAGGACAGAATGCCCGTATTTTGACCTGGTGGGTTATCACTCTTTATCCACAGTATAAAAAGCGAATGACAAAATAAGAGGACTACTCGGCTACTAGAGTTGTCCTCTTTCTTGTTAGTTAAAGGAAAGAAGAAGAATCCAACTAAACAAATTAATGAATATTAAAATTCCGACTAGTTTAACCGATATACTGACTATCAAGATGTTAGGTAATAAAGGAGCTTAAAATGAAACTTACAATAAAACAAATTAATGAAAAATTAGCAACAATTTCAAAAAGTGATGATCCGTTTTTTCTCCAATGCAAAAAAGATTCACGAGTAGGTGTGCAGCAACTCGTGCAAAGATGGGAAAAGAATGAAGAAATAGAAAAGGGTAAGCAGCAACAATTTTATAACATGCTTTCAATTGAACGAGAGGTTCGGTCACAAGGCTATACGTTAATAGCTGGAATTGATGAAGTTGGCAGAGGACCATTAGCGGGACCGGTCGTTGCAGCAGCTGTTATTCTAAAAGATGACTGCTATTTACCTGGTCTAACCGATTCTAAGAAGCTTTCAGCTACGGCTAGGGAAACTTTTTTTAACTTAATCCATGAGCAGGCTCAAGCCATTGGAATTGGTATTGTTTCATCTGAAATGATTGATAAGGTAAACATATATGAAGCTACAAAGCTAGCTATGATTAATGCCATTGAGGAACTAGAAGTCTCGCCAGATTATTTATTGTTGGATGCAATGAAAGTAAATTTACCCATCTCTCAGCAATCAATTATTAAAGGTGATGCTAAAAGTATAACAATTGCAGCAAGTTCTGTCATTGCTAAGGTTACAAGAGATCGGTTAATGAATCAATTAGCCAGTCAATATCCTGAATATGGGTTTGAAAAACATATGGGTTATGGAACGAAACAACATTTAGAAGCTATTAAACAATATGGAGTGTTAAAAGAGCACCGTCAAAGCTTTGCTCCCATAAAAGAAATGGTATAAAGGTAGGCTTTTTATGAATCCAATGAATGTTATGAATAAAATATTCCATCAAACTTTAGGAGAAATAAGTCAATCGAACTCTTTCACATTAAAGGAAAATCAAATTGTTCAAGGTAAGGTGATAAAGTTATTTCCAGACCACAAGGCTCTTATCCAAATTGGGCAATCCAAACTAATTGGACAAATGGAAACCTCTCTTACTGCGTCGGAGTCTTATTGGTTTAAAGTAGGAAGTTCAATGAAGAATGGAATACAATTAAAAATGTTAAAAAAAATTGATGAGAATGGAATCCGCAATCAAGGGATGAATAGAGAACTACTTCAGTTATTTAATGAAAAACCTACAAAAGTCAATCTTCTGTTTGCAAAACAATTATTACTAGACAATATACCTATTACGAAACAACTTTTTCAAATGGGGGTAGAAATCTTACATCAAACAAATTCGAAAGAGATTCAGGAGACAATTAGTGCTATGTCTTTTGCCCTTAAACAACAATATCCTCTTTCAAGAGAAATTGTTCAATCAATCATTCAATTAAATACAAATCCATCTTTACTTAATCATTTAGATTCCTTAGTGGAAGCGATTCAGCATGAAAAAATAGATAAACCAATCGTAAAACAACTTGAAGAAAAAATAGTAGCTATCAAGCAAATAGCTGATGATCAAAAACTTGAACGTCTTACAACGATCATTCAATCCTCCAATCAATTGAATGTTACTAAAGAAGAACTACATTTAATACAAGGAGTCATACAAAAAGCAGATTCAAAAGAAATGCTAGGTAGATTAGTGAATGAAATGAAGCCTTTACTTACTCAATTCCAGAATGTGACTTCAGCTGAGAGCCACAGTGAACTACTTACCGATAAAGAAAAAAATTTACTGATTAAACTAGTCAATGACCAAAGTGTATTTACGTCAAAAAAAGAAGTTCTCAATCATTTGTTCACTGCTCAGGATCAATTAGGAACGAAATCTTCATACCAAGATTTACTACAGAATGTAGTTGAGGGCAAACAACAATTAAACTTAAGAGGTCTTTTATTAGCTGCAAGTAAGGAGCTAGACTCATCACCATTAAAAGAAAAAGTTGATCAATTGATCCAAAGATTTAATGGGCTAACTTTATTTCATCAAGATCACGGACCAACTCAACAATTTATTACTCAAATTCCATTGTATTTCCCTCAAAACTCGTATGATTTAACTTTACAATGGAGTGGTAAAAAACAAAATGATGGTAAAATAGACCCGGATTTTTGTCGAGTATTGTTTTTCCTTGAACTTCCTACCTTATCAGACATGATGATTGATGTACAAATTCAAAATAGAGTCATGACAATTTCTATCTTGAATAATCACAAGCTAATGAAAGAAATTAGCTCATTAACAAGTGAAGAATTAAAAAAAGTGTTAGGGAAAATGAATTATCAATTAAGTTCACTTTCCGTCAAGCCATTTGATGTATCACAAAACTCACATCCTAAAGAGAATTTTAAGACCTATAGCAAAATAGAAGCTTATTCAGGAGTGGACTTAAGAATATGAACCAAAATAACGAGATAAAAAAAGCAGTAGCATTAAGGTATGACGCTGAAAAGCAGTCTGCACCAAAAGTAATTGCAAAAGGCCAAGGGCAAGTTGCGGAAAAAATAATAGAGTCCGCCAAAGAAAATGAGATTCATATCCATGAGGATCCTGCATTAATTGAAATAATGTCAAAATTAGAACTCAATCAAAAAGTGCCAGAAGAGCTATATGAGGCTGTAGCTGAAATCTTTGCTTTTGTATACAGAATAGATAAGGAGGTAGAAAGTAGACAAATAGTCAAGAAAAGTATTGAAAATTAGCTTATATTGAAAAAGTAAAAATTTATTTTAAAAAAGGATAAGACTATTTTGCTCGGAATTGTAGACAAGGTTGCAACTATTATATAAAATGAAAGCGCAGTCTATTTTTTTATTCTTGCAAATAGGTTAGGAGGATGGCAAATGAATATCCATGAGTACCAAGGGAAAGAGCTCCTACGTAAATATGGAGTATCTGTACCAAATGGAAAAGTGGCTTTTTCTGTAGATGAAGCGGTAGAAGCTGCAAAAGAACTTGGAACAGAAGTAGTAGTAGTGAAAGCTCAAATCCATGCAGGTGGACGCGGTAAAGCTGGTGGGGTAAAAGTTGCTAAAAACCTTGACGAAGCACGTACATATGCTGAAGAAATTCTAGGGAAAACTCTAGTAACACACCAAACAGGTCCTGAAGGAAAAGAAGTGAAACGTCTTCTTATCGAAGAGGGCTGTGATATTAAGAATGAATACTATGTTGGTCTTGTATTAGATCGTGCTACATCTCGTGTTGTCTTAATGGCATCTGAAGAAGGTGGTACGGAAATTGAAGAAGTGGCAGAGAAAACTCCTGAAAAAATCTTTAAAGAAGTCATTGATCCTGCTGTAGGTCTACAAGGCTATCAAGCTAGAAGAATAGCTTTTAATATTAACATTCCTAAAGAGTTAGTTGGTCAAGCAGTGAAATTTATGATGGGCTTATACCAAGCATTTGTCGAGAAAGACTGCTCAATTGCAGAAATTAATCCATTAGTTGTTACAGGCGATGGAAAGGTAATGGCTCTTGATGCAAAATTGAATTTTGATTCAAATGCATTATATCGCCATAAAGATATTGTCGAATACCGAGACTTAGAAGAAGAGGATGCAAAAGAAATTGAAGCATCTAAATATGACCTTAGCTATATTTCATTAGATGGAAATATCGGTTGTATGGTAAATGGTGCTGGTCTTGCTATGTCAACAATGGATATTATTAAATATTATGGCGGAGAACCTGCAAACTTCCTGGATGTTGGGGGCGGTGCAACTGCAGAAAAAGTAACGGAAGCATTTAAGATTATTCTTTCAGATGAAAATGTTAAAGGTATCTTTGTTAACATCTTTGGTGGAATTATGAAATGTGATGTCATCGCAGAGGGTGTTGTAGAAGCGACAAAACAAGTAGGGTTAGAAATTCCACTGGTTGTTCGTCTTGAAGGTACGAATGTTGATTTAGGAAAGAAAATCCTTAATGAATCTGGATTAAACATAACTTCTGCAGAGTCAATGGCTGACGGTGCACAAAAAATCGTTTCACTAGTGAAGTAAGGAAGGCAGGGGACAAAACATGAGTGTATTTATTAATAAAGATACAAAGGTTATTGTACAAGGTATCACTGGATCTACGGCATTATTTCATACAAAACAAATGCTTGAGTATGGAACGAATATTGTTGGTGGTGTAACACCTGGTAAGGGTGGTACAGAGGTTGAGGGAGTACCTGTATTTAATACAGTTCAAGAATCAGTACAAGCAACTGGTGCTAATGCATCTGTCATTTACGTACCTGCTCCATTCGCTGCTGATGCAATCATGGAGGGTGTTGATGCAGAATTAGACCTAGTTATCTGTATTACTGAGCATATTCCTGTTATGGATATGGTTAAGGTTAAACGCTATATGGAAGGTAAGAAAACACGTCTAGTTGGACCAAACTGTCCTGGTGTTATTACTCCTGAAGAGTGTAAAATTGGAATTATGCCTGGCTACATTCATAAAAAGGGTCATGTGGGAGTGGTTTCCCGTTCTGGTACGCTTACGTATGAAGCAGTTCATCAGTTATCTCAAGCTGGAATTGGTCAATCTACAGCTGTTGGAATTGGTGGAGATCCGGTAAATGGAACGAATTTCATTGATGTCTTAAAAGCCTTCAATGAGGATGAAGAGACATATGCGGTGATTATGATTGGTGAAATTGGTGGAACAGCTGAAGAAGAGGCTGCTGAGTGGGTTAAAGCTAATATGACGAAACCAGTAGTAGGCTTTATCGGTGGTCAAACAGCACCTCCTGGAAAGCGTATGGGTCATGCTGGAGCAATTATCTCTGGTGGTAAAGGCACAGCTGAAGAGAAAATTAAAACTATGAACGCTTGTGGTATTAAAGTAGCTGATACGCCATCTGTAATGGGTGAGACGTTAATTTCTGTTCTAAAAGAGCAGGGGTTACTTGAAAAATGTAAAACTCATTAATAGAAGAATAGGGAACAGGGCTTCTTCCTGTTCCTTATTTTTGTTGGGTTTTAATCCCCTATTGATTTCCATACCCCTATGAGTAATTGGCGGTTTACTTTTAAAAAAATGAAAAAATTAAGGAGCCAAACATGCCGAAAAAAGACCTTCTTCTTTTATCCCATTGTCCAAGTATGAATCAAGTGCTACTAAAAAAGCTTCTTCTTACAGACCCTACACTTAAAATTTTTCACGACCTTGAAAATAGAGATTGGTTCTATTATTTTAAGCAGGGTCCAGAAAAAATAGCTGCTATAAAAAAAGAATATAAATCTCTTAGTTATGATGGGTTAATAAGAATGTATCGAGATAAGATGATTTCTATTGTTACTATATTTGATGAAATGTACCCCTATTTATTAAAAGAAATAAGTGATCCCCCTCCAGTCCTTTACTATAAAGGTGATTTGAAACTTGGGCATTCTCCAAGGTTATTAAGTGTTGTCGGTACTAGGAACCCTACTCATTATGGAAAAGTAACATCTGAACTATTAATTCCTACATTAGTAAAGAAAGATTGGACAATTGTTAGCGGACTTGCAATAGGAATCGATACTGTTGCTCATGAGGTCACCATCCAAAATGGTGGCAAAACAATTGCTGTCATTGCGGGAGGTTTAGACCATATCTATCCAAAACAGAATGAAAGCCTCGCGAAAGAGATAATGAATTCACATCTTATCATTTCAGAGCACCCTCCTCATATAAAGCCTTCAAAATGGCATTTTCCGATGAGAAATAGGATAATTAGTGGAATATCACTTGGGACAATCGTCATTCAAGCGAAGAGAAAGAGTGGATCTCTCATTACAGCTCAACAAGCGCTAGAGCAAAATCGTGAGGTGTTTGCAGTACCAGGCCCTATTTATGATGACAATTGTAGGGGTACTAATGAACTGATTCAATTAGGAGCTAAGCTTGTACAAACTCCAGAGGATATTTTAAATGAAATCTTTGTAAACCAGAAGATTTTTTAAGCAATGGATTAAATAAAGTAAATCGTTTAAAGTATGACGCAAAGCACCAAAAATATGGAGTATAACCAAGGAGCTTTGCGTTAGAGCAAAGCCTAAAATGCCTCTTTAAGGTAATGAAATGATGAGTAAATGTAACAGAAATAAATCAAAACGATATCCCATTACTATAGACTTATTGTGCTGATTACACGAAAACAGACATTCAAACTAGTTAAACTGAGCTTAAAAAAGGAAGAATAGGTAAAAATTTCATGTTCAATCGTTTTAAAATGGTATATGATAAACTTAATTTCTTTAAATCTGTTTGACAAAACCTACTTGTGTATTTAATAATAGTGGAGATTTATAAAGTCAATCAGCTATTTTATGGTAAGGAAATGGATTGCTTTCCATAATATATGTGAAATCAATGGAAGGTAAATGAAGATGATTAATCGTTATTGTTAAGTAATTATCTATAAACGATAGGTTTTAACATATCTAGGACTATGTCTTAAAAAAAGTATGCTTAAATATAATGATTTACCATGTGAAAGAAAAAACCTCTCTCAATGTACGGACGAACATAGAAGGATAAAATGATTATCACTGTTTAGAGGTAAATGAGAAGAAAGCCGTTATTCAAGGTATGTTATAAGGTAATCATACTTTTGTTAACAGTATTTTAAAGGGGTTAGAATTTAATTGTACAAACATACAGGTAATTAATTCGTCTAGAAAGTTTCTTCTGAGAAGTCCACAGCCTTTCAATAAACTGGGAGAGGTGTCCTTGTTAATCATAATAAAGTCGCAAAAAAGTATGTTACATAGCTAGCGTCTTTATTACTATTATCAAAGAATAACTTAACTAGTAAATTACCCTGTTATTTTAATAATAGGCTAAGGAAAAGCTCTCTCTTGATAGAATTAAGATTCTAATAGGAGCAAGGCGAATGTCTGTAACGGGAAATCAACAAAACATCAAAAAGAGCTAAAAAAAAACGAAATACCTTTACACATGTATATAAGATGTAACTAAATGATGAAAATAATATTAGCAAATAAAAAGAGAATACCTCTAAGGAGGAACAAGTATGGCAGACTATTTAGTCATCGTTGAATCACCGGCGAAGGCAAAAACAATCGAACGTTATTTAGGGAAAAAATATAAAGTTAAGGCATCTATGGGACATGTTCGAGATTTGCCTAAAAGTCAAATTGGAGTTAATGTCGAACAAAATTTCGAGCCTAAATATATTACAATTCGGGGGAAAGGGACAGTCTTAAAGGAATTAAAATCTGCAGCTAAAAAAGCGAAAAAAGTTTACCTCGCAGCCGATCCGGACCGGGAAGGGGAAGCGATTGCTTGGCATTTAGCTCATAGTCTAGATGTAGATATCCATTCTGATTGTCGCGTTGTTTTTAATGAAATTACAAAAGATGCGATAAAAGAGTCCTTTAAACACCCAAGATCTATTAATATGGATTTAGTAGATGCACAGCAAGCTAGACGAATCCTTGACCGTTTAGTTGGATATAAGATAAGTCCTATCCTTTGGAAGAAGGTAAAGAAAGGGCTAAGTGCTGGAAGGGTACAATCGGTAGCTGTTAGATTAATCATAGATCGTGAAAAAGAAATTAATGCATTTGTCCCTGAAGAATATTGGACAATTGAGGGACAATTTTTAAAAGGTCAAAAACCTTTTGACGCTACCTTCTATGGTGTAAACGGCAAAAAGAAGGAACTTAGTTCTGAATCGGAAGTAAAAGACATTATAAAACTTATTGATGGTAATAGTTTTAAAACAGAGAAAGTGACAAAGAAAGAACGGAAAAGAAACCCAGCAGTACCTTTTACAACTTCTACCCTTCAGCAAGAGGCTGCTAGAAAATTAAATTTTAGAGCAAAGAAAACAATGATGATTGCTCAACAGCTTTATGAAGGCATTGAGTTAGGGAAAGAAGGAACAGTTGGATTAATTACCTATATGAGAACAGATTCAACACGTATTTCTGAAACAGCTCAAGCAGAAGCATCGACGTATATTGAAGAAAAATATGGCAAAGAGTTTCTGGGTTTAAGAGCAAATTCAAGTAAGAAGAGTTCAAATGCTCAGGATGCTCACGAAGCTATTCGTCCTACATCAACATTACGTGAACCTACTTTAATGAAAGAGTATTTAAGTAGAGACCAGTTAAGATTATATAAACTAATATGGGAACGTTTTGTTTCAAGTCAAATGGCTTCCGCAATTCTTGATACAATGAGTGTAGACCTAACAAATAATGGAGTGAATTTTAGAGCGACTGGCTCTAAAATAAAGTTTCCAGGATTTATGAAGGTTTATGTAGAAGGAAATGATGATCAAGTTGAAGAAAAGGATAAAATGTTACCTGATCTAAAGGAAGGGGACGAGGTTTTCTCAAAAGATATTACCCCTAATCAACATTTTACACAGCCGCCACCACGTTATACAGAGGCTAGGTTAGTAAAGACGTTAGAAGAATTGGGTATAGGTCGACCTTCAACTTATGCACCAACTTTAGATACAATTCAAAAACGTGGTTATGTATCGTTAGATAATAAACGGTTTATTCCAACTGAACTTGGCGAAATTGTTCTAGAATTAATTATGGAGTTTTTCCCTGAAATTATAAATGTCGAATTTACAGCGAATATGGAGCATAGTCTAGATGAAGTTGAAGACGGCCAAAAAGAATGGGTAAGAATCTTAGATGATTTTTATCGTGATTTTTCTCCAAGGCTTGAGAAAGCTGAAAATGAAATGGAGAAAATTGAAATAAAAGATGAACCTGCTGGTGTAGATTGCGAAGAATGTGGGCACCATATGGTATATAAGATGGGTAGATATGGAAAATTTATGGCATGTTCGAACTTCCCGGAGTGTCGAAATACTAAGCCAATCGTTAAAGAAATCGGTGTGAAGTGTCCTAGCTGTGAAGACGGGATGGTAGTTGAGAGGAAGTCAAAAAAGAAAAGAATTTTTTATGGCTGTACTCAATATCCAGAATGTGAGTTTCTTTCTTGGGATAAACCTATTGCAAGAAGCTGTCCAAAATGTAACAATATGCTAGTAGAGAAGAAGCTTAAAAAAGGCATACAAGTACAATGTATGGAATGTGACTATAAAGAAGAACCACAAAAGTAAGGTGAGCCTCTTTTTGCTCACCTCTTTCTCTTTTCGAAAGGCATTTTCAACACTAGTATCCTTTTATAAGAAAATCTAGTCACTTCAATTGGCGTTATGCAGTTAAGCAGGAATTGAGGAAAATAGAAGCTGGCACCACAAAGTTTTCTCCCGACTATTGTGAAGATAACCTACATAATGTTTTTATGTAAAAACACATTAATATGGATGGAATAGATAATAGGGATCAAAGATATTTAAAAGAGATGTAGTTTTATTTTGTTTAGGATACGGAGGTTAATACAACATGACTGATAATCAAATAGTAAATGTAATAGGAGCTGGTCTTGCCGGTAGTGAAGCTGCTTGGCAATTGGCAAAGAGAGGGATTAAAGTTCATCTCTATGAAATGAGACCTGTAAAACAAACACCAGCACACCATACTGATAAATTTGCTGAATTAGTTTGCAGTAATTCATTAAGGGCAAATACACTTACAAATGCTGTTGGTGTATTAAAAGAAGAAATGAGAGTACTTGATTCGGTAATTATTAAAGCTGCAGATGAATGTGCTGTTCCAGCTGGTGGAGCTTTGGCAGTTGACCGCCATGAATTTGCAGATAGGGTAACACAGTTGGTTAAGGAGCATCCAAATGTAACTGTCTTTAATGAAGAAATGGGACAGATTCCTGAAGGACCTACAATTATTGCTACTGGACCACTTACATCAAAAAACCTATCAGACCAGTTGAAGTCTCTAACTGGAGAAGAATATCTTTATTTTTATGATGCTGCTGCACCAATAATAGAAAAAGACAGCATTGATATGGATAAGGTTTATCTAAAATCCCGCTACGATAAGGGAGAAGCAGCTTACTTAAACTGTCCAATGACGGAAGAGGAATTTGATCGTTTTTATGAAGCACTTATTTCTGCTGAAACAGTTCCACTAAAAGAGTTTGAAAAAGAGATTTTCTTTGAAGGTTGTATGCCTATTGAAGTAATGGCGAAAAGAGGTCGTAAAACAATGTTGTTTGGTCCTTTGAAGCCTGTAGGTTTAGAAGACCCAAAAACCGGGAAGAGACCATACGCAGTGGTGCAATTACGACAAGATGATGCTGCTGGAACTTTATACAATATTGTTGGGTTCCAAACTCATTTAAAATGGGGACCTCAAAAAGAAGTATTGTCATTAATACCTGGATTAGAAAATGCTGAGGTTGTTCGTTACGGTGTAATGCATCGAAATACATTTATTAATTCACCGAGACTCTTAAAAGCGACATACCAGTATAAAAACCGAGAAGATTTATTCTTTGCAGGTCAAATGACAGGTGTTGAAGGTTATGTTGAGTCTGCTGCTTCAGGCTTAGTTGCAGGAATCAATGCTGCACATTTTATCTTAGAAAAGGACTTGATTGAATTTCCTAATGAAACAGCAATCGGAAGCATGGCTAGATATATTACAACTACAAATGCAGATAATTTCCAACCAATGAATGCTAATTTTGGAATATTTGCAGAGCTACCTCAGAGAATTAAAAGTAAAAAAGAACGAAATGAGGCACATGCTACTCGAGCGATAGAAACAATTCAAAAAATTTCGAAAAATTTATAGAAATAATTTGCAAGGGCTACTAATGATGTGATAACATTTAGTAGCCCTTGTGAGGTGTTTAAGGTGGGAAATGTTAAGATTTATTTAAATTTCTTCGTTGAATATTTACAAATTGAGAAAAACTATTCACAATATACAATTGTGAATTATGTAGCGGATATAGAAGATTTTATGTCTTTTATGAAGCAACAATCATTACTACATCTAGAAGAAATTACATATAATGATACACGTTTATATTTAACGGAGTTACATAAAAGAAAGTATTCTAGAAAAACAATTTCAAGGAAAATTTCAGCATTGAGAAGCTTCTTCAAGTTTCTTATGAGAGAAGGGAAATTAAAGGAAAATCCATTTTCGTTAGTTTCTCTACCGAAAAAGGAACTCAAAATTCCAAATTTTCTATACGAAGAAGAAATAGAAAAACTCTTTTCAATTTCAGATTGTAATACCCCGTTAGGGCAGAGAAACCAAGCGTTAATTGAAATATTGTATGGGACAGGTATGCGTGTAAGTGAGTGTTGTCAATTAAAGCTGTCGGATGTTGACTTTCATATCGGCACAGTTTTAGTTAACGGGAAAGGTGGAAAACAAAGATATATACCTTTTGGTAGCTTTGCACAGGAAGCTCTCGAACAGTATATAGAGGAAGGTCGCCAAAAATTAACAGCTAAACTATTATCCGGGGATGAACACCAGCTGATTTTTGTGAACAATCGTGGAATGCCTTTAACGGAAAGAGGCGTTCGATATATCCTAACAGGGTTAATTCAAAAGGCGTCAGCCACACTTCATTTACATCCACATATGTTTAGGCACACGTTTGCTACTCATTTATTGAATGAAGGTGCGGATTTGCGGAGTGTTCAAGAATTGTTAGGACATTCCCATTTGTCTTCCACTCAAGTTTACACTCATGTCACGAAGGAACATTTAAAAAAAATGTATATGTCCTATCATCCTAGAGCTTAAAGTAAATATCAGGAGGTAGAAAATATGTCTCAATTTCATGCAACAACCATCTTTGCTATTCAACATAATGGGAAAGCTGCTATGGCAGGCGATGGTCAAGTAACGTTTGGAAATGCAGTTGTGATGAAACACACAGCGAAGAAGGTAAGGAAATTGTTTAATGGTAAGGTGATTGCTGGCTTTGCTGGTTCTGTAGCCGATGCATTTACATTATTCGAATTGTTTGAAAATAGACTTGAAGAATACAATGGGAATTTACAAAGAGCAGCAGTTGAACTTGCTAAAGAATGGAGAAGTGACAAAGTTCTTCGTAGGTTAGAAGCAATGCTTATTGTAATGAATGCAGAACACATACTTTTAGTTTCAGGTACTGGAGAAGTAATTGAACCAGATGATGGGATCTTAGCAATTGGATCTGGCGGAAACTATGCACTTTCCGCAGGTCGAGCTCTTAAAAGATACTCCGGTGAGCAATTATCCGCGAAAGATATTGCCGAAGGTGCGCTTACTATCGCTGGAGAAATTTGTGTTTATACAAATTTGAACATTATCGTTGAAGAACTTTAATAAAGGGAGGCAATCGGTTTGAATAAACAACTAACACCAAGACAGATAGTAGAAAGACTTGATCAATATATTGTCGGTCAAAAGGATGCGAAGAAAGCAGTAGCAGTTGCGTTGAGAAATCGATATCGTAGAAGTTTGTTAAATGAGAAACTTCGCGAGGAAGTGGTTCCTAAGAATATTCTTATGATTGGTCCTACAGGTGTTGGGAAAACTGAAATTGCTCGAAGAATTGCTAAACTTTCAGGTGCACCTTTTATTAAAGTCGAAGCTACAAAGTTCACGGAAGTTGGATACGTGGGTCGTGATGTTGAATCAATGGTACGTGACTTGGTAGAAACTTCAGTACGTTTAGTGAAAGAAGAGAAAATTTCAGAGGTGAAAGGAACTGCCGAAGAAAATGCCAACAAAAGACTAGTTGAACTTTTAGTTCCGGGTAAGAAAAAACAAGCAGCGTCAAAAAATCCTTTAGAAATGTTCTTTGGAGCTAGTTCAAACCAAAACCAAGAACAAGATGATTCTACTGTGGAAGAATCAAGCATTCAGGAAAAACGACGTCGAATCGAGCATCAATTGGCTCTAGGTGAGCTAGAAGACCACTATGTAACAATTGAAGTAGAAGAACAGCAAGCTTCTATGTTTGATATGCTTCAAGGCTCCGGTATGGAGCAAATGGGCATGAATATGCAAGATGCATTAGGTAGCTTTATGCCTAAAAAGAAAAAGAAGCGTAAACTAACAGTACGGGAAGCTAGAAAAGTACTAACAAACGAGGAAGCTAGTAAGCTAATTGATATGGATGAAGTTACATCTGATGCAATTATACGAGCTGAACAAGCTGGAATTATCTTCATTGATGAGATCGACAAGATAGCTGGGAAATCTAAGGGTGGTTCTGCCGATGTATCTAGGGAAGGTGTACAACGAGATATTTTACCAATTGTTGAAGGATCAACTATAGTTACAAAATATGGTTCAGTGAAAACAGACCATATTTTGTTTATAGCAGCAGGTGCTTTTCATATTGCGAAACCTTCAGATCTTATTCCTGAGCTGCAAGGTAGATTTCCAATCCGTGTTGAACTGACGAAGTTAAGTATAGATGACTTTGTGAAAATTTTAGTTGAACCAGACAATGCTCTTTTAAAGCAATATTCAGCGCTAATTGAAACGGAAGGTATACAATTAGAATTTTCTGACGATGCTATTCGTAAGCTAGCTGAAGTTGCTTATGAAGTAAATCAAGATACAGATAATATCGGTGCTAGAAGACTACATACAATAATGGAACGCTTGTTAGAAGACTTATCTTTCGAAGCTCCAGATATTACTCTAGAAAAAATCGTGATCACTCCACAATATGTGGAAGATAAGCTAGGGAAAATCTCAAAAAATAAAGATTTAAGCCAATTTATATTATAAAAACAATTAAATATGTTACAGGAGGACCCAATTATGGCTCTATTACAGAAAACGCGTAAAATTAACGCAATGCTACAAAAGGCAGCAGGAAAACCGGTGAATTTTAAAGAAATGGCAGAAACATTAAGTGATGTTATTGAGGCTAATATCTTTGTGGTTAGTCGTCGTGGGAAATTATTAGGTTTTGCAGTTAATCAACAAATTGAAAATGAACGTATGAAAAAAATGTTAGAGGATCGACAATTTCCAGAAGAGTATACAAATAATTTGTTTAATATTACAGAGACTTCTTCTAATATTGATGTCTATAGTGAATATACAGCATTCCCAGTTGAAAACCGTGAATTATTTAAAAATGGTTTAACGACAATAGTACCTATTATTGGTGGTGGTGAGCGTCTCGGTACACTGATTCTTGCTAGAGTTCAGGAGCAATTTGCAGATGAAGATCTTATCCTTGCTGAATATGGTGCAACCGTTGTAGGGATGGAAATCTTACGTGAAAAAGCGGAGGAGATTGAAGAAGAAGCTAGAAGTAAGGCTGTAGTCCAAATGGCAATTAGTTCTCTTTCCTACAGTGAGCTTGAAGCAATCGAACATATTTTTGAAGAGTTAAGTGGTAATGAAGGGTTGTTAGTTGCAAGTAAAATAGCGGATCGTGTAGGTATTACAAGATCTGTTATCGTTAATGCACTTCGTAAGCTAGAAAGTGCCGGTGTTATCGAGTCTCGCTCTTTAGGAATGAAAGGAACATATATTAAAGTACTAAATGATAAATTTTTATTAGAGTTGGAAAAGTTAAAAACTAACTAACTTAAAAAGCCTTTAGAAAAATAAGCATACTTTATGCCTATTTATAAGCTTAATGAAATAAAAAGAAACCCGAACTAGTCTAAAGCTCTAAAGTAGAGCTTTAGATATAGTTCGGGTTTTTTACATCAATCAAGCAATTAGAGATCAAAAATCCCTTTTATATAGAAGGTAAGAACTCTCTCTATTCTAACTGGAGTAATATCCCCCGGTTTTCGTTTTTGGTCTTGAAAAACTATGGACGTAGTTTTAGTGTCTATCACCAGATGCTAAAGGCTTTTTACTGCTCATACATACTTTAGTCCCGAAATCTAAATGGATTTTTTACTTTTATATTGAATTTGGAAAAATATGATGTGTTCGGATTTGTCGAAAAATGTGTTACCTTTAATAAAGAGAGAAAACCCCAATAAAATCCTTCTAAATCAATGCTTAAAACAATGTAAATGGGTGTAGTTCAATAGTCCCTATTGTAAAATAGATAGAAAATCCGACTTTTTTTTACAAAATCCTAATAGACTTTAAGCATATTATTTCATACAATTAATCTATCGACCTACAGATTTCGACAATATACTATACGATCGTGAAAGTAATTTTGTGAGGGGATACTATGAAAATTTTTTCTACTACAATAAATAGCCTTGAAAATGCACTAACTCAATCATCTGCGAAACAAAAAGTAATCTCAAATAATATAGCAAATGTAGATACGCCAAATTACAAAGCGAAGAGTATTCGATTCAATCATGCTCTTTCGAATGAACTGGGTAAGTTTGATGCAATTCGAACGAATGAAAAGCATATTTCATTTTCAAATTCGACACAGACTTCTGGATACCAAGTTGTAACGAAATCTAATACAAATTATCAACACAATGGAAACAATGTTGATATTGATCAGGAAATGACGGAAATGGCTAAAAATCAAATTCAGTATAATGCACTTGTTGAACGATTAAGTGGAAAGTTTACTTCTTTAAAAACAGTTATAAAGGGTGGAAACTAACAATGTCTATATTTCATTCAATTAACACATCAGCCTCAGCGTTAACTGCACAAAGAGTAAGAATGGATGTTGTATCATCTAATATGGCTAATATGGATACGACCAGAGGTAAGTTTGTTGACGGTGAGTGGCAACCTTATCGTAGGAAGATGGTTGTCACTCAGCCTCAAGGGAATACTTTTACTTCACACCTAAATAAAGCAATGGGATCATCAAGTGAAACTCAAGGTGTGAAAGTGACGAAAATTGTTGAGGATCAGACCCCTTTCGAACTTATATATGATCCAGAACACCCTGATGCAAATGAAGAAGGGTATGTCTCAATGCCGAATGTTGATCCGTTAGAAGAAATGGTCGACTTAATAAGTAGTACAAGATCATATGAAGCGAACGTTACCGCGATGAATGCTACAAAGGGTATGTTAATGAAAGCACTAGAAATTGGAAAATAGGTGAAAAGAAATGATTGGAAAAATAAATTCTGTTCAGCAGGTGTTACAGCCAAATCAAGTGCAGCCTGCGTCCAATGCTAAGAAGAATACCTCTTTTGGAGAAATCTTAAAAAAGTCAATTGATCAAGTGAATACTTCTCAAATTGAGTCAGATAAAATGACAGAAGCTTTAGCTTCGGGTAAGAATGTTGAATTACATGATGTGATGATTAGCTCACAAAAAGCAAGCATCACAATGTTAACAGCTATAGAAGTTCGTAATAAAGCAATAGAAGCCTATCAAGAAATGATGAGAATGCAAGTGTAATAGCCGTTCTTTAATGAACGGTTTTTTATAGGGTAATGCATGTCATCATAATCGGGGGACTTTATGGAATGAATGAAAAATTAACTACTATTAAAAATAAATTAAATAATGTTTGGGCAGAAAGAAGTAAAGGGCAGAAAATCACACTAATAACAAGCATCATTTTAGTTATATTGATTGCTTCTATCTTAACTTATTTTATTTCTAAGCCTAACTTAGTTCCACTATATTCTAATTTATCACCAGCAGAAACTGGTCAAATTAAAGAAACATTAGATGCAAAAGGTGTGAACTCTGAAATCATTAATAACGGATCTGCGATATTGGTCCCTAAAGAACAAGTAGATACGTTAATGGTGGAACTGGCATCTGAAGGTATTCCAAATACCGGGATAATTGATTATTCTTTCTTTGGCCAAGATGCTGGCTTTGGTATGACAGACAAAGAATTTGACGTTATTAAATTAAAAGCTACACAAACTGAGCTTGCAAACTTAATGAAAGGGATCGAAGGTGTTAATGATGCAAATGTCATGATTAACTTACCGGCAGAGTCAGTATTTGTAGGTGACCAAGGTGAAGGATCTTCAGCATCTGTCGTACTAAACCTTAAACCAGGTGCGCAACTCGATCAGGAAAAAGTGAATGCTTTATTTCATTTAGTTTCAAAAAGCGTTCCAAACCTTACGACTGAAAATATTGTAATTATGGATCAAAATTTTACTTATTATGACTTAAATGACGGTAAAAATACGACTCCTAGTACAGACTATGCTTCCCAGCAAGAAATTAAATCACAGATAGAGCAAGACATTCAGCGTGATGTACAAAAGCTTCTTGGAACAATGATGGGACAAGATAAAGTAGTAGTGGCAGTTACTACTGATATAGACTTTACCCAAGAAAGCAGGGAGGAAAACCTCATTTCACCAGTTTCTGAAGATAGTGATGAAGGAATTGCGATAAGTGTTGAAAGAATCACTGAAGCATACACTGGAAATGGTGCGCAAGCCGCTGGCGGTGTTAATGGAACAGGTGAAACGGATGTCCCTGCTTATGAAGGATCAACAGAAACATCAGGTGATGGGGACTACGAAAGAATTGAAGAAAGAATTAATAATGAAGTAAACCGTATTAATAAACAAATTGTCGAAAGTCCTTATAAGATTAGAGATTTAGGTATACAAGTAATGGTAGAACCTCCTAATCCAGATGATCCTCTTTCGTTTACAGCTGAAAGAGAAGAGGACATTCAACAAATTCTTTCAACAATAATTAGAACGACAATTAATAAGGACACAGCATTAGAACCACTAACAGATGAGGATGTGGCAAACAAAGTAGTTGTCTCTGTACAAGCATTCGATGGCAAACAACAAGTTGAAGAAATGACGCCTACACAAACCATCCCTATATGGACGTATATCGTAGCAGGAGTTCTTTTATTCGTTATTATTATTTTAATAGTTTTATTACTAAGAAAGAGAAAAGATGACGTTCAAGTAGATGATAGTGAGGACTTAGAGATACAAGAGCCGATAAGAGTACAAGATATAAATAATGAAATTGAAACTGAAGGTACAGTACGTAAAAAACAATTAGAAACGATGGCGAAAGAGAAACCAGAGGACTTCGCAAAGCTATTACGTACGTGGATTTCAGAAGAATAGGAGTGGGGAAAATTGGCAAGAAGAGATCAATCTGTATTAACTGGTAAACAAAAAGCTGCCATTCTTCTAATCTCCTTAGGACCTGAGGTTTCTGCTTCTATTTATAAACATCTATCAGAAGAAGAAATTGAAAAGCTAACACTTGAAATTTCTGGTGTTCGTAAAGTAGAAGCGGATAAAAAAGAAGAAATTATTGAAGAATTCCATGACATTGCAATGGCGCAGGACTATATTTCACAAGGTGGTATTGCATACGCAAAGCAAGTGTTAGAAAAGGCATTAGGAGAAGAAAAGGCAACAAGCATTATTCACCGGTTAACTTCATCCTTACAAGTGAAGCCATTTGATTTTGCAAGAAAAGCCGATCCATCACAGATTTTAAATTTCATCCAAAATGAACATCCACAAACGATTGCATTGGTACTATCCTATTTAGAACCTACTCAATCAGGTCAAATTTTATCTGAATTACCTCAGGAACTACAAGCGGATGTTGCAAGAAGAATTGCTGTCATGGATCGAACTCCTCCAGAAATAATTAATGAAGTTGAACAAATTCTTGAGAGAAAGCTTTCTGCTACAGTTACTCAAGATTACACACAAACAGGTGGGATAGAGGCTGTAGTAGAGGTTTTAAACGGAGTCGATCGATCTACGGAAAGAACCATTTTAGATTCGCTTGAAATTCAAGACCCAATGCTTGCTGAAGAAATTAAGAAACGTATGTTTGTATTCGAAGACATTGTTACACTTGACAATCGTGCAATTCAACGAGTGATTAGAGATGTAGAGAATGATGACTTAATGCTTTCCTTAAAAGTAGCTAGTGAGGAAGTGAGGGAAGTTGTATTCAAAAATATGTCGAAACGTATGGTGGATACATTTAAAGAGGAAATGGAATATATGGGTCCAGTTAGATTACGAGATGTTGAAGAGGCTCAATCAAGAATTGTAGGTGTCATTAGAAGATTAGAAGAAGCTGGTGAAATTGTCATTGCTCGTGGTGGAGGAGATGATATTATTGTCTAAACTTATTAAGTCACAATACGCCAGAGAAAATAAGGAAAAGACACCCATAAGTATCATCAATATTCAGGAGATATTAAATGACAGGCTGAAAGAAAAAATTGATCCTGAAATTCAAAAACAATCTACATTCTTAATAGATCAAGCAAAGATTGAAGCGGATGCTATATTACAAGAGGCTCATGCACAAAAGGATAAGATATTAAGAGAAATAGAATCTCATCAGCTTGCTTGGGTTAATGAACGTCAACAGCAAGTAGAAGAGGCTAGACAAGAAGGATATGCGGAAGGTGTAGAGTTAGGCCGTCAGCATGCGATTAGTCAATATGAAGGATTAATTCAAGAAACACAAAGAATCATTGAGTTATCTAAAGAAGATTATCAGGAGAGAATTCAATCAGCTGAAAATGAGATTCTACTTCTATCAACAAGAATTGCAGAGAAAATTCTTCAAGTAACACTTGAGGAGAACAAAGAGAACTTCTTGCCCTTTATAAAAAAAGGACTTAACGAAGTAAAAGAATATGAACATATTAAAATTCATGTTAATCCTTCTTATTACGAATACCTTTTAAGTCGGAAGGAAGAACTTCAAGTGTTGATGACAAATCAGAAAGATATCTACATCTATCCTAATGCTGAATTAAGTGAACATGGATGTATGATTGAATCTGAATTTGGACGAATTGATGTAAGCATAGATACACAGTTAGAGCAGTTAAAAAAACAGCTATTAGATTTAGTTGATGAGGGGTGATCACTAATTGAGAGCATTGGACCTTGTTCATGAAATAGAGAAACTAGATTCTTATAAAAGATTTGGGAAGGTAAAACAGGTCGTTGGATTGATGATTGAATCAAGAGGACCTGAGAGCTCAATTGGTGATCTTTGTTATATCTACACGGGAGCAAATAATAAGACGAAAATCCCAGCAGAAGTAGTTGGTTTTCGAAATGAATTTGTCTTATTAATGCCATATCAGCAACTGACAAATATATCTCCTGGCAGTATTGTTGAAGGAACAAATGAACCTCTTAGAGTGAAGGTAGGCTCTGCTTTAGTAGGTCAAGTTATTGATGCCTTCGGGAAACCTTTAAATGAAACGATGCTGCCAAAAGGGTTAGCCTATGTTCCTACAGACCAATCACCACCTAATCCGATGAAACGACCACCGATTCACGAGAAAATGGAGGTGGGGGTACGTGTGATTGATAGTCTCCTTACCGTCGGAAAAGGTCAACGTGTTGGTATTTTTGCAGGGAGTGGTGTTGGGAAAAGTACACTGATGGGAATGATTGCAAGAAATACTAATGCTGATTTGAATGTGATTGCTCTTATAGGAGAACGTGGACGTGAAGTAAGAGAATTCATTGATCGAGACTTAGGACCAGAGGGGTTAAAAAGATCTATTGTTATTGTCGCTACCTCAGATCAACCTGCATTAATGAGGATGAAAGCGGCTCTTACAGCAACAGCTGTAGCCGAATATTTTAGAGATAGAGGCATGAATGTCATGTTTATGATGGATTCTGTCACTCGAGTGGCTATGGCCCAACGAGAAATTGGCCTAGCGGTAGGAGAACCACCAACAACGAAAGGGTATACTCCTTCTGTTTTCGCAATCTTACCAAAGTTACTTGAACGGACTGGAACGAATGAACTAGGTTCAATTACTGCATTTTACACAGTTTTGGTCGATGGTGATGATCTTAATGAACCAATCTCAGATACAGTTCGAGGAATATTAGACGGTCATATTGTATTAGATCGTCAATTGGCGAACAAGGGTCAATTTCCTGCTATTAACATTCTTAAAAGTATAAGCCGTGTTATGAATCAGATAGTAGATCCTATGCATAAAAAGTCGGCAACTCGACTTAGAGATTTATTGTCCACTTACTTAAACTCAGAAGACCTTATTAATATAGGAGCTTATAAAAGAGGATCTTCAAAGGAAATAGACGAAGCAATTAGGCTTTATCCTAAAATTATATCTTTTTTAAAGCAAAATGTTGAGGACAAGGTAACTAGTGAAGACAGCATACATTCTTTAATTCAATTTATGGAAACAGGTGAATTTTAGTGAGTTTTCAATTTCGATTTCAAAAGGTAATGGATATTAAAGAAAATGAAAAGGAAAAATCATTAGCAGAATATAACCAATCTGTAAGTGATTTTGAGAGTGTAGCTAATAAGCTGTATGATTCAATGAAACAAAAAGAAATTCTTGAGGAAAATACGTTATCTAGATTAAATGAAGGTATTTCTGTTCAAGAGATGAGACATTATCAACAATTTGTTTCAAATATTGAAAAGACCATCTCACACTATCAAAAGCTTGTCATGTTAACAAGAAATCGAATGAATGAGCAACAAGTCAAATTAATGCAAAAGAACATAGAAGTAAAGAAATATGAAAAATTAAAAGAAAAACAAAAAGAAACTTTTTTGATGGATGCGAAAGCAAATGAAAATAAAGTAATGGATGACCTATCCATTCAATCATTTATGTACCGAGGAAATTAGGTGAATACGTAATGGAAAATGAAAAGCAGGAATATGGAAAATTTCAATGGTTCTTTTTTGTCATTTTTATTCCAACGATTTTTACGATTACCTTGGTGGTTGTTATTTTATCGGTCGCAGGATTTGATGTAGCTGGAAAAACAAAAACCACATTAGCAAAAGTACCAGTTGTTGAAAAGCTTTTTAACGAAGAAGAGGCTGATAGACCATCTGAACCGACACCAGAAGAACAAGCGGCAGAAGCGAAATTGGAATACGAAGAAACTTTAGAAGAACAAAATTCTACTATTACTGCACTTGAAAAAGATGTCTCGTTAAAAGAGAAGGAAATTCAAAAATTAAATCAAGAAGTAAGCTCTCTGGAGAAACAAATTGAAGAAATCAAGCAAGCTGAAACAGAGAGTAAAAAGAAAGATATTACTAAGTTATATGACAACATGACAAGTAAAAAAGCAGCAGAAATCATTCCGAATCTTAATGAAGAAGATGCTATCCTTATTCTTAGTTCACTAGATGACAAGCAAGTTGCAGATATATTAACAAAGATGGAAGTCGATGACGCAGTTAAGTTTACCAATCTTTTAGCTACAGATGGTCAGTAGAAAGGAGGTGAACAAGTGAAACTTTCATCATTGTTGTACAAAGTGAGTGAAAATATAGAGAAGGACGTTAATCAAATTAAATTGATAGATAATACTCCTTTTTCTGCTATCTATCACCGTGTATTAAAAAGCGGACAAGATATAAGTAATAATCGATCGGATATAACAAGTAGTTATGCAGTTGATGTTGATGTTGAAAATCACTTTGCAGAAATTAAAAGTGAATTACAGGCACATTTTTCAATTCAGAACAATATGAGAGAAAAAGTATCATTTGACTCCTTTATACCTACCTTTTCTCTGCTAGAGAAAGAGATCGGTTTGAAGTTAAATAATTCGGAAGCATTTGATAACTTCATGAAAGAATCAAATTTTACTACTATCTCAGATGCTTTAATCGGGTTAAAAGGTATCGAGATATATTCCTTATCGGAAGATCAGAATATAAATGAAAATCTTCTAAACAAGCTTAATAAATTATTAAATGCTGAGCTATCTAGTTATAAAATACCCGAAGAAGTGACAGTTGAAACTATTTTTCAATCAATTAATCAATTAAATGATTCAGATCAAGCAGTGGTAAGCTTGCCC
Source organism: Bacillus weihaiensis (assembly GCF_001889165.1). Classification (GTDB taxonomy): domain Bacteria; phylum Bacillota; class Bacilli; order Bacillales; family Bacillaceae; genus Metabacillus; species Metabacillus weihaiensis. The sequence goes on along the minus strand of NZ_CP016020.1, from coordinate 2,344,672 downwards.
TTCTTGTTAACAAATTGGTCAACTAGAAATGGCTCAAAACTAGTGGAAAATGCGGATAAACTAATCACAACTAATGATATACTGACAGATTATCAGAAGAGACAAGGTCTCCATGAAGTTACTCGAGAAAAAGTCAATAAGGTTCTATTGGATGAATCAGTACCACCTGATATCGCTGAACCTTTAAGTAAACTAGTTGCAGAAACAGACCTTTCAACTTTACAAAAAATAGTCAAAAAATTAGTTGATAATGTATATGGTATAGACCTTAACTCTCATTCCGATGGAAGTACAAAGTTATTTGAAAATAACTTTGTAGAGAGGAAAAAAGAAGAACACAATAATGCTAACAAATTACTTATATCAGGTCTAAATCTTCTTAAAGCTAACAAGAATATCGACTTTCATGAAATTGAGGGAGACATTACGATGTTACTTAATAAAGTGGTTCAAAGTAAGTTGAATGGATTAGTAAGCAATCAAAAAAAATCTATGACTGATCGACTGCAAAACAATTCTTTTTCAACTTTTAATCTATTACAAAATACAAATGCAAAACCTATAAACAAAAACGGTGTCGATAACAGTGGTGATAAAATAAATCTAGAGAAGTATCCACTTTTAAACGAGATTGTAAATAGCCTTAAAGAAACAGAAGGCACAAATCGTGATGATGACAAATTAAATGGTTTACCATTTCATTTTGGTGGTCTACAACCTAACCCTACTATTTATCCGGGAGTTCTTAATGGTAGTACAAACAACCCCAACGATATTGATTCAATAAATAGTAACAGCGCTGTTATAAAAGGGATAGTAGAAACGGTTGAAGGAGCTCTCTTACTGCCAAAAGAGTATTCGAAAGATGTTGATAATCTTCTAATTGGATTAGAGAATTTCTTTAGGAACATGAATCAATCACTTTTTAATGGGATTATAACAGGTGAGGCTAACTCATCAGCTTTCACCAAGGATCAAGAATCTACTGCCATTGCAACTTCAAAAAACACAAGCATTTTGAATGATATTAGTACTCAGGTTGAGTTTACTAATCAAGTAGTTGATGCTATTAAAAGATTAACTCTTTCCCAAGAGCCTACTTTAACAAAAGAGGTGTTTTTACAACTAGAGCCTAAAACGCTTGGTCAACTAACAATAAAGCAGATGCAAATGAATGGTAGGTCGCTTGTCAAATTAGAAGGATCTTCAAATGAAGCAAAGCTTTTACTAAATCAAACAATTAATCATGTAAAAGAAGCTTTTCCATATTTGAAACTTGAAATGACAAACGATAAAGTACAAGCAGAAGTGAATTCTAGTAATCTGGTCCAGAATAAAATGAGTGATAATACAGAATCGTTAGAATTAGACTTAGGAAAATATATGAATACCGTTGTATCGGGAACAGATAACCAAAAGATTGATGCTTCAACTAAACAAGAATTTACAAATCAGTTGCTAAATACTTTAAAATCAAAAGCTCTATTTCAGGCAGGAAGTCAATCAAAACGCTTAGTTCTTAAGTTGAATCCAGAACACCTAGGTCAATTAACTGTGAAACTGGTCCAAACAAAAGGTGAAATGGTAGCGAAAATTATTGCTTCAACTGAATCAGCAAAGGAATTGTTAGAGCACAGTATTCAACATTTGAAACAAGCACTTCCTTCAGTAAAAATTGAAATTGAGAGATTTGAAGTATATAACGAGCAATTTTCTAAACCACTTAAAGATTCATCAGAACAGCAGCAAAAAGAAGAACGTAATCATAAAGATACAAATGGCAATGATCAAAAGGAAAATGAACAAAATTTTGGTGATACACTAAACGACTTACTAAATCAATTTGTTTAAGGAGGGGAATTATGACTACAATTGATCCTAGTTTATTTCTTATGAATAGGCCAGTATCTTCAACGGGAAATTCGTCTCTAGGGAAAGATGAATTCTTAAAAATATTAATGACTCAATTGCAAAACCAAGACCCTCTTAATCCGATGGAGGACAAAGAATTTATAGCTCAAATGGCACAATTCTCAACATTAGAACAAACGACTAATATGACAAGCATGTTAGAGAAATTTCTTAATACGTTCTCAGAAGAAAACCCAATACTTGTGTATTCAGAAATGATTGGAAAAAAAATTGATTGGGAAAATAGTGATTCTAAAGGTTCTGGTACTGTTAAATCCGTTAAGCAATCAGAAAAAGGGATTGTACTAGAATTGGATAATGGTAAAGAAATTTCAAATCATGATGTAATCAAAATTAGTAAATCCGAATAGTAGGACTTAGTATGTCGGTAAAAATTAATCACATTCAGAACTACCCAATTCATACAAATAACATTCTAGCTAAACAACAATCGTCTTTTAAGAGCTTGCTAGAAAATGAGCTTACTAGCAGCCAAAAATTGAAGATTAGTAAGCATGCTCAAACGCGCTTAACAGAAAGGGAGATTACTTTATCAGATGAAACCTGGTCACAAATTGAAAAGAAAATCTCCGAAGCAAGAAAAAAAGGCGTTCAAGATTCTCTCGTTTTAGTTAATGAAGCAGCTCTTATTATTAACGCTAAAAATAATACAGTCATTACTGCTATGGATCGAGATGAAGCCAGAACACAGATGTTTACGAACATTTCAGGTGCAATCATTATGGATTAATTTAAGGCTGGACCTTATAAAGGATGCCTCTAGTTGTGGAATGACAGAAACAGCTAAAACAATAACATAACCTAAGGGAGAGAATAATTAATGTTACGTTCACTTTATTCAGGAATCAGTGGTATGAAAAACTTTCAAACTAAGCTTGATGTTTTAGGTAATAACATTGCCAATGTTAATACGTACGGATACAAGAAATCCCGAACTACCTTCTCCGATCTTTTTAGCCAACAAATTTCAGGTGCATCTGGAGCAACAGCAAATAGTGCTGGAACAAATGCAAAAGAAGTAGGCTTAGGGGCTCAAATCAGTTCTATTGATACAATTCATACGACAGGTTCTACTCAGATTACATCAAGATCATTAGATTTAGCCTTAAATGGAGATGGATTTTTCATCGTAGGGACAATCAATAACAATGCTAACATCAATAGAAATACAAATGAAATTACTTCTCCAGGAATTGAAGAAGCCGTGGACTTGAATTTCACTAGAGCTGGTAATATGTATCTTGACGATGAAGGATATATTGTAACTGCTGATGGAATGTACTTAATCGGAGAGGCAGCTGAAAAAACGACGGCAGGTAATACGGTCACATTCACTAATAATCTTAGTGGTAACCCTGGCTTAATTCAAATTCCTTTATCAGCGCAAAGTTTCAGTATCGCTCCAGATGGAAAGGTTAACTTTGTAAATGAGAATGGAGAATTAAATGTAGCTGGTCAAATTAGATTAGTGAACTTTGCAAATGAAGGTGGTCTAGAAAAACTAGGAGGAAACTTGTATAGAGAATCTGCCAACTCAGGTTCAGTAGACAAAGATGGAAATGGCTTTGTTGAGTTAGCCGATTTACCTGTAGCAGGTACAGATGGAACAGCTAATATCATCTCAGGCGCATTAGAAATGTCAAACGTTGACCTTGCGGAAGAATTTACAGAAATGATTGTCGCTCAACGTGGTTTCCAATCAAATACAAAGATTATTACAACCTCTGATGAAATCTTACAAGAGCTAATGGGCTTAAAACGTTAATAAGGGAGGTGGAGGCTGGATGGTTCTTCAATTAATCATCAGCCTCTTATAGAAAATGGTTCAATTAACAAGACTTAACGGTAAACGTTTTTCATTAAATGCAATTTATATTGAAGTTATCGAATCTTTTCCAGATACAACCATTACATTAACGAATGGTCATAAATATGTAGTAAAGGAATCAGAACAGGAAGTGTATGCTAGTATCACTTCGTTTTATCGGGAAATCAATATGCTATCGTTAAGGAAAGGTTCGGAGGTTGTAGATCATGAATAAAAAGCTTTTGAGCATTATGCTTGTCATCATCGTATCAATAACTCTTATTGGGGTAACAGCACTTGTCGTTGTTATGAAATTTATTGGAGAAGATGGCGAAGAAAAAGCTCCTTCAATTGAGGAAGTTGTAGCAGCTTCTGTAGATATTCCTGAAATAACTACAAATTTATCCAGTGGTAATATAGTACGTTTATCCTTTAAAATTGAAACAGAGTCAAAGAAAGCAATGGAAGAGTTAACACAAAGAGAATTTCAAGTGCGTGATATTATTATTTCAGAATTAGCTAATACAACCTCTGACCAATTAGATGGCAAGGATGGCATGGATAAATTTAAAGAACAAATAAAGAATAAAATCAATGAATTAATGCAAGAAGGCAAGGTTAATAAGATTTACACCACTTCCTATATCCTTCAATAAATACAACAAACTATTAAGTAGGAGGTGAGCACCATGGCGGGTGATATTTTATCACAGAGTGAAATCGATGCCTTGTTATCAGCCATTTCTACTGGAGAAATGGATGCAGATGAATTAAAAAAAGAAGAATCAAGTAAAAGAGTAAAGGTCTATGATTTTAAACGAGCACTAAGGTTCTCAAAGGATCAAATTAGAAGTTTAACTCGTATTCACGATAACTTTGCTAGACTTTTAACAACGTATTTTTCAGCCCAATTAAGAACTTACATCCAAATAACGGTTGGTTCTGTTGATCAACTGCCTTATGAGGAATTTATACGTTCTATTCCTAAAATGACCGTATTAAATGTTTTTGAGGTTCAGCCATTGGAAGGAAGAGTATTAATGGAAGTGAATCCTAATATAGCATACGCTATGATGGATCGAGTTATGGGGGGACTTGGGTCAAGTGTTAATAAGATTGAAAATTTGACTGAAATCGAGACGAAAATCATTTCCAGTATTTTTGAAAAATCGTTAGATAGTTATCAAGAAGCTTGGGAATCATTAGTTGAGATTGAGCCTATGATGTCTGAATTTGAAGTAAATCCACAATTTTTACAAATGGTTTCACCAAATGAAACGGTGGTTGTTATTTCATTAAATATACAAGTAGGAGAAACAAGTGGAATGATCAATCTATGTATTCCACATGTCGTTCTAGAACCGATTATTCCAAAGTTATCCGTACATTACTGGATGCAATCAGACAGGAAAGAACCTAAGCCTAATGAAATTGATGCTCTTAAGAAGCAAATTCATTTAGCTGAACTTTCTGTATCTGCCGAATTAGGCTCTTCAAATATATCTATTCAAGATTTTCTTCAATTACAAATTGGAGATGTGATTCAATTAGAGAGCACTATCGACCAGCCATTGGTGGTTAAAATAGGGGATAAACCGAAGTTTACTGGACAACCAGGGAAAACAAACAAAAAAATAGCGGTTCAAATTATTGACCACTTAGTGAGAGGTGAAGAAGATGGTGAGTAATGATATGTTATCGCAGGATGAAATTGATGCTTTATTAAAAGGTGCAAGCGTTGAAGATGAGGGTACATCTACAACTACTGAGGATAATAATCAATTAAGAAAAGAAGATTACTTTAGTGAAATGGAAGAAGATGCGATTGGTGAGATTGGCAATATCTCATTTGGTAGCTCAGCTACTGCATTATCTACCCTATTACAACAAAAGGTAGAAATTACAACACCTAGTGTATCGGTCGTACAAAAAAGTAAACTTGGAGAGCAATTTGTTCATCCTTACGTTGCAATAGAAGTAAATTATACTGAGGGCTTTACAGGAAGTAATTTATTGGTCATTAAACAAAGTGATGCTGCTATTATTGCCGATCTCATGATTGGCGGTGACGGTACAAATCCGGATGAATTACTTGGAGAAATTCAAGTAAGTGCTGTACAAGAAGCAATGAACCAAATGATGGGTTCTGCAGCAACATCTATGTCTACTATTTTTAATAAAAAGGTTGATATTTCGCCACCAAGAGTAGAATTATTAGATGCGAATGAAACGGACGAAGCCAAAATTCCTGAAGATGATTTACTTATTCAAGTATCCTTTAGACTTAAAATTGGAACATTAATTGATTCTAATATTATGCAATTATTACCTTTGATGTTTGCTAAAGACTTAATTGATGAACTAATTAATCCGAAACAAGAAGCTGTTGCAGTAGAGGCTACAAAAGAAGTTCCGTTACCTGAAGTACCAATGGAAGATCAAGTTGTTCAACAGCAGCAGGTATATCATCAGGAAAACATGAGCATGAATGTACCTCCTCAAATGGGACAACCTAGTCAACAAATGTATACATCTCAACAACAATATACACAGCCACGTCAGCAGTTTCAGCCAGATGTGAATGTGAAACCAGCAGAATTTACAGCGTTTGAGCCTATGCACTACCAACAACAGGATATTCAAAACTTAGATATGCTTTTAGATATCCCTCTGAAGGTTACAGTTGAGCTAGGCAGAACAAAGCGTTCTGTTAAAGAAATACTTGAATTGTCGTCTGGTTCCATCATTGAACTTGATAAACTTGCTGGTGAGCCAGTTGATATATTGGTAAACAGTAAAATTGTTGCTAAAGGTGAAGTAGTCGTTATTGATGAAAACTTTGGAGTACGTGTGACAGATATTGTTAGTCAAAGAGAAAGATTAAATAAGTTAAAATAATACTGAATTGTAATTACTCTAAACGATTACATGTTCGAAGCTAATGTTTATTAAAGAAAAAGATTTTTTACTATATATTTTAACTATCTAACTGGGAGTGGAGTTATTATGGCACACAAAATTATGATTGTAGACGATGCTGCATTTATGAGAATGATGATTAAAGATATCCTAACTAAAAATGGTTATGAAGTGGTAGCAGAGGCTGCAGATGGTGCTCAAGCAGTTGAAAAGTATAAAGAACACCAACCAGATCTAGTTACGATGGATATTACAATGCCAGAGATGGACGGAATAGCTGCGTTAAAGGAAATAAAAAAACTTAATGGTAATGCAAAAATTATTATGTGCTCAGCAATGGGTCAACAAGCGATGGTCATTGATGCCATTCAAGCAGGGGCAAAAGATTTTATCGTTAAGCCATTCCAAGCAGACCGCGTATTAGAGGCAATCGGTAAAACATTAAGCTAAAAGGTGGACTGACATTGCTTCAAATAAGAATTTTAGCAGTAGCAATTATTGTTCTTTTTAGTTTCTCTCCGCAAGTAGCAACTTTAGTTCTTGCGGAGGAAAATCAAGATGATAAAAGTGTTTTTGAGGTTACCGAAGGTGAAGCTCAATCAGGAGAGGATCAAACTAATTCTACTTTAGATAATCCTCAAGCTGAAACATCAAATCTCGAAGGTAATGATATCTCCGTCTCAACATTTGATTTTATTAAAATGTTAGTGGCATTAGGATTTGTTTTATTCTTAATCTATTTCCTAGTTAAATTTGTAACAAAGAAAAATCGATTATTTAATCAAGGACAATCAATCGTCAACTTAGGCGGCACAAGTGTGGGGCCTAATAAGTCTGTTCAAATGATTAAGGTAGGAAGTCGAGTGTTAGTTCTAGGAATCGGAGATTCAATAACACTGTTAAAGGAAATTGATGACGAACTGGAAAGTAAGCAATTAATAGAAGAATATGTGAATAAGCAAGAACAAGTGATTGAACCTAAGGATATTGTGAACAAAGTATCAAGCATTCTAATGAAAAACAATCGAAAAAGTTCTAATAATGAAAATAAAGTAACATTTTCGTCTGAATTCCAAGAACAAATGGCACTGCTTAAGCAAAATCGTTCAAAGCAGCTAGATGATATAAAGAGAAAGGGACTCAAGAAGCATGAATGAATTTATGGAGTTTTTTAATAATAGTAATCCGGAAAATGTTAGTACCTCTGTTAAATTACTATTATTACTAACAGTGCTATCAATAGCCCCTAGTATTTTAATTTTAATGACTTGCTTTACGAGAATTATTATTGTGCTATCATTTGTTCGTACTTCTCTAGCAACACAACAAATGCCACCAAATCAAATCTTACTTGGGATAGCGTTATTTTTAACCTTTTTTATTATGGCACCTACATTTAGTGAGGTAAATGAACAAGCTCTCACTCCTTTATTTAATGAAGAGATTGAATTAGAAGAAGCTTATGAGAGAGCAGCTCTCCCCTTTAAGGAATTTATGAGTAAACATACGAGACAAAAGGATTTAGCTTTATTTCTAAATTATGCAGGAATGGAAAATCCAAATTCAATTGAAGATATTCCATTAACCGCATTGGTGCCTGCCTTTGCAATAAGTGAGATAAAGACTGCCTTTCAAATAGGATTTATGATTTTCATCCCATTTTTAGTCATTGATATGGTAGTTGCCAGTGTTTTAATGTCTATGGGTATGATGATGCTTCCACCAGTTATGATATCACTTCCATTTAAAATTTTGTTATTTGTGCTAGTTGATGGATGGTATCTAATTATTAAATCTTTGCTACAAAGTTTTTAGAATGGGTGAAAATGGATGAGTTCGGAATTTGTCATTTCGTTAGCTGAAAAAGCTGTTTATACAACATTAATTATTTGCGGACCGCTTCTATTATTAGCTCTAGTTATTGGATTATTAGTGAGTATTTTTCAAGCGACAACACAAATCCAGGAACAAACACTTGCTTTTATTCCGAAAATTGTTGCTGTATTACTTGGGTTGATCTTTTTCGGTCCTTGGATGTTAACTACTCTGGTTTCTTATGCACAAGATATTTTTGGCAATTTAAACAGGTTTGTAGGGTAGAAAATGGAGACAGTTTTAGACAATTACCCTGCGTTTTTACTAGTATTTATGAGAGTTTCAGCATTTTTTGTAACTCTCCCGATATTTTCTTACCGTAATATTCCAAATACACACAAAATTGGTTTTGCTTTTATTTTAGCATGGATTATGTTTATCTCACTTGATCCACCTGAGATTTTAATAGATGGTCAATTTTTCATGTTACTTATAAAAGAAGCGCTATTCGGACTACTAATAGGATTTTCAGCTTATTTTATTCTAGCAGCTATTCAAATTGCTGGAAGTTTTATCGACTTCCAAATGGGGTTTGCCATTGCAAATGTAATTGACCCACAGACGGGTGCACAAAGTCCCCTAATAGGACAATTTTTATATACGTTTGCTCTTTTGTTTATGCTTACAACAAATGCGCATTATCTGCTATTAGATGGCGTGTTTTATAGTTATCAGTTTGTGCCTATAGATCAGCTTTACTTACCACTAGGGGAAGGCGATGTTATTGAATTTATTGTTGAATCATTTAATTCCATGTTTATCATAGCATTTCAAATGTCTATCCCAGTAGTTGGTTCCTTGTTTTTAGTTGATATAGCATTAGGAATTGTAGCTAGAACGGTTCCTCAATTAAATATTTTTGTTGTGGGCTTACCTCTGAAAATAGGTGTCAGTTTTATTATGTTGATTCTTGTAATGGGTGCATTGTTTATGCTCATGCGAGAGCTTTTTGAAACAATGACTTATACGATGAGAGGACTTATGCAGCTGTTTGGAAGAGGGGGGTAAAAGGTGAACTTATTATCATTGGATTTGCAGTTTTTTGCGGGTGAAAAAACTGAAAAAGCTACTCCTCGAAAGAAACAGGACGCAAGGAAAAAAGGTCAGGTTGCAAAGAGTGCTGATGTTAATACAGCCATCTCACTATTAACAATTTTTTTATCATTCCTATTCATTGGCGCATTTATGAGAGATCGTATCTTACTTTTAATGAGAGGTACATTTCAAGATTTTTTACTAATCAACTTATCAGATCAAAATGTAAATGATCTTTTTCTTACAATGGCTTATCAAGCCGGCATTATATTGGCACCAGTAATGGGTGTTGCTTTAGTAGCTGGTGTTATGAGTAATTATTTACAAATTGGATTTCTTTTTTCTACTGAAGCAATTCAGATGAAATTAAATAAATTAGATCCAATTCAAGGATTTAAACGAATTTATTCCATCCGAGCTATTGTAGAATTGTTTAAATCATTATTGAAAATATCATTTGTTGGTTTTGTGACATTTGCTGTTTTATGGTTGGACCTTGATAATGTGTTACGTCTATCTCATTTAACTGTAGAGCAATCCTTACTTTTTATTGCTAGTCTTACTGTAAAGATGGGTTTATTTGCTTCATTAGCACTATTACTATTGTCTTTATTAGATTACATGTATCAGCGCTATGACTATGAAAAAAACTTAAAAATGTCAAAGCAGGACATTAAAGATGAATATAAAAAATCTGAAGGTGATCCTTTAATTAAATCGAAAATTAAGCAAAGGCAACGTGAAATGGCGATGAGAAGGATGATGCAGGATGTTCCAACAGCAGATGTTATCATCACGAACCCAACACACTATGCTATTGCATTAAAATATGATGAATCAAAAATGGATGCTCCTTTTGTTGTCGCAATGGGCGTAGATTTAGTCGCTCAAAAAATAAAAGAAATTGCCAAGGAAAATGAAGTTATGATGGTTGAGAATCGTCCGCTTGCAAGAGCACTTTATCCGCAAGTAGAGATAGGTCAAGCTATTCCAGAAGAATTCTTCCAAGCAGTCGCTGAAATTATTGCCTATGTATATCAGTCAAAATCAGGTTAAACTCACAGCTAAATCAAATGTTTCAGCCCAGCTTAAGGAACATATTTCATTTAACCAGTAAGTTTTTTTACAATAACAGCTTAAACAATAGGGTGTTCTACTATAATGACTGTTTTAGTGGGAAAAACGTTTTCCAATTATTAAAAAGATATGAATGGTTTTAAGGAGAGAATAATTATGTCTGCAAGAGATTTATCGGTACTACTGAGCGTTATTTTAATAGTCGCTATGTTAATTATTCCATTTCCAGGATGGATGCTGAGCTTTTTAATTATTATTAACATTTCTCTTGCATTATTAGTCATCCTTACGTCAATGAATATGAATGAGCCTCTACAGTTTTCAATTTTTCCATCTTTAATTCTTCTATTAACATTATTTCGTTTAGGTTTGAACGTTTCAACTACACGTGCGATCTTAGCTGAAGGAGATGCCGGAAAAGTAGTAGAAACATTCGGTACGTTTGTAACTGGAGGAAATGTTTTAGTAGGATTAGTCGTTTTTATTATCTTAATCGTTATTCAATTTGTTGTAATAACGAAAGGTTCTGAACGTGTTTCTGAAGTTGCAGCGCGATTTACTCTTGATGCAATGCCAGGTAAACAAATGAGTATTGATGCAGACTTAAATGCGGGAATGATATCTGAACAACAAGCAAGAGAACGAAGAGATAAAATAGCGAATGAAGCAGATTTTTATGGAGCAATGGACGGTGCTAGTAAGTTTGTAAAAGGTGATGCAATTGCTGGAATCATTATTGTTATGATTAATATGTTGTTCGGTATAATTATCGGCATGATGCAGTTAGGTATGCCAATTGGTGAAGCTGCATCTCATTTTACTATGTTAACAGTGGGAGATGGGATTGTCAGTCAAATACCAGCCTTATTAATATCGACAGCTACTGGAATTGTAGTTACTCGAGCTGCATCAGAAGGAAATTTAGGCTCTGATATCACTTCACAATTATTTGCTTACCCGAAAATGCTTTATGTAGCATCAGCAACTATTCTTCTACTTGGAGTATTTACTCCAATCGGTATCTTTTTAACACTTCCAATTGCGGCATTACTTGGAATTGGAGGATATATGATTACAAGAACGAAACGAACTCAAGTTCCAGATGAAGAAGCAATTGAGCAAGAAATAGAAATGGATGAAATGAAGAGTCCTGAAAGTGTAGTGAATCTTTTAAATATTGATCCAATCGAGTTTGAATTTGGATATGGTTTAATTCCTTTAGCTGATACGAATCAAGGTGGAGACTTATTAGATAGAGTTGTCATGATAAGAAGACAGTTAGCTATTGAATTGGGAATCGTCATACCTGTTGTACGAATAAGAGACAACATACAGTTGCAACCTAATGAGTATCGATTAAAGATAAAAGGGAATGAACTTGCTAAGGGAGAAATTCTACTCGATCACTTTTTAGCGATGGCGCCGGGAATCGAAGATGATGCCATTGAAGGAATTGATACAGTTGAGCCATCTTTCGGATTACCCGCTAAATGGATAACAGAAGAAATGAAAGACACTGCAGAAATGTATGGATACACAGTTGTTGATCCACCATCTGTTGTTTCTACTCACATTACCGAAATCATTAAACAAAATGCTCACGAATTATTAGGAAGACAAGAAACAAAACAATTAATCGACCACTTAAAAGAAACGTATCCAATTCTAGTAGAAGAAGTTACTCCAACACCACTTTCAGTAGGAGAAGTTCAAAAAGTATTAGCAAAATTGTTAAAAGAAAAAGTATCAATTCGAAATTTACCAATTATATTTGAAACTTTAGCGGACTATGGAAAAATGTCTAATGATACGGAGTTATTAGGAGAATATGTAAGGCAAGCATTAGCAAAGCAAATTACAATGCAATATGCGGATGAACAGCAGATGTTGAAGGTTGTCACCTTATCAGGACGAGTAGAAAAGATTGTTGCTGAGGGTGTGCAACAAACGGAACATGGGAATTATCTATCTCTGAGCCCAGACGTATCTCAAGCTATTATTGAATCAATAGCTAAGGAAGTGGAAATGCTCTCGTTGCAACAACAAACACCAATTTTATTATGTTCTCCTGCAGTTAGAATGTATGTGAGACAATTAACAGATCGTTATTTTCCGCAAGTGCCTATTTTATCTTATAATGAATTAGAAGCAAATGTTGAAGTACAGAGTATTGGGGTGGTAAATGTCGAATGAAGGTAAAAAAATATGTTGCCCCGTCGATGCAAGAGGCTATGAAAAAAATTCGTGCAGAGATGGGAAACGATGCGGTAATTTTAAACTCAAAAATGGTACAAACAGGTGGTTTCCTTGGACTTTTTTCAAAGAAAATGATTGAGGTAATCGCAGCAAATGATCCGGATGTACCTTCTAAGAAGATAGATCAAAAGAAAGAAACATATCAATCAATGATAGAAACATCTGAGCTGAAAGAGAACAAACAGAAATTACACATTTCATCGAATAATGATTCATTACTTCATGAAATAAAAGAAATGAAAGCTTTACTTCAACACTTTTCAGTAACTGAAAATAAAGATATTTATCCTAACCTCTTACAAGAAATGCAAAACAAAATGATGAAACAAGATATACCTGAATTAGTACGTGCCACTATCATGGGTTCATTATTAGAGTATTGGTATCAAGAAAAAGGTCAACTTACTTTTGAACAAATAAAGCAACAGCAAGAAGAAATACTGTACGAAATGTTGGCTGGTATAGAATTTGGAGGAATTTCCTACCAAAAGAAATTTATAAATGTTATAGGCCCAACTGGAGTTGGGAAAACAACAACCCTAGCGAAGCTAGCAGCAGAATGTGTGATTCAGAAAAAGAAAAAAGTAGCTTTTATTACAACCGATACGTATCGTATTGCTGCCATAGATCAACTAAAGACATATGCAAAAATCTTGGATGTTCCACTTGAAGTGTGTTATTCAATAGAAGATTTTAAGAACGCTCAACGGAGATTTTCTGCATATGATTATATTTTTATTGATACTGCAGGGAGAAATTTTTTAGATTCAAGATATGTCAAGGACCTCATGAATATTATTGATTTCGAACATGAAATGGAAACATTCCTTGTCTTATCGGCTACTGCGAAGTCAGTAGATATGATTGCTGTATATGAACAGTTTTCTATTATTCCAATAGATAAACTAATCTTTACTAAGTTAGACGAAACTTCAACAAGAGGTACTTTACTTGATATTATGCTACAAACAAAAAAAGGAATTGCCTATACTACTCATGGCCAGAATGTTCCGGATGATATAGAGACAGCATCTAGAGAAAAAATTGTAAATCAAATACTGAGGTAAACATATGGCGAAAGATCAAGCAGAACGTTTAAGAGAACGGCTTAACAAGTTAAAAAACGAGGCCAAAACCATTGCAGTAATGAGTGGTAAAGGAGGAGTTGGAAAATCAAATTTTTCATTGAATTTTTCCTTAGCTCTTCAGAAACAAAATAAACGAGTTCTACTATTCGATTTAGATATTGGTATGGGTAATATAGATATTCTAATTGGAGAGAGCTCTAAATATTCTATAGTTGATTTTTTTAAAAATGATATTGCATTAATTGATATTATTACGAGTGGCGCTAGTGGGCTGGATTACATTTCAGGTGGAACAGGATTAGGTCAGATCTTTAAACTTGAAGAAGAAAGATTTCAGGAATTTCTACAGGAGTTATCTCTTGTCTTTAAAGTATACGATTATATTATCTTTGATATGGGGGCAGGAATATCTGAAGATAGCTTAAGATTTATTCTTTCCGTTGAAGAGATTATCGTTATTACTACTCCAGAGCCTACGTCTATTACTGATGCTTATGCAGCAATTAAGCATATTTGTTACAACGATCAGAGGATACCGTTCTCCATTATTGTTAATAGAGCTTTTAATACAGAAGTAGGGGAACAAACCTTTAACAGACTTTCTCAAACGATTAAGCAATTTCTCAAACGAGATAGTAAGCTATTGGGTGTTATTCCGGATGATTCAGTAATTATGAAAGCAGTCATTGAACAACAGCCGTTCCTAAACTTTCAACCGAATAGTCGAGCTAGTAAGGCGTTAACTACTATTGCAAAAGATTTTCTAACTGAAATGCCTAATCGAACAGAACAAGTTGAATCAACACCGTTTATTTCAAAATTAAAGAGCTTCTTCATGAAAGGTAGGTCCTAAACTATGGAGAAAATTCGTGTATTAGTTGTAGATGATTCTGCTTTTATGAGAAAGTTAATAACCGATTTTCTTACTGAAACTGAGGAAATTGAAGTTGTGGGCATTGCAAGAAATGGAGAAGATGCAATAAATAAGGTTAAGCAGCTGAATCCGGATGTTATTACATTGGATGTGGAGATGCCTATCATGAATGGTATTGAAGCTCTTAAAGTTATAATGGAAGATTCTCCAAGACCTGTCATTATGTTATCGAGTACTACAAAAGAAGGTGCTGAAAATACGATATTAGCCTTACAGTATGGTGCATTTGACTTTATCGCAAAACCTTCTGGAGCAATTTCATTAGACTTGGTAAAGATTAAAAAAGAACTAGTTGACAAAGTGATTTTGGCTAAATCATCTAAACTTGGTAAGCCTTTAGATATAAAGAACGGAAAAAACATTGTCCTTTCACCACAAAAATATAGTAAAATAGACTCAAATAGATGTGGAATTTCTGTACGAATCGACAAAAATATGAATGTTCGAAAACTTGTTTGCATTGGTACGTCGACAGGAGGTCCTAGAGCCTTGCAGCAGGTCCTTCCGAAAATACCTGCTGATATGAATGCTCCAATTTTTGTCGTACAGCATATGCCACCTGGATTTACACAATCGCTTGCAAAACGATTGGATTCCATTTCTTCGATCCACGTTAAAGAAGCAGAGAACGGTGAGGTAGTCAAAGCAGGAACAGCTTATATAGCTCCTGGAGGTTCTCATATGAAAATAATGAAAACTGGAACCTCATTAACAATTAAGGTGGATCAGACTGATATTCGAAACGGACATCGACCGTCAGTTGATGTTATGTATGAATCATTATGTGAATTGAAGGATTATAAAAAAATAGCAGTGATTATGACAGGAATGGGGACTGATGGGTCCCATGGGTTAAGACAACTCAAACAAACAGGTAGTGTCAAAGCAATAGCTGAATCAGAGCAATCCTCTGTTGTTTATGGTATGCCAAAGGCTGCTGTAGGGACAAATGTAGTAGATCGAGTCGAACATGTTGACCAAATAGCAACAGCCATTATGGATTTTATAAATAGCGACTTTTAATTAAACCATTAAAAAATTCATTGAAAAAATTCTATAATATAGCTCTTATTAAGTTATAAAAGAACCAGAGGGGTGTACTGTATGGAAATGAACCAATACTTAGAGGTGTTTATCGAAGAGAGTAAAGAACATCTTCAATCTTGTAATGAAAAGTTACTAGAATTAGAGAAAAGACCTAGTGATCTTTCAATCGTAAATGAAATTTTCCGTTCTGCACATACATTAAAAGGTATGAGTGCAACAATGGGGTATGAAGATCTTGCAAGCCTAACTCATCAAATGGAGAATGTTCTAGATCTAATTAGAAATGAAAAGCTTTCTGTTACAGCTGATCTATTAGATGTAGTGTTTGCTTCGGTAGATGACTTAGAAGAGATGGTCTTTTCAATCGCTAATGGTGGAGACGGAAAGAAAGATGTTTCTAAAGTAGTTGAAATGCTAAAGAAAATTGAAAAAGGTGAAAATACTTCTGATATTGCAGTAACTACACTCCCTAATTCAGAGGTCAGCTTAAAGGTTGAGCAAGCTGATGAACAAACTCAAAGTTACGATGATTTTGAATACACTGTTATTCAACAATCTAAGGAACAAGGGTTTTCTGCATATGAATTAACTATTTCACTAAGACAAGATTGCCTTTTAAAAGCGGCTCGTGTATTTATGGTATTTGAAATTCTAGAGCAAGCTGGTGAAATTATTAAATCTGTTCCATCTGTTGATCTTCTAGAAGAAGAAAAGTTTGATTCACAATTTACAGTTGCCTTTGTAACGAAAGAAACAGGTGAAGAAATAAAAAGTAAAATTATGAAGGTGTCTGAAATTGAAGAGGTAACAGTACATAAAATTAACTCTTCACAGCCTTCATTTAATCAAACTTCAGATGTATCACAAATGGAAGCTACTACTAGTAATCCTTTAGACCAACCTGTATCAGACGCAAAAGTAATAGAGGATACTAAATCCGCTTCAAAGCAAGTGGCCGCTACAACAGCAACCGCCAATGCAAAGACAATAAGAGTTAACATTGAACGATTAGATATTTTAATGAACCTGTTTGAGGAATTGGTTATAGATAGAGGAAGATTAGAACAAATTTCTAAAGAACTCAATAATAGTGAGCTAGATGAAACAGTCGAAAGAATGTCTAGGATCTCTGGAGATCTTCAAAACATTATATTGAATATGAGAATGGTTCCAGTTGAAACAGTCTTTAATCGATTCCCTCGAATGATCAGACAACTGGCAAAGGATTTAAACAAAAAAATCAACCTTGAGATCGTTGGAGCTGAAACGGAATTAGATAGAACCGTTATTGATGAAATTGGTGATCCTCTTGTCCATCTTTTAAGAAATGCTATTGATCATGGAATAGAAATGCCAGAGGTTCGATTGAATAATGGTAAACCAGAAATAGGGAATGTAGTCCTTAGAGCATATCATAGTGGAAATCATGTATTTATTGAAATTGAGGATGATGGAGCAGGTATAAACAGAGAGCGTGTTCTAAAGAAAGCACTTGATCGTGGAGTGGTAACCGAACAAATAGCAGCTACGTTGTCAGATAAACAAGTGTATGAATTGATTTTTTCTTCTGGTTTCTCAACTGCGGATAAAATTTCAGATATATCTGGCCGTGGTGTTGGATTAGATGTCGTAAAAAGTACGATTGAGTCATTAGGAGGCACCGTTACAATTGATGCACAAGAAGGGAAAGGTTCCTTATTCTCAATACAGCTTCCTCTTACTCTTTCAATTATATCTGTAATGCTTGTAGAGTTACGAGATGAAAAGTATGCAATTCCACTTTCATCAATTATTGAAACGGCTGTAATTAAAAAAGAAGATATTTTGCATGCTCACAATCAAAAGGTTATTGATTTCAGAGGTAAAATTGTACCACTTGTTTATTTATCTGATGTTTTTGAGGCAACGAAACTAGAGGAAGAACAAGATTATGTCTCAATTATCATCGTTCGAAAAGGTGAAAAAATGGCAGCACTTGTAGTAGATTCTTTTATCGGTCAACAAGAAATTGTATTAAAGTCACTTGGTAATTATTTAAACTCTGTGTTTGCTATTTCTGGAGCTACTATATTAGGTGATGGGCAAGTTGCATTAATCGTAGATTGTAATTCACTAATTAAATAGATTAATAGGGAAAATCAATACAAAAACGCATGAACTGAGTTACCAGAGCTATCATGACAGAAGAAGTTATATGAGACACAGGATTCTCCTGATAGCTTGAAATAGGAAGGGGTCTATACAATGAGTGAAGTTCATACAAGTGACATTAAAGTAATCGTTTTTCAATTGAAGGACGAGGAATACGGTATACCTGTTCAGCAGGTGCGATCGATTGAAAAAATCCAACATATTACACGTGTTCCAAGAACGATTTCATATATTAAAGGAGTAATTAACCTTCGCGGTGTTGTTACCCCGATTATTGACTTACGCAAAAGATTTGAAATAGAAGCTACAGAAGAAACAGAGAGTACTAGGATGATAATAGTATCGAAGGATGAAATAGAAGTTGGATTAGTAGTTGACGCTGCCAACGACGTATTAGATATCCATTCAGATATGATTGAGCCATCACCAGAGGTGGTCGGCTCAATAGAAGTGGATTATATTCAAGGCGTTGCCAAGATTGAGAAAAGATTAATTGTGATGATTGATCTAGATGAGGTTTTAAAAACAGATGATACTTTATTAAAAGTAAGCCTGTAGGAGATAAAATATGGATCTTTTAGGAAGAATTTCACCCAAACACTTAGATGTTCTTAAAGAAGTAGGTAATATAGGTGCAGGTCATTCTGCTACTTCTCTTTCAAAGCTATTGAATAAGAAGATAGATATGAACGTTCCAGATGTAAATGTTGTTTCGTTTAATGATTTAATGGAACGTCTAGGTGGACCAGATGTAGTAATTGCGAGTGTCTTCCTAAGAATAGAGGGCGAGGTGCCAGGCTCACTATTTTTCGTTTTAAGTATTGAGCAAGCAGAACGTTTTATCCAGCAATTAATTATGGATGATACATTTAGCTTTTCATCTAAGACTTCCAATCACGAACTTGGTCAATCTGCTTTTCAGGAACTAGGGAATATTTTAACTGGTTCCTATCTTTCATCATTATCAGACCTTACAGCCTTATCTATTTATCCTTCAGTACCTGCCTGTACTGTTGATATGTTTGGTGCAGTTATAAGCCATGGTTTAATTGAATTATCACATGTAAGTGATTATGCCATTATTATTGATACCGTTATTAGTGAAGAAGATGAGAATCATGGTGAATCATCTGTGAAAGGGCATTTTTTCTTATTACCTGATCCAGACTCCTTTGACATGTTATTTCAAGCATTAGGTGTTTCCCATGACGATTGAAACACCTCATGTAGTTAAGGTTGGTATAGCAGATTTTAATGTAGTTACAGCTCCGAATATTATACGTACAGCAGGGTTAGGATCGTGTGTGGGATTAATCTTATTTGATAAGTATTCAAAAAAAGCTGGTTTAGCTCATATTATGCTTCCCGATTCTTCATTGGCTCAAAAGGGTAATCTCAATCAAGCGAAATATGCAGATACTGCTATTCCTCTTTTACTTGACAAATTAAAAGAGAGTGGAGCTAATATTCATTCATTAAAAGCTAAAATGGCAGGCGGAGCCCAAATGTTTCAGTTTCAAACAGCAAGTGAAATGATGAGAATTGGTCCAAGAAATATTGAGTCTGTGAGGATGGTCTTGTTGAGATCTCAGATTCCTTTAATTAGTGAAGATGTTGGGGGGAGCAGCGGAAGAACGATTGAGTTTAATCCCGATACATGTGATCTAATGATACGAACTGTAAATCAGGGAACTAAATTCATCTAAATGTCCACACTCAATAGCGAAACTTTTTTATTAAACTTTTACGTTACTTTTGCAATATATCATGATGAGGGGGATTTTTATGTCACAAATGACATTAATGGACGAGCAGGTAGTATGGCAGAAATGGATTGATATTCGTGACTCTTATGCAGGTGATATTCTCATAAAAAAGTATATGCCCCTTGTTTCTTATCATGTTCAACGTATTTCTGTAGGTCTTCCAAAAAGTGTTAACAAAGATGATTTAATGAGCCTTGGTTTATTTGGATTATACGATGCACTCGAAAAATTTGACCCTACACGTGATTTGAAGTTTGACACTTATGCGTCTTTTCGGGTAAGAGGTGCAATTATTGATGGGTTAAGAAAAGAAGATTGGTTACCTAGAAGTTCAAGAGAAAAAGCAAAAAAAGTAGAAGCTGCAATTGAAAAGCTTGAACAAAAACATCTTAGAAATGTATCTTCAGAGGAAATTGCGGAAGAACTGGGACTATCAGAAGGTGAAGTTGTAACAGTAATGAATGAGGGTTTCTTTGCCAATATCTTATCAATAGATGATCAAATGTATGACCACGATGAAGGGGATACAATTGGTTATTCAATTAAAGACGAAAATCAGGACACCCCAGAAGATAAGCTTCTGAAAGATGAACTTATTGAAAACCTATCAAAGGTCATAACCCAGTTAAGTGAAAAGGAGCAGCTTGTTATTAGTTTCTTCTATAAAGAAGAACTCACACTCACCGAAATTGGACAAGTTATGAACTTATCGACGTCAAGAATTTCTCAGATCCATTCAAAGGCGCTATTTAAGCTCAGAAAAATTTTAGAAAATGTTATCCATTAGTGAGCGATAATTAACAACATGATCTTAACACCTAAGAGAAAAAGCCTAGAGCTAAAAAAGGTGTGGATATTATGAGCTTAAAGAATATAGAAATGCAAATTGCTCTGCCTCGTACACATGATGCTGGTAAAATACAAGAGCAATTAAACCAAAGAAGCCAATTGACTCAAGATCAACTTGCACACTCACTACAGAAACAAGTAGAATTGAAACGTACGCAAGTACAAGCAGGTAATGAGAATGAAAAATTAAAACTAAAAAAAGAAGATGCGAGTCATGATCAGCAGCAACAGCAACAAAAAAAGAAGAGAGAAAAAGATCAATTAAGCGATGAAGCGACTGACCATCCTTATAAAGGGAAAAACATTGATTTTTTTGGATAAGAAAGGATGTTTATTACGACTATATTGCTTCTATTAAGTTTACTACTTCATGTAGTAGCTTTTTATTTTATTGTGGTTTTATTTACAAAATTGTCTTCTATGAAAAGCGTATCAGATAACCAACGTAAAGTGCTTGAAGAAGCAGAGAATTCAATGACAAGCTTCTTAATCGAGATGAAGGATGAAAATGATCGACTAATTGAACATTTTCGCAAGCAAGATTCGACTAATAACCTTCCAGACAAAGAAGAAAGTGTAAGGACGACTGATCTACACATGGAGCCAATTGATAAATCAAAAGCCAAGCTTGAACATGGTACATCAACTCAAGATAATACCGACAAGCTCCCGGTACACTTAGGTGGTATTGAGGATGTACAAGATATCGTTGAAATACAAGAAAGATCTCCAGTTACGTATAAAACTCCGGAAGAAGAAGCACTTTCCCTTTATGAACAAGGTCTAACAATAGAACAAATTGCAAAAAAGCTAAAAAAAGGTAAGACGGAAATTGAGCTCTTAGTGAAGTTTCGTCAAAATGAAAGAGAATTCTAGTTTTCACTACAAAATATCTTCAAAGAAATTCACTTAGCTCTTGATTGTCATATTTCTATATGGTATATTAATTCTCGGTGTTATTACACACGCTTGTAGATTTAAGCATTGGTGCTGTTTGTCTTAGGAACGAATAGTTTTGCTTAAAGATGATATGAGCGGAGGATATTTAAAAACCATTAGGAGGAACAAATAATGTCAGTAATTTCAATGAAGCAACTTCTTGAAGCTGGTGTTCACTTCGGTCACCAAACTCGCCGTTGGAACCCAAAAATGAAACGTTACATCTTCACTGAGCGTAACGGTATTTACATCATCGACCTTCAAAAAACTGTTAAAAAGGTTGAGGAAGCTTACAAATTCGTTAAAGAACTTGGAGCTGAAGGTGGTACTATTCTTTTCGTTGGTACTAAAAAACAAGCACAAGATTCTGTGAAAGAAGAAGCAGAACGTTCAGGAATGTACTTTGTTAACCAACGTTGGTTAGGTGGTACTTTAACGAACTTTGAAACAATCCAAAAGCGTATTAAGCGTTTAAAAGATATTCAAAGAATGCAGGAAGATGGTACTTTCGAAGTACTTCCTAAAAAAGAAGTAGTACAACTTAACAAAGAGCTTGAGCGTCTTGAGAAATTCCTAGGCGGAATTAAAGACATGAAGCAATTACCAGATGCATTATTCATTATCGATCCTCGTAAAGAGCGTATCGCTGTTGCAGAAGCTCGTAAATTAAACATCCCAATCGTAGGTATCGTTGATACAAACTGTGATCCAGATGAAATTGATTACGTAATTCCTGCAAATGATGATGCTATCCGTGCTGTTAAGCTTTTAACTGCTAAAATTGCAGACGCAATCTTAGAATCTAAACAAGGTGAAGAAACTACACCTGCTTAATGGGCAGTAAAAAGGTGATAAGAGGGATTAGCCTTTTATCACCTTTTTTTAAAGTGAACTACATAAATTGCATGTACAAGCTATGAAACAACCTTTAATGGTCATAATATAACAAGTTGAGTTTTTAAATGGTAATTTTATTAAAAACTCACCCCAAGTTAAGATGGTTGATAAAGGTGATCACCTTAATTAGCGTTACTAAAACCTAATTAAATAAAAATTTTAGATGACTTTAAGGAGGAATTCCGTTATGGCAGTAACTGCTCAAATGGTTAAAGAATTACGTGAAAAAACTGGCGCAGGTATGATGGATTGTAAAAAAGCATTAACTGAAACAAATGGTGACATGGATCAAGCAATTGATTACCTTCGTGAAAAAGGTATTGCAAAAGCTGCGAAAAAAGCTGACCGTATCGCTGCAGAAGGCTCTACTTTAGTGAAAGTAAACGGAAATGATGCTGTTATCTTAGAAGTAAACTCTGAAACTGATTTCGTTGCAAAAAACGAAGGTTTTAAAGACTTACTTAATGGATTAGCAGACTTCTTATTAGCGAAAAAACCTGCAGATATTGATGCAGCATTAGCTGAAACGATGGATAATGGTTCATCTGTAAATGATTTCATTAACTCTGCAATTGCTAAAATTGGAGAAAAAATCACTTTACGCCGTTTTACGATCTTAACTAAGACAGAAAATGATGCGTTCGGTGCATATTTACATATGGGTGGACGTATTGGAGTTTTAACTCTTCTAGAAGGAACAACTGATGAAGATGCTGCTAAAGATGTTGCTATGCATATTGCTGCAGTAAATCCTAAATATGTTTCTCGTGATCAAGTTTCTGCAGAAGAAGCTGACCGTGAGCGTAAGGTTTTAACTGAGCAAGCATTAAACGAAGGAAAACCTGAAAATATCGTAGCTAAAATGGTTGAAGGTCGCCTAGGCAAATACTTCGAAGATATTTGTTTACTTGATCAAAGCTTTGTTAAAAACCCAGATCAAAAAGTTAAAGACTTTGTTCAATCTAAAGGTGGTACTGTAAATACATTTATCCGCTATGAAGTTGGAGAAGGTATTGAAAAACGTCAAGATAACTTTGCTGAAGAAGTTATGAGCCAAGTTAAAAAATAATTGTAAGATCTACTTAAATAGTAATAGAATCGCTTAATAGTATGGTGAATGCTCTTTTACTGTTTATTTGAGGCTTTTTCTATTAATTATTGTTATACCTTTTATATTTTTAGTTACTCTTTCAAAAAAAGGTATGCTGGGACATAGTCACAACAGCTTAAGCAGGAGAGACCTCATGTTTATACTATTGAAAAGTCTCACTGGCTTCTTAAAACGAACTATAACTAAAGGGAAATTTAAGCTATTAACAATAAACGGTTGAAAAATTGTCTTGAAAAATAAGTGTGATTAAAAGGGAACACGGCCTGTGTTCCCTTCTTTAGGAAAAGAATGACTATTATAAGCTGCCCATTAATGGAAGGGAAGTATGCCCTTCTATTAATGAACCGCTTATCTTGAGGCTATAGCGTGCCGCTAACGCTTAATAAAGGCGGAACTAGAGTTGGAGGTAATCATGAGTAAACCAAAATATCAACGTATTGTACTTAAATTAAGTGGTGAAGCACTTGCAGGCGACAATGGATTTGGCATTAATCCATCTGTTATACAATCAATTGCTAAACAGGTTAAAGAAATTGCTGAATTAGATGTTGAAGTTGCTGTAGTAGTTGGCGGTGGAAACATATGGCGTGGTAAAATTGGTAGTGAAATGGGAATGGACCGTGCCACTGCTGATTATATGGGAATGCTTGCGACTGTCATGAATTCTCTAGCTTTACAGGATAGTCTTGAGACACTCGGCATCCAAACTCGTGTTCAAACATCAATTGAAATGAGACAGGTAGCTGAGCCTTACATAAGAAGAAAAGCGATCCGTCATCTAGAGAAAAAGCGCGTTGTTATATTTGCAGCCGGAACGGGTAATCCATATTTCTCTACTGATACTACTGCAGCTTTACGTGCAGCTGAAATTGAGGCAGATGTAATTTTAATGGCTAAGAATAATGTAGATGGTGTTTATAATGCTGATCCTAGAGTCAATAAGGATGCTGTTAAATACGAAACATTATCTTATCTAGATGTATTAAAAGAAGGTTTGGCAGTAATGGATTCTACAGCTTCATCATTATGTATGGATAATGATATTCCACTAATTGTGTTCTCAATTATGGAAGAAGGTAATATTAAACTTGCTGTTACAGGCGAAAATATCGGAACAATTGTTAGGGGGAAATAATAATGGCGAAAGAAGTATTAGCAAACACAAAGGAAAAAATGGACAAAGCTGTTACAGCTTTAAGTCGTGAATTAGCTTCAGTAAGAGCTGGACGTGCAAGTGCGAATTTACTAGATAAACTTTCTGTAGATTATTATGGTGCTCCGACTCCAGTTAATCAATTAGCTTCAATTAGCGTTCCTGAGGCAAGACTTTTAGTGATACAACCTTACGATAAATCAGTTTTAGGTGACCTTGAAAAAGCGATTTTAAAATCCGACTTAGGCTTAACTCCATCAAATGACGGATCTATTATTCGACTTTCAATACCAGCATTAACAGAAGAAAGACGTAAAGAACTAGTTAAACTAGTAAAAAAATATGCTGAAGAAGCAAAGATCGCAGTTCGTAATATCCGTCGTGATGGGAATGACGATTTAAAGAAATTAGAGAAGAATGGTGAAATCACTGAAGATGAATTAAGAAGCAACACGGATAACATTCAGAAGTTAACAGATGAATTTATTGTTAAAGTTGACAATGTTGCAAAAGATAAAGAAAAAGAAATCATGGAAGTTTAACCTAAAAGTAGGTACAATAGGTAATGGAAGACCCTCTAATGTTTACAGGGGGTTTTTTTGTTAATACTGTTAGCATAATCATGATGCTGAGCAATCGTGGATTATCAGGTGACGGAGGAATCACATGTTCAATTTTTTTAAGAAGTGGAAAGGAGATCCTCAACCTTTCGATATTGAAGAACTGTCTAACGAGGAAATAAAAAAAGGTGAAATTCCCAAACATATCGCTATTATTATGGATGGAAATGGAAGATGGGCAAAAAAGAGAGCACTACCAAGAATTGCTGGACATCATGAAGGGATGAAAGTTGTTCGTAAAATAACAAAACAGGCAAACTTATTAGGGGTCGAGGTATTAACATTATATGCTTTTTCTACAGAAAATTGGAAAAGACCTAAAACTGAAGTTGATTATTTAATGAAGCTTCCGGAAGAGTTTTTAACGACGTATTTACCTGAGTTAATTAAAGAAAACGTCCAGGTACGTATAATGGGAGATAAACAAAGACTTCCAAAACATACCTTAAATGCTGTTGAAAAGGCAATAAATGATACAAAAAAAAATACCGGATTAATATTAAATTTCGCTCTTAATTATGGTAGTCGTGCCGAAATTTTAACTGCTGTTCAACATATAGCTACTGATATTAAAACAGGACAATTAAACGATAGTGATCTGACAGAAGATGTCTTTTCTTCGTATCTGATGACAAATTCGATACAAGATCCTGATCTGTTAATTCGAACTAGTGGAGAAATCCGACTAAGCAATTTTATGCTATGGCAGTTAGCCTATACAGAATTTTGGTTTACAGATATCCTGTGGCCAGATTTTAATGAGCAATCCTTATTGCAAGCAATCTACACTTACCAGCAAAGAGGTCGAAGATTTGGTGGTATATAAAGGTGATGAAAACATAAAATGAAACAACGAATTTTAACTGGTGCTCTTGCTTTGGTCATTTTCTTACCATTTGTCATTTACGGTAAACTTCCCTTTACATTATTTGTTTACTTATTGGCATCAATAGCACTATATGAACTATTGAAAATGAAAAAAATATCTCTATTTAGTTTTCCTGGCCTTGTTAGTTTACTAATTCTGTGGGTACTTTTGATTCCGAATGCTTATGTAACATTAGTAGAAACGTTCTCTAAAGCTGAATTTGCTCTCTTGGCTTTACTTCTCTTGTTAACATATACAGTTGTAACAAAGAATAAATTCACATTTGATGATGTGGGCTTTGTTGTAATTGCTATCTTTTACTTAGGAATTGGTTTTTACTTTTTAATTGAAACACGGAATTCAACAATTCAAGGTGGATTAGAACTTGTATTCTATGCTCTTTTATTAATATGGGTAACAGACTCAGGTGCTTATTTTGTTGGACGGGCAATGGGGAAAAACAAACTTTGGCCAGAGATTAGCCCTAACAAAACCATTGAAGGAGCTGTCGGTGGCGTTTTATTTGCGGTAGTTTTCGCATGGATTTATCATTATTTTACAGGTATTCTAAACAACTATCTCCTTATAACGTTAATGACAATTATACTTTCAGTTTTTGGTCAGATCGGGGATTTAGTTGAATCGGCCTTAAAGCGACATTATCATGTGAAAGATAGCGGTAATATATTACCTGGACATGGTGGGATCTTAGACCGCTTTGATAGCCTATTGTTTGTATTACCACTTCTCCATTTCTTATTAATTTTTTTTAATAGATAGAGAAGTAGGTTGATCCTTCATGTTTAAAGTATTTTCTTTTTGATAGGACGTGACTTTGTGAAAAAAATAAGCCTGCTAGGAGCTACAGGTTCCATTGGAATTCAGACACTGGATGTTATCAATTCGCATCCAGAATCATTTAAACTTGTAGCTATGTCATTTGGAAGCAATATTAAATCTGCAATTGATATTATTGAGAAATTCAAGCCTGAATTCGTTGCAGTAAAGGATGAAAATACGTATAACGAAATAATCCACTATTCATTTTCACATAATGTCCAATTTGGGTATGGTCATGAAGCATTAATTGAAGCTGCTGTATATGACGGAGTTGAAGTCTTAGTAAATGCTGTAGTCGGAAGTGTTGGTTTAGTGCCAACATTAAAAGCAATTGAAAATAAGATAACTATTGCTATCGCTAACAAGGAAACTCTTGTTACAGCGGGTCACTTAGTTACTGAATCGGCTAACAAGCACGGTGTACAGCTTTTACCTGTAGATAGTGAACATTCTGCTATCTTTCAATGTTTACAGGGAGAAAACACAAAAAATATTGAGCGGCTCATTGTTACAGCTTCTGGAGGAAGTTTTCGCGACAAAAGACGGGAAGAGCTTCAAGGTGTTACAGTAGAACAGGCTTTAAACCATCCTAATTGGTCGATGGGAGCTAAAATCACCATTGATTCAGCAACTATGATGAATAAAGGACTCGAAATAATTGAAGCTCATTGGTTGTTTAATATGCCATATGACAATATTGATGTATTATTACATAAAGAAAGTATTATCCATTCACTTGTTGAATTTACAGATCGCAGTATCATTGCCCAGCTTGGTACTCCAGATATGAGAGTACCAATTCAATATGCCTTAACCTACCCAGATAGATACGAATTAAAAAACGGTAAGCGACTCGAGCTATGGGAACTAGGGAAGCTTCATTTCGAAAAAGCTGATTTCACTAGATATAAGTGCTTACAATTTGCTTATAATTCAGGGAAAATAGGAGGGACAATGCCTACTGTATTGAATGCAGCAAATGAAGAAGCAGTGGCGGCATTTTTAAAGGGGCAAATTACCTTCTTAGAAATTGAAGATTGGATTGAAAGGGCTCTTGAAAAGCATGAGAGTATCTCACATCCTAGTTTAGAGCAAATACAAGAAGTAGATCGATTAACACGAAATTTCGTACAAACATTAATCTCATAAAGGTGGTCATATGAAATGAATACAGTGATAGCGTTTGTTCTAATTTTCGGTGCGCTTGTTTTTTTTCATGAGCTAGGACATTTGATTTTTGCCAATCGTGCAGGAATCTTATGCCGAGAATTTGCAATAGGATTTGGGCCAAAAATCCTATCATTTAAAAAGAATGAAACGATTTATACAATACGTTTATTACCTATTGGTGGATTTGTACGAATGGCAGGTGAAGATCCTGAAGTAATCGAGGTAAAACCAGGTCATAATGTAGGTCTTCTTTTTAATAATGAGAATAATGTAGAGAAAATTATCTTAAATAATAAAGAAAAATATCCCAGTGCTACAGTAATTGAAGTAGAACATGTTGATTTAGAACACGACATGTTTATTTCTGGCTACGAGCACGGTGAAGATGATCACATTAAGCGTTTTGAAGTGAGTGAAACATCATTTTTTATTCTAGATGGACAAGAAACTCAAATTGCTCCTTATAATCGCCAATTTCAATCCAAAAAAGTAAGTCAAAGAATTGCTGCAATTTTTGCTGGACCAGCTATGAATTTCCTCTTAGCTTTCGTCATTCTATTCAGTCTTGGCTTGATTCAAGGGGCGCCAATGGATTCACCTCAATTAGGGGAACTCACTGACGAGGGTTCAGCTAAAGCATCTGGCCTAAAAGAGGGAGATGTCATCCACTCAATTGAAGGAACATCTACATCTTCATGGGGTGAAGTTGTTAAGATCATTCAAACAAATCCTGATACCGAATTAACTTTTGAAGTTGAGAGAGCAGGGCAAATGTTAAGTTTTGAAGTCGTTCCGGAAGCAGCAAAAGTAGGAGAAGAAACGATAGGACGGATCGGCGCTTACAATCCTGTTGACAAATCCTTTGTTAGCTCATTAAAATATGGATTTATTGAAACGTTTGTTTGGACAAAAGAAATCCTTGTGGGCTTAGGGAATTTAATTACAGGTCAATTCTCTATTGATATGCTCTCAGGCCCAGTAGGAATTTATGATATGACAGATCAAGTGGCTGAATCTGGTACAACCAACCTTCTAAGGTGGGCCGCTTTGTTAAGTATTAACTTAGGAATTGTTAACTTACTCCCTATACCAGCTCTAGATGGTGGAAGGCTCTTGTTTCTATTCATAGAGGCTTTGAGAGGAAAACCTATAGATCGACAAAAAGAAGGTATTGTTCATTTTATTGGTTTTTCATTATTAATGCTGTTAATGCTAGTCGTTACTTGGAATGATATTCAACGACTATTCTTGTAAAGTGTTTACACTTTCTAAACTAATACCTTTTTGGTATGATTAATTGATTAAAAGAGTTTATTCAAAATAGAGGTGCTCGTAATGAAACAAAGTATGATGTTTATTCCGACTCTACGTGAAGTTCCGGCTGATGCTGAGGTAAAGAGTCACCAGCTTATGCTTAGAGCAGGATATATAAGACAAAACACAAGCGGTGTATATAGTTACCTACCACTTGCACATAAAGTTTTAAAAAAAATAGAAGCAATTGTTCGTGAGGAAATGCATAACGCAGGTGCATCTGAACTATTAATGCCAGCATTACAACAAGCTGAACTGTGGCAAGAATCAGGTCGTTGGTATTCTTATGGTCCAGAGCTTATGAGACTTAAAGACCGTCATAACCGAGACTTCGCTTTAGGTGCTACTCATGAAGAGATGATTACAAGTTTGGTGAGAGATGAGGTAAAGTCATACAAACGTTTACCGCTAGCACTTTATCAAATTCAAACAAAATTTCGTGATGAAAAACGCCCTCGCTTTGGAATCTTAAGAGGTCGTGAGTTTATAATGAAGGACGCATACTCTTTCCATTCCTCACAAGAAAGCTTGGATGAAGGCTATGATAAAATGTTTGCTGCTTATCAAAATGTATTTGCGCGATGTGGACTAAATTTTAGAGCAGTTATTGCTGATTCTGGAGCAATGGGTGGTACTGATACACATGAATTTATGGTTCTTTCTGAGATTGGGGAAGATACCATCGCCTATTCAGATACATCTCAATATGCGGCAAATATTGAAATGGCTCCGGTCATCGAAACATATGAAGCTAGTACTGAAGTTAAACAAGAATTAGTAAAGGTTGAAACTCCTAATCAGCGAACAATTGATGAAGTTGTGAATTTCTTACATGTTTCGAAGGAGCAAGCTATTAAATCTATTCTGTTTAAAGTTGATGAACAATTTGTTTTGGTATTAGTTCGTGGAGATCATGAGATTAATGATATAAAAGTGAAGAACCTATACGGAGCATCTGTAGTAGAATTAGCGACACCAGAAGAAACAAAAAACATTCTAAACTGTGTACCTGGATATGTGGGTCCAATTGGGGTAAATGAAGGTGTAGAAGTGATTGCTGATCATGCAGTTAAAGCAGTTGTTAACGGGGTTTGTGGTGCAAATGAAGAAAACTATCACTATAATAACGTGAATGTAGATAGAGATTATTCTGTAGCAAAATATGCGGATCTACGTTTTATTCAAGAAGGTGATCTCTCTCCAGACGGTGAAGGTCGCATTCAGTTCGCCAAGGGAATTGAAGTAGGTCATGTCTTTAAATTAGGTACAAGATATAGTGAAGCAATGGATGCAACGTATTTAGACGAAAATGGACGTTCTCAGCCGATGATTATGGGGTGCTATGGAATCGGTGTTTCAAGAACATTAGCAGCTATTATCGAACAACACAATGATGACAACGGCATTGTGTTGCCAGAAGCTGTTGCGCCATTCCACGTTCACATTGTTCCTGTAAATGCTAAGAATGATGTACAAAGGGAACTTTCTGAGAAGCTTTATAGCCAAATGAATAATGCAGGATTAGAGGTACTTCTTGATGATCGTCAAGAACGTGTAGGAGTGAAATTTGCTGACTCTGATTTAATTGGTATACCAGTCCGAATTACTGTTGGGAAAAAAGCAGAAGAAGGAATTGTAGAAGTTAAGGTTCGTAAATCAGGTGAATCTTTTGAAGTTACTACCGAAGAATTATCTTCTAAATTAGATCAATTACTTGGTAACTAATGATTGTTACATGATTTTTAAATTCGTGTTAAACTAGATATATAAATAATTCAAAAAGAGGCTGACTTCAATTTGTAGACATTTTTAGCTTGTCTATCAATATGAGGCAGCCTCTTCGGCTGTGATAACTTAAGCACTATTCTGAATGCTAAATGATATGGGTGTTAGAACATGATTAAGCCTATATACATCTCATTATAATATTAGGTTAAAGGGAATTGAATTTTGTTCCTAATAAGGAGTAATAGATAATAAAGGAAAATCATGACCTCAGAAGAAAGAGGGGATTTAAGAGTATGAGTATGCAAACGAATCCTATAGAACGATTCCAACTACTGTTACAACAGATTAGGTTAACAGAAGATGCAGCAGTTGTTCATTTTAAAAATGGGTCAATTGCAAAATTAACTGTTCATAAGCTAACAAAAAAATGGCATTTTCACTTTCAATTTGAAAAGATTCTTCCATATAATGTATTTCAGCTTTTTCATACAAAACTTTCTAAGGCTTTTTCGCATATTGCAGATGTTTCATTTACGTATGAAACAGTCGATCAATCCTTTGATGAAAAGCTTGTTCAAGATTACTGGACCATTTGTATTCAACAAATGGATGGTATCTCACCTCCAATGCTAGCTCTATTAAATGAACAAAGTCCTTCGGTACAAGGAGTTAAAGTTCTAATAAAGACTAAAAATGATACAGAGGCTATGACAATTAAGCGAAAATATGCTTCTCTTATTCAAGAAAGCTTCCAGCAATTCGGCTTTCCAACCTTCCAAATTGATACCACGGTTGCTGTAAGTGAAGAGGAAATAAAAGAATTCCAAGCGAAGAAATTAGAAGAAGATAAACAAAGAGGATTACAAGCCTTTACAGATATGGAGAATGCGGAAAAAGAAGACGCGATGCAGCCTGAGCTTTCCGGCCCACTCACAATTGGTTATACCATTAAAGAGGATGAAGAAATTCGTTCTATGGCTTCAATTGAAGACGAAGAACGAAGAATTGCCATTCAAGGATATGTCTTTGATGCAGAAACGAAAGAACTTCGAAGCGGTAGGACGTTGTTAACCTTTAAAATTACAGATTATACAAGTTCTATCCTTGTTAAAATGTTTGCTAGAGACAAAGAAGATGCCTTTTTAGTCCAAGCTGTAAAAAAAGGAATGTGGTTAAAAGTAAGAGGTAGTATTCAAAATGATACATTTGTAAGAGACCTTGTCATGATTGCAAATGATATTAATGAAATGGCTCCACGAGAAAGAAAGGATAAAGCTCCTGACGATGAAAAACGTGTAGAGCTTCATTTACATTCTCCTATGAGTCAAATGGATGCTGTCACGTCTATTAGTAAATATGTTGAACAGGCAAAGAAGTGGGGACATAAAGCAATTGCCTTAACGGATCACGCTGTTGCTCAATCTTTTCCAGAGGCTTATTCAGCAGGTAAAAAGCATGGAGTGAAAATCCTTTATGGAGTTGAAATAAATCTTGTGGATGATGGAGTTCCAATTGCCTATAACAGTCAGCATCGTTATTTACCTGATGAAACCTATATCGTTTTTGACGTTGAGACAACTGGGTTATCAGCTGTTTATGATACGGTAATTGAATTGGCAGCTGTTAAGATTCAGAATGGTGAAATCGTCGATCGATTCGAGTCATTCGCCAATCCTCATCACCCTTTATCGGCAACTACAATAGATCTAACAGGAATTACAGATGATATGGTAAGGGATGCGCCAAATGTTGATGAAGTTCTACGGAAATTCAAGGACTGGATAGGTGATGATATTCTAGTTGCTCATAATGCCAGCTTCGATATGGGATTTTTAAATGTGGGATATAAGAAGCTTTTAGGAGAAGAAAAAGCGAAAAATCCAGTAATTGATACGCTTGAATTAGGTCGTTTCCTTTATCCTGAATTAAAAAACCATCGACTTAACACGTTATGTAAAAAGTTCGATATTGAATTAACACAGCATCACCGAGCAATTTACGATGCTGAAGCAACAGGTTATTTGTTAATTAAGATGCTTAAAGATGCTGCAGAAAAAGAAATTGAATACCATGATCAATTCAATGACAATATGGGAAAAGGAAATGCATATCAGCGTTCTAGACCATATCATGCGACTGTTCTTGCACAAAATGATGTCGGATTAAAGAATCTCTTTAAATTGGTATCTATTGCTCATATTTCTTATTTCTATAGAGTTCCTAGAATACCTAGGTCTCAATTGAACAAATATAGAGAGGGTCTTTTAATTGGTTCTGCCTGTGATAAGGGAGAAGTTTTTGAAGGAATGATGCAAAAGTCTCCTGAGGAAGTGGAAGAAATTGCTGCCTATTACGACTATTTAGAGGTACAACCTTTAGAGGTGTACCAACATTTAATTGAATTAGATTATATTCGTGATGAGATTGCCTTACAAGAAATTGTATCAAACATCGTTAAACTAGGTGAAAAATTAGATAAACCTGTCGTTGCTACAGGAAATGTTCATTATTTAAATCCTGTTGATAAAATTTATCGGAAAATATTAGTAAGTTCACAGGGTGGGGCAAATCCGCTAAATCGTCATGAGCTTCCAAATGTTCATTTTCGTACAACAGATGAAATGCTTTCGTGTTTTTCTTTTTTAGGAGAGGACATAGCAAAGCGAATTGTTGTTGAAAACACGAATTTAATTGCCGATTTAATAGAGGATATTAAACCGATTAAAGATGATCTGTATACACCGAAAATTGAAGGGGCAGACGATGAAATTCGAGAAATGAGTTATTCAAGAGCAAGAAGTATATACGGTGATAACTTGCCCGAGCTTGTTGAAGCCAGACTAGAGAAAGAATTAAAGAGTATCATCGGGCATGGATTTGCTGTTATTTATCTTATTTCTCATAAGCTTGTTAAAAAATCCTTAGATGATGGTTATCTAGTAGGTTCACGTGGTTCTGTAGGTTCTTCCTTCGTGGCGACTATGACAGAGATTACGGAGGTAAATCCTTTGCCGCCACACTATGTATGTCCTGATTGTCAGCACTCAGAATTTTTTAATGATGGTTCCGTTGGTTCGGGGTTTGACTTACCTAACAAGGATTGTCCTAATTGTGGTGCGAAGTATCAAAAGGATGGACATGATATACCGTTTGAAACGTTTCTTGGATTCAAAGGGGATAAAGTACCTGATATTGATTTGAACTTCTCAGGTGAATATCAACCAACCGCACATAATTACACTAAATTACTTTTTGGAGAAGAGTATGTGTATCGAGCCGGTACAATAGGGACAGTTGCGGAAAAAACAGCGTATGGTTATGTTAAAGGCTATGCAAATGATCACAATCTCATCTATAGAGGAGCAGAAGTTGACCGCTTAGTTCAAGGCTGTACAGGTGTAAAACGAACTACAGGTCAGCATCCTGGAGGAATAATAGTTGTCCCTGATTATATGGATATATTTGATTTTTCTCCTATCCAATTCCCTGCAGATGCTACGGGCTCAGAATGGAAGACAACTCATTTCGATTTCCATTCTATCCATGATAATCTTTTAAAACTTGATATCCTAGGCCATGATGATCCGACAGTTATCCGTATGCTACAGGACTTAAGTGGAATCGACCCTAAGACAATACCGACAGACGATCCTGAAGTAATGAAAATATTTAGTGGAACAGAATCACTAGGTGTAACAGAAGAACAAATTATGTGTAAAACTGGAACATTGGGAATACCTGAATTTGGAACACGATTTGTACGTCAAATGCTTGAGGATACGAAACCAACTACCTTCTCTGAATTAGTACAGATTTCAGGGCTATCACACGGAACAGATGTATGGCTTGGAAATGCTCAGGAATTAATTCATAATAACATTTGTACACTAAGTGAAGTAATTGGATGCCGTGATGATATTATGGTATATCTTATTTACCAAGGGCTTGAGCCATCTTTTGCATTTAAAATTATGGAATCGGTACGTAAAGGTAAAGGATTAACGGATGAAATGGAAGAGGAAATGAAAAAGCAAGAGGTTCCGGATTGGTATATTGATTCATGCTTAAAGATCAAATATATGTTCCCTAAAGCCCATGCAGCTGCTTATGTATTAATGGCTGTTAGAATTGCTTATTTTAAAGTTCATCACGCCCTTTTATATTATGCAGCCTATTTCACTGTTCGTGCCGATGACTTTGATATTGATACGATGGTAAAAGGTTCAACACCGATAAAAGCTAAGATAGAAGAGATTAACGCAAAAGGACTAGATGCAGCACCTAAAGAAAAAAGTTTGCTAACGGTTTTAGAATTAGCTTTAGAAATGTGTGAAAGAGGTTACTCTTTCCAAAAGGTAGATTTGTACCGTTCAGATGCCTCTGAGTTTATTATTGATGGTCATTCACTGATTCCACCATTCAACTCAATTCCAGGATTAGGTACAAATGCTGCAATTAATATTGTTAAAGCACGTGAAAATGGAGAGTTTCTATCTAAAGAAGACCTACAACAACGTGGTAAAGTATCAAAGACAATTATTGAGTACTTATCTAACCATGGTTGCTTGGATGAACTACCGGACCAAAATCAATTATCGCTATTTTAATTTATAATATGGGTTTTATAGTTTTACCAGTTTATGAATGCTTAACATGATTCTTAGGATAAATTTGCATAAAAATAGAGGTTATGTTATGCTTTTAATGGAAATGCTAACGATAAGCAGAGGAGAGAGAGTGGGGAAACCCGCTCTTTCGTATTGTATGGACCTCAATTCGGATAGTATAGTACATACTCATTCCCTGCTCAAAAGGCAGGGTTTTTCAGAATTTTTAAGCGTAAACAAATACTTCTATTCGAAATGTTTAGCTTAAGTGAGGTTTATCCCTCTTTAGCATTAGATGGATCATTTCACTTACGCTTTTCTTAGCAAGGAGGAAAAAATGAGTAAAAAAGTCACCGATATTGTAGAAGATTTAGTATCTCCCATTTTAGCAGATATGAAACTTGAATTAGTGGATATCGAATATGTAAAAGAAGGTGCAAATTGGTTTCTACGATTATTTATTGATTCAGAAAAAGGAATTGACATTGAAGAATGTGGAATCGTAAGTGAAAAAGTGAGTGAAAAGCTGGACGAGTTAGATCCTATTCAACACAATTATTTCTTAGAGGTTTCATCGCCAGGTGCTGAACGACCACTGAAGAAAGAATCAGATGTGATGAAGGCAATCGGAAAGCAAGTTCATGTCAAAACGTATGAACCGATTAATGGAGAGAAAGTATTTGAAGGAGAGTTAACGAATTTTGACGGTCAAACTCTTACTGTTACTGTAACAATAAAGACTAGAAAAAAACAAGTTGAAATTCCTTATGAGAAAGTAGCGAAAGCTAGATTAGCCGTTACTTTTAATTAATCTCTATTATAAGTTTTTTGAGGCTTTTTTCCTTTTTATTTAAGTGAGTAATGATTGGAGAGACTAACCTACAATGATCATTCATTGTAATCTGAGTTCTAGCTGAATGCTTAGCTTAAAGGCGTTACTGTTAAATGCTGTTTTTAGCAATTTGCTGATTGGTGCGGAAGGCATGAGACTTAATAAGTCACTTTGGTATAAAAGGCGTTGTTTGTATTCGATTCAAAAGTTGATTTTGGCTTTTGAAAAGGCGCTGGAGGTTGAAAAGAAACATGTCAAAGGGGGAACCATGGAGGAGAATATGCCGAGGGTGCTCCCAGACCGCTCTAGGAAGAAGAATTGCTTTTTGAAATCCAAGTTTAACAGAGCAATAAAAAGGAATGAATATGCCTTTTGTTATTATTTCTATTATTTCTTAATAGAGAGGTTACTTTTTCAAGCGTTACATTGTAACAGTAAAATGCTTAGAAAAATAATATGTATAGCTTATTTTTTAAGGGGGAAGCCGTTGAAATGAGTAGTGAATTATTAGATGCCTTAACGATTCTAGAGAAGGAAAAGGGCATTAGCAAGGAAATTATTATTGAAGCAATTGAAGCTGCCTTGATTTCAGCATATAAACGAAACTTTAATCAAGCACAAAACGTTCGTGTAGATCTAAATCGAGATACAGGAACAATGAAAGTATACGCAAGAAAAGACGTAGTGGATGAAGTTTATGATCCTCGATTAGAAATTTCTATTGCTGAAGCTCAAGGAATTAATCCTAATTATGTCGTTAATGACGTGATTGAAATGGAAGTAACTCCAAAAGACTTCGGTCGAATTGCAGCTCAAACGGCTAAGCAGGTTGTTACTCAAAGAGTACGTGAAGCAGAGCGTGGTGTAATCTATAGTGAATTTATCGATCGTGAAGAAGATATCATGACAGGAATTGTACAGCGTATTGATTCAAAATTCATCTATGTTAGCTTAGGGAAAATAGAAGCCCTTTTACCAGTAAGTGAGCAAATGCCTAATGAAACGTATCGTCCACACGATCGAATTAAGGTTTTCTTAACGAAGGTAGAAAAAACAACAAAAGGACCACAAATTTTTGTTTCTAGAACACATCCAGGTTTATTAAAACGTTTATTTGAAATGGAAGTACCTGAGATTTATGATGGAACAGTTGAAATCAAGTCTGTTTCTCGTGAAGCGGGAGACCGTTCTAAAATTTCAGTTCATTCTGATAACCCAGAAGTAGATCCTGTTGGTTCTTGCGTAGGTCCTAAAGGGCAACGTGTACAAACGATTGTAAATGAACTAAAAGGTGAAAAAATTGACATTGTACGATGGTCTCAAGATCCAGTTGAGTTCGTTGCCAATGCTTTAAGCCCTTCAAAGGTAGCTGAAGTACTTGTTAATGAAGAAGAGAAATCAACAACGGTTATTGTACCTGATTATCAACTTTCATTAGCAATTGGTAAACGTGGTCAAAATGCGCGTTTAGCTGCTAAATTAACGGGCTGGAAAATTGATATTAAAAGTGAATCTGACGCTGAACAGGCTGGGATTTATCCATTAGAAATAAATCGTTCTGAAACAGATTTATCTGATGATGAACCACTTTTGACAAGTTTTGATGATAGAGAGTTAAGTGAATAAGAGGTGTTCTCATGAGCAATCGCAAAATTCCTTTGCGTAAGTGTGTTGCAACAGGTGAGATGAAGTCAAAAAAAGAACTCGTCCGTGTTGTACGATCTAAAGAAGGCGATGTTTCAGTAGACCTAACAGGAAAGAAAAATGGTCGAGGTGCGTATATCACACTTGAAAAAGAATGCATTCTACAAGCTAAAAAGAAGAATATTCTTGCAAATCAATTGAAAACCAAAATTGAAGATTCCATCTATATGGAGCTTCTTCAATTAGCTGAGAAGGAGAACAACGAAGTAAGATGAATCAGCAGCAATGGACGTCCTTATTGGGCTTAGCAAATCGAGCACGAAAAGTAATTTCGGGAGAGGAACTTGTTGTAAAAGAAATTAGGCAACAACGAGCTAAGTTAGTTCTTCTTTCACAAGATGCATCTGCTAACACAACAAAGAAGGTAATGGATAAATGTAAGTTTTATCAGATCCCCTTTATTTTAGTTGAAGATCGCTATACGTTAGGTCATGCAATTGGGAAAGATGCAAGAGTTGTCGTGGCGATAAATGATGCAGGCTTTGCTGCAAAGTTAAAAACCTTGCTCGATTAATATTCTTGGGGGTGAACGCATGACAAAAATGCGAGTATATGAGTATGCGAAACAAACGAATGTATCAAGTAAAGCTATTATTTCTACTTTACAAGAATTAAATGTTGAAGTTAGTAACCATATGTCAACGATTGAAGACGATGTAATTGTCAAGCTAGACAAAAAATTCAAGGTTGAAACGAACAACCTAAACAAAACAAATGAATCGACAAAGAAACCGGGGAACCAAGTGAATACAAATCAAAATAATAATAAATCAGACAATATAAAAACAAATAACGGAGACAAACCTGCTAATAATAATAAGCAAGCTTCTCCAAACTCCAGCCGAGATAATAAAAAGCAAAACCACTCAAATAACAAACCTTCCAATCAAAATAAAGGGAAGAGAAATAACAATAACAAAAAACAAAAAGGTTCGTTCCAACAACAACAACCACCTAAGCCAAAAAAAGAACTACCTTCAAAAATTACATTTTCAGGTAGCTTAACAGTTGGAGAACTAGCTTCTGAGTTAGGAAAAGAACCATCTGAAATTATAAAAAAATTACTTTTACTAGGAACAATGGCTACGATTAACCAAGAGCTTGATAAGGATTCAATTGAGTTAATTGCTGGGGAATACGGTGTAGAAGTAGAAGAAGAAATCATTTTAGAAAAAACTGATTTTGATAAGTATGAAGAAGAGGACAAGGAAGAGGATTTAACAATCCGTCCAGCAGTTGTGACGATTATGGGACACGTTGACCATGGTAAAACAACACTTTTAGATTCTATTCGAAATACGAAAGTAACGGCAGGTGAGGCTGGAGGAATTACTCAGCACATCGGAGCTTACCAAATTGTATCCAATGATCAAAAAATCACATTCTTAGATACACCAGGACATGCTGCGTTTACAACAATGCGTGCTCGAGGTGCACAAGTGACAGATATTACGATTCTTGTTGTTGCGGCGGATGATGGTGTAATGCCACAAACTGTAGAGGCAATTAATCACGCTAAAGCAGCTGAAGTACCGATTATCGTAGCTGTAAATAAAGTTGATAAGCCTACTGCTAATCCGGATCGTGTAATGCAAGAATTAACAGAACATGGACTAGTACCAGAAGCATGGGGTGGGGAAACTATATTTGTACCTGTTTCAGCTTTAACTGGTCAAGGTCTTGATGAGCTAATTGAAATGATTCTTTTAGTTACTGAGGTCGAAGAGCTAAAAGCAAATCCGAATCGTCGAGCTACAGGTACTGTTATTGAAGCTCAATTAGACAAAGGTCGTGGATCAGTTGCAACACTTCTTGTTCAAAATGGTACCTTACGGGTAGGAGATCCTATCGTAGTGGGAAATACATTTGGACGTGTACGTGCGATGGTTAATGACCTTGGTCGACGTGTGAAAGAAGCTGGCCCATCAACACCTGTTGAAATTACTGGTCTAAACGATGTTCCATTAGCTGGCGACCAATTTATGGTCTTTGGAGATGAAAAATCAGCTCGTCAAGTCGGTGAAGCAAGAGCACAAAAACAATTAGATGCACAACGTAGTGAAGGATCTAAGCTAAGCCTAGATGATCTCTTTGAACAAATTAAACTAGGTGATATCAAAGACATTAATTTAATTGTAAAAGCAGATGTTCAAGGTTCTGTTGAAGCTTTAGCAGCGGCTTTACAAAAAATTGATGTTGAAGGTGTACGAGTGAAAATCATTCATACAGGTGTAGGTGCAATTACTGAATCGGACATTATCCTTGCGGCAGCATCAAATGCTATTGTCATTGGTTTTAATGTGCGTCCAGATGCAGGTGCAAAGAAAACGGCGGATGTTGAAAATGTTGATATTCGTTTACACCGTATTATTTATAAGGTAATAGAAGAAATTGAATCAGCTATGAAAGGTATGCTTGACCCTGAATTTGAAGAAAAAGTAATTGGTCAAGTGGAAGTACGTACTACCTTTAAAGTGTCTAAAATTGGTACAATTGCGGGTTCTTATGTAACGGAAGGTAAGATTACTCGTGACAGTGGCATACGTTTAATTCGTGATGGAATTGTTATCTTTGAAGGTGAAATTGATGCGTTAAAACGTTTTAAAGATGATGTAAAAGAAGTAGCAAGAAACTACGAATGTGGTATTACAATTAAGAACTTTAACGATGTAAAAGAAGGCGACATCATTGAAGCCTATGTGATGGAGGAAATTGAACGTAAATGATTGGATACGCTAATTGCGAATTCATCCTATACGACACACAATCCTTAAAAGAAAAAAGAGCTGTATTACAGCGAGTTCTTACAAGAACGAAACAAAAATTTAACGTGTCAGTCTCAGAAATAGACTTTCAAGACTCATGGCAACGAACTAAAATAGGTTTCGTAGCTATAAGCTCTTCAAAAGTACAGACAGAACGAGAATTAAATAATACACTAAAATTTCT
This sequence comes from Bacillus weihaiensis, assembly GCF_001889165.1. Lineage (GTDB taxonomy): Bacteria > Bacillota > Bacilli > Bacillales > Bacillaceae > Metabacillus > Metabacillus weihaiensis. The sequence goes on along the minus strand of NZ_CP016020.1, from coordinate 2,303,204 downwards.
TGATTCATTTCCTGAGATAGAACGTACATTAACATCGTATGAATGGTTTTAAATGAAGAGGTGATTGACATGAGCTTAAGAGCAAACCGTGTCGGAGAGCAAATGAAGAAAGAGCTAGGCGATATTATTGGCCGTAAGATTAAAGACCCACGCATTGGATTTGTTACAGTAACAGATGTTAGTGTATCTGGTGATTTGCAAATCGCAAAAGTGTATATCTCAGTTCTTGGAGATGAAGAACAAAGAGAAAATACACTTAAAGGGCTAGCGAAAGCTAAAGGGTTTATCCGTTCTGAAATAGGGCAGCGAATTCGCTTACGCAAAACTCCAGAAATACAATTTGAATTTGATGAATCAATTGATTATGGTAATCGAATTGAGACACTTATTCATGAGTTAAATGCTCAAAATAAGGAGGATTAACTCCTTTTTAGGGATAGACTTCTTTGTCTATCCCTTTTTGATTTAGTCTAGATTATAGTTTGAACGTGATGTTTTACTCGGAATTAATTGAAATAAAAGGCAAGAAAGCTCGAGTAGTGGCATCTTTTCAACAGAAACTTGTACCTTTTTATGATTACACTGTCCTAATCATAAGGTACGTTAGTAACAACCTACTAAGCAATAAGGTTACACTTGACATTAAGAAAAATGGACGAAAAGGAGAGTTAATATGGAAGGTGTTCTTTTACTAAATAAGCCAGCAGGTATGACTTCTCATGACTGTGTGGCTAAAATGAGAAAATTGGCTAAAACGAAAAAAGTGGGTCATACCGGTACCCTAGATCCGGATGTGACTGGAGTGCTTCCACTGTGTCTGGGAAGAGCTACGAAAATTGTGGAATATTTAACAGCTTCTCATAAAACGTATGAAGCAGAGGTAACGATCGGTTTCTCAACAACAACTGAAGATGCTTCTGGAGAGATAGTAGACAGTAAAAAAGTAGAAGGCGAGCTTGTGCCGACTCAAGTAAATGAAGTATTAAGTTCATTGGAAGGGACAATTGAACAAACTCCTCCAATGTATTCTGCTGTTAAAATCAATGGCAAAAAATTATATGAATATGCTAGGGCAGGTATAGAAGTTGAACGACCTACAAGGAAGATTACGATTAATGAATGTAAGCTGATTAGTGATATAAATAATAGTAAGGGATTGTCAACATTTCGTTTCAGAGTGACGTGCTCAAAAGGCACGTATGTAAGAACTCTCGCTGTGATGATTGGAGAAAAACTTGGTTATCCGGCACATATGTCACATTTAATTCGAACAAAATCAGGACAATTTTCACTTGAAGAATGTTTAACATTTGAAGAAGTAGAACAAATAGTAGAACAAAATCAGTTACAAGGACAATTAATATCAATTGGTGAAGCATTAAATGATTTGCCGAAACTAATTATACATGATACGCTAGCAGAGAAAGTGAGAAATGGGGCAGTGTTAGACTTGCCAAGCGACTATCATACAACAAATGTTGGGGAGCCAATTGCAATTTATAACGAAAAAAATGAATGTTTGGCAATATATACGAAGCACCCATCCAAAAGTCACTTAATGAAGCCAATTAAGGTTCTGATGATTTAAGGAACAAGCGATAAGCGAGAAAAAGGTGAATTGACTTTGAAATTAATTAAACTGTCTCATCCACATCATTTTGATAAAAGAAATTTTGAAGAAATGGTCATGGCTTTGGGCTATTTTGATGGTGTTCATAAAGGTCATCAAGAAGTCATATTAAGAGCGAAAGAAACGGCAGCTAGTTTGGGTATAAAAAGTGCGGTAATGACTTTTCATCCACACCCACAGGTCGTTTTAAGAAAACAATCAACCATCGACTATATAACTCCACTAGAAGACAAAATTATGTTGATAGAAAATTTAGAGGTTGATTATCTCTTTGTAGTTGAGTTTTCATTAGAATTTGCTGCACTTTTACCACAGCAGTTCGTTGATGAGTTTATTATTAAGCTCAATGTAAAGCATGTGGTTGCAGGCTTTGACTTTACTTACGGACATCTTGGTAAAGGAACGATGGAAACATTACCATTTCATTCAAGAGAACAATTCTTACATACAACTGTCGAAAAACAAACAGATCATGATCGTAAAATTAGTTCAACATTAATTAGAGAAGTTATTAGAAGTGGAGATATGGATTATGCCGTTAATCTATTAGGAAGACCTTATTCGATATCTGGACTTGTTGCACACGGTGAGAAGCGGGGCAGAACAATTGGCTTTCCTACAGCCAATATAGAGGTTGGACCTGATTACTTAGTGCCTCCTACGGGTGTTTACGCAATAAAGGTACTTTATAAAGGTCATTCCTACGAGGGTGTATGCAATATTGGGTATAAGCCAACATTTCATCATGAAAAGGCAGCAAAGCCAAGTGTCGAAGTACACATCTTCGAGTTTAATGAGGAAATATATGGTGATACTATTACTGTTTATTGGTATAAACGAATAAGAAGTGAACAAAAATTCAGTCATGTTGAAGAACTTATTAAGCAAATTCATCGAGACAAAGAGGCTGCGCTTAATTTCTTTGAAAAAAACCTAGTATAAACCTTGCAATTTTCAATGAAAAATAGTATTCTAATACTCGTAGCTTAAAACCATTGCTTGGCAACACGATTCACCAACGTATGCTCGGTAATAGGTGTTTTGTAAATTAAGGAGGTGAAAAGGATGGCTATCACACAAGAACGTAAAAACGAACTTATTGAACAATACAGAACTCATGAGTCTGATACAGGATCACCAGAAGTTCAAATTGCTATCCTTACAGAGGACATCAATAACTTAAATGATCACTTACGTACTCACAAGAAAGACCACCATTCTCGTCGCGGTCTTTTGAAAATGGTAGGTAAACGTCGTAATCTTTTAACGTACCTACGTAATAAAGACGTAACTCGCTACCGTGAATTAATCAACAAGCTTGGTTTACGTCGATAAGTTTTAAAAAGCGGGATTTTTCCCGCTTTTTTAGTGTATTTAAATTTTGTTATTACTTTTTGTAGTTTATATATAAATGTCATAGATATGTTCAATTTAAATGGTTCATACTAATACATATTGTAATTAAAATAGAGAAGGAGTTTTTACATATATGGGACAAGACAAACAACAGTTTTCCATAGACTGGGCTGGTCGAAATCTTACCGTTGAAATTGGACAATTAGCGAAGCAAGCGAATGGTGCAGTACTTATTAGATATGGTGATACAGCAGTTTTAAGTACCGCTACTGCATCAAAAGATCCAAAACCTTTAGATTTCTTTCCACTAACAGTTAATTATGAAGAGCGTTTATATGCAGTTGGTAAAATACCAGGGGGATTCATTAAGAGAGAGGGACGCCCAAGTGAAAAGGCAATATTGGCAAGTCGCTTAATTGACCGCCCTATTCGTCCATTATTTGCAGATGGATTCCGTAATGAAGTTCAAGTTATTAGCATTGTAATGAGTGTTGATCAAAATTGCTCATCAGAAATGGCTGCAATGTTTGGTTCATCGCTTGCATTATGTGTTTCTGATATACCTTTTGAAGGTCCTATCGCAGGTGTTACAGTTGGTCGTATTAATGATGAATTTGTTATCAATCCTACGGTAGAACAAACTGAACAAAGTGATATACATTTAGTAGTCGCTGGTACAAAAGATGCGATTAACATGGTAGAAGCAGGTGCTGAAGAAGTTCCTGAGGAAACAATGTTAGAAGCAATCATGTTTGGTCACAACGAAATCAAACGACTTATTGAATTCCAAGAAGAAATTGCAGCAGCAGTTGGCAAACAAAAGAAAGAAATTGAATTGTTTGAGTTAGACGCTGACCTTGAAAAAGAAATTCGAGTAATGGCAGAAAAAGATTTACTTGATGCTATTCAAGTTCAAGAAAAGCACGCACGTGAAGCAGCTATTACCGATGTGAAAAATGCAGTAATTGCTGAATATGAAAATAAAGAAGCAGATGAAGCAACACTAAAACAAGTTAAACAAATTCTTTCTAAATTAGTGAAAGCAGAAGTACGTCGCTTAATTACGGAAGAAAAAGTAAGACCTGATGGACGTGGAGTGGATGAAATTCGTCCATTATCTTCAGAAATAGGCTTATTATCAAGAACTCACGGTTCCGGATTGTTTACACGTGGTCAAACTCAAGCATTAAGCATATGTACATTAGGTGCCTTAGGGGACGTACAAATCTTAGATGGACTGGGTATTGAAGAATCGAAAAGATTTATGCATCATTACAATTTTCCGCAATTTAGTGTAGGTGAGACAGGGCCTATGAGAGGACCAGGTCGTCGTGAAATCGGACATGGAGCATTAGGTGAAAGAGCACTTGAACCAATCATTCCCTCTGAGAAGGATTTCCCTTATACTATTCGTCTCGTATCAGAGGTACTTGAATCAAATGGCTCAACTTCGCAGGCAAGTATTTGTGCGAGTACTTTAGCAATGATGGATGCAGGTGTACCGATTAAAGCTCCAGTTGCAGGTATTGCAATGGGCTTAGTAAAATCAGGTGAACATTATACTGTATTAACTGATATTCAGGGAATGGAAGATGCCTTAGGGGATATGGACTTTAAGGTTGCTGGAACGGCGAAAGGTGTAACAGCACTGCAAATGGATATCAAAATTGATGGATTATCACGTGAAATCTTAGAAGAAGCTCTTCAACAAGCTAAAAAAGGTCGTATTGAAATTTTAAACTCTATGTTAGCAACGATCTCAACACCAAAAGAGGAATTATCAGCATATGCTCCAAAAATCTTAACTATGGCTATTAATCCAGACAAAATAAGAGATGTTATTGGACCAAGTGGAAAGCAAATTAATAAAATTATTGAAGAAACAGGCGTGAAAATTGATATTGAGCAAGATGGTACAGTGTTTATTTCATCTGTTAATGAAGAGATGAACCAAAAAGCGAAGAAAATTATTGAAGATATTGTTCGTGAAGTAGTCGTTGGACAAATGTATTTAGGTAAAGTAAAACGAGTTGAAAAGTTCGGGGCATTTGTTGAGATCTTTAATGGAAAAGACGGTTTAGTTCATATTTCGGAATTAGCAGAAGAACGCGTAGGTAAAGTAGAAGATGTTGTTGCGATTGGTGATGAAATTTTAGTGAAAGTAACTGAAATCGATAAGCAAGGTCGCGTGAACTTATCAAGAAAAGCCGTTCTTAAAGAGCAAAAAGAAAAACAAGAAGAACAAAAAAGCTAATAAATGAAGGCCGGATTATCCGGGCTTCTTTTTCGGTTTTATCGTTTGTTAAGTTATGGCTATTGTTGATGAGTAAGGTTAATTTTTTTGCTCTTTGTTGGTTGGAGTCATGAAACTTCTGGGGGAAAAGAGTGTCAATGGGAGGTCCCATAGGTGGTTGCGCCGATAAGGCTCTCGGTCTCTAAGAAAACTTGCTTTTTGAAAAAGTCGGTAGTTTGGATTTTTCAATCCTTACGGTGGAAAGCGAATGCCTATAATGGTAATCAGGAATACATGTAACTTATAAAAAAACCATTTCTTAGTTAAATAATCATAAATTGTGAATGATTGTTTGCCTATAACCGTAATAAGTACTATTCTATTAGTACGGCTTTATGTTATCCATTCATAAATGTAGAGAAAAAATGTCTTTATTGTCTGCTGAGTAAAAAAGAATGGTTTATTAGATAACGAATCTATACATAATGCTAAGTAATTATCTGTTCTACCTTGTCCCCTATTTACATATTTTTTAGTAAAAAGGGGGATATTGAATGCAAAGGAAATTAATTCATTTATTTGGGTTTCTTTTAATTTTGACGATAAGCATTGGTTTCATAGAAAATCCATTTACGTCTTCTTTTGTTGACCAGATGAAAGATTCTGATGTAACGGTTATTAAGAAACAGGATCCACTCTATGAGGAAATTATTGAAAAGGCGAAAGAATATCAAGTACCAGCAGTTAATGCTGAAATACATAAGGTTTGGAAGGCAACACCTGGCTATAATGGGTTACAAGTAGATGTTGAAGCTTCCTATAAAAAAATGCAGGCTAAAGGAACTTTTAATAAAGATTTACTTGTTTTTCGTCAAGTCAAACCATCCATCCATTTTGAGGATCTTGAAGCTTCACCAATGTATCGTGGAAATCCGGATAAACCAATGGTCTCTTTTCTTATCAATGTTGCGTGGGGGAATGAATATATACCTGATATGTTAGAAACGCTTAACAAATATCATGTCAAAGCCACTTTCTTTTTGGAAGGGAGATGGGCGAAGGAAAACCCCGATATGGCCAAAATGATTGTAGAAGCTGGTCATGAGGTAGGCAATCATTCTTACTCACATCCTGATATGAGCAAGTTATCTGCAGCTGACATAAGAGAACAACTTTCAAAGACGAATGATGTTTTAAAATCAGTTACAGACACTACGCCAACATGGTTTGCACCACCAAGTGGAAGTATGAGGGATGAAGTTGTGACTATTGCTGATGAAATGCAGATGAAGACGGTTATGTGGAGCGTGGATACAATAGATTGGCAAAGACCAGAGCCACATGTATTAGTAGAAAGGGTAATGAGCAAGGTTCATAACGGAGCGCTAATTTTAATGCACCCTACTTCATCGACGTCTGAAAGTTTAGAGACATTAATTATATCTATTAGAAATAAAGGTTACTCTTTTGGTTCATTGTCCATGATGATTAATGAAGAAAGATTATCCACAACTAATACTAAGAGCGATAACTAAAGTAGAAGCATCGTTTTAAGGAGGAGCAATTTTGATAAAAAAATATACCTGCCAAAATGGAGTAAGAATCGTATTAGAAAACATTCCAACAGTTCGCTCTGTTGCAATCGGAGTATGGATTGGAACAGGATCAAGAAACGAGCATGAAAAGAATAACGGAATTTCTCACTTCCTTGAGCATATGTTTTTCAAAGGAACAAAAACAAGAACAGCACGAGAAATTGCTGAATCGTTTGACAGTATTGGTGGTCAAGTCAATGCGTTTACTTCAAAAGAATACACGTGTTACTATGCAAAGGTTTTAGATGACCACGCTCAATACGCGCTTGATGTATTGGCTGATATGTTCTTTCATTCTACATTTGATGAAGAAGAACTACAAAAAGAAAAGAATGTTGTTTATGAAGAAATAAAGATGTATGAAGACACTCCTGATGATATCGTCCATGATATTTTAAGTAGAGCTACTTATGATAAGCATCCACTTGGATACCCTATTTTAGGAACGGAAGAAATTCTATCCACTTTTAATGGAGATACGTTAAGAGAGTACATGAATTCACATTATACGCCTGATAATGTCGTTATTTCAGTAGCTGGTAATGTTTCAGAAGCATTTATTAACGAAGTTGAAAAGCTTTTCGGCTCTTATGAAACTGGTTCTGAAAAAAGAACTTTTGAAAAACCTGAATTTAATGTACAGAAATTAGCCCGTCAAAAGGATACAGAACAGGCTCATTTATGCATTGGTTTTAACGGTCTAGAAGTAGGCCATGAAGATATCTACAGTTTGATCGTACTAAATAATATCTTAGGTGGAAGTATGAGCAGTCGTTTGTTCCAGGATGTCCGTGAACAAAAAGGCCTTGCTTATTCCGTTTTTTCTTATCATTCATCTTATGCTGATAACGGTTTGCTAACAATATATGGTGGTACAGGAAGTAATCAATTAAACATGCTATTCGATACCATTCAGGATACGTTAACAACATTAAAAGCAGATGGGATAACTTCTAAAGAATTAGCAAATAGCAAGGAGCAAATGAAGGGAAGCTTAATGCTAAGTTTAGAAAGTACTAATAGCAGAATGAGCCGTAACGGAAAGAATGAACTTTTACTTAGTCGCCATCGTTCTATGGATTCCATTATTGAAAGTATTAATGAAGTCAGTGAAGAAAGTGTAAACACTTTAGCTAATCAATTGTTTACTGATTCGTATTCTGTTGCGTTAATTAGTCCTGATGGACAATTACCAACTAAGCTTCAATAACATGTAAAAAGCGTAAAAATGCCTACAATATTTAAATTTGTAGGCATTTTTTTATGGACTAAATCGATATGATGTAATAAGGGGGAATAAAAATGAGGCTAAGTGAATTAAGCGGCAAAGAAATTGTTGATGTGAAACGCGCAGAGCGATTAGGGGTTTTAGGTCAGACAGATTTAGAAATCAATGAGCAAACAGGACAAATAACAACACTCATTATCCCATCTTTAAAATGGTTTGGATTAAGAAAGCAAGGTGAAGAAATACGTGTACCTTGGCAACATATTAAAAAGATTGGCACGGATATGATTATTTTAGACATTCCAGATGAACAAATCGAACAAATTGAATCATAGGAGAAAAGCGATTGGTGCTAGCCAATCGTTTTTTCTTTGAGCTTTTCTTAAAAAAGTGTCCTTTACAAAATAAGTTTTTCAAAGAAACCATCGACAATTTATAAACACACCTAATCTAAACCTCTTCTTTAAAATGAACGAAGACGTTTTTCCCACTGTTTATTCACCCATAACGCTTTTTCTACATAGTATGTTGAAGTAAGTTATCTAAGATCTTTAACCGAAATTCGACATATACATTGCCAAAAGAGAAGGTGAAAACCAATATGTTAACAGGATTAAATATAGCTGTAATAGGTGGCGATGCACGTCAGCTAGAAGTTATCCGAAAATTAACTGAACTTGATGCGAAACTGTCTCTTGTAGGATTTGATCAACTTGATCATGGATTTACAGGTGCAACAAAAGTAAACATTGATGAAGTTCAATTCGAAGAAGTAGATTCCATTATTCTCCCGATTCCAGGTACTGATCAAGAAGGTACCGTTGATACAGTTTTTTCAAATATAGAAGTGAAATTAACAGAAGATCTATTAATGAGAACACCGGATCATTGCGTAATTTTTTCAGGAATTACGAATGACTACTTAAACAACTTAGTTCAAAATACTAACCGAAAATTAATTCAATTATTCAATAGAGATGATGTAGCAATCTATAACTCAATTCCAACTGTTGAAGGTACGATTATGATGGTCATACAACACACAGACATTACAATACACGGTTCCAATGTGGCGGTACTTGGACTTGGAAGAGTTGGAATGAGTGTTGCCAGAACTTTTGCTTCATTAGGTGCTAAGGTGAAAGTAGGTGCCAGAGATTCCGCACATTTAGCAAGAATTACGGAGATGGGGCTAACACCATTTCATTTAAGTGAGCTTGAACAAGAATCAAAGGACGTTGATGTTTGTATCAACACAATTCCACATTTGATTGTAACGTCAAAAGTTATTTCAAACATGCCAGCTCACACTTTAATTGTGGACTTAGCTTCAAAGCCTGGGGGAACTGATTTCAGGTATGCAGAAAAAAGAGGGATAAAAGCACTTCTAGCACCAGGTCTACCAGGTATTGTTGCTCCAAAGACAGCAGGGCAAATTGTTGCAAATGTCTTAACTCAATTATTGGAAGAGGTTAAGAATGAAGGAAAGGGGCTATCATCATGAAATTAAAAGGAAAAAGAATTGGTTTTGGGATTACAGGTTCTCATTGTACGTATGAAGAGGTATATCCTCAAATAAAATCGTTATTAGATGAAGGTGCAGAGGTAGTGCCGGTTGTTTCAAGTACAGTAAAACATACAACAACGCGCTTCGGAGTAGCTGGAGAGTGGGTTGAAAAAGTTGAGCAATTGACTGGTAATAAAGTTGTTGACTCTATCGTTGAAGCAGAACCTCTAGGACCAAAGCGCCCTCTTGATTGTATGGTTATCGCTCCTTTAACAGGAAATTCAATGAGTAAATTCGCAAATGCTCAAACAGATAACCCAGTATTAATGGCTGCAAAGGCTACTTTACGAACACATCGTCCAGTTGTATTAGGGATTTCAACGAACGATGCTCTTGGACTAAATGGTGTCAATTTGATGCGCCTAATGGCAACAAAGGATATTTATTTTATTCCATTTGGGCAAGATATGCCAGATAAAAAACCTAATTCCATGGTAGCAAGAATGGATAATTTATTAGATACAGTCCTTGCTGCATTGGTAGGAAAGCAGTATCAACCAGTTATTGTTGAAAAATTCAGAGATCTAGAGAGTTAATTTACCTATTTAATTAAAATAAATAAATTTATCAATCAATTCAGTAAGGATTATGATAGAATAATACGTAAAAGATTTGAAGCTATATTGATTAATTATGTAGCTGGAAGGAGATATAGGTAATGGAAGCAAGAGGGTATCATGTAGCAGTGGTTGGAGCAACTGGAGCAGTAGGACAACAAATGCTTAAAACACTAGAGAGTCGTAACTTTCCTATTTCAAAATTAACGTTACTTTCTTCAGAGCGATCTGCAGGAAAGAAGGTAATCTATAAAAATCAAGAATATACAGTTCAAGTAGCAACTCCAGACAGCTTTGAAGGGGTACAGATTGCACTATTTAGTGCAGGTGGAAACGTATCAAAGGCGTTAGCTCCTGAAGCTGTCAAGAGAGGTGCCATTGTAGTCGATAACACGAGTGCCTACCGCATGGATGAAAATGTACCGTTAGTCGTACCAGAAGTTAACGAAGCTGCAATTAAGGACCATAAAGGAATTATAGCAAACCCAAACTGTTCTACGATTCAAATGGTTGTTGCGCTTGAACCATTAAGACAACAGTACGGTTTAAGTAAGGTAATTGTCTCAACTTATCAAGCTGTTTCAGGGGCTGGAGCTGCAGCAATAAATGAACTTAAGCAACAATCACAAGCTATATTAAATGGTGAATCTTTTACTCCTGAAGTGTTACCTGTAAAAGGTGATGAAAAACATTATCAAATTGCCTTTAATGCTGTACCTCAGATCGATAAATTCCAAGAAAATGGATTTACATTTGAGGAAATGAAGATGATCAATGAAACTAAAAAGATCATGAGTATGCCGGAATTACAAGTAGCAGCTACTTGTGTCCGATTACCTGTTGAAACAGGACATTCTGAATCTGTATACGTTGAGATTGAAAATCATGAAGTAACAACAGACCAATTAAAACAATTGTTAAAAGACTCGGATGGAGTAACGCTTCAAGACGATCCTTCACAACAAATATATCCTATGCCTGCAGATTGTGTTGGAAAAAATGATGTGTTTGTTGGTAGAATTCGTAAAGACTTAGACCGTGCTAATGGATTCCATATGTGGATTGTTTCTGATAACCTTTTAAAGGGTGCAGCATGGAATTCCGTTCAAATTGCGGAAAGTTTAGTTAAGCTCCAACTAGTTTAAATCTTATTTGAGGAGAGAGCAGAGGTTAATCTGGCTCTCTTCTCTCACGTCTATATAGAGGTGTTCAATTTGAAAATTATTGTACAAAAATTCGGTGGAACTTCCGTTAGAAATAATGATGGGCGCCAGCAGGCGTTCAAACATATTCATTCTGCATTAGATGAGGGGTATAAAGTAGTAGTTGTTGTTTCTGCAATGGGGCGAAAAGGAGACCCATATGCAACTGACACATTAATTGACCTCCTATATGGTGGAGTGAAAAACATTTCGAATCGTGAACAGGATATGTTGCTTTCATGTGGTGAAGCTATTTCCTCTATTGTTTTTTCGAGTATGTTAAATGACCAAAAAATCCGAGCAACTTCATTAACAGGAGCTCAGGCAGGATTTGTTACAAATGACGAGCATACAAACGCAAAAATACTTGAAATGAAATGTGACCGCCTAACAGAAATGTTAAAGGAATATGATGTCGTTGTAGTTGCGGGTTTTCAAGGTGCAGCCACTTCAACTGGGGATATAACTACAATAGGTAGAGGAGGCAGTGATACTTCTGCAGCAGCTCTAGGTGCAGCATTAGGCGCAGAATTTGTCGACATTTTTACAGATGTAGAGGGTGTTATGACTGCTGATCCAAGAATCGTTGAAAATGCTAAGCCTCTATCTAAAGTAACATATACAGAAATTGTGAATCTTGCCTACCAAGGAGCAAAGGTAATTCATCCTAGAGCGGTTGAAATAGCAATGCAAGCAGAAGTTCCTTTGAGAGTAAGATCAACTTATTCAAATACTTCGGGAACATTAGTAACGTCTAATAACTCCTCAAATAGAGGAAGTGATGTTCATGAACACTTAATAACAGGAATTGCACACGTTTCAAATGTTACTCAAATAAAGGTGGTTGCCAAGGAAGGGCAATATGGTGTGCAAACAGAAGTTTTTAAAGCGATGGCTAAAGATGGAATAAGTGTTGATTTCTTTAATATTACACCTAAATCTGTTATCTATACGGTTTCTGATCATGTGACAGACCGAGCTGTTGAAATACTTGAGGAGCTTGGTTATTCACCAATAATCACTAGAAATTGTGCAAAGGTATCAACGGTTGGTGCAGCAATAATGGGTGTTCCAGGAGTTACTGCAAAAATTGTTACTGCGTTATCAGAACAGGGTATATCAATCCTACAATCTGCAGATAGTCATACAACGATTTGGGTATTAGTTAAAGAAGAGGACATGATAAAAGCGGTAAATGCTTTACATGAAGCGTTCAATCTATCAAAATAGAGATAATAATACTGGTTACATGTATTTATAAACATGTTGCTATAGTATAGAAGATAGAGTGCAACAAAAGGAGTGAAGGTAATGGGTAGTCATTTTGGTAAACTTTCAACAGCGATGGTGACTCCGTTTGATAAAAACGGAAATATTGATTTTCAAAAAACATCAACTTTAATTGAGTATTTGTTAAATAATGGAACAGATTCATTGGTTGTAGCCGGGACTACTGGTGAATCCCCTACTTTAAGTACAGAAGAAAAAATTGCTTTAATTAAGTATACAGTTAAAGAAGTGAATGGTAGAGTCCCTGTTATTGCAGGAACTGGAAGTAATAATACTGCAGCTTCAATTAAGCTTACTAAACTAGCTGAAGAAGCTGGTGTAGATGCTGTCATGTTAGTTACTCCATACTACAATAAACCAAGTCAAGAAGGAATGTATCAGCATTTTAAAGCAATTGCTGAATCAACAAGTCTTCCAGTTATGCTTTATAATATTCCTGGTCGAAGTGTTGTAAATATGTCCGTAGATACAATTGTTCGTCTATCTGAGCTTCCTAATGTGGTTGCTATTAAGGAAGCTAGTGGAGATTTAGATGCGATGGCGGAGATTATTTCAAGAACGTCGAATGATTTTCTCCTTTATTCAGGTGATGATGGGTTAACGATCCCTGTGTTATCAATTGGTGGAGTAGGTGTAGTATCAGTTGCTTCACATGTAATTGGAGTAGAAATGCAAGAGATGATCACGGACTTCTTAAGTGGTGAGCATGGTAAAGCAGCTGAGCAGCATAGAAAATTATTACCAATAATGAAACAATTATTTGCTGTACCAAATCCAGGTCCTGTTAAAACAGCTCTACAAGTTAAAGGTCTAGATGTTGGTTCTGTTCGATTACCACTTCTACCGCTAACTAGTGAAGAACGGAATCAATTAATTGAAGTGATTTCTTTCAACTCGAACTAAAGGTATAGAAGATTAAAGTGAAAAGAAAGAGGTTGGGACAGAAGTGCCTGGCAGCTTATCGTAACAACTATATGTACGCACTGATTTAGCTAGTGCCTACAATAGATTGGATCGGTGGGTGCCTGGTTCCTTGTTTTGTTCCAGCCTCTTTTCTATTTATAGAATTTCTTTCATTCAGTACTTTTTTAACTTCAATAGATGAAATAAATCGAAGAGTCCCATTTCTGATAAAGTTTACTAAATATTATAGTAAAAAGCTTGTTAGAACATTATACGGAGAAAATTACCTTGTATTCCATTTCTTTCATCATGTATAATATTTCTAAGTGACGTTGAACGGGTACTTCAGTGGGGAGGATTTTTGAAATCATGGAAAAGACAGAAAAAATTAAATTAATCGCTTTAGGCGGTGTTGGAGAAGTCGGTAAAAACATGTTTGTTGTTGAAATTAATTCAGATATATTTGTCGTTGATTCTGGATTAATGTATCCCGAGGATGAAATGCTTGGAATAGATATGGTTATTCCCGATATTACTTATTTAAAAGAAAATAGAGAACGTGTAAAGGGGATTTTCCTTACACATGGTCATGATGAAAGCATTGGTGGTATTTTTAATTTACTTCACCATATTCAAGTTCCAATCTATGGGACAAAGTTAACATTAGCATTGGTAGGAGAAAAGCTGAAAGAAAATCGAATGAAACAAACAGTACTTGTTAAAGAAATCACTAACGAAACCGTTTTGAATTTTGAACATACAGAAGTGACATTCTTTAGGACAAATCATAGTATACCGGATTCTGTAGGCATAAGTTTTGCTACAACAATGGGAGCAATCGTTCATACAGGTGATTTTAAATTTGATCAAACACCTGTAGGAGAAAATTTTAGCGATGTTGGAAAAATTGCGACTATTGGTGATAAAGGAGTATTATGCCTTCTATCTGATAGTATAAATGCTGAAAAACCAGGTCATTCTGGATCAGAAGCGATTGTTGGAGAAGAGATATCAGATGTTATGTATAATGCTGAGGGAAGGGTTATTGTCGCTGTATATGCTTCTAACCTTCACAGAATACAACAAGTCATTAATGCAGCAGTAAAGAATAACAGAAAACTAGCAGTTGTCGGGAAAAATATGAGAAATATTCTTAATCTTGCTATAAGTCTAGGATATATCGATGTCGAGGATGAATTGTTCATTTCTATCAACGAAATAAATAACTTTGGATCTAAAGAAGTGGCAATTTTAACGACAAGTAATCATGGCGAGCCTCTTGCTGTTTTGTCTAGAATGGCAAAACAATCACATAAACAAGTTAATATTCTTAAAGGAGATACAATTCTAATCTCGGCAACCCCGATACCTGGCAATGAATTGGTTTTCTCGAGAACGATTGACTTACTTTGTAGAGCTGGTGCAAATGTTGTATTTGGTCAAAAACAAGTACATGTCTCTGGTCATGGTCATCAAGAAGAGCTTAAAATGATGTTGAATTTGACAAAGCCTAAATATTTCATCCCAGTTCATGGTGAATTTAAAATGCAAAAAGCTCATGCTAAGCTTGCACAGCAGGTAGGTTTGAGCGAAAAGAATATTTTTTTAGTTGATAAAGGTGAGGTAGTAGAATTTAAAGGTGAGGCGGTTTATACAGGAGGTAAAGTTCCTTCAGGTAATGTTTTAATTGACGGATTAGGAATTGGAGATGTCGGAAACATTGTATTAAGAGACCGTCGCTTATTATCGCAGGATGGAATTTTAATTGTAGTAGTTACGCTGGATAAGAAAAGAAAGAAAATTACCTCGGGTCCTGAGATCATCACAAGAGGTTTTGTATACGTGCGTGAATCAGAACAGCTTATTACACAAGCAACTAAGGTTGTTTCAGATATCGTGGAAAAAAGTATGAATGAGCAATCAATTGAATGGTCAGCGATAAAGCTGAATATAAGAGAAGCGTTAAATCAATTTTTATATGAAAAAACGAAGCGTAGACCAATGATTTTGCCTATCATTATGGAAATATAATTTTCAAAATAACGATTAAGTATGAAAAGACCCTTGATGAGTATATATCATTTTTACAAGAGACGGACAAGCACGTTATGTTCGCCTCTTTTTCTTTTGCATGAAAATAATCTGCTTGTTAATACTATCAGTAGAATGAAGCAGAAAGGATGACGTACATGACGAATCATGATAACTACATACAAAGCCAAAATGAGGAGCCTGAAAAACAAGAAGGTAAGGAAGCTTCAATTGTGGAGAAAATTCAGCAACTTGGTCAAACGAGTGTTCCTCAGATGGGTAATGATTCAAAAATTCATTGCTTAACAATAGTAGGTCAGATTGAAGGGCATATTCAGTTACCACCACAAAATAAGACGACTAAATATGAACATGTGATTCCTCAAATAGTCGCTATTGAACAGAATCCTAAAATAGAAGGATTGTTAGTTATTTTAAATACAGTAGGAGGAGATGTAGAAGCAGGTTTAGCGATAGCTGAAATGCTGTCTTCCTTATCAAAACCCACTGTATCTATTGTTTTAGGCGGAGGACATTCAATAGGTGTTCCAATTGCGGTTTCATGTGATCACTCATATATTGCTGAGACAGCTACTATGACTATACACCCAGTGCGTTTAACAGGGCTTGTTATTGGTGTCCCACAAACATTTGAATACTTAGACAAAATGCAGGAAAGAGTTATTAATTTTGTAACAAAGAATTCAAACATTACTGAAGAGAAGTTTAAAGAACTAATGCTTTCTAAAGGAAATTTAACTCGCGATATAGGAACCAATGTTGTCGGGAAAGATGCAGTTGAGTATGGCTTGATTGATGAAGTAGGCGGAGTTGGTCAAGCAATTCAAAAGCTTAATAGCATGCTCGAAAATAAGGATGAGGAAAAGATGTTACAATGATACACTATACGATGATGCCACCTGAATTAATTTATCCAACTAATGATCGTGACTACCAAAAACAATCCGTAGTAGAAGTTGATGGGGTCCAACTACTCGTACAAGAAACGAGTGAAGCACAACTTGAAATTATTAGAGTACTAAGCAGTGATCCCAATCATTTTCTTAATGCAGGGCTTTGTCCAGGACAAAAAATTACGATGTCTCTTTCATCCAATCAAGTGAATTATGGTATAATAAGCTAGAATCTATGGCAGCCTCAATTGTTGGCTGCTTTCTTCTTTTTTACCTGTTTTTGTTTCATTCATCCCTTAGGCTATTCATTATGAATTCTAGAAAATAGCGTCATCATTCTTACGATGTATGGAAGTAAGTAAAAAAAGAGCCATTCTATCTGCTCATAGAGGTAAACTTTGTAGCCAGGGGGATAATTATTAGAATGACTAAGAGTTGAAGTTGATAGGAAAAAAGTAAATATCGTACACTCTTCGTTAAATTATCATGCGTGGAATAAATTTAGAGGATAATCTACGACTGGATCAGGAGGAAGCATCCTGGATTATATTAGAACATAGGTGATACATAATGACAAAAAGAAAGAAAAAGCAAAGAAAATCAAAAGATGATTGGAAGAAAACGTTAAAATTTGAATTGGCAGGTCTAATTATTCTTGCAATTGCACTTATTTCCATTTCAAAATTAGGTGTTGTAGGGCACACTTTTGTCCATTTGTTTCGATTTTTTAGTGGAGAATGGTACATGGTTTTTCTAATCGGAGTATTGATTTTTTCTTTATATTTAATCTGGAAACGACAAATCCCAGTTCTATTTACAAGACAGATGGTTGGAATTTATTGTGTGGTGGCAGCTATTCTTTTATTAAGCCACGTTACATTATTTAAAATGCTAACTCATAATGGAACGTTCGCTTCACCAAGTGTATTGTCTAACACACTTGAACTGTTTTGGATGGATGTAAGAGGACAAGCTAGTGGTGTAGACCTTGGTGGCGGTATGATCGGCGCACTTATGTTTGCCACATCTTATTACCTTTTTGCAGAAGCAGGTTCCAAAATTATTGCTGTTGTTTTGATTGTGATAGGAATGATACTTATAACAGGCAAATCTCTGCAGGATACAATAGCAAAGGTATTATTGCCTATTGGTAGATTTGCCAAAAATCAAACGATGGGTTTTTTAGAGGATATAAAAAAAATACCTTCTGTCATACAAACAAAGCGGGAAGAAAAGAAACAGAATCAAGAGCAACGTGTTCCTAAAACTCGAAATAAAAATGTAGAAGAGCACGAAATGGAAGAGCCGCTTATCTCGAGTTTTTCAGATCGCGAAGAAGAGCCAACTCCTGAAATGATTATTCATACAATGAATTCTTCGGAAAAAGACGGTCAACTAGAGACTCTATTAGAGGAGAACGAGGTACATACTAATCAAAAAGATATAGGTAAGGAAGCGGAGGATCAAAAGATTTCAAGTGAAGAGAAAGATGTTATACAACCTATGGCATTCGTTGAAGTTGAAAACCATGATTATGAGCTTCCACCAATTGACTTATTAAAGGCACCTAAACATAATTCACAACAAGCAGATAAGAAAAATATCTATGAAAATGCTAGAAAGTTAGAAAAAACCTTTCAGAGTTTTGGTGTTAAAGCAAAAGTAACCCAAGTTCACTTAGGACCTGCTGTAACGAAATACGAGGTATACCCTGATGTTGGAGTGAAGGTTAGTAAAATAGTCAATTTAAGCGATGATTTAGCATTAGCATTAGCTGCAAAAGATATACGTATTGAAGCACCAATTCCTGGTAAATCAGCAGTGGGGATTGAAGTACCAAACTCTGAAATTGCCATGGTTTCTTTAAGAGAAGTGCTCGAGGCGAAAGGAAATGACCGTCCAGATGCTAAGTTATTAATTGGCCTTGGTAGAGACATATCAGGAGAAGCTGTTTTAGCAGAATTAAATAAGATGCCTCACTTACTTGTTGCAGGAGCTACAGGAAGTGGGAAAAGTGTCTGTATAAACGGGATCATTACAAGTATATTAATGAGAGCTAAGCCACATGAAGTGAAATTAATGATGATTGATCCTAAAATGGTAGAATTAAATGTGTATAATGGAATACCACATCTACTTGCACCAGTTGTAACGGATCCGAAAAAAGCTTCACAGGCTTTAAAGAAAGTTATTAATGAAATGGAAAGAAGATATGAACTATTTTCGCATACGGGAACGAGAAATATTGAAGGGTATAATGAAGTGATAAAAAAGAACAATCGCGAAGAAAATGCTAAACAACCTGAATTGCCGTATATCGTTGTTATTGTTGATGAGTTGGCAGACTTAATGATGGTAGCCTCATCTGATGTAGAAGATTCTATCACACGATTATCTCAAATGGCTAGGGCGGCAGGAATTCATCTAATTATTGCTACACAACGTCCTTCAGTTGATGTCATCACAGGTGTCATTAAAGCTAATATCCCTTCTCGTATAGCCTTTAGTGTATCTTCAGCAACAGATTCACGCACAATATTAGATATGGGTGGCGCTGAGAAACTACTAGGTAGAGGAGATATGCTCTTTTTACCCGTAGGTGCATCAAAACCAGTTCGTGTGCAAGGAGCCTTCTTATCAGATGACGAAGTAGAACAAACCGTAGACTTTGTCATTGCTCAACAAAAGGCTCAATATCAAGAGGAAATGATTCCAACAGAAGTTGTTGAAACAAAGAATGAAGTGACAGATGATTTATATGAAGAGGCTGTCCAGCTCGTTGTTGATATGCAAACAGCATCTGTTTCAATGTTGCAACGTCGCTTTAGAATAGGATATACCAGAGCAGCTAGATTAATAGATGCAATGGAAGAAAGAGGAGTTGTTGGGCCATATGAAGGGAGTAAACCACGAGATGTCTTACTCTCAAAAGATAAGCATGAGGAGATGTCATCTTAAAAATAGAAATCACCATGTCTAGTTCCCACCTATCATAAAAATCATCTTATAAGTAATGATCGCTAGTGAGTTTAATAATTCACTAGCTTTTTTTATACTTAGCGATAAAAATGTTAACGATTAAAGAATAATCCTAGCCCTCGTCACTCTATTACAATATTTGTTAACTTGATTTGGGATAAATTCAGAATAATTTTTCAAATCGACAAATTGTGACAGAAATTATATGATTATAGAAGTGGTTAAGAATTATTTACAAAGAGAGAAGGAATCAACCTTCCATCTAATTCTTATGAATAAAGGAGGAAATGTTTTTATTTTCTTCGTATTTCGACAAATTTGAAGAAATAGTATTTATTTATAGAATAAAAAATGGTATAGTATTTTCGATTAGATGCTGTATAACATCAGATGTCTGATCTCTTAGAAAGAGGATAATGGGGGCGAATGCATGACCATAAAGTCTGACAATCGTCACTTGTACCTTCAGGTGATTGATAAAATTAAAGAAGATATTGAAAACGGTATATATAAAGAAAAAGAGAAATTACCATCAGAATTCGAGTTATCAAAAAACTTAGGAGTAAGTAGAGCAACTCTAAGAGAAGCACTTCGCACACTTGAAGAAGAGAACGTTATCATAAGAAGGCATGGAGTTGGGACTTTTGTAAACGCTCGCCCGCGATTTACTTCTGGGATCGAACAGTTGAACAGTGTAACAGGAATGATTGAACAAGCAAATTCAAAACCTGGAACTGTTTTTCTTTCCTCCTCTATAATTGGAGCGACGGACGAGGATACAAAAAGATTTAAATGTTTAAGTGAAGACGAGATCTTTCTACTAGAAAGAGTTAGAACAGCAAATGGTGAACCTGTTGTTTACTGTTTAGATAAGATTCCAAAAGAAATACTTCCAGACACTTTTGAGCATGAGCAAGAATCTTTATTAAAATTGCTTGAAGAAAAAGCGAGTATTTATATTAGCTATGCTGTCACACATATAGAACCGATTGGTTATCATGAGAAAATATCGCCAATATTAGAATGTGATCCAGAAACATCCCTTTTATTACTAAAACAAATGCATTTTGATGACCAAGACCGCCCCATTTTATACTCATTAAATTATTTTAGAGCAGATCATTTCAGTTTCCATGTAGTAAGGAAAAGATTATAGATAATCAACCTATTATAAAACTTGATAGAAGGTAGTACATTTTTAAGAATTGGGGAAACCTTCTTTTAGTGGTAATTTACTTAATTGGTAATCGATTCTTTTAAGGAGGTGATGGTGCTCGAATAGTTGAGTGTGTTTTTGTCAACGGTAATAGTGAAATGAAAAGAATAGGGGGCTTTAAAAATGAAAAAGAAACATGGTTTAGCTTTATCATTAATGCTAGCTGCTGGAACTCTTTTAGCTGGTTGTGGTGGAGCTGATGAGAAAGAAGAAGCAACAACAGGCGGAGAAAGTGCTGATAAGTTCACTGTTGCAATGGTAACAGATATTGGTGGAGTTGATGATAAGTCATTCAACCAATCTGCTTGGGAAGGTTTAAAAGCGTACGGAGAAGAAAATAGTCTAGAAAAAGGTAATGATGGCTTTGACTATTTACAATCTCAAAGTGATGCAGATTATGCAACAAACTTAAATACTTTAGCTCGTAAGAATTTCGATCTAATTTATGGTATTGGATTCTTATTACAACCAGCTGTTGATGAAATTGCGCAACAACAAAAAGATACGAAATTTGCTATTGTAGATAGTGTAGTTGAACAACCTAACGTAGCTAGTATTACTTTTAAGGAGCACCAAGGTTCATTCTTAGTTGGAGTTGTTGCTGGGTTAACAACAAAAACAAATAAAATTGGTTTTGTTGGTGGAGTTGAAGGGGACTTAATCAAAAAATTCGAAGTTGGTTTTGTTGAAGGTGTAAAAGCAGTTAATCCTGATGCAGAAGTTGAAATTCAATATGCTGGTTCATTCGGTGATGCGGCAAAAGGAAAGCAAATTGCTTCTAGTATGTATGGACTAGGCGCAGACATTATCTATCACGCTGCTGGCGGTACTGGTAATGGTGTCTTCTCTGAGGCTATTGACCTAAAAGTGGAAGATCCAGAACGTGAGCTATGGGTTATCGGTGTAGATAAAGATCAATACGAAGAAGGTAATGTTACAACTAAAGATGGACGAGAGTTAAACATTACACTTACTTCAATGGTTAAACGTGTCGACGTTGCAGTTAAAGACTTAGCTGAAAAAGCAGCGAATGATGAATTCCCAGGTGGAGAAGTCATCGAGTATGGTATCCAAGAAGAAGCAATTGGAATTGCCCCTCATGATGAACATCTAACTGACGAAATTAAAGCAAAAGTAAAAGAGTACGAAGAAAAAATCCTTAACGGAGAAATCGAAGTACCTACAAAATAATTTTTAATGAATAGACAGGCTGACAGTCATAAGTAAATATTCATCTTTTCATACATAGTAGAAGATGGATGATTTACAATGTCAGCCTTTATTCTCGGGAAAAATAACTGAATTGAAATGCTTTATCAGGACATTTTACTTATAAAACATTTCAATTTGGTCGTTTTCTTCTCCCTATATAAGGTGAAAACACAAACCAATCCTTAATGTTGTTCAGGAAAAGGAGTGAGCAAGTTTGGAATATGTAATTGAGATGCTAAATATTCGGAAAGAATTTCCTGGCATAGTAGCAAACGATAATATTACCTTACAAGTGAAAAAAGGAGAGATTCATGCTCTACTAGGTGAAAATGGAGCAGGAAAATCTACATTAATGAATGTTCTATTCGGTCTTTACCAACCAGAACAAGGCGAAATTAGAGTGAAAGGGAACAAAGTCAACATAACAAACCCTAACATTGCAAATGATCTTGGAATAGGTATGGTACACCAACATTTTATGCTTGTCAATACATTTACTGTTACAGAAAATATTATTTTAGGAAATGAACCTAAGCAAGCCGGGTCAATAAATCTAAAAGAAGCTGAAAAACAAGTAAAAGAAATATCTGAACGTTATGGGCTTGCCGTTGATCCAACAGCTAAAATTTCTGATATTTCTGTTGGGATGCAGCAAAGGGTTGAAATCTTAAAAACACTCTATCGTGGAGCAGAAATCCTTATATTTGATGAACCAACGGCCGTTCTAACACCACAGGAAATTAAAGAACTTATTCAAATTTTTAAAACTCTTATTAGTGAAGGCAAGTCTATTATTTTAATTACACATAAATTAAAAGAAATAATGGAAGTTTGCGATCGAGTAACGGTTATTAGAAAAGGCCAAGGCATTGGTACTGTAAATGTGTCTGAAACCAATCCAAATGAACTTGCAGCTTTAATGGTAGGGCGCGAGGTTTCATTTACAACTGAGAAAACGATAGCGTCTCCTAAGGATGATGTCTTAAAAATTGAAAATTTAACTGTTAAGGATAATCGTCAAGTGACAAAGGTGAATTCTCTCAATTTGTCTGTAAGAGCAGGAGAAATTGTTGGAATAGCAGGTGTTGATGGTAATGGACAAACCGAATTAATTGAAGCGATTACGGGGTTAAGAAAAGTAACTTCAGGCTCAGTTAAATTAAATAATAAAAATATAGAAAATTTACATCCGCGAAAAATAACTGAAACAGGTGTAGGTCATATTCCTCAAGATCGCCATAAGCATGGATTAGTATTGGATTTTCCAATAGGTGAAAATATGGTACTACAAACGTACTATCATCAACCATATTCTAAAAATGGTGTTTTAAAGTTAAAAACTATTTATGAAAAAGCAAAAGAATTAATAAGGGAATTTGACGTAAGGACACCAAGCACTACAACGTTAGCGAGAGCTTTATCAGGTGGTAACCAACAAAAGGCGATTATAGGACGAGAAGTAGATCGGAACCCTGATTTATTAATTGCTGCTCAACCTACGAGAGGTTTAGATGTAGGGGCGATTGAGTTTATCCATAGTCGTTTAATTGAGCAACGAGATAATGGGAAAGCGGTTTTACTCATTTCTTTTGAATTGGACGAAATCATTAATGTAAGTGATCGAATTGCTGTTATTTATGAAGGTGAGATCATTGAAATCGTTGATCCAAAAGAAACAAATGAACAAGAGCTTGGCCTCCTAATGGCTGGAAGTAAGCGTCAGAAAGAAGGGAAGCAAGTATGAAGCTAAATCGTTATATGAACGTACTTATTCCAATCATTGCCGTTATATTAGGTCTTATTAGTGGCGCGATTATTATGCTAGTAAGTGGTTATGATCCTGTAGCTGGATATAGCGCGCTATGGTATGGAATTTTCGGAGAATCCTACTATATTGGAGAAACAATTAGACAATTTACACCTTACATTTTAACAGGTTTAGCAGTTGCCTTTGCATTTAGAACAGGACTTTTTAATATTGGTGTTGAGGGACAAGTTATCGTAGGTTGGTTAGCAGCTGTATGGGTTGGGGTAGCATTTGAACTACCGGCTATTATTCATATTCCTTTATCTATCATTGCTGCGGGTGTAGCCGGAGCAATATGGGGATTTGTTCCTGGATTACTTAAGGCAAGATTTAAGGTCCATGAAGTTATTGTTACAATCATGATGAACTATATTGCTTTACATGTAACAAATGCATTAATTCGAACGGTTATGACGGACAATGCAGACAAATCGGAGAAAATTTTTGCTTCTGCGTCATTGAGATCAGAAACGTTTGAACGTCTTACTGATTATTCACGTATGCATTATGGGATCTTTATTGCTTTAATAGCAGCCTTTATAATGTGGTTCTTATTAGAAAAAACAACAAAAGGCTTTGAGCTACGTGCAGTAGGTTTTAACCACGATGCTGCACATTACTCTGGAATGAATGTCAATCGTAATATTATCCTTTCAATGGTAATCTCTGGTGCTTTTGCTGGTGTTGCAGGAGCGATGGAGGGTTTAGGTACATTCGAGTACGTATCTGTGAAAGGTGGTTTTACTGGAATTGGTTTTGATGGTATCGCCGTAGCCTTAATTGGTGGAAATGCAGCACTTGGTATTATTTTTTCAGCTGCATTATTTGGTGGGTTAAAAGTAGGTGCTTTAAACATGCCTTCAGAAGCTGGAGTTCCAAATGAGCTTGTGGAAATTATCATTGCACTTATTATCTTCTTTGTAGCATCTAGCTATTTCATTCGCTGGATTTTACTTCGTTTTAAAAAGGAGGGGAAATAAGTGAGTATTTTACAAGCTTTAGAAATTATTATACCAACGGCTTTATTCGTTGCTGCACCACTTATTTTTACCGCACTAGGTGGCGTGTTTAGTGAACGTTCTGGTGTTGTTAACATTGGACTTGAAGGCTTAATGATTATCGGTGCATTCGTGGGAATCGTATTTAATTTGAATTTTGCAGATGTCTTTGGTAATCTCACTCCATGGCTTTCAATTGTAGCTGCCATGATCGCTGCTGCCTTGTTTGCTTTATTACATGCTGTTGCATCTATCACGTTTAAAGCTGACCAGGTTGTAAGTGGTGTTGCGATTAACTTTTTAGCCTTAGGCTTATCCTTATTCTTAGTGAAGAATATTTATGAAAAAGGTCAAACGGATCGTATTACTATCAGTTTTAATAAAATGGATGTTCCATTTTTAAGTGATATTCCGATCATTGGTGATATCTTCTTCTCGGGTGGATATATCACATCTTATATTGCAATTTTATTCGCTGTTATCGTTTGGTACGTTATATACAAAACACCATTTGGCCTTCGCTTACGAGCAGTAGGTGAGCATCCAATGGCTGCAGACACTATGGGAATTAATGTAACAAGAATGAGGTATATTGGCGTATTATTAAGTGGTGCGTTTGCTGGTATTGGCGGAGCTGTATACGCAACTATTATTGCAAGGGACTTCAGTCATGCTACAATTAGTGGTCAGGGATTTATGGCGTTAGCTGCTGTTATATTTGGTAAGTGGCATCCACTTGGTGCAATGGGAGCAGCATTATTTTTCGGTCTAGCTCAAGGATTAAGTATTATTGGAGGAACAATTCCATTTTTGAAGGATATTCCAACCGTATACTTACTAATCCTTCCTTATGTTTTAACAATACTAGCATTAACTGGATTCATAGGACGTGCTGATGCTCCGAAGGCTTTAGGAACACCTTATGAAAAAGGTAAGAGATAGTACTCAATTCGTTTAAAGTAGACAAGCTATTAATGAGCTTGTCTATTTTTTTGTTCTGGATAAAAGTAGTGGTAAGATAAACTTACTAAATGATTGTAAAAAGAAAAATTATAATGTTCCTTCCCAATGTTAGTAATGATTGGCTCTGTTTAACCTGCCAGTTGATTTTTGTTACAGGTATTCGCTTTCGTCAGGCAGTCCGGGCTCCTCCTCGGTATGGGGGTCTCCTTTGACACGCTTCTTCCGAAGGACAGTCTCATGCCTTTCACTACAACAAAGGGCAATAAATTAAAATTGATCTTTTATCAGAACCTAATGTTTAAGACTTGTTACTGTATACGGGCACGAGCTATAAAAACTATCTTTAAGGTTACTTCTTATAAACTGTAAGTAATACCCAGTATATGATAGCTTCGAATGACACAAAATGAAAGTGGTAAGAAAAAAATAAAAGACAAGGTGAAGCGATTATGGAAGCAGGTAAGAAGCTTGATTTATTGGCACTATCATCTGTTCCACTTGTGATGACATTAGGTAATTCGATGTTAATCCCAGTGCTACCAATTATTTCAAAAAAATTAAATGTAAGTTCTTTTCAAGTTTCCTTAATTATTACAGTATATTCAATTGTGGCGATTATTCTCATTCCTATTGCTGGATATTTATCCGATCGTTATGGTCGTAAGGCGGTTATGGTACCTTGTCTTATCATTGCAGGTTTAGGTGGAGTGGTTTCTGGATGGGCTTCTTGGAAAATGGAAGACCCTTATACGGCTATTTTGCTAGGCCGTGTTTTGCAAGGTATTGGCTCAGCGGGTGCTGCTCCTGTAGTCATGCCCTTGATAGGTGATATGTTTAAAAAAGATGAAGAAATTAGTGCTGGGCTTGGTTTAACTGAAACAGCTAATACAGCAGGTAAGGTGTTGAGTCCAATAATAGGTGCCGCTTTAGCAGCTTATATTTGGTACCTACCTTTTTGGTTTATTCCTTTTTTCAGTGCGATAAGCGTTTTGCTTGTCATTTTTTTAGTTAAAGTTCCTAAAAAGAGTGAAAAAGAGAAACAGTCATTTTCCTCTTTCCTCCGCTGTGTAAAAAAGATATTCAAGCAAGAAGGAAGATGGTTATTTGCTATCTTTACAATAGGCTGTATTATCATGTTTGTTTTATTTGGTATATTGTTTTATTTATCTGATATGTTAGAAAAACAATATAATATTAATGGAGTAAAAAAAGGATTAGTATTAGCCATTCCTTTGTTAGCCCTTTCTATAAGTTCGTTTTTCTCTGGGAAAAAAATTGGAGAAAATCAACAATTAATGAAAATGATTATGATTATTGGTATGGGATTAGTTGCACTATCTTTTATTGCCTTAAGAATTCAACATTCTTTTGTATATTTGCTGTCTTTCTTGGCAGTAACGGGAGTTGGAATTGGTATTACTTTACCAAGTCTAGATGCCATGATTACAGAAGGTATTGAAAAGGCAGAAAGAGGTACTATTACATCCATTTATAGTTCGATGAGATTTATTGGTGTAGCATTAGGTCCACCAGTTTATTCATATATTATGAATGTTTCTGAACATATGATTTATTATATTTCCGCAGGCTGTAGCTTGTTAGCTGTGATTGTTGTCATTTTGTTTATTAGACCTAATAAAATGTCACAGAAAGATCCACACTCAAATCACATGCCAAAACTAGCTTGAACTATTCTCTTTACAAGTTCTTACCTTTTTTCTTTAACAAGTTGTGGTGAGCTTTTTTGCAAGACTCACCACAAAACTATTCTGAACAATTACCTCTGGCTACTTTAAACCTAACACTAAGCTAAAAGTGGCGTTTTAGTATATATTTAGTATCAATTTAAATAGTCAATGGTAAGTGTATAATTTCCTATATTATCCTCATATTGGTATAATTGTGTTTAAACTATTTTAAAGGAGGGTTCATATGTCTCTTATAAATGAACAAGTTGATCATATTAATGGGTTATCTTTACATACGATATCAACACCAAAGTTTAAAACAAATACAATTGTGTTAAAACTTTTGGCCCCACTGAGAAAAGAGGATGTCACATTTCGTGCATTATTACCATACGTACTTCAACGAGGTACAAAGTCATTTCCTTCAAGTACTAGCTTAAGACAGTATCTTGATAGTCTATACGGTGCAACATTACATGTAGATTTATCAAAAAAGGGAGAAAATCATATTATAACTTTCCGTATGGAAGTTGCGAACGAAAAGTTTTTATCGGATTCAACTCCGTTATTAGAAAAGGCAGTAAAACTGTTGTCTGAGATATTACTAAAACCACTAACGGATCATGACGCTTTTAATCAAGAAATCGTTAGCCAAGAAAAAAGAACTCTAAAGCAACGAATTCAATCAGTATATGATGATAAAATGAGATACTCTAATTTACGATTAGTTCAGGAAATGTGTAAAGAAGAACCATATGCATTACATGTTAATGGTGAAATTGAAGATGTAGACGCTATTACAGCAACTTCTTTAATGGATTATTATAAAAAATCACTAGAAACAGATAAAATTGATTTATATGTTGTAGGAGACATTGAACAGGAGCTAGTAAAAAAGCATGTAAGTCAATACTTTCAAATCACGAAACAAGAGAATTCAGTATCCTCTGCTAAACAGTCAGATGTCGATAAAGCTTCTGCTGTTAAAGAAAAAGAAGTGATTGAGGAACAGGATGTAAAACAAGGTAAGTTAAATATTGGCTTTAGAACAAATGTAACGTACCAGGATGACAATTATTACGCACTACAAGTATTCAATGGGATTTTTGGAGGGTTTTCTCACTCAAAACTCTTTATAAACGTACGAGAAAAAGCGAGTTTAGCTTATTATGCAGCCTCTAGAGTTGAAAGTCATAAAGGTCTATTAATGGTAATGTCAGGTATTGAGTTTCAAAATTTCGATCAAGCAGTTACCATTATTAAAGAACAGATGCAGGCTATGAAAAACGGTAATTTTTCAGAAGAGGAATTTTTACAAACAAAGGCTGTTATTCGTAATCAATTACTAGAAACAATAGATACTGCATATGGTCTAGTGGAAATTATGTATCATAACGTTATTTCTTTAATTGATCGCACATTCGAAGAGTATTTAGACGGGATTGAAAATGTTACAACGGATGAAGTAAGGGAAGTTGCAGCTAAAATTGAACTTGATACGGTTTATTTCCTTAAAGGAAAGGGGGATCAGTCATGACATATTCCATTCATTTTGAACAGCTTCAAGAAACACTTTACCATGAGAAAATGGAAAATGGTCTTGATGTCTATGTGTTACCTAAAAAAGGCTTTAATAAAACGTATGCTACTTTTACCACAAAATATGGATCAATTGATAATCGGTTTGTTCCTTTAAAAAATAATGAGTTGATTTCGGTACCTGATGGAATTGCCCATTTCTTGGAGCATAAATTGTTTGAGAAGGAAGATGGAGATGTATTCCAGCAATTTAGTAAACAAGGCGCTTCAGCAAATGCATTTACTTCCTTTACAAGAACAGCCTATTTGTTCTCAAGTACAAGTCAAGTAGAAAAAAACTTAGAGACGCTAGTTGATTTTGTTCAAACTCCCTATTTTTCAGAGAAGACAGTTGAGAAAGAAAAAGGAATTATCGGTCAAGAGATAAATATGTATGACGATAATCCAGACTGGCGCTTATATTTTGGATTAATTCAAAATCTATATCAACACCATCCAGTTCGTATTGATATTGCTGGTACAATTGACTCAATTGCAAAAATAACGAAAGATTCATTGTACGAATGCTATCATACCTTTTACCATCCGAGTAATATGCTATTATTCATTGTTGGTCAAGTAGAGCCAAATGAAATTTTAAAGCAAGTAAGAGAAAATCAGCAGAAGAAAGATTTCACCGTTCAGGAAGAAATTAAACGAGAGTTTCCTAATGAACCGGTAGAAGTCTTTAAGAAAATAGAAATTCTTAAAATGAACGTTCAAAGTTCGAAATGCTTAGTTGGCTTAAAAGCGAAAAATCCAAACCGAAAAGGCAAAGATTTACTAAAGTATGAGCTTTCAATGAATATTATTTTAGATATGTTATTTAGTAAAAGCTCTACCCATTATGATGAACTATATCATGCAGGACTAATTGATGACACTTTTAGCTATGATTACACAGAAGAGAGTGGATTTGGCTTTGCTATGATAGGTGGGGATACATCAGATCCTGACTTATTAGCTGAAAGAATAAAACAGACTATGCTCTCAACTAAAGAATTAGGTTTAGACTATTCTACATTTGAAGCAACGAAGAAGAAAAAAATTGGCGCGTTTCTTCGTGCAATTAATTCACCGGAATACATTGCAAATCAGTTTACTCGATATGCCTTTAATGACATGAATTTATTTGATGTTGTACCAACCTTAGAGTCATTAAGTACAGAAGACATCACATCAGTACTTAATGAAGCGGTCGAAGAAAACTTATTTACAGTATGTCAGGTTGTTCCTCAATAATAGAATAAGTTATACTAGGGTCTGATAATGAGAATTCAGACCCTTTTTAATTTCTTAGGAATTTAAACTGCATCAAATATGTTAAGGGATTTACGATCTAGATCTAGTATTCCAAAAGTTACTAGACAAAAGAGATATCCCTTTGCTGACTACGGCACTTTCACTTTGTTATCAATATAGTCCCTTTTATATACAGAGCATTATAGGGAACGTTCTTCTAAGTGTTTGTTTAGTTTTAAACACCCACTTCACCTAAGCTTTTAATAAATCATGTTGATAACTATTTGTGTTTGACCAAAGTTATAAGACCTTTTTTTACGAGTCTTAAAATCATTTTTATAAAAGATCAGGAGAAAAAAATTGATGGAAAAATTTGCGTTGGTAACAGGAGCAAGTGGAGGTATTGGTTCTGCAATTACAAAAAAGCTCTTAGAAGAAGGTTACCATATTTACCTCCATTTTCATTCGAACAAAAAAGCAATCGATCAGTTTATTCATTCTATGTCTGAACATGATAGGGAAAGGATCATACCTATACAATCAGATCTTTCCGTCCAAACAGGAGTCGAAAATCTTGTAGCTGAAATTCCAACCAAGATTGACCTAGTCGTATTAAATAGTGGTTCTAGCTTTTATGGCCTTTTGACTGACATGACAGATCTCGATATTGAACGGATGGTTCAATTAAATATCACTAGTCCTTTTTTAATTGCACAAAAATTAGTACCTAAGATGGTACGCAATCAAAAAGGAAATATCGTTGTGATTTCGTCTATTTGGGGAATCAAAGGGGCTTCATGTGAGGTCCTATATTCTATGGTAAAGGGTGGGCAAAATTCTTTTGTAAAAGCATTATCAAAAGAAGTTGCGCCTAGTAATATTAGAGTTAATGCTATTGCGCCTGGAGCTATTGCAACTAACATGCTCTCGCAGTTCTCAGAAGAAGATCTAACTGATTTGAAAAATGAAATTCCTTTAGGACGCATTGGAAAACCAGAAGAAATTGCTGAGGCAGTAGCTTTTTTATCTTCTGATAAGGCTTCATACATAACAGGACAGATATTAGTTGTAGACGGTGGGTGGATATAATGAAAAAGAGTTTATCGTAATCGTGAATAAAACAAACCTCCCTATGGAACAATACATTTGTAACAATAAAAAAGGAGGTACTCCTATGTCTGTATTAGATAATTGGGATGAGTGGAAGAATTTTTTAGGTGATCGTTTAGATCATGCGCAAAATGAAGGTATGGATGAGAAAGTAATCTCAAATCTTGCATTCGAAATTGGGGATTACTTAGCAAAGCAAGTAGATGCGAAAAATCCACAAGAAAAAGTCTTGGCAGATCTTTGGAGTGTAGCATCTGAACAAGAACAGCATGCAATTGCTACAATGATGGTGAAACTTGTACAAAATAATGGTTCACACTAAGAGAGGAGCTTTCCTCTCTTTTTTCTAATGTAAGATATACTAAGCAAAATCCATCAAATTTCTTCCACGTTCACATTATTGATATCTTTCTCTTTTATCAAAAATCATATATGATAGAGTTATCATTTAGGGTCTTTAATAATGAGGAGGGTTTTCTTTGCCATACGAATGGTATTTAGAATATGAAATACAAAAAAATCGACCAGGGCTTCTTGGAGATGTCTCATCCTTATTGGGGATGTTATCTATAAATATCATTACGATTAATGGAGTAGATGATTCACGTAGGGGACTTTTGTTAAAATGCGAAAGTAATAATCAAGTTCGAAGGCTTGAATCAATCCTCAAAACGATGGACAATATAACAGTTACCAAGTTACGTGTACCTAAATTAAGAGATCGACTTGCTGTAAGACATGGTAGATACATACAAAGAGATGCTGACGATAAAAAAACGTTCCGATTTGTTCGAGATGAGCTTGGACTATTAGTGGATTTTATGGCAGAATTATATAAACAGGATGGTCATAAATTAATTGGAATAAGAGGAATGCCAAGGGTAGGAAAAACAGAATCAATAGTTGCTTCGAGTGTTTGCGCTAATAAAAAATGGTTATTTGTTTCTTCAACCTTGCTAAAACAAACTATTCGTAGTCAATTAATTGCTGATGAATATAACGAAGATAATGTGTTCATTATAGATGGTATTGTTTCGACTAGAAGAGGATCTGAGCAGCACTTGCAGCTAGTGAGAGAAATTATGCGATTATCTGCAACAAAAGTTGTGGAACACCCGGATATCTTTGTGCAAAATACCGAATATACAATTGATGATTTTGATTATATAATTGAAATTCGAAACGATCCTGATGAGGAAATTACATATAAAGATGTTGAAGAACCAAGAATGAGTTTTGATTCTTCAAGTCTTTCAGGCTTTGACTTTTAAATTTATGGGGTGTTACGGTTGAGTGAATTAGGAAATCGACTGAAACAAGCAAGAGAGGAAAAAAACATCAGCTTAGATGATTTACAAGCGGTGACAAAAATTCAAAAACGCTATTTGCTTGGAATTGAAGAAGGCAATTATTCAATGATGCCTGGGAAATTTTATGTGCGTGCTTTTATTAAGCAATATGCTGAAGCAGTAGATTTAGATCCAGAGGAATTATTTGAAGAATATAAATCAGAAGTACCTGCTACACATAAGGATGATGTTCCAGAACAGCTTTCTAGAGTGAAGACACAGAAGGAAATGCCAAAAACTGCGTCAAAATTCTTAGAGTTACTACCAAAAATTTTAATTTTTCTCGTCATTCTTGTTGTTGCGGTAGGGTTATGGATATGGAGACAAAGTGGTAGCGATCAACCACAAGAACAAAATTCAGCCAATGAAACAAATAATAGTGAATTTGAATCAGTTGAAAATCTAACCTCCGATGAATCTGAAAATGTTCAAGAGAATGAGGAAGAAACAACAGATCCAGAACCGGAGCCAGAACCAGAAAAACCTAAACAAGAGATTTCCTTTAAGGAAGCTAACGGTTCTAATGCAACCTATGAACTACTCAATGCTGAAACATTTCAATTAGAGATATTGGCTAATGAGCGTGCCTGGGTGAGAGTGAAAAATGGTAAAGGTAAGACGTTCTTTGAAGGTGAGATACCACAAGGGGAAACATTGAAAAATGATTTTAGTGAAGAGTCCGAAATTATTGTGAGAGTAGGATATATTCCTGGTACTGACTTGAAAATTAATGGTGAGCTTTTGGAATATGAGAATGAGAAAAAAACCACACAAAACATCACAATTCTTTTTACTAAGGAATAGTGGGAAAGGTTTTACGCGACGACTCGACGTTTTAGAGTCGTCTTGTTTATTTTGTTGAAAAAGTAGGGTAGTATTATAAAGTAAGATACATAACAACTTGGAGGACTAGGAACATGAATTTACCTAATAAAATTACGATATCAAGAATCTTTTTAATTCCAGTATTTATGATTATTATGCTTGGACCGTTTGATTGGGGGACTTTGACCCTTGGATCCGAAACGATTTTAGTTACTCATTTCGTAGGTGCCATTCTCTTTATTATTGCATCGACAACTGATTGGATTGATGGGTATTATGCACGTAAACTGAACATGGTCACGAACCTTGGGAAGTTTTTAGATCCACTAGCTGATAAGTTATTAGTGTCTGCTGCGCTTATTATCTTGGTTGAATTAGGTCTGGCTCCATCTTGGATGGTTATATTAATTATAAGTCGAGAATTTGCTGTAACTGGATTGAGACTTGTTTTAGCTGGTTCAGGAGAAGTTGTAGCAGCCAATATGCTAGGGAAAATTAAAACTTGGACACAAATCATCGCAATTTCAGCATTATTACTACATAATATTCCGTTTGAGTTTATAAATTTTCCATTTGCAACAATCTCCTTATGGGTTGCAACCTTCTTTACTGTCATCTCAGGTTGGGATTACTTTAATAAAAACAAAGAAGCTTTTATTAACTCAAAATAACCTTCGAATGGAGGAGTAGTTATGGATATTCGTACAGAAATTATTGCAGTGGGATCTGAGCTTTTATTAGGACAAATTGTCAATAGTAATGCGCAGTTTTTGTCTCAGCAGTTAGCAGAGATAGGTTTAAATGTTTATTATCATACAGTGGTAGGAGACAACCAAAATCGCTTAAAGCATGCAATTGAGACTGCACAGAAGCGATCTAATGTCATTATTTTCACTGGAGGATTAGGTCCAACTAAAGATGACCTAACGAAAGAAACAATTGCACATCATCTTGGGAAATCTCTTGTTATTGATCAGGATGCTTTAACTAATATTGAACAATACTATCTACAAACGAAACGTTCCATGTCCGAAAATAATAAGAAGCAGGCTATAGTTATTGAAGGATCCATCGTCTTAAAGAACGATTATGGGATGGCACCTGGGATGGCGATTGACGTAGATGAAACAATCTATATGTTGTTGCCTGGTCCTCCTAGTGAAATGAAACCTATGTTTACACAATATGGTAGAACTTATTTTTATGAGAAATTGGGGTTTCAAGAACATCTTACTTCAAGAGTTTTGCGCTACTTTGGGATTGGAGAGTCTCAGCTTGAGACAGATATTCAGGACCTAATTGATCTTCAAACGAACCCAACTATTGCACCCCTTGCAGCTGATGGTGAGGTTACTCTCAGACTTACAGCTAAGCATAAGTCAGAAGAAGCTGCAATCCGCCTTATAGACGAGCTTGAAACCAAAATTAATGAGAGAGTAGGACAGTTTTTTTATGGCTATGAACAAACTACTCTCTTCCAAAAGGTAAAAGAACTTCTATTGGCTAAAAATAAAACAATTTCAGCTGCTGAAAGTTTGACTGGAGGTTTGTTTTCTCAGCATTTAACAAGTTTAGAGGCTGCATCACAATTCGTGAAAGGCGGCATTGTGTGTTACACAAATGAAGTGAAAAAAAACCTGTTAGGTGTTTCCCCTTTAATTCTTGATGATGATGGTGCAGTTAGCGAGAAGTGTGCAAGTGAAATGGCTAGTCAAATTCGCTTAAAAACAAATAGTGACATAGGGATTAGCTTTACAGGAGTTGCAGGACCTGGTAAGCAAGAAGGAAAGCCTGTTGGAACTGTCTTTATTG
Organism: Bacillus weihaiensis; assembly: GCF_001889165.1. GTDB lineage: Bacteria > Bacillota > Bacilli > Bacillales > Bacillaceae > Metabacillus > Metabacillus weihaiensis. The sequence continues at coordinate 2,267,919 of NZ_CP016020.1, read as the reverse complement.
GTATTTCAACTAATAATAGTACAAATGTATATCCACTCCATCTAGCTGGCTCTAGACATGGAATTCGCAATAGAACCGTAAAGTACGGTTGTCACTATTTGGTCAAACTATTACAAGGGATAGAATGATATAATAGGGATACTGTTAAAAAAGATCTGAATGATTTCGGATCTTTTTTTATCAGGTAAAGTGTAGCTATTTATTAAGCTAAAATGATGTTTTAGTATAATAGCAAACTAGTAAAAAAGCATTCTCACTAAGGGGAAAACTTACTTTTCACTGCTATTTATAGAATAAAATAATCGAATAAATGTTCGATTATTACTTGGCAAACGATAGAAAAAGCGTTATATTTAGTATAGATTGATTTTAAGGAGGAAATGTTTGTGAGTGATCGTCAAGCTGCCTTAGATATGGCTTTAAAACAAATAGAGAAGCAATTCGGTAAAGGTTCTATTATGAAGTTAGGAGAGCAAACAGATCGTAAGGTATCAACTGTACCTAGTGGATCGTTAGCTTTGGATACAGCATTAGGAATAGGTGGATATCCACGTGGTAGAATTATAGAAATATATGGACCAGAAAGCTCAGGTAAAACGACTGTAGCTTTACATGCAATTGCAGAGGTTCAACAGCAAGGTGGTCAAGCAGCATTTATTGATGCTGAGCATGCCTTAGACCCAGTTTATGCACAAAAATTAGGCGTTAATATTGATGAGTTATTATTATCTCAACCAGATACTGGAGAACAAGCACTTGAAATAGCTGAGGCACTTGTACGCAGTGGTGCAGTAGATATTTTAGTCATCGATTCAGTTGCAGCATTAGTTCCTAAAGCTGAAATTGAAGGTGAGATGGGTGACTCTCATGTTGGTCTTCAAGCTCGTTTAATGTCTCAAGCATTACGTAAACTTTCTGGTGCGATTAATAAATCTAAGACCATTGCTATTTTCATCAATCAAATTCGTGAAAAAGTCGGTGTTATGTTTGGTAACCCAGAAACTACTCCAGGAGGACGTGCTTTAAAGTTCTATTCTTCTGTTCGTTTAGAAGTTCGTCGTGCTGAAACACTTAAGCAAGGTAATGACATGGTCGGTAATAAAACAAAAATAAAAGTAGTGAAAAATAAAGTAGCACCTCCGTTTAAAGTTGCAGAAGTCGATATTATGTACGGAGAAGGAATTTCAAAAGAGGGAGAAATCGTAGACTTAGGTACGGACTTAGATATTGTTCAAAAGAGTGGATCTTGGTATTCATACAATGAAGAACGTTTAGGTCAAGGTCGTGAAAATGCGAAACAATTCCTTAAAGAAAATCCTGCTATTCGTCTAGAAATTCAAGAGAAGATTCGTAAACATTACGGTCTTGATGAGGATGTAACTGCTCCAGAGGAAAGTCACGAATTAGACTTACTAGGTGAATAAACTAATTCTTAAAAAGGGCTAAGGGCCCTTTTTTTGTTGTACTAAAAAAAGTATGTGCTATGATATGAAAAATTTCATTATTCAATATTGAACATATTGATATTTTTTTCGCTAATTGATATTTTAATGGGTCATTCAGCCAAAAAACAACTTAGCATCAATCACTTAGTTGTTTTAGTAAAATAATTACTCTACCTAATCCGACATGTTTTTACAAAAAACAACACAAACCATACATAAAAAAAGCTAAACATTGGATGAAATAGCTACAATCGTTGAAATCACTATGGTCATAGGCTTGACAATAAATTTTCACAGATTTACAATTAAGATGTATATTTTACTTTTATGTAGAATAATGATTGAAGAAAATTAAAAAGCAAACATATGTTGGTACTTGAATCAGTCTTTTAAAGAATCAAGAGACAAAGTTCAACATGAACTGAAAGCTTTGTGCTGTATGTTGATAACTAATTTTGAAACAATGTACATGCCGACACTTTGATCTACAAAAACAAGTTCATAGCAAGAGGAGGTGTAATGATGGACATAGTCTCAATAATCATCTCCATTTTGCTTGGCCTGATCGTCGGTGCAGTTGTTGGGTATTTTGTTCGTAAATCGATTGCAGAAGCGAAAATTGCAGGAGCTAATCATGCTGCAGAGCAGATTTTAGAAGAAGCAAAACGTGATGCAGAAGCAACGAAAAAGGAAGCGCTTCTTGAAGCGAAAGACGAGATTCATAAGTTGCGAACAGAAGCAGAACAAGAAGTTCGAGAAAGAAGAAACGAGCTTCAGAAACAAGAAAATCGTTTATTACAAAAGGAAGAAAATCTTGATCGTAAAGACGATTCTTTAGATAAACGAGAAGTAATGCTAGAGAAAAAAGAAGGTTCTCTAAATGACAGACAACAGCATATTGAAGAGATGGAAAGCAAAGTGGACGAGATTGTGCGTAAGCAGCAAACAGAGCTCGAACGCATTTCAAGCCTAACACGTGATGAAGCTAAGTCAATCATTCTTGAAAAGGTTGAAAACGAACTCTCACACGATATCGCAATTATGATGAAGGATACTGAAAATCGTGCGAAAGAAGAGGCTGATAAAAAGGCTAAGGAAATCCTGTCGCTTGCTATTCAACGATGTGCCGCAGATCATGTAGCTGAAACTACAGTATCTGTTGTGAATCTTCCAAATGATGAGATGAAGGGTCGAATTATCGGACGTGAAGGACGTAATATTCGTACCTTAGAAACCCTAACAGGTATAGACCTTATCATTGATGATACACCGGAAGCAGTTATTTTATCTGGATTCGATCCAATTCGTCGTGAGACAGCAAGAATAGCACTTGATAAGCTTGTCCAAGATGGACGTATTCATCCTGCACGAATTGAAGAGATGGTTGAAAAGTCTCGTCGAGAGGTAGATGAATATATACGTGAAGTGGGGGAACAAACGACCTTTGAAGTTGGTGTACATGGTCTTCATCCTGATTTAATAAAAATTCTAGGTCGTTTGAAATTCCGTACAAGCTATGGTCAAAATGTTCTAAAGCACTCTATGGAAGTAGCATTCTTATCTGGGTTAATGGCTGCAGAGCTAGGAGAAGACGTCCTGTTAGCGAAACGGGCAGGTTTATTACACGATATCGGTAAAGCAATTGACCATGAAGTTGAAGGAAGTCATGTAGAGATTGGTGTTGAACTTGGAACTAAGTACAAGGAGCATCCTGTTGTAATTAACAGTATTGCCTCACACCATGGTGATACAGAGGCAACATCAATTATTGCTGTCATTGTCGCTGCGGCTGATGCATTATCAGCAGCAAGACCTGGTGCGCGTAGTGAAACTCTTGAAAACTACATTCGTCGTTTAGAAAAGCTTGAAGAAATTTCCGAATCGTACGAGGGTGTAGAAAAGTCATTTGCAATACAAGCTGGTCGTGAAGTTAGAATTATGGTGAAACCAGATAGTATTGATGATTTACAAGCACATCGCTTAGCAAGAGATATACGTAAGAGAATAGAGGAAGAGCTTGATTATCCGGGTCACATTAAAGTTACTGTGATACGTGAGACGAGAGCTGTTGAATATGCAAAATAAAGTGGTGCAGAAATGCGCCACTTTATTTTTATGACAGCTTATGTAAGACTAACTACATAAGTGAAGAAAAATAATGACAGCAGGATGAATTGTTTTTTATTTTCTAGTTGGTCTCTCAATCAACTTATACGAAAAGAAGTAAGAGAGGAATTGAAAAAATGAAGATATTATTTATAGGAGATGTATTTGGGTCACCCGGCCGAGATATGGTGAAGGAATATCTACCAAAGCTAAAAACAAAATATCGTCCACACACTGTAATAGTAAATGGTGAAAATGCAGCTAACGGCAGAGGGATTACAGAGAAAATATATCATCAAATAATTGAATCAGGTGCTCATATTATTACCATGGGTAACCATACTTGGGATAACCGTGATATATTCGACTTTATTGACAAAGCAGATAAAATAGTGAGACCAGCCAACTTCCCAGAAACAAACCCTGGTAAGGGCATGACTTATGCGACAGTAGGTGGTAAGGAGGTAGCTGTTATTAATTTACAAGGTAGGGCCTTCTTACCTCCTTCTGATTGCCCATTTAAAAAAGCGGATGAATTAATTGAACAAGCAAGGAAAAGAACACCCTTCATTTTTGTTGATTTTCATGGAGAGGCAACGAGTGAAAAACAGGCAATGGGGTGGTATTTGAATGGTCGAGTTTCAGCAGTTGTCGGGACACACACGCATGTGCAAACAGCAGATGAAAGGATATTAGATAAGGGAACCGCCTATATTACAGATGTTGGTATGACCGGACCATATGATGGGATATTAGGTGTTGATAAAGAGATGATCTTAAAACGTTTCTTAACGGGATTACCTGTACGTCATGATGTAGCTGAAGGGCGCATGCAATTAAGTGGAGTTGTTATTGACCTTGATGATAAAACAGGTAAAGCAACGAAAATAGAGAGAATCCTTATAAATGATGATCACATGTTTTTCGAATAAGAAAATAAATAAACCTAGTGAGGCTGGAACATAAGTGTTTTAGTTAATGAGAAACCCGAACGATCAGGTGAATTTCAATAGAAATCTCCCATATCGTTCGGGTTTTATTCTTTGTCACTATATGTATTATTTGTGCATACGATTGTTAATCGCTAGTGTAATGGAGCGAAAGACACTTGACTCCAGCGGGAGTAAAGAAAAGGGTGAGACCCCACAGGCGTAGCCGAGCAGGCTAAAGCTTTCTCCCTAGAAAAAGCAGTTCATTTTTCCCCAGGAAACCAAGTGGATGCAGCGGAATGGAACGGATTTGTTCTTCCACCACAACATATTAATAAGGATCAACGTGCCAAACGAAAATCGTACGTCCTTTAAAAAATGATTGAGTTTTAACCTAAGCTATTTCTTGAAAGAAAATTGAATCCTTAGAGCCTTTAAGAGGCTATCAAGACGTAAATAGAGAGTTCTCCCCATAAAAGCCTCATAAGTAAGCACCAGGCAAACTTATGAGACTCAACGAGCTTCCCTATGACTTTTATACGACAAGGAAGCCTGTTTGATATACAAGAGGTATATGAGTTAGAACCTACCCAAAGATTTGAAGCTATTTTTCAGCTATCGATATTGATCCCATACACTCTGAAGTGATGAAAAACAACCTGACCGGACACTTGATAAAGTGCCACAGGTTTAAGACAATAGTCAAATATATAAGGTATTTAAATTCTGTAGATCTGTGTTTCTTTAAAATAAGCTTTTATGAAATTGATATAAGTAAAAAATTTATTTAGTTATAGTCACAAACTTCATATGCTTATCTTATTGAGGAAGAAGGATAGGACAGAGTCAAAAATGAGATGTTACAGGTGCAAATTTCAAAGGTTATGATGTAAGATTTAAGTTGAGAAAAACCTTGAATTCTAATTTTTCTTGAAATTATGTAAAAGCAAGCAGGAATATTTTCCAAACCTAGTGAATATAGTATCAATGGATGAACTTACACTGTTTAAAGGGTAGAAAGGGGAGCCCATTTAGACAAGATCTGCCAATGATTGTTCTAATGAACACTCAAGTATTCATTGAAAAATAAGGGGGAACGAGAAATGGAAATCTTAAAAGTTTCAGCAAAATCAAATCCTAATTCCGTTGCTGGTGCATTAGCAGGTGTTTTAAGAGAAAGAGGAGCCGCTGAAATCCAAGCTATTGGAGCAGGGGCCTTAAATCAAGCAGTAAAAGCAGTAGCGATAGCAAGAGGATTTGTAGCACCTAGTGGTGTTGATCTGATTTGCATACCAGCATTTACAGATATCTTAATCGATGGTGAAGAAAGAACCGCAATAAAATTAATCGTAGAACCTAGATAATCTTTTAGAAGAAAGATGCTATTATAAACTTTTTAACAAGATAGATATGGGTTTGGCTCTTGATTCTGAGTCAAACCCTGTTTTATTTTCCCTACCACGATCCATACTTTATTTTTGTAATCATACAGTTTGATAGAGTAATAATACAGTCAAGAAAGCTATATGAAAAATGACTAAGTAATTACTACATGTAATGGGTAGTCTGCTTTTTATTACCCACTTTTCAATCAAGATAAACCTAAACGTGTATAAAAAAATTGGAGGGTTTTATTTTGAAAATTTTTGATGTGCACTGTGATATGCTTTATAAACTATGGAGAGATCCTTCCATTGATCCTTATGAACATACTAGTCTTCACGTATCACTAAAAAAATTAAAAAATGGTAACGGAAACATTCAATGCTTTGCCATCTTTGTACCGGAAGATGTTCCCTTTAATCAGAGAATGGATGTTGCTCTTAAACAAGTGTCCATTTTCTATGAAAAAGTAATAAAAAGAAGCTCAGATATCAGGTTGCTAAAAACGAAAGATGACATTGAGGCTTTAGGAAATGATGAAATTGGAGCGATTTTAACACTAGAGGGTTGTGATGCTATAGGAGATCAACTGGAGAATTTGCACATACTTTACAGGTTAGGTGTTCGTTCAGTAGGTTTAACGTGGAATTATGCCAATTTAGTTGCAGATGGTGCGCAAGAAAAAAGGAATGGTGGGATAACTAATTTTGGAAGAGAGGTAATTGGCTGCTTAAATAATTACAAACTATGGACTGATGTATCACATGCAAGTGAGAGAAGCTTTTGGGAAGCACTTGAGATAGCAAATCATCCTATTGCATCCCATTCAAATGCCTATTCACTTTGCCCTCATGTAAGGAATTTAAAGGATGAACAAATTGTCGCTCTATTTAAAAAACAAGGCATGATAGGAATAACATTTGTCCCCTTTTTTACCAGTCTAAATGAACATCCTAAAGTAGGAGATGTTTTAAACCATATTGATCATTTATGTTCGTTAGGTGGAGAACATCAAATAGGGTTCGGTTCAGATTTCGATGGTATTGATATCACGATTGAAGGATTGGACGATTTCACATATTATGAGAATCTACATAATGAACTGCTTAAACATTATACTGTATCTCAAGTGGAGGGGTTTACATATCTTAATTTTATACGGCATGTGTCTTTTTAAGGTTTTAGGTGAAGAGGTCTTGTCATTTCATGTATGAAAGTCTACAATTAAAACGTTTACTATTTATGAAAAAAAAGCTCGAATTTAGTATAATCTTTTCCTTATATATAGAATGCTAGAAAGAGTTAAATTTTTATCAAAAATCTATTACTTTCTCAATAAGCTAATCGTTTTTAATGTTTACAAGACATTAATGAAAGAGTGTTAGTGATATAGAGAATTATATCTTTTAGAGGGGTGTTAAAAGGATGGTAAATCAACTTTCTTGGAAAGTTGGGGGACAGCAAGGGGAAGGTATTGAAAGTACTGGTGAAGTTTTCTCTATTGCATTGAACCGACTTGGTTATTATTTATATGGGTATCGTCATTTCTCGTCCCGTATTAAGGGTGGACATACAAATAATAAAATACGTGTTAGTACAACGCAGGTTCGCTCTATTTCTGACGATTTAGATATATTAGTAGCATTTGATCAAGAAACAATTGATGTCAATGTTCATGAGTTAAAAGAGAGTGGGATTGTGTTAGCCGACGCTAAATTCAATCCAACCATTCCAGAGGGAGAAAACGTAACACTTTATTCTGTTCCGTTTACAGAGATTGCAACCGAATTAGGAACTTCTCTTATGAAAAATATGGTGGCAATTGGTGCTTCAAGTGCTATCTTAAATATTAATACGGAACAGTTTCATGATGTCGTTCAAGATACCTATGGGAAAAAAGGCGAAAAAATTGTTGAGAAAAATATGCAGGCAATTGAAAAAGGTGCTGAATACTTAAAGAAAGAGCTTGGCTTTAATCGCCAAGATATGTTCCTTGAAAAAGCAGATGGAAAAAAACGAATGTTTATGATTGGAAATGATGCAATTGCATTGGGAGCACTTGCTGGGGGGTCACGATTTATGGCAGCATATCCCATTACACCTGCTTCTGAAATTATGGAATATCTTATTAAAAAACTACCGAAATTTGGTGGGGCTGTTATCCAAACGGAAGATGAAATTGCTGCATGTACAATGGCTATAGGCGCTAATTACGCTGGTGCCCGTACGTTTACAGCCTCTGCAGGGCCAGGGTTATCCTTAATGATGGAAGCAATAGGACTATCAGGAATGACCGAGCAACCTCTTGTAATTATAGATACACAACGTGGCGGTCCAAGTACAGGTTTACCTACAAAGCAAGAGCAATCTGATCTAATGGCGATGATCTATGGGACACACGGTGAGATTCCCAAAGTAGTTATGGCACCAAGTACTGTTGAAGAAGCTTTTTATGATACGATTGAAGCGTTTAACATTGCAGAAGAATACCAAGTCCCTGTCATTTTACTAACAGATCTCCAGCTATCATTAGGTAAGCAGACGGTTGATCCTCTTCATTACAATAAAATTGAGATTCGACGTGGTAAATTACTATCAGAAGAATTACCTGAACGTGAAAATAAAGAGTATTTTAAGCGTTTTGAAGTTACTGAGGATGGAATCTCACCTCGTGTAATTCCGGGTATGAAGCATGGAATTCATCATGTTACAGGTGTAGAGCATGATGAAGCAGGTAAGCCTTCCGAATCAGCAGTAAACCGTGTGGCACAGATGGATAAGCGTTTGAGAAAGCTGAATCATTTAAATTTTCCGAATCCTATTCATAAAAATATTCAGCATGAGTCCCCAGATGTCTTACTAGTAGGGTTTATATCAACTAGAGGAACGATTGAAGAGGCTATGGAAAGATTGGAATTAGATGGAGTAAAAGTAAATCATGCACAAATTCGTTTAATCCACCCTTTCCCAACTGAAGAATTACTTCCGTTAGTAGAGGCTGCTAAAAAGGTTATTGTCGTGGAAAATAATGCTACAGGTCAATTGGCTAGCTTGTTAAAAATGAATGTAGGGAATGCACAAAAGATTTCTTCACTATTAAAATATGATGGTAATCCATTCCTTCCTCAAGAAATTTATACGAGAAGTAAGGAGTTGATTTAATTGGCTACATTTAAAGATTTTCGTAATAATGTAAAACCGAATTGGTGTCCAGGTTGTGGTGACTTTTCTGTTCAAGCAGCGATTCAACGAGCGGCTGCTAATGTAGGGTTAACTCCTGATGAACTTGCTGTAGTCTCTGGAATAGGCTGTTCAGGTCGTATTTCAGGATACATTAATTCATACGGCTTTCATGGGATCCACGGTCGTTCATTGCCGATTGCACAAGGTGTTAAGATGGCTAACAAAGATCTTACCGTGATTGCATCAGGTGGAGATGGTGATGGGTTTGCAATTGGAATGGGGCATACCATTCATGCGATACGTCGAAACCTAGACATAACATATATAGTAATGGATAACCAAATTTATGGCTTAACAAAGGGGCAAACTTCTCCAAGAAGTGATGCTGGTTTTGTAACAAAAAGTACACCTCAAGGATCCATAGAGTCTGCTTTGTCTGTAATGGAAATGGCTTTGACAGCCGGTGCAACTTTTGTAGCCCAGAGCTTTTCAACAGACCTAAAAGATTTAACAGCGTTAATTGAGGCAGGGATCAATCATAAAGGATTTTCCCTCATTAACGTGTTTAGTCCATGTGTAACATATAATAAAGTGAACACATATGATTGGTTTAAAGAAAACTTAACAAAGCTTGCAAATGTAGAAGGATATGATCCAACTAATAAAGAACTTGCGATGCAAACATTAATGAAAAATAATGGCTTGGTCACCGGCTTAATCTATCAAAATCTTGAACAACCATCATATCAGGAACAATTATCAGGTTTTAGTGAAGTTCCATTATCTCAAGTAGATTTAAGTATAGAAGAAGAAGAGTTTAATAAATTGGTTGCTGAATTTATGTAATAAAGAAGCTGTGGACGAAAGTTCACAGCTTTTATTTTGTAATTAAATTTGGAGATAGTGATAATATCTGAAAATCCATCAATAAAAATGTAACTGAAAGATTAGTATGTGAACTAGGTGATGCTCCGTAATGAGGAAAGAAAAGCATGTTCAGTACTTAGACTTATGAAAAATGCAATAATTCATCTAACTCTACGTATAACTTTTTTAACATCTCTTTCTTTTATTTTAGGCTGTTTTCTTAAACGTTGTTGCTTTTTAGTCATATGAAGGAATCAGCGCTGTAAAAAGATTAGTGGCATTTTTTCTTCTTAGAATCGCACCTCATTTATAATTATTACTTCGTTACTAATTAATTTCTAGGTGATTAGCAACAATCTTTCAGTAAAGTGACGTAGTTTTAAATCTTGATCCCTGTTAAACGTAGTTGTAGTTTCAAACTCAGATTCAGATACTTGCTTTCTACAAGCCGTCCTTAGTGCCTTCTCAGGTAACCACCTGACGAAATTTAATGTAAAAAAATATTATTTTACATGCGATCAATTGTCTTTTTCCAGTGGACTTATATATTTACAAGAGAAATTATGATGTTAAAATGTAAATATAATAAGGTTTTACTTCTGAGGGGTGTTCATTATGAGTGGAAATAGAAAAATGAAAGCGGTTGTAAAGCACCGAAGAGGCTTCGGTGCAGAGCTTCAGTCAGTCGATGTACCAACAATCAGTGATAATGAAGTTTTGATTAAAGTGAAAGCGACTTCAATTTGTGGTACGGATGTTCATATCTATAAATGGGATGAATGGTCAGAAAGTAGAGTAAAGCCTCCATATATTTTTGGTCATGAATTTTCAGGTGAAGTAGTAGAAATAGGTGCTAAAGTATCGAATGTGGAGGTCGGTGATTCAGTTTCAGCTGAAACTCATTTAGTCTGTGGAAGCTGTCCCCAGTGTTTAACAGGGAAAGCCCATATTTGTCAAAATACTAAAATTATCGGTGTAGATACTCACGGATGTTTTGCCGAATATGTTGCATTACCTGCAGGGAATCTATGGAAAAATCCAAAAGATATGCCATATGATGTTGCATCTATTCAAGAGCCTATGGGAAATGCTGTTCACACAGTCTTAGCAGGTGATGTTGCTGGGAAAACCGTAGCCATTATTGGATGTGGACCAATTGGTATTATGGCAGTAGGTGTGGCTAAGGCTGCTGGCGCAGCTCGAGTACTAGCATTTGACTTAAATGAATATAGACTTGATTTAGCGAAGAAAATGGGGGCTACCACTATTATTAACTCAAAGGAAGAAGATCCTTTAGAAGTAGTGGAAGTATTAACAGGTGGAAATGGTGTGGATGTCGTTTGTGAAATGTCTGGCCATCCCATTGCCTTGAACCAAGGGTTTAAAATGGTAACGAATGGTGGACGAATGTCTATTTTAAGCTTACCTGTGAGACCTGTTGAGATTGATATAACAAACGATATTGTTTTCAAAGGAATTACTGTCCAAGGTATAACTGGAAGGAAGATGTTTGAAACGTGGCAACAAGTTTCTGCCTTAATTCATTCTGGTCAGGTTGATGTATCGCCAATCATCACCCATCATCTTCCATTAGAGGAGTTTGAGAAAGGCTTTGAGCTAATGATTGAAGGAAATTGTGGTAAGGTTGTTTTACATCCATAAAATAGAAATAAGGAGGAGTAGCTATAATGAAAGGATTTGAATATTTACAAGCAGAATTAGATGATATGAAAGGTAATGGTACGTTTCGTCAGTTAATTCCACTTGAAAGTGAACAAGGTGCTAAGGTAATAATTGGTGGTAAGGAAGTAATCCAGCTTTCTTCTAACAATTATTTAGGATTAACAGGCCATCCTCGTTTACGTAAAGCTGCACTTAAAGCGGTAGAAAAATATGGAGCAGGAACAGGTTCAGTTAGAACGATTGCTGGAACATTTTCCATGCACGATGAATTAGAGAAAAAGCTGGCAACTTTTAAACATACCGAAGCAGCACTCGTCTTTCAATCTGGCTTTACTACAAATCAAGGAGTCCTTTCCTCCATTTTAACGAAGGAAGACGTTGTTATTTCTGATGAACTCAATCATGCTTCTATCATTGATGGAATTCGTTTAACAAAAGCCGCTAGAAAAGTATATAAACATGTAGATATAGCAGACCTAGAACGAGTACTACAGGATTCAGCATCCTATCGTGTAAAGGTGATTGTTACGGACGGTGTATTCTCAATGGATGGCAATATTGCACCGCTACCAGAGATTGTTGAATTAGCTGAAAAATACAATGCACTAGTTATGGTAGACGACGCACATGCATCAGGTGTGTTAGGTGAAAATGGTCGTGGTACAGTTAATCATTTTGGGCTAGATGGTAGAGTACATATCCAAGTAGGTACACTGAGTAAAGCAGTTGGTGTATTAGGCGGTTACGTGGCAAGCTCAAAAACACTTATTGATTATCTTATTCATAAAGGACGTCCTTTTTTATTTAGTACTTCGCATCCTCCCGCAGTTACAGCTGCTTGTATAGAGGCCATTGATGTACTCATTGAAGAGCCTCAGTTGATAGAAAAACTATGGGATAATACGAAATTCTTCAAAGATGGTTTAACAAAACTAGGCTTTAATACGGGAAAAAGTGAGACACCTGTTACTCCTGTAGTTGTTGGAGATGAAGCATTATCTCATCAATTTTCTGATAAATTACTGGAATATGGTGTATTTGCTCAAGGAATTGCCTTTCCTACTGTTGCGAAAGGACTAGCGAGAGTTCGTACCATTGTTACCGCAGAGCATTCAAAGGATGATCTTCAAAAAGCATTGGACATCTTTGAAAAAGCAGGAAAAGAATTAAATATCATCTAAATAAAGTCAGAGGCTGGGACAGAAGTGCCTGGCACCTTATCTTAACGACTATATGTACGCACTAATTTATCTAGTGCACACAATAGATTGTATCGGAGGGTGCCTGGCTCTTTGTTTTGTCCCAGCCTCTTTTTTGACTAGTTTCTATAGTAAAGCTTAAATTCGGCAGGTTGTTAAAGTTTTAAATAATATTATTATGTAAACTATATTGTTGCTCCTTCCATTTAAAGATTTTATGAAAGTAAAGCTTTTTGGGAATACTTTACTTGATGAAATTCATTCGTATGGGAGTGTCAAAATGAAAGCTGTTACTTATCAAGGGGTTAATAATGTGAAGGTAGTGGATGTTCCTGACGCTAAGTTAGAAAAAAATGATGATATTATCGTTAAAATTACATCAACGGCAATATGTGGATCAGACCTCCATTTATATCAAGGAAATATCCCTTTACCAGATGGATACATTATTGGCCATGAACCAATGGGGATTGTAGAAGAAGTAGGTCCTGAAGTGACTAAGGTGAAAAAAGGAGACCGTGTAGTAATTCCATTTAATGTCTCATGTGGAGAATGTGTTTATTGTACTCATGACTTAACAAGTCAATGTGATCATTCCAATTCTAATCCACATTATGATTCAGGGGGATATTTTGGTTATAGCGAGAAATTTGGCGATCATCCAGGTGGACAAGCTGAATATTTGAAAGTACCTTTTGGGAATTTTACTCCTTTTATCATTCCTGATTCTTGTGAACTTGAAGATGAGTCCTTATTATTTTTATCAGATGTCCTGCCTACTGCTTATTGGAGTGTGGAGAACGCTGGAGTAAAGAAGGATGATACTGTCATTGTTTTAGGTTCTGGACCTGTTGGATTGATGGCGCAAAAGTTTGCATGGATGAAAGGAGCAAAGCGTGTCATAGCTGTTGATCACGAGACTTACAGGCTTCAACACGCTAAGAAGAATAATAAGGTGGAAATCTTTGATTTTACAGAGTATCCTGACATGGGAGAGCACCTAAAAGAAATAACATCTGGTGGTGCGGATGTTGTGATTGATTGTGTGGGAATGGATGGTAAAAAATCACCTCTTGAATACATCGAACAAAAGCTGAAATTACAGGGGGGAACTCTAGGACCTATACAAATTGCAACGAAAGCTGTCCGAAAATGTGGAACTGTTCAACTAACAGGTGTATATGGTGCAAACTATAATATGTTCCCACTAGGTGCATTCTTCTCAAGAAATGTTTCATTGAAGATGGGACAAGCTCCTGTTATTCCAATAATGCCTAAAATATTTGAAATGATAAACGAAAAGAAGATTGACCCACAGGAAATCATTACACATAAAGCACCTTTAAGTGATGCATCAGAAATGTACAAAATTTTTAATGGGCATGAAGATGAATGTATTAAAGTAATACTAAAACCGTAAATAATGGAGGCTGGGACAAAACAAAGAGCCAGGCACTTCTGTCTAAGTAGTTCAGTTTTTGTGGAGAAACATCGTAAATGGCATATAAATTAGCATACCTTTTAGTACAGTAAATAGCAGAACCGTTTGTATTGATATATCGGCGTTTAATAAGAAAAAACAACAAAATAACATAAGAAATAGCACCCGTAAATACAACGTGACAATGACTATTGTCCTTGGGCGAATTAGGGTGCTATTTTACTTGTGAATTGGTATGTGAATATCATTCTGTTGCGAGAAAAATCAAGGATTTATTACATTATGTGGTAAAATAAACTTAAAGATTATGAAAATTTAGTTCTTCAACTAACGGTGCAGCGCGACAAGTTTTGTCATAAGCGCTTATGTGTGAAAAGACAAGGGATTTCTACGGAAATCCTAACTTCATAACCGAGGATAGGAATGATAAAACCACGTATTTTGAAACTATCCCATTAATATTCCTGCATGCGTCATAATTGACAGATTATGGGGTCTGGAGCTCAGGTGAAGTCGGCAGAACAAAGGCTGAAGCCATTCCGTGTGGAAAGGGTATGCCAATGGATATGCCGGATGGCTGAAAAACTAAATATGGTGAGAATTATCTTGTGGAAAAGAACAGACGAACTTCCGAATGTACGGGTCTAGAGTTACGAGCAATAGGAAACTATTGTCCCATCGTACGATGGGGTGAGTGACGTAGAGTAAAAATTGCTCCTCTGAAACACGTTATATCGAACTATGGCGATATCCAGCTCACAGGCTTACAGGAAGCACCTAAGTTTAGAATGGATAGCTAGGTTATAAGGTACTTGGAAAGTAAGGGACGTTGATTCAAGGGCTGTCACCCAAAACGGTTGCTATAAGTTTATGACGAAATGCATTTGTCCTTATGAGGGTAGGGGTACGACTGGTGAAGCCTTTGTAATGAAGGTGGAGGAACAGCCCCAAGTCTAGCGATAGTTTTAATTATTTTTCAAATGTGCATTGCACCGGTCGGGTAAGAACGTGGGAACATCACTTCATAAAGGAATGATGCCACAGTGCAAGCTCTACGATACTGGGATTATTATGATATGACTGACACCTTTACAGACTTACATCAACGGGCAAAAAATAAAGAAACGTTCCATTATCTATACGACATTATCACGTCGAGGAATAATATTTTATTAGCTTATCGAACAATTAAGTCAAATAAAGGGTCGAAGACTCCCGGTACAGATGGGAAAACCATATTAGATATCGAGAAACGAACCGAGAATGAATTAATAGAAGAAGTACAGAGACAGCTCAAGAATTATCGTCCAAAGAAAGTAAGACGGAAACTGATAGAAAAAGATAATGGCAAAATGCGACCATTAGGCATTCCATGCATCCTCGATAGAATTATTCAACAGTGTTTTAAACAAGTGCTAGAGCCAATCGCGGAAGCTCACTTTTACAACCACAGTTACGGATTTAGACCTCTACGGTCTACCCACCATGCAATGGCAAGAATACAATTTTTAGTTAATCATTCAAAACTTCATTACGTTGTAGACATTGATATTAAGGGATTCTTTGACAATATCAATCACACACTACTAATTAAACAACTATGGAGTATAGGCATTCGAGACAGACAAGTCCTCGCATGTATTGCTAAAATGTTAAAAGCCGAGATTGATGGCGAGGGTATCCCTACTAAAGGCTCTCCGCAAGGTGGGTTGTTATCGCCGCTGCTATCGAACATTGTTTTAAATGAGCTAGACCAATGGGTGGCGAATCAATGGGAACTATTCCCCCTTCATAAATCATTCAAGTCTAGGGAAGGTGAACTTCTCGCGAAAAAGCGCACTCATCTAAAAGAAGGTTATCTGGTACGTTACGCAGATGACTTCAAAATACTTTGTCGAGATTGGAAAACAGCTGAAAAATGGTATCATGCAGTAAAGCTATTCCTAAAAGAACGTCTAAAACTTGATATATCACCAGAAAAATCGAAGATTATTAATCTACGTAAGCATGCATCTGCTTTTCTTGGATTTACCATACTCGCAAATCGTAAAGGTAAAAAAAGAGTGGCTCACACTTTTGTTCGAGCCGAGAAAGTACAGAAGATAAAAGCTGAAACAAAGAAACGGATTGAAATACTTCGCTCTTCACCAACAGCTGAAAATGCTTTGCGTTTTAATAGTTTTGTCTTAGGGTTACATAATTACTTCTGCAGAGCTACACACGTTAATTTAGCGTTCTCGCGTCTTGCTTATGAAATAGGTGCAATGATGTACAATCGTCTTAAGCCTATCGGGAAATATTCACATCCAACGAATGCACCACCAACTTATAAGAAATTTTATAGTTTGGGGTTCAAGACATTTGAAATTGCTGGTATTCACCTTTTCCCACTCGCCAATGTTCAGACAAAAAACGTTATTAGCTTCACACAAAGTCGAACACCATTCACGATGGAGGGACGAGAGCAGATTATTAAAAATTTGCAAAAGAATATTAAGCATGAAATAGCTTTATTACTGGAATCGAAAATCCCGACACGGAGTGTCGAATATATGGACAACCGAATTAGTCGATACAGTATGAAAAAAGGAATCTGTGAAATCACGGGATTATTCCTCCAAGCACAAGATGTGCACTGTCATCACTATATTCCTATACATCTGGAAGGAAGTGACAAGTTTCATAACTTACGCATCCTTCACAAAGATGTACATAAACTTATCCATATGAAAGATTCAGCTAAGATAGATTTACTCAAGAAAATTCTGGGCATCACAGAACCGATGCTTAAGAAAATCAATAAATATCGGGAAAAATGTGAGTTAGAAATTATATAATCCAGAACCAAGAGTAACTTGAAACTTATAATTAATATAACTTCGTTAGATGGAACGCGGAATGCTAGGAAACTGGCACGTTCCGTGTGGAGCAGGGGAAAAGCCGGAGATAATCTCAAACGCTTACCTATTGCTAACGGTTGGTTAAACAGCTATAACAATAGCAATTGTACAAAAAGTAATTTCTAGGTTTAAATTATAGTAATAAATAGGAAATTCAACAACTTAGGGGGAAATCATATGTCGGAAAATAAATTGGCTTTAATTATAGTTGATGTACAAAAAGCTTTTGATGATGAAAAATGGGGAGAGCGAAATAACTTAAATGCAGAAGAGAATATTAGTAAGATACTTCAACTATGGAGAGAAAAAGGATGGTCAGTAATACACATACAACACACTTCTGATAATCCTAGTTCTGTATTTTATCCAAAGAATGAGGGGTTTGCTATAAAAGAAATAGTTGAACCCATTGATAAAGAAGTAATTATAACGAAGAAAGTAAATAGCAGTTTTATTGGTACAAATTTATTAGAGTTCTTAAAAGTAAATGGAATAGCAACAGTTGTAATAACTGGTTTAACTACACCTCACTGTGTATCAACAACAACAAGAATGAGTGGTAATTTAGGATTTGCTACATACCTAATTTCAGATGCAACAGCAGCCTTCGGTATGAAGGACCACAATGATAACTATTATGATGCAGCAACTATACATAATATATCGTTAGCTACATTGCACGATGAATTTGCCACAATACTGACAACAGAGCAATTAATAAATGATTTTATAAAATAAGCTTATTGAACAAACGGGGGCTTCTTTAATTGTATAAGAACAACACATTCAACAACAAAAAGCTTGGGATATCCCAAGCTATTTATTGTGTGTTAATTGTATTGTTAATTCACTTGCTATTCAAGTTGCGAAAACGTATGTTTTTGGGGCAGTGATTTTAAGTTTTCTCCACGTTATCTGAACTACTTAACTTCTGTCCTAGCCTCTTTTTTAATTTAGGCTCTGTTAAAGGTAAATGTTGATATTTGATACCTCCCCTAAAACTTAGTATAATTAGGTAAGAACAAACATTCGGGAGGTGACAAGGTTGAGCAAAGCATTCAGCAATCTATTAAGATACATAGATAAACTACCACTTACACAAAAAGAACAAGTGTATCAATGGGTTAAACGCTACGTTCAGCCTTCTTCCTCTGTCGGTGGTCGCCTAATCAATGAAATGCGAGAAACTCGTTTCAAAGAGGGTTTTGAATGTCCTCACTGTTCATCAGAACATATTGTTCGTTTCGGAAAATACAATGGTCGCCAACGCTATCGTTGTAAATGCTGTAATAAGACGTTTACAGATACAACTAATACTGTCTTATATCGTACTCGCAAAGGAGACGAATGGATTACATTTGTTGATTGTATGTTCAAAGGCTATTCCCTACGAAAATCTGCGGAAATTATAGGGGTTACTTGGGTTACTCTTTCTTATTGGAGACACAAACTGTTAAGTGCATTGAAACAATGGATTTTGAGCAATTTGAAGGTATCGTTGAAATTGACGAGACCTATTTCCTATACTCTGAAAAAGGTAAACGTGGTATTTCTGAACGTAAACCTCGAAAGCGTGGAGGGAAGTCTAAACTTAGAGGTATAAGCCACGAACAGGTTTGTGTTCTTGTTGCCAGAGACCGAACAAAAGCACTGTATCCAAATTCGCTTGTATGGGTCGTGTTGTGAAAACTAAAGTTGATAATATGATTGGTTCTAAACTTTCATCTAATAACGTACTCGTTACTGATGCGTGGAGAGCGTATAAAACGTATGCGAAAGAAAAAGGAATAGAGCATTATCGCATTAAATCAAACGATGGGAAGCACGTTATAAAGGGCTTGTACCACATTCAAAACGTAAGTGGTCTACACTCACGAATGAAACAGTGGATAGACCGTTTTAAAGGTGTGGCTACAAAGTATCTTGACAACTATCTTGCATGGTTCTTGTTTGTAGCTAGTCGAAGTAATGAAAGCACGAAACAAAATATTAAGGAATTTCTATTATCATCATTTGTATTTGAGATGATCGATACTTATGATAGTTTACGTTTATCAAGATTCAGTATTTGATGGTTCTTTAGCTGTTAGGAGGTATATTTTGAAAAAACTTCGTGGAAAGAAAAGATACTTCCGCAATCTGTGGGAGGAAGTTAATACTTGTAACTTAAAACTCGATAATGATTCATGGTTTGATTTTTGGCATACCCACCTTGATTTTTTTGGAGTTGGGGAAAATAACTTGAAAATAAGAAGAGAGCATATCAAAGCTCATGTAGCTTTATACAATAGGTTACTAAAGCAACTTGAAGGATTTGAAAAGCCATACCAAACATGGATTTGTATTCACGAACAAGACCCTATTTCAGACGCAGTATATGTTCATACACCAAATCCAAACGATAACTACTTCCCACATAAGATTGAAGAGTTAGAGTGGAATTGTAAGCTACCTAATACTTTTAAGGATTTAATTGACCTTCATAAATTTGATGTTGCTTATTATAAATCAGAGTATGAAGAAATCTATTTTATTCAATCAAAAGAACAAGGTATTAGATTGTAAAGGTCGGCTAATAAAAGTGGCAAGGAAACCTGGTTTTAAAGGGTTTCCTTAATTTTAACTAATTATCAACGTTAAAATTTAACAGAGCCTTAATCTAAAGGCTGATTTCGCAAAATCTATGTAAATTGTTGATTTACACTACAGATTGGCAGCCAAACTCAGGGGGAAATGGACGACTTTTTACTAAGTGAAACTCACCCCCATTCTTCTAAAAGTGGGCAGTGATACTCCTTAGCCTCCGGTTTCTGAACATTACATAGCTCCTGCATGAGTTTTGAACCTTTCGCTCAAATAACTTAAATTATATATAACAATCTCTTAGAAAGTAGCCCATTTAAAATATAGGAATTATTTTATGTGGTTAAAATGTAAAGCTCTAGATTTCTCACGCTTTTTAAACGTAAACTTTCTCGTTATTGTATGAGCATGGTATAATCTGGGTAAAATTGCTATTTTATTAGGGGAGGAGAAGTAAGGATGAATGCTCAAAAAGCTAAAATAAAGCCTATGGGGTTAGGGAGATCAGTTATATTTTTCGGTATACCTGGTCTTATCTTATACAGTTTCATTTATTACGGAGTTCCATATATGAATTCAATCAATGTCCCTTTAATTGTTAGTTTCCCACTTGCCCTTTATGGTTTTTTAGGAATGTTGTTTTTCGCCTCTTTAATCGGATATAAATTAGAAGGGAATCCAAACACATTAGAAGGACTGAAGAAACGCTTCCGTCTTCAAAGAATGAACTGGAAAATGTGGCTAATGGCATTGGGCACGTTTATTCTTATCTCTTTACTGGAGGGTCTTTTATCATTCACAAGCATCATTTTAGCCTCTATTTCTATCTTTTCACCACCTTCTATTTTACCTACCTTTATCGACCCGTTTATTGAGTTAACGTTTCCTTTCAAAGAATTCATGGGTACACCTTTATTTGGAAACTGGTGGATTATATGTCTATGGTTTATTTGCTTACTATGTAATATACTTGGTGAAGAGTTTTGGTGGCGGGGATATATTTTACCTAGACAAGAATTAGTGTTTGGGGATAAGGCTTGGATCGTAAACGGATTTTTATGGCTCTTTTTATTTCATGCATTCTTGAAATGGAATTATATTGTTCTAATGCCAACTTGCTTTATTATTCCCTACCTTGCTCAAAAAAAGAAAAGTACCTGGTTAGCAGTTGTTATTCATGGAATAGGGAATGCTATGTTTTTTATATTTATCATACCGGGAGTTTTTTCTGTTTAGCAGAATATAGACAAAACACTATGAGTAAAATAAAATTTTCTCTATTTTTCTTATGAGGAAAAATAAAGTAAACTACTAGTAGATGATTACTAAGATTACTAGATTTAGGTGATTATAAAAATGAAAGTAATAATAGCTGAAAAACCGGATCAAGCTTCAACCTTATGTGCTCAATTTCAAAGGGTTAAGAAGGACGGCTATTTTGAAATTAAACCAAATGAGCTATTTCCAGAAGGGGCTTTTTGTACGTGGGCCATCGGTCACTTAACGGAACTAAGCTCTCCTGAAACATATCATCCTGAATGGAAAAAATGGTCGCTTCAATCGCTTCCTATTATTCCTGAAAGGTTTCAATATGAAGTAACGAAAACTAAAGCAAAACAATTTAATATTGTGAGTAAATTGTTACAACATCCGAACGTTAATGAGATTATACACGCCGGAGATGCTGGGCGTGAGGGAGAATTGATTATACGAAATATCATTACTTTAGCGAGAGTGAAAAAACCTTTAAAAAGACTGTGGATCTCTTCATTAACTCCTGCTTCAATCATAGAGGGATTTAAAAACTTATTAGATGATGAGAAAACAAAAAACCTTTATTATGAGGCGTATTCTCGGGCATGTGCCGATTGGTTAGTCGGAATGAATGCTTCAAGAGTTTATTCTCTCTTATTAAAAGAGAAGGGAATGAATGATGTTTTTTCTGCTGGAAGGGTACAAACTCCTACTCTTGCTTTAATAGTAAAGCGTGAAAAAGAAATCGATCAATTTAAACCAGAACCGTTCTGGGAAGTAATTGCAACGTTTAACTTCGACGGGAAAAAGTACAAAGGGAAATGGCAAAATAAGCAACAAACACGTGTTATGGACCATCAGCTTGCAAATAAAATTGCTGCTTTTTGTGAAAATAAACCGGCTGAAATTAAAGAGTTAACAACAGAAAGAAAAGAGTATCAGCCACCTTTGTTGTTTAATTTATCTTCTTTACAAGCTACAGCAAATAAAGCATTTAAGTTCTCTCCAAAGAAAACATTAGATATTGTCCAATCACTTTATCAAAAAGGTATTGTATCCTATCCTCGTAGTGACTCTACCTATGTCACAAAAGGAGAAGCAGAGCAGTTTCCTGATATTTTAAATAAACTAAGTCAATTCGATGAGTATAAAGATTTCTATCCATTGCCAAATACTTCATTACTTCATAATTCTAGGTACGTAAATGAAAAAAAAGTGACAGATCACTATGCTATTATCCCGACAGATCAAGTGAAAGATCCAAAGAGGCTATCTGGAGATGAGCATAAGATTTATGACATGATTATACGAAGATTAATTGCGGCTCATTATGAAAAAGCGATTTTCGATTATTCAACTCTTATTACGCTAGTAGATGCTCGTGCAGAGTTTGTAACGAAAGGAAAACAACAAATTCAAGAAGGTTGGCGTAAGGTTATTTTTGATAATGATAAAGAAAAAGATGAATTACTCCCTACGGTTCAACAAAATGACAAAGGTGTTGTCGCAAAGGTTGAGACAAAAGAGAGTAAAACTCAACCACCTAAACGGTATACAGAAGGTCAATTAATCACTTTAATGAAAACTGCTGGGAAGTATCTTGATAATGATGAGCTTGAGAAAATTTTAAGTAAGGTTGAAGGTTTAGGGACAGAGGCTACACGAGCAGGTATTATCACGATGCTAAAGGACCGGAAATATATCGATATTAAGAAAAACCAAGTATATGCTACTGATAAAGGTAAAGTTTTAATTGAAGCAATTGGTGAACAAATTTTAGCATCACCTAGTATGACGGCTAAATGGGAACAACGGCTTTCTGAAATTGGAGATGGCCAAGCTTCACCGAGTGTTTTTATGGAGCAAACGAAAAAGCTTTCTGCCAAAATAGTAAGCGACGCAATATCTATTTCAAGTACATGGAATTTTGAAGGACTTGATATTGAGTCTATCCAACGAAAACCCTCTTCTCGCTACACAATAGGGAAGAAGGTTGGTAAATGCAAATTATGTGATGGTGATGTAGTAGATAAAGGCGAGTTTTACGGGTGTGCAAATTACAAAAAAACTAATTGTCGCTTTACTTTTTCTAAAAAAATCCTTGGTAAAAAAATTTCACAAGCAAATATTCAAAAGATATTAAATGGCGAGCCTTCTAATCTTATTAAAGGGTTTAAAAAGGGTGAAAAGACATTTGATGCAAAATTAGGTTGGGATAATGGGAAAATTCAATTTCTTTTTGAGACTTCTGGTACCAAAAACTAGATTCGCAATTTAAGTGAAAAACGTGTAAAATTTTAATGGGGATGAAATTATCGATTGTTTAAAAGGTAAGGAAAAGTTATACTTTTAAGTTGTATGTTTCTATAAATACAGACTATCTAAGAAAAATTTTGAAAGCTTTATTTTTAAAGAGGGTTGTTTGAAAGGAGAAAGAACTTAATGAATGAACAGCAACGTAAGGAAAGTACACAAGTAAATCCATCGGACAAAAAATCCGAAAAGGACTACAGTCAGTACTTTCAAACAGTGTACATGCCACCTTCGTTAAAAGATGCGAAAAAACGTGGGAAAGAAGAAGTAAAATATGATGGCTTCGCAATCCCTGAACAATTTAGAGGAATGGGACAAGACAAAAAGTTCTATATCCGAACGTACGGCTGTCAAATGAATGAGCATGATACAGAAGTGATGGCAGGTATCTTCATGGCACTGGGATACGAACCAACGAATGGAGTCGAAGATGCTGATGTCATTCTTCTGAATACATGTGCAATACGAGAAAATGCAGAAAATAAAGTTTTTGGTGAACTTGGCCACTTAAAAACATTAAAAAAACAAAGGCCAGGCTTATTATTAGGTGTATGTGGATGTATGTCTCAAGAAGAATCAGTAGTAAATCGAATTTTGAAGGTCCATCCATTTGTTGATATGATTTTTGGAACCCATAATATTCACCGATTGCCACATATCTTAAATGAAGCATATATGTCAAAAGAAATGGTTGTTGAGGTATGGTCTAAAGAGGGAGATGTAATTGAAAACCTCCCAAAACAACGTAAAGGAAATATTAAAGCATGGGTTAACATTATGTATGGCTGTGATAAATTCTGCACGTATTGCATTGTTCCTTATACTAGAGGAAAAGAACGTAGTCGTCGACCTGAAGAAATTGTACAAGAGGTTCGTCATCTTGCAGCACAAGGCTATAAAGAGATTACTCTGCTCGGCCAAAATGTAAATGCATATGGTAAGGATTTTGAAGACATGGAATATGGTCTAGGAGATTTAATGGAGGAGATCCATAAAATTGATATTCCACGTATTCGCTTTACTACAAGCCACCCACGTGACTTTGATGATCATTTAATTGAAGTATTAGCTAAGGGTGGGAACTTATTGGATCATATTCATCTACCAGTTCAATCTGGTAGCACAGATGTTTTAAAAATCATGGCACGTAAATATTCACGTGAGAGCTATCTTGAACTAGTTCGTAAAATTAAAGAAGCTATGCCGAACGCTTCCTTAACAACCGATATTATTGTTGGTTTCCCTAATGAGACAGATGAGCAATTCGAAGAAACTATGTCATTGTATCGTGAGGTTGAATTCGATAGTGCATATACTTTCATTTACTCACCTCGTGAGGGTACTCCTGCTGCTAAAATGGAGGATAATGTACCAATGGAAGTGAAAAAAGAACGCTTGCAGAGATTGAATGCTCTCGTTAATGAAACTTCTGCAAAAAAATTAAAAGAATATGAAGGCAAAGTTGTTGATGTTCTTGTTGAAGGGGAAAGTAAAAATAATCCTGAAGTTTTAGCAGGGTACACAGAAAAGAGTAAATTAGTAAACTTCAGAGCACCCAAAACAGCAATTGGTCAAATTGTAAAAGTGAAAATTACAAAAGCAAAAACATGGACATTGGATGGAGAAATGATAGAAGAAACGGTTGAGGTGAATTAAGATGACATTATATTCAAAAGACGAAATTGTATCAAAAGCAAAAGAATTAGCTCAAATGATTTCAGAGTCAAATGAAGTTGATTTCTTCAAACGAGCTGAAGCACAAATTAACGATAACCAAAAGGTACGTGAAATGATTGCTAGTATTAAAAGTCTTCAAAAACAAGCTGTGAATTTCCAACACTACGGAAAACACGAAGCCTTGAAACAAACAGAAGAGAAAATTGAAAAAATTCAAAATGAATTGGATGAAATTCCGATTATACAGGAATTCCAAGAATCTCAAATTGAAGTAAATGACTTATTACAATTGGTTTCACATACCATTTCTAATAAAGTGACAAATGAAATCATTTCTTCTACTGGTGGGGATCTATTAGCAGGAGAAACTGGTTCAAAAGTACGCAACTCATATGGTGGAAGCTGTTCTCAATGAATAAATAAGTGATGAAATGGGGGCTGGGAATTAAGCATTTCAACCAATGATAATCCCCGCTCTATTAGGTCATTTTTTAATGAATTCTATGTCTAATTGTTCTGGCCTTTAGTTGATTTTAGTAGGTGTTTTGTTTGTGATTACTATGAATAATAACTAGTGCAATGAAGCGGAACCCCTTTGACTTCTGCGGGAAGTGAGGAAGGCTGACACTCCAAAGACAATGCTTAGGGGCTCAAGCTTCCTCCTTGGAAAAAAGCACTTCATATTTCCCCGCAAAAAGCAAATGGATGCAACGCAATGGAACGATTTTGTACTTTCTATTTCATTTATTAAAAAAGTAACGCTGGGTCCGAAGATGATGCTTTGTCTTTCAGAATCATTTATTAGTTATGCAGTAGCCCCTTAATATCATCACTTGCTTTTTTGTAAGACCCCAAGTTTTTTGTACTAGGGGTTTAAATGGATAATCCTTGTAAAAGTAAAGAAAACAAGACTACACTAAAAGTAAGGATTAAAACAGTGTCTATACCCTCAAAGTCAGCGGAAAGACTTAGGGCTAAAGCTATTGAAAGACTTTCTTTAACTCCTACCCAATTAATGATGATTTTTTCATTATTTGAGAGTTCTTTTAGAAATGAAGTACTTGTTTAAACGGCGATCGTACGAGCAATCAAGACACTAATAATGGCTAGGACAATCATTCCCCATCTTTGACTAAAGTCAAAATTTCTTATTTCCAGACCAATCATTAGAAAAATGAGTGAATTTGCTATTTAAGTAATACTATTCCAAAACGTGTGTGTTAATATTTGTTTTTTTTTGTTCTGACATTCCTATCTTCGTTCCGAAGCTACCAAAGAAAAGTAAAATCGAAAAGTTTACCTCTAAAAGATAATCCTCATAATCCCATATCTAAATAAGATAACAAATAGACTGTAGAGATTTGAAATAACACGACAGTATTCCATCATCCACTAAAGATTTCCTTCAATTGTGATGGCTGGTTTCTTTGACACCCCTAAAGATAAAAATTTAAAAATTGAGAGTACCCTTATTGGATCAGTTGCACTCATCAATGCTGCAAATGTAAAAGCTACAACAAGTGGCAAACCGAGGAAGAAATATGAACTTAACCCAATTATCATAAATGATAAAAGAGTACCTAAGAAAGCTAAGGCTAACACAGGTTTTCTTTGTTGATTCAAAAGTTCAAACGGAAGCTTTAGTGTAGAGTCTCCTAAGAGGATCGGAAGAAAAAGAGAAATGGTGATTGCTTGAAAGACAGTAGACTGCGTAATAAAAATCTCCGCTTCTTCAATAAAATGAACATCTGTTAATCCTAAAATTATTACAACTAGTACTAACGCTATTGAATACGGTTGTTTGTACAGATTCGATAATGGAATCACGGTATATGAAATCGCTAATAAGATAAGTATTTGAATGAAATTTTCATTAAATACGTGCATATCTGCCTTCGTAATCTCATAGATTTTCTTGTACAGATGTGAAAATCATCATTTACATGTTTCATTCCCTTTTATTAATAAAAAAAACTTCATTGAACTATCTCTTCATTATTGGGAAATTAGAAAAGTAACACGATAAAGTTAGGCTTTCACCATTTCATAGGAACATGCACCTTTTTTGTTTTTTAGGCACATATTTTCTAACAGCAGCATACAATGAACTATACAGTTTCATGAATTGGCTAAACATGTCATTCATTTATCTCATTCTTTTGCACATATGTTACTAGCCTAGCATAGGATTAAATGAAGATTCATTGAGGAGGGTATGCTCGAATGTCTGAATACAGAGAGATTATTACAAAAGCAGTTGTTGCGAAAGGACGCAAGTTTTCACAATGTACACATACGATTTCACCATCGCAAAAACCTGCGAGCATTTTAGGTGGTTGGATTATTAACCATAATTATGATGCTCACAAAAGTGGTAAAACAGTTGAAGTAGAAGGTACTTACGATATTAACGTTTGGTATTCTTACAATGAAAATACGAAAACAGAGGTTGTAACTGAACGTGTATCATATGTAGACGTCATCAAGCTAAGATATAAGGATGAACATATTATTGATGATGATCATGAAGTAATCTGTAAAGCGCTTCAACAGCCTAATTGTCTAGAAGTTACGATTTCACCTAACGGTAATAAAATTATCGTGCAAGCAGAGCGTGAACATCTTGCAGAAGTAATTGGGGAAACAAAAGTTTGTGTTCATGTCCATCCAGACGGTTGTGATGATGATGAGGATTGGGAAGAAGAATTAGATGATGAATTTGAAGATTTAAATCCTGAATTTTTAGTCGGGGATGTTGAAGAATAACTAGGAGAGTACTCTCCTAGTTTTTTTAATTTATTATCAAGTCAGCTTTCGCATAATTGATCTTACCTGAAAATCTCAAGTGCCGGATTTTCGCTTAGGTACAAGGTCTTTCTCTCTAGAAAGAGAATAGTTCTTTTTTTTACTTACCTTGGGTTTACGTTTGAATATTGACTTATGTAAGAAAAAAGCCATTCTTAATAAGAAAAACTCTAGGATAGGTCTAGGGATCTAAAAAGCTTTGAGTAGGGTAATAAATAACTCCTTAAGTTTAAGGTTTTGTCAGTAACAAAGGCTTTCAGGCCTAAAGGAAGAGGCTGGGACAACACAAAGAGCCAGGCACCCTCCGATACAAACTATTGTGTGCACTAGATAAATCAGTGCGTACATATAGTCGTTACGATATGGTGCCAGGCACTTTTGTCCCAGCCTCTTAACTTTGAGAAAGGTGTAAGAATGGAGAGTATTGGCTTTAATTAGTGTCAATTGTCAATTGTTGAGTTGCAAGTTCGTGATATAAAGAGTGGTTTTTAATTAGTTGTTCATGAGTTCCTTGTCCGGTGATTGTACCGTTTTCAAGTACAATAATTTGGTCAGCTCCAATTACAGTAGATAGACGGTGAGCGATGACTAATGTTGTACGACCAACCATTAAATGTACAAGTGCTTTCTGAACTAGTTTCTCTGACTGACTATCTAAATTCGAAGTTGCCTCATCAAGAAGAAGGATTTTAGGATCTCGAATTAAAGCTCTTGCGATGGCTATTCTTTGTCTTTGTCCTCCTGATAGCTTAATTCCTCTCTCACCAACCTCTGTAAGAAGTCCATCTGGTAATTGAGAAATGAAATCCATTGCATTTGCTTGAATACAAGCCTGGTTCACTTCCTCTATTGAAACTTGATCTTTAAGCCCATACGTAATATTATCAAAAATTGTGCCTGACATAATGGGGCTTTCCTGAGAGACGTAGCCAATTTGTTCTCTCCAAGAACCTAAATTAAATTCACGGATATTTTTATCGCCAAGATAAATAGTTCCTTCAGTACATAAGTAAAATTGTTCAATTAATGAAAATAGAGTGGTTTTACCGCTACCACTGGGGCCAACAAACGCTGTGGTTTTTCCAGAAGGTATTGAGAAACGAATACTTCTTATCACTTTCTCCTGATGGTAGGCAAAAGAAACGTTATCAAAATAGATATCCTCTGTTGTATTAATAATCATTTCATTATTAATGGATTTTTCAGTCGATAAAGATAAGATTTCTTGTATTCTTTCTGTTGACCCCATTGCTTTTTGAAATGCTGTAAAGGAGGTGGCCATTTGACTAAAGGGAATGATGATCTGAAACATATATATGATAATAGCTACCAGTGAACCTGCGGAAAGCTCACCCGAAGCAACTCGTACCCCTCCATAACCAATTAATAGTATGAGAACTAACATCATAATAAATGTCATGAAAGGAGAAATGATAGCTTGAACTTTTGCTTCTTTTAGACCAAATTGAAACAGTAGTTTGATATTGTTTTTCCCCTTCTTATCTTCAATTCTTTCTGCATGGTAGGCTTTTACAAGTCGGATTTCTGACAGGACTCTTCCTAAATTCCCTGAAAAGCTAGCCATTTCGTCTTGCATAGACTTAGAAATGGTATAGATCATTTTTCCTAATGGAATGAAAATTGCAATAGATACTAAAACAGCGAGTAACATAATGATCGTCATCATCCAATCAATCATGGTAAGAATGATAATAGCGACAATGATTGATATCAAGCCACTAAAAAATGTAATAATATGCTGTGTGACTAAGACCTTTACATTGTTAGTGTCCTGAGTAATTCTACTCATTATTACTCCAGATTCATGCTTATCGAAGTAAGGAACAGGTAGACAGAGGACGTGTGTCCATAATCTTTCCCTAATTGAAGATACAATTTTCTCTCCGATAAAACTCATTAAATAATAAGAAAATCCAGCAGATACCATTTGAATAAAAAATGAAATTGCTAGCAAAATAATTATCATGTACTCTATTTCTGAATGGGCGAGCTGATCGACTAGCGATCTTGTTAATAGGGGAAGGATTAATCCCGAAGCTGTTTCAATAATGCTTAAAAAAACAGCCAGGAAGATAATAAGCTTACTAGGTTTTGCTCTTTTTAATAGATCTAAAAAGGATTTTAGATTTTCATTTTTTACCGGTGAATGATCCATTCTGTTTTACTCCTTTCTTTTTTAAATAAATGTCAAACGCCTCCGAAACCCAAGTTTCCTCCTCTTTTGAAAAAGGCGATGGAAATAACCAAGGGTCTTCTTCCACTTCATCGGGTATTTCTTTGACTAATTCTGACAACTCCATTCCGGTCACTTCCTCAGTAAGTTGTACATATTTAGTGATAAGATTCTGGACCTCATCACTTTGAGGATTTACCCGATAAAACCTTTTAAATTCTGTTGTCAATTCTAAAAAAGCCTTCTCAATGTCTTTTTGTTTTTTATCACTGTGACTAAACATTTTGGTTACTTGTTCTTCTTTAAATATG
Source organism: Bacillus weihaiensis (assembly GCF_001889165.1). Lineage (GTDB taxonomy): Bacteria > Bacillota > Bacilli > Bacillales > Bacillaceae > Metabacillus > Metabacillus weihaiensis. The sequence goes on along the minus strand of NZ_CP016020.1, from coordinate 2,237,646 downwards.
GTTTGAAACCAGTTTTTTTGTGCCTCTTCATTTTGTAAAGTGTGGATTAACGTGACAAAGATAGAAGAATTTATTTCTTTGTTATCTTTCATAAGATAAATGGCATGATCAAGTGTTGTGATCATCTTTTCAATTTGTGCTTTTTTCTCTTTCATTTGTTTCAGCTGTTCCTCTAATGAAAGCTTTAAATCCCAATTCTGTGTACGTATCAATTTTTTTATATCTTCAAGTGAAAAACCTAAGAATTTAAGGGATATAATTTTCTGTAATGTTATTAGAGCTTCCTCACTGTAAAATCTTCGCCCTTTTTCATTAACAAATGTCGGTGTGAGAATTCCTACCTCATCATAATAATGAAGAGTTCGAATAGTAGTCATAGTCATTTTAGAAAATTCACCAATTGAATATAAATGAGGATCCATATTTACTCCTTTCAAACTTCTTTTATTTAATTCTATCTTAGCTCCTAACGTAACGTTAGATGCAACTGTTTTTTTAAGGATCTTTACTTAAATTCTTTACTATGATGGAATTTAAGTAAAAAAAGCTTACCACTGTTAAATGGTGTGATTGCAATTCGTTGTTATATTAATTGAGCTTACAGTCTCCCTATGAACAAATGTAGAAAATATTTACCTATACAAAAAAGGCTATGAAAAGGTGTTTTACCTAGAATTTTTTCCTCCCTCATTTTCGAAGAATACCTATGTTTCCCTCTTGCAAATAACACAAGAAATTGTCGATGTATGTTATAATAAACTGTGAATTTTATAGAACGTAGATAGGTAATATTGGAGGATAAATATGGTAGCATATACGCCCATGATACAGCAATATTTAAAGATTAAGGCAAATTATCAAGATGCCTTTTTATTTTTTCGTTTAGGTGATTTTTATGAAATGTTTTTTGAAGATGCAGTAAATGCATCTCAAGAGCTTGAGATAACTTTAACTAGTAGAGATGGTGGTGGGCAAGAACGCATACCAATGTGCGGAGTACCTTATCATTCTGCTCCTAACTATATTGAACAGCTAGTTACGAAAGGCTATAAGGTTGCAATCTGTGAGCAGACTGAGGATCCAAAGCAAGCTAAAGGTGTAGTGAAAAGAGAAGTAGTGCAACTAATTACACCTGGTACCGTTATGGAAGGGAAGGGTCTTCAAGATAAAGAAAATAACTATATTGCTTCAATTACAGATTTTGATGCACAATATGGACTTACCTTATGTGATTTGACGACTGGTGAAAACTTAACAGCATTATGTAGTAGTTTTGACGAATTGTTAAGTGAATTATATTCAGTTGGCGCTAAGGAAGTGGTCATTTCAAGTGACTTTCCAGAAGGCTTAAAGAAACAAATCGTGGATAGGTGTGGAGCTACTCTTTCTTATCAGACAGAATTGACCAATGATGAGAGTCATGCACATCTTTTAAAGCATCTTCATGATGAACGTCTTACTAAAACGTTCACTCGGTTAATTACTTATATTCAGAGGACTCAGAAAAGAAGTCTCGATCATTTACAGCCCGTAAAGGTTTATTATTTATCCGATACAATGAAAATCGACCTCTTTTCAAAACGCAATTTAGAGCTTACTGAAACGATACGTTCAAAGGGGAAGAAAGGATCGTTATTATGGCTCCTGGATGAAACAAAAACAGCAATGGGTGGTCGATTATTAAAGCAATGGGTAGATAAGCCCTTAGTTGATCGTTCAATGATTGAAGCAAGGCTTGCGATGGTTGAAACTTTTATAGCAAATTACTTTGAACGAGAGGATTTACGTGAGCTTCTTAAAGAAGTTTACGATTTAGAACGCCTTTCTGGAAGGGTTGCCTTCGGGAATGTTAATGCAAGAGACTTAATGCAATTGAAAAAATCGTTAATGCAAGTTCCTCAAATTGATGCTTTATGTAAGTCATTGGAGAAACAATCGGAGCTATTAACAAAGCTAGATCCTTGTGAAGAGCTTACAAATTTATTAGAAGAATCAATTATAGAACATCCACCGCTTTCTATTAAAGATGGAAACATCATTAAAGACGGATATAATACTCAGTTAGATCAATATCGTGATGCTAGTAGAAATGGGAAAACGTGGATTGCACAATTAGAGCAGCAAGAACGCCAAAAAACAGGAATTAAGTCCTTGAAAATTGGATACAACAAAATTTTTGGTTATTTTATTGAGGTAACAAGGGCAAATCTTCATCTTCTGCAAGAAGGTACCTATGAGCGAAAGCAAACATTATCAAATGCCGAGCGTTTTATTACACCTGAATTAAAAGAAAAAGAAACACTTATTTTAGAAGCAGAAGAAAAAATAGTTGAGCTCGAATACCAGCTTTTTGTAGAAATCCGTGAAAAGGTAAAAGAATATATCCCTAGGTTACAAAACCTAGCAAAGCAATTAAGCCAGTTGGATGTTCTGCAATGCTTTGCAACAGTAAGTGAAACTAGACATTATTGTAAACCTGAATTCTCTACTAAGAATGCTTTACACATAATGGATGGGAGACATCCTGTTGTGGAAAAAGTCATGGATTCACAGGAATATGTAGCCAATCATTGCACATTCGGTGAAAACCGATCGATGCTCCTCATTACAGGGCCAAATATGTCTGGTAAAAGTACGTATATGAGACAAATTGCATTAACAGCAATCCTAGCTCAAATTGGTTGTTATGTACCTGCCTCGAAAGCCGTACTTCCTATTTTTGATCAGATTTTCACACGAATTGGTGCAGCAGATGATTTAATCTCTGGACAGAGTACATTTATGGTTGAAATGCTTGAAGCGAAAAATGCAATTGCGAATGCAACGTCACAGAGTCTAATCTTATTTGATGAGATTGGAAGGGGGACGTCCACTTATGATGGAATGGCATTAGCTCAGGCCATTATTGAATATATACATGAATATATTGGGGCAAAGACTTTGTTTTCAACCCATTACCATGAATTAACGGTTCTAGAAAACGAATTAACCTCTTTACAAAATATACATGTAAAAGCTATAGAGGAAAATGGGCGAGTTGTCTTTCTACACAAAATTGAAGAAGGGGCAGCCGATAAAAGTTATGGGATCCATGTTGCGGAGCTAGCAGACTTACCTAGTCCATTGATCCAACGTGCAAAGGAAATCTTAACAAAGCTTGAGAAGGAAAAACAGCAAACGGATGAAGCCCATTCGCAACCAATTGTGAGAGAGGAAACGATAGGTGATTCACAGTTATCATTGTTTCCAGCTGAACGTACAAAAAAATCTACTACTACGAAACAAGTATCTAAGAAAGAACAGACTGTGATAGATTGGTTAAAAACACTCGATCTATTAGAGATGACTCCATTAGATGCAATGAATGAATTGTATCAGCTTCAGAGAAAAGTAAAATCATAAATGTATGAATAAAGGTGGTGAGTTCATGTGGGGAAAATTATTCGCCTCGATGACCAACTTTCCAATAAAATAGCTGCAGGTGAGGTAGTGGAAAGACCAGCTTCTGTTGTAAAGGAATTACTTGAAAATGCAATAGATGCAAATAGTACAGTAGTTGAAATAGATATTGAAGAAGCTGGCCTCGGGAAAATTAGGATTGTAGACAATGGAGATGGTATTGAGCAAGATGACTGCTTGAACGCTTTCCATCGTCATGCAACAAGTAAAATTAAGGATGAAAATGATCTTTTTAGAATCCGGACCTTGGGTTTTAGGGGAGAGGCATTACCAAGTATTGCCTCTGTATCCCTGTTAGATATGAAGACAAGCACTGGAGAGGGTGCTGGTTGTAATCTTATCCTGTCTGGTGGGAAAATCGAGAAACATGAAGCCACTAATAGCCGCAAAGGGACAGATATTACTGTCCGTAATTTGTTTTTTAATACACCAGCTCGTTTGAAATATATGAAAACAGTTCATACTGAGCTTGGAAACATAACGGATATTGTAAATAGGATTTCCTTAGCTCATCCGGAGGTTTCCATTCGTCTCATTCATAACGGAAAGAAACTTTTACACACAACTGGTAATGGAGATGTAAGACAAGTTCTAGCTGCCATTTATGGTATAGGAATTGCAAAAAAAATGAAGAAGCTAACTTTAGAATCTTTAGATTTTGAAGTGAATGGATATGTAGCTCTTCCAGAAATAACGAGAGCATCTAGGAACTATATATCTACTATTATTAATGGAAGATTTATTAAAAATTATTCGCTTGTGAAAGCTATTCAACAAGGCTATCACACATTGTTACCGATAGGACGTTTTCCGATTGTGTTTCTTGAGATAAAGATGGATCCCTTACTTGTAGATGTGAATGTACACCCCTCGAAGCTTGAAGTGAGATTGAGTAAGGAAGCGGAACTAAATGAATTAATAACAGAAGGGATTAGAAATGTTTTTAAACAAGAGCAGCTTATTCCGTCTGTAGAAACACCAAAACAAACAAAAATAAAAAACCAAGATGAGCAGCAGCAATTTACCTTTACACATGGATCTACTACTGAAGAATTCTCAACGCAACGAAAAGATATAATCTATCCTAGTGGGAATGTGGTGAAGGATGAGAAGTCATTACACGAACAGTCTCAAGCTAATGAAGAGCAACATTCTTACCCTCAATTTTTGGCTCAACCAATTGAACAAGAGATAGAACTAGAGCCGCTTGCTAAGCTAGAGAATTCAAATCTGCAACTTGAAAAAGAAGTTCAAGAGTTTTCAATAGATGATGATGGGATCAAAATTGAAGAAAATAATGAGACGATAAACGATCGAGTTCCACCTTTGTATCCTATTGGTCAAATGCATGGAACATATATTTTAGCTCAAAACGAACAAGGACTATTTATAATTGATCAGCATGCAGCACAAGAGCGGATTAAATATGAATTTTATCGTGAAAAGGTAGGAGAAATTCAATCAGAGGTGCAAGAGCTTTTAGTTCCTTTAACCTTTGACTATTCTAATGATGAAGTGATGATTATACAAGAGCATCTCCAAACGTTAGCTCAGGTAGGGATTTTTCTAGAACCATTTGGGCGTAATAGTTATATAGTAAGATCTCACCCTCAATGGTTCCCTAAAGGTGAAGAAGAAACAACGATTCAAGAAATTATTCAGCAAGTATTGGATGAAAAAAGAATCAATATTAAGAAACTAAGAGAAGAAGCGGCTATTATGATGAGCTGTAAAGCTTCTATTAAGGCAAATCATCATTTGCGGAACGATGAAATCTTTACTCTATTAGAAACCTTAAGGAAAAGCTCAGATCCTTTCACATGTCCACACGGTCGACCAATTATCGTCCATTATTCAACTTACGAGATGGAAAAGATGTTTAAAAGGGTAATGTAACATGCATTGACATGTATCAACACTATGAGTAGAGTAAGATGGTATAATCGGTATATTTCCCAAGTATATGTACAAGGGGAGTATACCGTTTTTAAATGTAATGAGCACGACTTTTATTTGGAGGAAAAAAATGAACAGATCAAAAGGTTCCATTGAAGCTGAGTTAAGCAAGGCAATTACTCAATGGGAAAAGGATTTTTTAGGTAGAGGATCATTATCGGTTAAATCTGATCTTTTACGAGATATGATTATTGTGAATTTACGAGGAGTATTAACCCCAGCAGAATATGTTGTGTCAGAGTCAAAAGAAGGGATGTACTCAATTAAAAGGATGAGAACAGAGCTTGTAGAATCAGGTGTAGACGATTTGAAAAATATCGTTAATTCCATCACGGGACAAGAGGTCATAAGTTTTCATACAGATATAAGTACTAAATCAGGTGAACGTGTGATGGTTTTTAAATTAGGTTCAAATTATGAAAAGATTTTTTTGTAAATAAATCATAATAAGATTATGTAAACTAAATAGATTAAGTATAAAACAAATGTTTACAAATTCATGAAAAAGGTTACAATAAAATGGTGTTCACATCTTTCATAGGGTAAGATGATGAACGAAGAATTTTAATTGTTTTGAGAGAGTGGTTTTTATTGGAGAGAAAGAAGCTAGTCGTCATCATTGGCCCAACGGCTGTTGGGAAAACAAAGCTAAGCATTGATTTAGCAAAACGTTTGAATGGAGAAATTATTAGTGGTGACTCCATGCAAATTTACAAGGGAATGGACATTGGTACAGCAAAAATCACAAAAGATGAAATGGAGGATATCCCCCATCACCTTATTGATATAAAGGAAGCAGATGAGGAATACTCTGTCGCTGAATTCCAAACAACTTGTCGCCCATTAATAGATAAGATTACAAGTCACCACAAGATGCCGTTGATAGTAGGCGGGACAGGTCTTTATATTCAATCCGTTATTTATGATTATCAATTTACAGATACTCCTTCAAATCCCGTCATTCGTAATCAGCTTGAAAGGGAACTTGAAGTTAACGGTGAACACTATTTACATAATAAGCTGAAAGAAGTAGATCCTGAGGCTGCTATTAACATCCACCCAAATAATTCACGAAGAGTAATTAGAGCTCTTGAAATATACTATACAACCAACAAAACAATGTCTGAATACATAAATAACCAAGAAAAGACCCTTCTATATGATGTTGTTCTAATAGGTCTTACTATGGACCGCGAAGTTTTATACGAACGAATAAATTATCGTGTGGATGTTATGATGGAACAGGGATTGCTTCTTGAGGCGAAAAAGCTTTACGATTCTGGACTCCAAAACAGTCAAGCTGCAAAAGCTATAGGATATAAAGAATTATTTGATTACTTCGCAGGAAAGTCAAGCCTTGAAGTAGCCATTGAGCAGTTGAAACAAAATTCTAGACGCTATGCAAAAAGACAACTTACATGGTTTCGCAACAAAATGGATGTAAACTGGTATGATATGACTCCACCTTTATCATATGAAGAAAAGGTAGATGAAATTTTCACTTACATAGCAGGAAAGCTGAAACTTTAAGCGAATAAAAAAGGTATAGAGAAAAGAGGAGGACGAAACATGAAAACAATTAATATTCAAGATCAGTTCCTAAATCAGCTGCGTAAGGATGGCACATTTGTTACAGTATTCTTACTTAATGGCTTCCAATTAAGAGGTCTTGTAAAAGGCTTTGACAATTTTACCGTTCTTTTAGAAACTGAAGGAAAGCAGCAATTAATTTATAAGCATGCTATTTCAACATTTTCACCACAAAAAAACATTCAATTAGAACTTGAATAAAGACGCTAAAAGAGTTGATGAGCTTTTCATCAACTCTTTTTTATTATCATCTTCTCGTTATAAGCTGTTGTTTTCAAACAAATTCCGTTTGCCTGCTTTCCCACGGCTAGAAGGTTATTTACTCTAAAAAAAGGAAGTACACAATTCTTCCTTGCTTACCAGCAATATAACCCGAAAGTGCGTCCAAGACATTTGTACCTCATATAAACAAATAATAAGAAGAGAGCCTTTATTGAATGTGAAATTCTTAGATTAATTGTGCAGGTTGGTTTTAAAATAAAATTAATCGAATATAAATAAAGGAATGAATATTTCTTGGGAAAGCGCAAGATCTTACAGCATTCCTGTGTTTTCGCAACTTTAACAGATAGTAAAATGGATGATCATTATTGACATTCTTCTTTTTATTAAAGGCTCTTTTCTTACACTTTGTTTCTATTTAGTATTCATTTTAAAGAATATAGTCTTCAATCATAGCTAATATGGTTAGTAAGAAAGAAAAGAGCTGCTTTCTCTTTACAAAGAGAAGAACCTTGTACCTAGGGGGAAATCCTACATATGGGATTTTTTAGGGGATAAACATTTTATGCGAAAACAGCCTTATTAAATGACCTTCAACACAAGCGGGTGTAAGATGCATAATAAGGTACGATTGTGAGGTGTACATCTTTGGAACATGATCGAGCAGTCACATATAAAACGAATGGTCAAATCAATATTATTTTAAATAATCAAGAAAAAGAAAAAAAGCCTGTTAGCTCTACTACATTTGATGTGAAGATTCCAAGAGCAGAAATGAAGCATACGATTTTAAGGGAAATAGAAGATGAAATGAGTGCTCTTGTAGGAATGAATGATATGAAAAAAATGATAAAAGAAATATATGCTTGGATCTTCATCAATAAAAAACGAGAGGAACAAGGGCTAAAAGCTGGAAAACAAGCATTGCATATGATGTTTAAGGGAAACCCTGGTACTGGTAAAACGACTGTAGCAAGATTAATAGGTAAGTTGTTCTACCAAATGAATGTTTTATCAAAGGGCCACTTAATTGAAGCAGAGCGTGCGGATCTAGTTGGAGAATATATTGGTCATACAGCACAAAAAACAAGAGATCTTGTAAAAAAAGCATTAGGTGGAATTTTATTTATTGATGAAGCGTACTCATTAGCGAGAGGTGGAGAGAAGGATTTCGGAAAAGAAGCAATCGATACATTAGTAAAGCACATGGAAGATAAGCAACATGATTTTGTTCTCATATTAGCTGGTTATCCAAAGGAGATGGATAACTTTCTTTCATTAAATCCAGGCTTACTTTCCAGATTTCCACTAGTAGTAGATTTTCCAGATTACTCAGTTGATGACTTGATGGAAATTTCTAATCGAATGATAGCTGAAAGGGAATATCAATTTGATCCAGATGCAAAGCATAAACTGAAATCACATTTAATGGATGTAAAGTCAAACATACATCCAGCAAAATTTAGTAATGGTCGTTATGTAAGAAATATAATTGAGAAAACAATACGAGCACAAGCCATGAGATTACTTCTTGGTGATACATTCCACAGAGATGATCTATTAACAATAAAAAGTCAGGATTTAGTTTTGGAAGAGGAGAAAAACGTTGAAAAATCAATGAAAACATCTTTTAAAGACTGACATTAGATCCGTAAGCAAAGGGTAAATTTTGGACGTTGTTTTGTTGTCAAGTTGTCTACGTCAAGTACAACTTTGGAGAATGATAAGATAGATGTACTACGGCATTTTAGCTTATGTATAAAATTGTGTATACTTTTGATTTTGTTTAATACTTCCATTTTTGATTTATTTTTACTAATAGCCGTTCTTTTTTTGATTCATCCATCATACTTCATATATCAGATTTGAATTTTGGAGGTTATGATGAAAGCGAAAGTATGGGCTCTATTTATTTTAAGCATTCTCCTTCTTTTCCTTATTAATATGATTGCGAAACCATTTGGAAGCGATAAACAGGTTATAGATGATGAAGAAGGTCAGGATTTCACAACATTCACATATGTTATTACAAAGGTTGAGGGTTCAGATTATTATGGAAGTTCTTTAGATGGTAAAACTAAGATTCATTTTAATAGTAATGAAATGAGTTTTCCTTTAACAGAAAAAATAAGGGAGAACGATAAAATCGTTGCCTATGTACAGTCTGAAAATCACGTGGAAGGTTTTGTGAAGGTGAAAAAAATAAATGAGTAACCAGGGACTATTTCTCAACAATTAATAGTAGGTAGGACATATTTATTTTAGTAAAAGTAAACCCGAACTATTAGGAGATATTTTAATGAATATCTTCCTTAATAGTTCGGGTCTTTAGTTTATTTTACAATTCTTTGTTATACATGTAATCATTTCTTCCTATAAACATGTTTAACTTTGTCTCCTATCAAATTTTGATATACTTTATTTTTCATATGGTGCATATTTTCTATCGGGACCAGCCTGTTCTTGTTCTGGTTGTGCGGTCATTTCTTGAGTTGAATTCATTATCTGATTATTTACTGTAGAACCAGATTCTATTTGCTGTGTTGGCATGGAGTTGTTAGTTGAGCTTGAATTTTGTATAGTCTTCTGCTTGAAAAAACCTCTTCCATCCTCGGGATTTGAAATAATCCCCAATGTAACTAAAATCCCTAATATGGAAGAAACATAGGTTTCCCATTTTGTTAAATCAATTTGTAAACCCAAATCATTTATTAGCATGTATAGAACAGAGGCAATTGCCACCCATAACCCATAATTTTTCCATCTCACCATTACTCACTCCTCTTACTACTACTCTCATATTAATATATAGTTTATTCTATAATGAATAATCGGTGAAAGCTCATGAACTAAGAATATCTCAAAATAGACGTTTTTACTTTATATAGGGGAGTACAACCCTTTTACAATCATTTTTGGAATAAGCTTTTTTTATGAAAGTAATCGATATTCGGCATGATATTCCTTTATTCTAATCGAAAAAATCTATATAAATCATTGGTGATAACGCTTTCATTTGTGATTAATCGGTGCTACACTTATTGTATAAGAGGGAGTGATCAAAATGAGTGATAACAAACTATTTATTGAAGAGTTAAAGTATCTCGTAGAAAATGATTTATCACTTACTGAATTTAATCTCAATCAATTACAAGAAAGATTCAATAAAAGTCCACTATTCATATCAAATCTTTATCAGCTGATATCCAATAATAAACTTTTCTTACCGTTTTTTCAAAATATAGAGAGTGCAGTGTACGATTGTCTAATTCATGAAGAGATGAACAATGATAAAACGTATTACGGTGCAACCCTACACGTCGCAGAATTATTTGATACAACACAAACCTATATAAAATGTAAAGTAAATCATTTATATAAAGAAAATAAAAAAGCTGGATAAATTAGAGGGAGTGTTGGTTTATTCACGAATAAAAAGACTTGAAAGTTATTCCATTTTCAAGTCTTTTTTCTGTTAATCAAAGTAAGGTGTTAATTAGAAAGTGTTTTTTCTTCCCTTTTAACAGAATCAGAATGTAATAAACTTCTATTGGGTAGTTTCCACTTAAAGGTGTAAGAAAATACTCTTAATAAGACAATCCCGACGAAGAGAATATAAAGCCCTAATGCACTTGTAATTAGCTGAAATCCAATTAATAATCCAGCTAATATAGCCCAAAATGCATATATTTCAGAACGTAAGACGAGTGGTTTCCTCCCTGCCAAAACATCACGAACAATTCCGCCACCACTTCCGGTTAACACCGCTGCTACAACAACTGCGCTTATCGGATGATTCATTTCTACAGCATACAAGGCTCCTTGAATGGCAAAGGCAGATAAGCCAATTGCGTCTGTAAAGTTACCCCATTTATGCCAATGTCTTAATAATCTGTATGGAAAAAGAAATACAATTGTCATGGCAAAAAGAGCTACCTGAAAAAGTAAACCTTGTTCCCATAAAGCTGAAACTGGTACTCCAATAAGAAGGTTTCTAATTGCTCCACCTCCAAAAGCCGTGACAATTCCTAATATATAAACTCCTAAAATATCATATTCTTCTTCCATAGCTACAATTGCTCCACTAATTGCAAATGCAATTGTCCCAATGATACTTAGAACTTCCCAAGTCATGTACAAATCCCCCAAGTTTTCGTCAATTGATGTAACCGAATTGATTTTATAGCTCTACCTATAAAAGGTCAAGAAGAAATGAAGGTTTTTATTCTACTTTTTCTAACGGTTAGAAATTTTTTGCAAGTTTAAATTGAATAAGACCGAGTCTTATTTTATGAGTGTAGTGGATTGCTGCTATTCGCTACAGGTTGGCAGCAAAAGTAGGGGGAAATGAACCGATTTTTTTCCATGGAGAAAATTTAGAGCCATCTTACTAGAAGGAAGGTAATCTCGTTAAACTTATAAGCCTGCATGGGAGTCGTCATGTCAACAGCTATAGCTGCAACAAAAGCTTTTAGAAAGAGCTATTGTAAAAAGATAAAAAAGTATAAATATAGTGTTTTAAGCTAAGGATTCATGCATATGAGATTAATTTAATGAAAAGGAGTGAATAATCTTAGTAAGCCTTAATGTAGATTCATCCCCTAAAATGTGTAAAGCGTGATGTTTACTTCTAGGCTACCTCATAGATGATTATTACTATATTTTTATGGGGATTGAACGGATTCCATTTATTAAAGAACAATATCGTATTCCGTCTTGATGGTGGCTTTTTGGCAGATCGTATACATACCAGGTTAAAAAATCTACAAGCTGCTTTAGATTTAAAGCTCGAGCTCTTAACTAAGAGATTGTTTTATTATAAATAGGTTCTGTGTTTTAATTTAAAATAAGCATGTATGAAATTGATTCATTCACAATGAATTTCCAAATCGAAGGTAAATATGGCATTATAGTTAAAGGATTTCACGTGAGAAGTAAGTTTAGTTAGGGTATAAGATATATTAACTAAACTATGCCATCTTAAGTCAAAAATAATTAGAGAATTATGTAATAGTTTGTTATGATTAGAGTGCTAAAAATAGCGAAAGGAAAGGTTTGCTCATTGAATAATACACTTGACGTTTTAAAAGAAAAAGTTATATTAGTTGGTTGTCAGCTACAAACGATGCAAGACGACCATTTTGAATATTCTATGGAAGAGTTAAGATCCTTAACAAAAACGGCAAACGGTGAGGTAGCAGTTGTCTTAACACAGAAAAGAGAGAGGCCACATCCTGCAACCTATATTGGAAAAGGTAAGGTTGAAGAGCTCCATACTCTTGTAGAAGAAGTAGAACCAGAGCTTATTATCTTTAATGATGAATTATCTCCAAGTCAATTAAGAAATTTGGCATCGATCTTAGATGTTAGAATCATTGACAGGACACAATTGATTTTAGATATTTTTGCTCAACGCGCAAAATCCAAGGAAGGTAAGTTGCAAGTTGAGTTAGCGCAGCTCCAATATTTATTGCCAAGATTAATGGGGCAAGGGATATCGTTATCAAGACAAGGTGGCGGAATTGGTACAAGGGGACCTGGGGAAACTCAGCTTGAAACAGATCGTCGTCATATACGTAATAGAATTAATGAGATAAAACAACAACTTTCATCGGTCGTTCGTCATCGTCATCGCTATCGTGAAAGAAGGAAAAAAAATCAAGCCTTTCAAATAGCGTTAGTAGGATATACGAATGCAGGTAAGTCCACCATTTTTAACCGTTTAACAACCGCAGGAAGTTTTGAAGAGGATTTACTTTTTGCCACATTAGATCCTATGACTCGCAAAGTAGTTTTGCCATCATCTTATCAAGCGCTGTTAACAGATACCGTTGGATTTATTCAAGATTTACCAACAACATTAGTAGCTGCTTTCCGTTCAACATTAGAAGAAGTAAAAGAAGCGGATTTAATTTTACATATTGTTGATAGTTCAAATGAAGATTATGCAAACCATGAGAAAACAGTATATAAGCTCCTCGAGCAATTAGAAATAACAGATATACCGATTTTAACGGTCTATAATAAGAAAGATCTAACTCCTTCTTCTTTTGTGCCATCTCCAACAGAAGATTATGTAGCTATTTCTGCTTTTTCAGATGAAGATGTGGAAAGATTAATGGTACGAGTCGAACAGCTTGCTAAAGAAGTAATGAATTATTACACGGTACATATTCCGGTAAGTGAAGGAAGATTAATTTCTCAAATGAAAACAGAAACTCTTATTCAATCCTTTAGCTTTAATGAAGAACAGGAAGTGTACAAGGTTGAAGGATATGTATTACCTACACATTCAATTAATGGTCAACTAGATAAGCATAACGGAGAGGGAAAATAACATGGTTGAATATTTAAAGAATGGAGCAAACCTTGCTCCAATCATTTCTAAGGTAGAAGAAAAAATTAAAGACATACATGGTGAAATTGACGATAGAAGCGAAAAAAACCAATTTAAAGTGTTGCAAAGCTATCGTAAATACAGAGTGAGTGATTCTCATTTTATTCCTAGTACAGGATATGGGTATGATGATCATGGAAGAGATACATTGGAACAAATATATGCGGATGTATTTGGTGGGGAAGCAGGTTTAGTTCGACCACAGATTATTTCAGGTACGCATGCGATTTCAATAGCATTGTTTGGTATCTTAAGACCAGGCGATGAGCTTGTTTACATCACTGGAAAGCCGTATGATACATTGGACGAAATTGTTGGAATTAGAGGTAATGGCGTTGGCTCGTTAAAAGAATTTAATATTGATTATCAAACGGTAGATTTGACAGCAGAGGGAACGATAGATTACAAAGCTGTCAAGGCATCCATTACGAAAAAAACAAAAATGGTCGGGATTCAACGTTCAAAAGGATATGCAACAAGACCTTCATTTACAATTACTGAAATACAAGAAATGATTGAATTTGTAAAATCAATAGATGAAAATATTGTTATATTTGTTGATAATTGTTATGGTGAATTTGTAGAAGAATTAGAACCGTGTCATATTGGTGCTGATCTTATGGCTGGCTCTTTAATAAAAAATCCTGGCGGGGGTTTAGCTAAAACCGGTGGATATATTGTAGGGAGAAAAGACTTGGTTGATGCTTGCTCTTACCGTATGACATCACCTGGAATTGGAGCTGAAGCAGGTGCATCTTTATATAGTTTACAGGAAATGTACCAAGGTTTCTTTTTGGCGCCGCACGTGGTTTCACAAGCATTAAAAGGAGCGGTATTCACAAGTGCTTTTCTAGAAGAAATCGGCATGACTACATATCCAAAATGGAATAGTATCAGAACCGACTTAATTCAATCTGTTCAATTTGATCACGCAGATACTATGGTAGCATTTTGTCAGGCTATACAATTTGCGTCTCCAATTAATTCACATGTAACACCTTATCCTAACTATATGCCGGGATATGAGGATGATGTCATCATGGCTGCAGGTACATTCATACAAGGAGCAAGTATAGAATTATCAGCAGACGGACCAATAAGGCCTCCATATGTTGCCTACGTTCAAGGTGGATTAACATATTCACATGTGAAAATTGCCGTTTGCTCAGCAGTAGATTCCTTGATTGAGAAGGGGTTTGTAAAGATAGTACAATAGAAAGGTTTCTGGTGTTAAAAATCCTAACATCATATTGACACATTTCGTAACATTGATATATAATATAACTAGTTAATAAGAAGGAGCGAATAACATGAGTGATAATATTCGACGCTCAATGCCCCTATTTCCAATCGGAATTGTTATGCAGCTCACAGATTTATCTGCAAGACAAATTCGCTATTATGAAGAAAATGAATTGATTTTTCCTGCTCGTACAGAAAGCAATCGACGTCTTTTCTCTTTTAATGATGTTGATAAATTGCTTGAAATTAGAAGTTTAATTGAACAAGGTGTTAATCTAGCAGGAATAAAGCAAATCTTTTCAAGAAAAGAACAATCATCTAAAGAAGAAAAAGAAGCTGAAAAGACTGTTGAGAAGCCAGATTTAAGTGATGCCGAACTAAGAAAACTATTGAAATCTGAGCTAATGCAGGCTGGACGTTTTAATCGTCCAACTTTAAGACATGGAGATATGTCTAGATTTTTCCATTAATTTGTGAGTAATGTTATTTAAATATAAATATCACCTGATTAGGAGAGGAGATTTACAATGGCAAAATATACAAGAGAAGATGTTTTAACCTTAGTAAAAGAGAATAACGTAAAGTACATTCGCCTTCAATTTACTGATATTTTAGGTACTATTAAAAACGTTGAGATCCCAGTTAGTCAGCTAGATAAAGCGTTAGATAACAAAATGATGTTTGATGGATCTTCAATTGAAGGATTTGTTCGTATTGAGGAATCAGATATGTACTTGTATCCAGATCTTGATACTTTTGTGATTTTCCCTTGGACAGCTGAAAAAGGGAAGGTAGCACGTTTTATTTGTGATATATACAATCCAGATGGTACACCTTTTGCTGGTGATCCTCGTAATAATCTACGTCGTCTTTTAGCAGAAATGGAAGAGTTAGGCTTTACTGATTTTAATTTAGGACCTGAGCCAGAATTTTTCTTATTTAAGCTTGACGAAAAAGGTGAACCAACCCTTGAATTAAATGATAATGGTGGTTATTTCGATTTAGCTCCTACTGATTTAGGAGAAAACTGCCGTCGTGATATTGTTTTAGAACTTGAAGAGATGGGCTTTGAAATTGAAGCTTCTCACCATGAAGTTGCGCCTGGTCAGCATGAAATTGATTTTAAATATGCTGGAGCAATCAAAGCGTGTGATGATATCCAAACGTTTAAATTAGTTGTTAAAACAATTGCACGTAAGCATGGATTGCATGCAACATTCATGCCAAAACCATTGTTTGGTGTAAATGGATCTGGAATGCACATGAATCTTTCATTATTCCGTAATGGTGAAAATGCATTTTTAGATACGAACGGAGATTTACAATTAAGTGATACAGCAAGACAATTTATTGCCGGTATCATTAAGCATGCTCCTGCTTTTACAGCTGTTACAAATCCAACAGTTAATTCATACAAACGCTTAGTACCAGGATACGAAGCACCATGTTATGTTGCTTGGTCAGCTCAAAATAGAAGTCCGCTTATTCGTATTCCAGCGTCACGTGGATTAAGTACACGTGTAGAGGTACGAAGTGTAGATCCAGCTGCAAACCCATATTTAGCTATGAGTGTTTTATTAGCAGCAGGTCTTGATGGAATTAAGAATAAATTACCTGTACCTAACCCAATTGACAGAAACATTTATGTAATGTCAAAAGAAGAACGTATTGAAAACGGTATTGTAGACTTACCTGCAACACTTGCTCAAGCTTTAGACCTTTTAAAAGCTGATAGCACAATGAAGCATGCTTTAGGTGAACATTTATTTGAACACTTCATTGAAGCGAAAGAAATTGAGTGGGATATGTTCCGTACACAAGTCCACCCATGGGAAAGAGAACAATACATGTCAATGTATTAATATACTAATAGAAACAACCCTCCATTCTTTTGAGGGTTGTTTTTTATTTAAGCTTGTTTATAGAAGATTAGGATATTTTTTAAGCTAATTACTTAATTTTTTACGAAACCTCTTATTCTTAACGTTAAATCCTCCGTAAATACACAATCCTAAAATTTTTACCTCATGTATCTTTAGGAATAAAGTCAATAGTAATGTGACAATGTAAACATTTATTAGAATATTGGTGAAAAGGTAAAGATATTTTCAAACTAGTAAGAATAGTTTATTGTTTGAAAACAGTTCTGAAAATTATAATAGGTGTATAAGAAATGAAATGAGGTGAGTTTCCTGAAGAATAAAATAGAGCTAAATACTGATTCAACGATCAATACATCTCTGGGGAGAGTGAAGAAGTACCGTTTCAAAGGGTGGAAAGAAACATTTGCAGGGTATATCTTTATAGCACCTATGTTAATCGGGGTAACTTGTTTAACGGTGTTTCCAATCTTGGCTTCTATCTTCTTGAGTTTTACAGATTGGAACTTCATAACAGGGATTAAGGGATTCAACTTTATTGGATTAGATAATTTCAAAAAGTTATTTAGCGATTCGGTATTTTTGAAATCGCTTACAAATAATCTTCTTATATTATTAGTCGTACCAATAGGGTTATTAATCTCGTTATCACTAGCTGTTGTTATTAACAAACATGTTTATTTAAAGGATTTTTTTAAAGTAATATACTTTATGCCCTATATTTCAAGTGTGGTAGCTGTTGCGATTGTTTTCCAGGTCTTATTTCATCCCACAGAGGGTCCAGTCAATCAGTTTTTATTGTCACTAGGAATTGAGGATCCTCCAAAATGGATTGCAGATGTGAATTTTGCCCTCCCATCAGTCATGATTATTTTAATTTGGACCAACATTGGATTTCAATTAATTATTTACTTAGCTGGATTACAGAATATCCCCAAAGAACTTTATGAGGCTGCAGATATCGATGGTGCTAGTGCTTGGTATAAGTTTAGAAAAATTACGATTCCATTAGTCTCACCTACAACCTTCTTATTATTAGTAACAGGGTTAATTGGTTCTTTTAAAGTATTTGATTTAATTGTGGTTCTAACGAATGGTGGTCCGGCGAATTCAACGTCCTTACCCGTCTTTTACTTATATGATCAAGCATTTGTTGAGTTAAGAACAGGATATGCCTCAACTATAGCATTAGTCATCTTTGCTTTGATATTATTAATCACTGTTTTTCAATGGATAGGACAGAAAAAATGGGTGAACTATTAATTGAGAGGAGGGGGTATTTTTGGGACAGATAGTAAAAAGAATAGATGTTACTAAACTACTGGTGACAATTTTAATGGCAGTACTTGGTATTGTATTTCTATCACCGTTTATATGGATGGTTTCCGCATCATTTAAATTGGAACAAGATGTTCTGACTTTTCCAATTGAGTGGATCCCATCAACATGGAATGCAATTGAGAATTATTCAAGGGTTTGGTTTGAGGATAACTCTTTTCTTACCTATTATGGAAACACGTTAAAAGTAACACTATTAACGACAATTACTTCAGTATTTGTGTCTAGCTTAGCAGCCTATGGTTTTGCAAAAATTAAATTTAAAGGTAGAGAAGTAGTTTTTTTACTAGTACTTGCCACATATATGGTTCCACCTCAATCTGTATTAGTGCCGCAATTCTTGCTTTTTAAATGGGTTGGTTTATTCGATTCACATTTCGGATTAATTTTATTAAATAGTTTTAGTGTATTTGGTACTTTTATGCTTAGACAATTCTTCTTAGGCATTAATGATGAAATTATTGAATCAGCAAAAATGGATGGAGCAGGTCATTTCAAAACTTTCTTCCATATAGCCCTTCCGTTAGTACGTCCAGCTATCGCAACATACGCTATTCTACGATTTATCTGGACATGGAATGACTACCAGTATCCATTGATCTTCTTACGTTCTGAGGAACTGTTTACTCTACAACTGGGAATTGCTCAATTTGCTGATGCACATGGAATGATTTATTCCTTGATGATGACAGGAGCTGTATCAGCGATCGTTCCATTACTAATCGTATTTATTATTGGCCAAAAACATGTAATCGAAGGGATCTCGTTAGGGGGTGTTAAAGGGTAAGCGATCTTCTATCATTCTAGTAAAACAAAAGTTATAAGGGGGAGAAAGGTATGAAATTAAAGTGGTTAGCTATTTTCGTTAGTGCATTAATAGTTATGGTTTTAGTTATTGGTTGTTCAAACGATGAAAAGTCGAATGGGAGTGTTTCAGGAACAGAAGAAGGAAAAATCACATTAAACTTTCATCATTGGTACAATGAGGATGCAGGAAACTGGACTAAAGTAATTGAAGCATATGAAAAAGAAAATCCAGGTGTAAAGATAAATTCTCAACCTTTAGTAGAAAATTTAAATCATGATGAGTATCTTAAAAAGTTAGATTTATTGGCTTCTTCTGGTGAGCAATTAGATATATTAATGTTCTCTAATCAAGCAGATTTTGCTAAGCGTGTTGATGCTGGATTAATTGCACCAATAGACTCTTATGTAGAAGAAGAGAGTCTGAATCTAGATGAAGAATATAGGAGTTTACCAGGGAAGATTAATGGCTCTTATTATGCCCTACCAGGAAAGTCTGTTACATCATTAGTTTTATTAAATAAAGATCACCTTGATGCTGCAGGTTTACCAGTTCCTACCGATTGGACTTGGGACGATTATGAGGAGTATGCAAAAAAATTAACCATTACTGAAGGCGATAACAAACGATATGGAACTTATTTTCACACTTGGCCGGATACTTACTTAATCTTAAAATTAATGAACAAAGAAAAAAATACAAACATTATTAACGAGGACGATACATCTAATATGGATGACCCAATGGTGAAAGAGTCCTTGGAATTACGTTACAGAATGGAACAAGTAGAACAAACGGCTGTTCCTTACGCAGAAACCCTCTCTCAAAAACTTAACTATCGTCAACAATTCTTTACACAAGCAGCAAGTATGATACCGTCTGGTAGCTGGATGGTTTCGGAATGGGGAGAATTTATTCCTGAATTTAAGATCGCTTGGGCTCCACTTCCTAAAAATAACAAAGAAGACCAACCTTGGACAATTATTCAGGGAGACGTGGTAAGTGTTGCGCAAAACTCAGAGCATAAGGAAGAAGCTTATAAATTTATTCGCTGGTTTACAACAGAAGGTATTATGCTGCAACAAAAATCACTTCCATCTTGGATAGGTGCTGACTTAAATGAAGTGATTGACCATTTACTTGCTAATACGGCGAAACCTGAAGCGGTTGACAAAGAATCTCTCATTTTCACACTTGAAAACGCAGTTTCTGCAGAACGTGGAATCCCTCAATCATATATTTCAGAAGCATATGATGAATATAATGCAGAGGCAGAGCTTTATTTATTAGGTGAGCAAGATATAGAGACGACAATGAAGAATGCTAAAGAAAAAATCCAAGCTATAATAGATTCGAATAAATAATAAATGAAATCATGAGTAATGGTATAATGAAGAGGGAACTAAGAGGGAACTATTCTTTATGTTCTCTCTTCAATTATCATATTAAAGGGGTAGAATAAATTGAAAAGGATTACACAAAAGCTCGGTCTTCTTTCTTTGAGACAACGTTTAATCGTCTCTGCGCTCTTATGTGTAATCATGCCATCATTAATCACTTATATGGTTTCAACATATGTAACAAAGGATACACTAGAGCAAAGAGCTGTCAAGCAATCACAAGATATTTTACGATTATTAGAACTAAATATCTCTAATTATTTCGAGGACTTACTGTATGTCTCAAACTATATTCAATTTGATGACAAAATGAATGGAATATTAAAAGAAAGCAGGTTGTACAATAAAGAAAATGGTCTATCACCTGCTAAAGTTAATGCCATACAGCATATTAATATTACTAAAAACCTAGAAGGGATTACTAATTTGTTTACTCCTTCTTATATAACAATTTTAATGCAAAATGACTTCTCATATACAAATTATCCTACTTATGAATTTGACCCCATAAACTTTTACAATGAAGAATGGTTTCGAAAAATAAAGAGCCTTGATTCTTATGAAACGTTCTGGCTTGGAACACATCCAACCTATATTCAATCGCAAAAACAAAAAAATCCTTATTTAATCTCCATTGCGAGTGCATTAAAACTATCTGGTAAAACCTATGCCTATACCATTATTAGTATAACGGAAAAGGAAATTAGCAATCTTTTTAAGCAATTTGGTTCTAATAACGAACAAAAACTAATGTTGATTAACTCTGATGGGATGATTCTTTCTAATCAAAACGAAGAGGAAATTATGAAAAAATTCGATTATATAGAATTCATCGGAACTAATCAAGAGAGCTATACTATTATAGAGATACTAAACAAAGACTATTTGTTAGTTAGTCGACCATTATCTTATGCAGATTGGAAACTAGTTAGTTTAGTCCCATATAAAAAAACGGTAGGAAAAATCAATACAATTGCTCAAACAACGATTGTTTTGCAAACCATTTTGCTTTCATTATTTTTATTTATTCTTATTTATTTAATGAATAGATTGACAAAACCAATTGCCACTTTAAGTAACGTGACCAAAGAAGTAGAAAAAGGAAATATTCACATTCGTTCTGGCATCGGAGGAAATGGTGATATAGAGTTACTAGGAGCTTCTTTCGACCAAATGCTTGATAAGATTGAATTCATGATTAAACAAATTAAAATAGAGGAAAATGGGAAGCGAAAAGCAGAACTGGAGATGCTCCAGGCTCAAGTAAATCCACATTTTCTTTTTAATATTTTAAACTCCATTCGTTTGAGAATTACGATGAACGGAGATAAAGAAAGTGCTAAAATCATTCAATCATTGTCAACACTACTTCGCATGACAATTACAAGAAATAATGAGTTTGTGTCATTGCATGAAGAAATAAGTGTGGTTGAACATTACGTAAAGCTAATGATTTTCCGTCAACAGCAGCATATTAAAGTGAACCAAAAAATAGCATCTAATGTATTAATGGTAGATGTGCCAAGGTTTTTCTTACAACCAATTATTGAAAATTCAATTATCCATGGATTTAGCCAAAGGGGTGGAGAAATTACTATTTCTGCATCTTTTGTGGGAGATTACTTGGTTATCCGTGTGATAGATAATGGGAAGGGTATGTCGAAGGAAAGACTGAAACAATTACGTAATCATTTTATAACTGCAAAAAAGGGTGAAAATACGGATAAGGTTGCTTCTTTAACAGGTATTGGGATATCAAATGTCTATCAACGTCTAAAGCTCATTTACGGTGAAGAATTTCATATGGATATCGCAAGTGAAGAATCTGTAGGTTCAGAAACATCATTTTATATTCCAAGAAATAAAGGGGTGTAGATACATGTATGAAGTCATATTAGTAGATGATGACTCAATTGTTATTGAGTTTTTAAGAAAAATGGTTCCGTGGGAAGAGCTTGGATTCAAATTAAATGACTCCTTTCATGATGGATCGTTTGCTCTAGAATATTGTAAGAATAAAATGCCTGATGTCATCATTACGGATATAGGGATGCCTATTTTAGACGGAATAACATTTATTAAGAAAATAAGGGATCTTAATTCGTCGACGCACTCTATTATTCTTTCTTGTCATGGCGAATTTAAATATGCACAACAAGCATTAAAATTGGGAACTTTTGAGTATGTTTTAAAGGAATCGATGGAAATAGAAACGATAGTTAACATATTAAAGCGGTTAAAAAATAGGCTTGATAAGGAAAAAAAGACCAGACTTGAAAGGTATCAATTAAAATCTTTATTACAAAACAATATCGTTTCTCTTAAAAGCAAGTTCCTTCACACATACATGGAACAACAGCTTACTGATAAGTGGGAATGGGAACAAAGAGGCAGAGAATTAGGAATAGATTTATCTTATCAACAATACGTACCAGTCATTTGCTATATAGATCAAGTTGAAGATACGATACATGAATACGGTACTCTTAATTTGCTACAGTTTAGTATTGATAATCTAGTAAGTGAAATAATTTCTCAAAAGGGCAATAATTTTAGCGTTTTTTATAATGATTATATCTTTTTTATCTTCTATCCGCTATCGGAAAATGATAGAAAGGATATTTACGATTCATTATTAAATATAAAAAAAGGTATACAAAAATATTTAAGTTGTAGTATAACATCTATTATTGGAGATCCTTCCCAAAATACAACACACCTTATAGAATCGTTAAAAATATTAGTGAAAAAATCAGATCAAAGGTTTTACTATAAGTCTGGTTCCATAGCTCCAAATGAACAATTTCAATATTCAACTTATAATCTCTATACATTTTATGCAGAAGCAGTTCAAGAGTTTAAAGCTGGAATTATAAAAGAAGATGTTGAAGTACTAGAGGTAACAATTAGAAAATGGATATCGTTTATTCATAAAAATAAATTTCAGCCAAGTATAGTACGGGAATGGATAATGAAGCTTATCTTGGATATAAAATTAAAATTCAATACGTTAGAGAATTTTGAAACTACGTATTCAGCGTCTATGACAGATAAAATCATCCATAATATTGAAAGCGTTTACGAATTAGAGGAAGCTCTCATTATAATAGTAAAAAAACTAGTGGAAAATATGAATACTATCAATGAGATGCCTAAGAAAAATGAAATACTGAAAGCAAAAAAATATGTAATGATGAACTTAGATAAAAAAATTACCCTCGGTGAGGTCGCGGCACACCTTCACTTAAATCCAAGTTATTTTAGTCGCTTATATAAACAACATACAAATGAAAACTTTATAGATTTTGTCATAAAAACCAAAATGGAAAGAGCTCACGAGTTAATAGAACAATCAAATGTAACAATTGATAGAATCTCTGAAATGTTAGGCTTTGAAAACAAAAGTTACTTTTTTAAAACATTTAAAAAATACTATGGAACCACACCAAGAGAATATAAGTATCAATTAGCTGATCCATTAACGAACAATAAAAATGTATTGTAAAGATGATTTGTCTTTGTTTTATTTTCCTTAAAGAATGGTTTTACAAAAGCACTACCAGATAATTTTAAATGATTATTAGACAGTTTGAGGTAATGTGTTTTTTATTTTCATCACATAAAATGATAGTAGCTTCATTGGAAGGAATGGTTTTAATGAATGAAACGTTAGTTGTGGATTATCGAATGATAGGACATTACTCTGTTGACTTTCATTCACATCAGGAATATGAAATTTACATTTTCCATAAGGGATCCTGCAGATATTTAATTCATAATAATATTTACGATTTAGAACCAGGAGATATTATTGTCATGAATGGAATGACACTTCATAAACCAAATGTGGACCCGAAAAGTGAATATATTCGAAGTGTTGTTCACTTCTCCCCACATTGGATAAAAAGTGTATTAATGGAAATGAATAGTATGTATCTGTTAGAACCTTTCCAAAAACTTCACTATTGTTTAATTCGGTCAAGTGATCAAAAACAATTAAAAAAACTAGAGGATCTACTTATCCAACTTGCTGAAGTGAAAAGAACGGTTGACTCATATGATAAGTATGAAATAACGGAATTGAAAGTGTTGCTCCTGCATGTATTAATTGTTGTTCATCGGCTTTGTCAAGTGAACTCTATGAAATTGATGAACAAAAAGGGAGATAAAGCAGTACATGCTGAGAATATTGCAGAATATGTTCAATCAAATTATATGAAGAAGTTAACGTTGCAGTCAATTGCAAACGACCTTAATTTGAGTAAATCGTATGTAGCACATGTATTTAAAGAAATGACAGGATTTACAGTAATGGAATATGTAATGGGATGCAGGTTAACACAGGTGAAATATTTACTTGAAATGGAGCCAGGTAAAAAACTAAAAGATATTGCTTATGAAACAGGATTTGAAAGCATTTCACATTTCAGTCGTTATTTCCGTGAAAAAGTGGGTGTAACTGCGAAAAATTACCGTTCTCATAGGACGAAAAATAAGGTGGAAAGTAATTAAATGGAAGGAGCATAACACATATGAATCAAAAAATGATCATTTCTGGATTCTCAGATGAGATTTCTTCTGATTTTGGTACTCAGCTTGAAGTTGTTTCAAAGCTAGGAATGAAGTATATCTCAATAAGAGGAGTTGACGGGAAAAACATTGGAGACTTTACAGTAGAAGAAGTAAAGAAAAATGTTATACCATGCTTAGAAAAGTATGGTATAAGCGTTTCTTCAATTGGTTCCCCAATTGGTAAAGTGTTTATTAATGATGAAGAAGGATTTGCAAACCAAAAGATCATGTTAGATACACTTTGTCAGATTAGTAATCTACTAAATTGTCGATATATTCGCATCTTCAGCTTTTATATTCCAAAGGAAGAAAATGCGGATCAATATAAAAATGAAGTAATCAGCAAGTTAAAGGAATATACAGCCATTGCAGAAAAGTATGATGTCATCCTTCTTCATGAGAATGAGAAGGACATTTACGGTGATATTGGTCGTCGCTGTAAAGAAATTCTAAATGAAGTCGGCTCTACACACTTTAAGGCAATTTTTGATTTTGCAAACTTTGTTCAGTGTGGTGAGGACACACAAGAATGCTATAACTTACTAAAAGACGATATCGTATACATTCATATTAAGGATGCTGTTACAACTGATAGTCAAAATGTTCTTTGCGGTACTGGTGATGGGAAAATTGCTGCCATTTTATCACAAGCTATTCATAGTGGTTATCAAGGGTTTCTAACACTGGAACCTCATTTAGTTCTTTTTGACTCATTAAAAGATTTAGAACTTGAAGAAGCTACCGATGTGATTAAAGAAACACAAGGATTAGATGGTGCTGGTGGCTATAAGCTTCAATATGAGGCTCTACTAGAGGTATTAGAAAAAATTGAGAGTGAAGGAGAGAAGAATATGAAAAAAGTAAGATTAGGTATTATTGGGATTGGCATTCAAGGTACAAGTTACGCTGACTTTATTAAAGAAGGCAGAGTAAAAGGAATGGAAATTGGTGCTATTTGTGATATCGATCCTACGAAAAAAGAAATTGTTTCAGAAAAGTATCCGGATGTTCCCTTTTATGAAAACTATATAGAGCTTCTTGAAAGCGGGAATGTGGATGCTATTATTACAACTGTTCCTCACTATTTACATCCAGAAATCGGAATTGCGGCATTAAAAAGAAATATCCATGCATTAGTTGAAAAGCCTGCTGGTGTTTATACACAGCAAGTAAAAGAATTAAATGATTTTGCTGCAACCAAACCAGAATTAACGTTCGGAATTATGTTCAATCAACGAACAAATCCACTTTATCAAAAAGTAAAAGAGATAATTGAAAATGGTGAAATTGGGGAAATCCGCCGTACAAACTGGATGATTACTACGTGGTGGAGACCTCAAGGTTATTATGATTTAAGTGAATGGAGAGCAACTTGGGGTGGAGAAGGCGGTGGTGTCCTTGTAAACCAAGCCCCACACCAATTAGATTTACTGCAATGGATTTGTGGTATGCCTAAAAAAGTCTACTCAAATGTGAAATATGGCTACCAAAGAAAGATTGCAGTGGAAGATGAAGTAACAGCCATGCTTGATTATGGAAATGGAGCTACTGGTGTATTCATCACATGCACACATGACGTTGTTGGGACAGACCGTTTTGAAATTTTAGGAGACAAAGGAAAAATTGTTGTTGATGACAGTAAAAAAGTAACGATTAAAAGACTCACTCAGCCTGAATCTGAAATGAGCGCAACGATTCCATGGGGAGACGTTTCTAAAATCTTCAAAGGTGAAGGAATTTCGAAAATCTACTCTGAAGAAGTAGTAGAGTTTGAAAGTGTATGGGGTGCTCAACATATCGAAGTACTAGAGAATTTTGCTGAAAACATTCTTGAAGGAACACCTCTATTAGCACCTGGTAGTGATGGGATCAATGGTGTTAGATTAGCAAATGCCATTCACCTATCAAGTTGGTTAGGGAAAGAAATTGAAGTTCCGTTTGATGAAGATTTATTCCTAGATGAATTGAATAAAAGAGTAACAGAAGAAAAAACGAGCTTAATTAAACATTAATTATAGTGTCATGAACCTATTCGAGAGAACTAGCCTTAAGTCGAGCAGTAAAGGTTAGTTTTAAAAGGAGATTAACTTATGCTAAAAGTAGCAGTTGTAGGCCTTGGGGATATCTCAAAGATTCATATTCCTGCTATTCAAAAAAACCCTTATGTTGAATTGGTTGCAGTTTGTGATATAGATGAGTCATTAGCTGAAACTGTACCAGGTGTTCAGTTTTATACAGATTACCATGTCATGCTTGACCACGAACCTTTGGATTGTGTTCATATCTGCTTGCCGCATAATCTCCACCTTCCTGCCACAAAAGCATGTGTTGAAAAGGGTGTTCACGTTTTACAAGAAAAGCCTTTGGCATTAACTACAGAAGAAGGTTTAGAATTAGTAAAGCTTGAAAAACAGAATCCGAATGTAAAAATTTGCATTTGTCATCAAAATCGCTATAACGAGACGTTCGAAATGTTGAAAAAGATCGTCCAAAGTGGAGCATATGGAAAGATTGTTGGCATCAAAGGGCTAGTTACTTGGTTTAGACCTAAGTCGTATTACGATGTAAAGCCTTGGCGTGGGAGAATGAAGTACGCTGGTGGTGGGGTTATGATTAACCAATCCATTCATACATTAGATTTAATACAGCTGCTAGGTGGAGAGATAGAATCAATTAAGGGTTCCATTACCCAACTATTAGATTATGGTATTGAAGTCGAGGATACCGCAGTAGCAAATATTACATTTAAAAATGGTGCAACAGGGTTGTTTTTTGCGACAAATTCTAATGCAGAAAACTCTAGTGTTGAATTACAAGTCACCTTTGAAAAAGGTAAATTCATCATTAAAGATAGTATTCTTACAAAAGTCGATGAAGATGGTAAAAAAGAAGATATCATTGAAGATGCAAAATTACCAGGTACCAAATTTTATTATGGTGCTAGTCATCTCAAGATCATTGATACTTTCTATTCTTGTATTCGAAACAACACACAAGATTACGTTCATGTAGAAGATGCATTGACCTCAATAGAAATCATTGATGCCATTCGTCAATCATCCGAATTAAATAAATCAATTGTGATGGAGGGGAACCAATATGCAAAAAGGTAAATTTGGTGTACAAATGATGATGCTAAAAGGTAAGGTTGAAGAGCTAGGTGCCTATGAAACAATGAAAAAAATAAAAGATCTTGGCTACCAATGTGTAGAGGTATCACAAATTCCAATGACACCGGAAAATGTGGCTGAATTAAAAAGAGCTAGTGAAGATTTCAACATCGAAATTGCGGCATGTTCAGCAGCATTAGAGCCAAATATGCCAGGTATGCCCGGAGAAACGTTAGCAACTGATTTTGAAAAAATCGTAAATGATTGTAAAACATTAAATTGTAACTTCTTACGTATTGGAATGCTTCCATTACACTTAATGGGCAACAAAGATAAAATAATGGAATTTATTCAAAAAGCAGAAGCAATGGCTGAGAAATTAGCTGAGCATAATATTGAATTATATTACCATAACCACCATATCGAATTTGAACAATACGATGGAGAAACACTTTTAGATATCATGAAAAATCATACATCTAAAATAGGATTTGAATTAGATGTTCACTGGATACATAGAGGTGGAGAAAATCCCGTAGATGTGATCAATCGATTTAAAAACCGTACTTCCTTAATACATTTAAAAGATTACCGGATAGGTCACCTTGATGTGAAGGAAGAGGATTTAAAAGATCGAGGTGAATTTTGGACTAAATTCACAAATGTGATTGAATTTGCAGAAGTAGGTCAAGGTAGCTTGGATTTTAAGGAAATTATCGAAGCTGGTTTAAAAAGTGGATCGAAATACTTTTTAATAGAGCAGGATGATACGTATGGTCGTGATCCATTCGAGTCTTTAAAAATTTCTGCAGACTATTTGTGTGATCTTGGTTATTCAGATTGGTTTTAACTAAACAAGTTTAATAGAAAATTAACTTTGAATCTACAATATATATAAGAAAAAGCTTGCAATTTGCAAGCTTTTTTTAATGAATCGTTCTATAGACACCGATAACTTTACCGAGAATAGATACATGACGTAAAATAATAGGTTCCATCGTCGAGTTTTCTGGCTGTAAACGTATGAAATCCTTTTCTTTGAAGAATCGTTTACATGTTGCTTCGTCTTCCTCAGTCATAGCTACTACTATATCACCGTTATTCGCTGTTTGTTGTTGCTTAACAATGACTAAATCACCATCAAGAATACCTGCTTCAATCATACTTTCACCCATAATTTCAAGCATAAAGACATTTTCCTCATCTGAAACATAACGATCAGGCAATGGGAAATATTCATCAACATTCTCAATAGCAGTTATTGGTAAGCCAGCAGTTACTTTACCGATAACAGGAACATTTATAACATTGCTTTTAGGAATGTGTAGATTTTCTTCCTCTTCAAGTATTTCAATGGCACGTGGTTTAGTAGGATCTCGTCTAATTAATCCTTTTGATTCAAGTCTAGCTAAATGTCCATGAACAGTTGAGCTTGACGCGAGTCCAACAGCTTCTCCAATTTCTCTAACAGAAGGTGGATAGCCCTTCTTTTGTACTTCATCTTTTATAAAACTTAAAATATCTTGTTGTCTTTTTGATAGTTTCGTCATCCTATGAGACACCTCGGATTCCTATAATATATGTTTATTATAGCATCATTTACCTATTAATACAAACATAAGTTCGAAAAAACCGTTGACTAGAACAGTTGTTCTTATTATACTATATTTATATTATACGAACAAATATTCTACGAGGTGATTAATCATGAAAAAAGAATCTATTGCATATATTTTTACTTTTTTCCTTGTATTACTAGCAATTACTTTTGTGGTTTCATATACTGATAAGGCTGAAAGCTTAGATAACTTTCAACAAGTTACAATCGAAAATGGAGATAGTTTATGGGAGATTGCAGAAAGATTCCAAGACAAATCCAATATTTCTAGACAAGATTTTGTCAAATGGGTTCAGGATAACAACAATTTACATTCCACTTTAGTGAAACCAGGTGATATAGTCTTTGTTCCAATTGAAAAAAAACATAATGTACAACTAAATCAATTAGCAAGTGATTAAGTAAAAAGATATGGTAGGGTGTAGAAGATGAAGGCTGTTATATACTGCAGAGTAAGCACAGAAAAAAATACACAGGAGTCTTCGTTAGAAAGACAAAAAGAAGAATTAATAAAACTTGCATCACTTCATGCTATTTCTATTGTAAAAGTTATTGAAGAAAGGCATAGTGGGTATGATGTGGATAGGGACGGGATTATTGAAGCGATTGCGTTAATTAAAGATAAAGCAGCTTCTATTATATTAGTTCAAGATGATACTAGACTTGGAAGAGGACACGCTAAAATTGCCTTGCTTCATGAAATTCAAAAACATGGAGCGAGAGTACTTACTTTAAATGAAAAGGGAGAACCAGAGCTATCAGAAACTGATGTGATGATTCTTAATATTTTATCGGCTGTAGAAGAGTTTCAAAGAAAGTTAGTTAATTATAAGATCAAGAGGGGAATGAACCGAGCTATTGAAAATGGGTATAATCCTATCAAAAATCTTAGCAATCAAGAGCAAGGTGGAGGACGAGAAAAAATACAGGTTCCCATTGAGGAGATAGTGAACCTTAGGAAAAAGAAACTTACCTTTCATGAAATCGCAGCAACTCTTCGAGGGGTAGGATATGATGTGAGTAAAGCAACTGTACATAGAAGGTACAGAGAATATATAGACAAACAAGAAGAATAATATGTTTAAATGGCGTTATTCATCGCAAATAAGTTGTTATTTTTGTCTCTATTTAGTATGATGTCTTGTATGTCCAATTACTTAAACGCTTGACCTTTTAATTCTTACAATGTTAGGTGATGTTATGTTACTTTTCGATAGAGAAATAACATTTGCCATATCTATTCTTAACTGAATACCTAAGGTAGCCGGATATAACAGGAGTCGTAAGAGAGGAGATAATAAATATGTTACCACAGTCAAAAATAAATCGTATAAATGAATTATCAAAAAAGTCGAAAGAAACTGGTTTATCAGAAGAAGAGAAAAAAGAGCAAAAATTACTTCGTGAAGAATATTTACATGTCTTTCGATCTTCTATGAAGGATACTTTAAAAGGCGTAACAGTTGTAGATCCAAATGGAAACGATGTAACCCCACAGAAAATAAAAGATGAAAGAAAATATGATTTACAATAAGTAAGAGGGTGCTCAAAAGGTTGTTAAATAACGACCTTTTGAGCACCCTTTCTTTATCTTTCGTGTAGAAACAAATAATTAGGCTTTTTTAATGAAAAAAGAGGGATTCCTTCCCCATATTGGATTCCATTTTCCTCTTCTTCAAGGATTTGCTCAATTTGTAAAGCCAGTTGACGATATTGGTCATCTAAACTTTTTTCGTATTTTTCTGTCGTTTTTCTCCAAACAAATGTATATTGATTTGCATTTGCTTCTATCTTAGTCCCATCAACAAAATAGTGCTCCAGCTTTACCAATCCTTTTTCACGTAGTAACTCTACAATTGAAAAGAAGACTTAATAGATAATGTCTTTCATACGGTCAGATCGAAACCGATTGATCGTTCGAAAATCAGGAGTTTGACTACCACTTAACCACATAAAGTAGAAATTTTCGGTTAGTAACTTTTCTATCTGTCTTCCTGAGTAAACTTTTTGTGTATACGCATAAATGATGACTTTAAGTAACATTATTGGTGATATGATGGGCGTCCACCACCTTTGTAGGGTTGAAATAACAATGCATCGTCTAGCTTTTCTACAGCTTCATGGACAATGGTTGATAAATGATTTTGAGGGATGAGAATTACGAGGTCTAATGGAAGAACTAACTGATTCATATTATAATTAACGAAAGAGGTATGATCATATTTCATAAAAAATCGTTCCTTTCTTGGATAATTAGGTGTGGTAACTTAATTATACAAAATAGGACGATTTTTTTGTTGTTTAATTATTCTTTTAAAAAAAAGACTGTTTTCGTAGGTGTTTTGCTTCTATGAATACAATTTTAGATCGATAGTGGAATGGAGCGTAAGACACTTGACTCCTGCGGGAAGTGAGGAGGCTCAGCTTCCTCCCCGGGGAAAGCAAGTGACTGGAGCGCAATGGAACGTCGGTTTTTACGTTAACTGAATTAAAAAGATAAAAGTATGAAAAGAGGCTAACCCAAGGTCTAAAATCTAGACTTTTGGGTCAGCCTCTTTTTAACTTAGGAACTATAAATACATCCAACTATAGGAATATAACTTGTTACACTAATAGTCAGATTTTTAGCTCTAAATCACAGGACGTCTGGCTTTAAGTTAAACGACTTACACATAATAAGAATCTTTTTTCTTTATTTTAGTATAGTACTAAACCTAGTAGTTAGTTTAAAAAATGGAGTTGATTCTTTCGACAAAACTAGTGTCTTCTCTCTCCGTCTTAAGACAATAATTTCTTAAGTAGTCTTTTATAATAAGAGAAATAGTCGTACTTAGGAGAGTGAAAAAGTGAGACACTATTATATTTATTTAATAGAAGAAGAATTCGCTAGCCACTATTTCGGAAGAGAATCAAAAATATATCATCTGTTTCAGGACTTTCACTGGACAACCATACATAATAAACATAGTGATGTAATAGGAAAACAAGTGAATTATATTACTAAGCCAGTACCAACATTATTTATTCATCAGCTATTAGGGACTCATCTAGTGAATAGAAAAGATTATCAAAAACTTCATCATATACATAAAATTGAATTGAAAGGAAATAGAGGTGATGCAACCTTAATTGTAAAAGAAACGCATCTTGAGCTATCATCTGATGGTAGTTATGAGGCGGAAACGATTTTCTTTGAAGTATTAAGGAAGTTTGACCCTTGTTTTCTGGCAATGGATCTTAAAGCAGAGCGATATGGTTGGTTAAACCCTATTAAGGAGAGAAAATTTGTTTAAAAACTAAGGAATTTATGAGACAATTGTTGTATAATGTCATAGGATTTAGTACACTGTAAACTAGACAACACGAAGGAGGAAAATGATCAATGGACTTATGGGTAGTTATTCTAGTTGGTATTCTAGCGTTAGTTGCTGGAGTTGCACTAGGATTTTTCATTGCGCGTAGATATATGATGACTTATCTAAAGAAAAATCCACCAATTAATGAACAAATGTTAAAGATGATGATGATGCAAATGGGACAAAAACCGTCTCAGAAGAAAATCAATCAAATGATGTCTCAAATGAACAAAATGCAAAAATAAGAGAATGTTCAATAGTATGCAGTTAAACGCATGCCAGGTCCAGTCTCACTGTCAATAGATAGGATTCTTTAAAAGACATTCTCATAATGAAATAAAGTCCCGTATAACGGGCTTTTATTTTATAAAAAGAAATTGAACATACATACTACTAAATCACATGTACTGTCTTAATTTGGACAGGTTATTCATAATAAAGCTTTTAATTGATTAAAGATTAAACCTAATAAGTAAAAGCACGCAATATTGCGTGCTTTTCATTTGGAATATTTCAAGAGAGTACTTTTTTCTTATGATGATTAGGATAATCATCTTTAATGTATTGAGTTAATAAGATATCGAGTTCTTGGCTATATTTTAAAGAGATCGTAGAATTAAGCCCATTCTTTAGGACAATGTCAATTAGCTCTGCTCGTTTCTTTTCAATTATCTGTAGTAATTCTTGTTTAGACACGAGAACTTGTCCTTTCTATAATGTCTTCTCATTGTGTAATTATACCCTTTTTTTCTAAAAAATTCAAAGGAAGATTATAGTAGGAATAAAATCATTATAATCGTTCTGATAACAATATGAAAAGGGGAAATAGGTAGTTGTTAGATAATTGACATAAAAATGTCACATAGTAAATGATATTAAATAGGATACTCCTTTGATAGAATAGAGTAGGAATTCTTATTAGGAGGAAATATGATGACGGATGTTAACATTTTCTTAGCGTTCGGGGCTGGTTTTTTATCTTTTATCTCTCCGTGCTGTTTACCTTTATATCCTGCTTTCTTATCTTATATTACAGGAGTATCGGTTACTGAATTAAAAACAGAAAATGCATTATTACAAAAGCGAAGTTTATTACATACTATCTTTTTTTTAGTTGGTTTTTCAATTATTTTTATCGCATTAGGATTTGGAACATCCTTAATAGGAGAATTATTTTATAATTATCAAGATTTAATTAGACAAATAGGTGCTATATTAATTATTGTTTTTGGTTTAATGATTGTGGGCGTATTTACCCCTGAATTTCTAATGAAAGAACGTAGATTTGAATTTAAGAATCGTCCAGCAGGTTATATTGGCTCTGTTTTAATTGGAATGGCTTTTGCTGCAGGTTGGACTCCTTGTACGGGACCAATTCTATCCGCTGTCATTTGGATGGGGGCTACAAATCCTAGCTCTGCTATGCTGTATATGATAGCATATATTCTTGGATTTGCAGTTCCATTCTTAGTCTTGTCTTTCTTTATTGGTAAGTTTGGGTGGGTTAAAAAACATAATGCAAAGATTATGAAGATTGGTGGATATATTATGATTTTCATGGGCCTCTTGTTATTCTTTGATATTATGACATCCGTTATTATCTTTTTATCTAAATTGTTTGGTGGATTTAGAGGTTTTTAATCTTTCTCCTGTACGTAAATGATAACTTTCTTGACAAAGTATATATACCTACTGTCTATTTTTGTTATAATGAATATATGTGTGATAGAAGTTACTTAGAATGTTTAAGTAATGATCAATCGCCTTCTAGAAGAAGTTTGATTATCAGGCTTCCTTTATCATGATTGAGGAGGAACTAGAAGTGGCTAGAATATTAATTGTTGATGATGCCAAGTTTATGAGAATGACGTTGTCAAATATATTAATAAAAGCAAATTACGAAGTCGTTGGTGAGGCAGAAAATGGTGTACAAGCTGTCGAGCTTTTTGAAAAAGAAAAGCCAGACTTGGTTACAATGGATATTACCATGCCTGAGCTAAATGGTATAGAAGCACTAAAAGAAATAAAAAGCAAATTTGCTGATGCGAAAATTATTATGTGCTCTGCTATGGGCCAACAAAAGATGGTTGTAGAAGCGATTGAAGCAGGCGCAAAAGACTTTATTGTAAAACCTTTTGATGAAAATCGTGTCATTGAAGCAATCACTCGAGTTCTAGGTTAACATAGAGCAAACCATTTAAGTGAAGTATCCTTAAATGGTTTTTTTATAGGTATAGGATCTTAAAGAAATTATAGTAATTGTTTTCGTCAAAGGTTTTCTATAAGAGAATCGTTACTAGCTAAAAGAATAAATTTGCTTAAACTTTGTGATAAATGCAAGACTTATCTCGGTTGTCTCAACGACTACCCCAAGGGGAATGTCAACTTCCCCTTGGATAGGCTTCCATCCTAGCGTGAATATTAACAAACAACACACAACCTTACTTAAAGGCAACAAAGTTTGAGGGAACTGCCTGGGTAAAACATGTCACTAAACGATTGTGAACTTATTACATAAAACTTATTACTTATTTATTAGAATAGTCTAGCATTACTCATTTTCATACTTAAGTAGTAATCAGATTTATTAATTGTTCTACTACCGAATGAATTACTAGATTGTAAGTTCTAGTAGGTAATTTTATCACAATCGTTTATACTATAAGATAGTAGTTGTAAAGTAAAGGATTGATCTATGTGCTTACACTTGTTTCATCTATTGTTGCTATAATTATGGCTATCATAGTATTATTTATTCGTATGAAGTCAGCTAAAAAACCAGCTTCGGCAAAAAAAATCATTTTGCCTCCCATTTTCATGAGTACTGGTGCTCTTATGTTTCTACACCCTTTGTTTCGTGTTACCGCTTTTCAATTTTTTGAAGCATTATTTGTAGGGATGATTTTTTCCATTTTCTTAATTAAAACCTCAAATTTTGAAGTAAGGGATAATGAAATATATTTAAAGCGTTCGAAAGCGTTTGCGTTTATATTAATTGGCCTACTTATTGTAAGAATTGTTATGAAATCTTATTTAAGTAATCAGATTGATATTGGGGAATTAAGTGGTATGTTCTGGACTCTTGCATTTGGTATGATTGTTCCCTGGAGAGTAGCGATGTATCGATCGTATCAAAAAATCAGAAAAGAACTTAACGCAACTATTTAGAAGAATCTAGACAAAAAATCCGAATCATACTTGCTTCGGATTTTTTGTGCGCTTTTTTAAAGTGTGTAAACTTTGATTAAGATCATTCTACGTTTAGTAATTGCTTGCGAAAAAGGGGAAATATCTCTCTTAAAGCTTGTAGTCGTTCTACTATCAACTACTTATTACTCACCATATTTTTTTTATTGGAATATACAATTAAAAAAGGGCTTTATAAGCTGTAAAATCTATTTTCTTCTCTTTTAATCGTTTCATCAAAAACTTATGGTCTCTTTTTGGTGTAGCCATAATATATCCTCTAATAAGTAAATCTAACGATATAGTTGTAGCCTTTTCATTTAGTGCTAGCTGTCCTATTTTACCTGCTATTTTTGCACGAGCGACATCTCGAAATATTTCAGGAACAGGCTCTACTAGCTCTTCTAATAATTCTTTTTCTTTACTATTCCACATATGTCTAGTCTTTTCTAAATAGTAATCTTGCCAGTCTAAATCCGATTTTCCATCTTCTTTAGGTAGTCTTTGCAAGAATTTGCGAAACATAAAAAAACCACCAATAGCTAACATGGAAACAAGAAAAACTACCCAAAATAGAATAAACCAAAGAAACCAACCTTCTAACATATTTTTCACCTCTTGCAAATTATCATATGGAGGGCCTGTTTATCTAGTTAGCCCAAGACAAATAATATTTTCATTCAAAATGTCCAAAAGCATGATGCTCTTTAGATAAGAGGAGTAGTGATTTTTTCACAGCGTCAACTTTTCTTTGAGCATAGGATGATGTTAATAAGCCATTTAATTCGGCTTGTACATAAAAAAACGCGTGCTTATAATATATATCTACGCGAATCGTACCGACGTCTGTTGGTAGGTATAAAAATTCATATGTACGTATCATAGTGACTCCTCCTAAAAAACACCATATTCTTAATAAATTATCCTATATTTATAATAGCAGATTATTACCTTTTTCACTATTTTTTTAATGAAATGATTACTTAATCATATGGCATTGTTGAACATAGTTATTGACTTTTGTTATAAGCATTCGCTTTCCGAGGGTTGTATGTGAGACTCATACCTTCCATTCAATCAACAAGGAATATAAAATAAAGTATATACATTTTCAAAGCCTACCAACTTGTAAAATGTGTAAACAAATATAAAAAGAAAGTGTGTAGTTATGTTATTATCTATTCTTTTAGCCGTATGAAAAGAGCGAACTTAATCTTCTAATCTGTTTCTCGAGATCTAGGTACTTCGTACATTTTTTCCTCTCATACAAAAAAAGGTGACAACTGCATCGGCAGCTGCCACCTTTCCCCCTTCGATCCGTACATGGTTAAGTGTCCCGCAACAAGCGAATGTATCGAAGGGGTTACTTTGTAGAATATCATATAAGGGATAGTGCTGTAAATGTTATATTTTCCTTACTGCATATATTTGGATTGTGGCTGGTTCATTTGTGCATTAGGACTAGTTGTGAAAGCGTTTAGCATTTGGTTCATGTCTTGTTGCTGTAATTGAGGGACTTGATAATAATTATGCTTATTTTGATATAAGAATATTTCATAAGCCATTTCAATAAAATTTGGTACACTATCTCCAATTACACGACGGAAGACTGGATTCGTTATTTCACAAGCGGACATGCCTAACAAACCGGACATTGATTTACATTGTCCAAGCATATAGGCAGATAAGCCTTGTTCACTAAGTTCATTTACAGATTGATTCGGTTTTTTAGGCTGTGATGGTTTCAAGCCATATACAATATCATTACTTTGTTGCATATTATAAGTTTGCGTTGGATGTGAAGGTTTTTTTCCAGTTGAAAATGCTTCTACCATAACATTATAGGTATCATTAATAAATGTATATTGTCGTTGTAAGATGTTTTTTAATTCTGGATCTTTAATGAATTGCTCATACATTTGATATTGGTCCAAAATATTAATCATCCCTGCAATAATTTCGTGAGCATCAAACATTTCATGTCCACCATGATTCATTTTAGGCTGCATATTTGGTGATTGTTGCATTCCTTGCTGATTCATTTGGTTTTGCATCATAATCATCCCTCCAGTTGTAATTTGGTACATAACTATAATGCTCTTTTAAAAAAAAAACATGTAGGACTTTCATTAAATAATGAAGGTAATGCCATCCAAAAGAAGGGTTTTTGCCTATATTACCGAATAGGTATTTGATTAGAAGGTGAGGGAGGATGTTATGATTATTTTTGAAAAGGAAGATTTTTTTATTATGACAGAACAGCATGAACATGCTAGTCTTTCTAGGGACTTAGCAGTTCAATTACAAGACCAACACCTAAAAGATATAAAAAGGAAAAAAGATATATTTGTGGCTATAAAAGAGCATGACCGAGGGTGGATTGATCTTGATGTAGCTCCACTATGGAATGATAAAAAATTAAGTCCTTATTCATTTATTGATTACCCTATCCCAATTAAGCTTGCCTTTTATAGAAAAGGAATTGATGAAGTAATGAATCAGAATTTATTCGCAGCACTGTTATGTAGTATTCATTATGTTAGATTCTTTGATGGTATGAAAGGTGACTCCAAAATAGATCATTTTGTTGCTAAAGAGAAGAACAGACAAGAAGAAATAATGAATTTAATTGATATCGATGAGAAAGAACAAAATGCCTCTTTAGAAATGTTGAAATACACAGATTCCTTATCATTATTTTTCTGTATGCAGGAGGCCGGCGTTACTAGGGAGAATATGCATGATTGGTTTAAAGGTGGTATTTATCTTGGAAAAAAGAAATTTGATGTAGTTTGGAAAGATAGACATCATGTAATCCTAAATCCGTTCCCTTTTAAAGAATTTTTCAAGGTTACCTATAAATATAAGGCTGTGAATAAAAGAGATATTTCAACAGTTGGAATTTTGGAAGCTTATTCACATACAAAAGATGAATATCATACCGTACAAATTATATCAAAATAATGGAATGAATACGCTTTATTTGTTAAGATGGTAAATAACTATGAAAAAATGTATAACTAGAGAGGACGTTAATGATGAATTATTCAATCGCAGTACAATTATACACACTTCTTTCAGAATGTGAGAAGGATTTTTATGGGACATTATCCAGAGTTTCCGCTCTTGGATTTCAGGGAGTTGAATTAGCAGGATACTATGGAAAGGATGCTAAAGAATTAAAGGAGAAATTAGATGAACTACAATTAAAAGCTGTAAGTAGTCATGTCCCTCTAGAACGCTTAGAAGGGAATCTCTTAGTGGAACTAAACTACCTTAAGGAGCTGAACTGTAAACATATCGTTTGTCCATTCCTGAAAGAAGATA
Organism: Bacillus weihaiensis; assembly: GCF_001889165.1. Classification (GTDB taxonomy): domain Bacteria; phylum Bacillota; class Bacilli; order Bacillales; family Bacillaceae; genus Metabacillus; species Metabacillus weihaiensis. The sequence continues at coordinate 2,198,188 of NZ_CP016020.1, read as the reverse complement.
GAAGAGATGATTACTTGGGCCTAGCAAAAAGCTTAAACCGTATTGGGAAAGTGTGCAAAGAGAACGGTATAACTCTAAGTTATCATAATCATGAATTTGAATTAGAGAAAGAACTAGATAAGACACATTTGGAACTATTATTTGAAAATACCCATTCAGAATACCTACAAGCGGAACTAGATGTATACTGGTTAACATTCTCAGGAGAAAATCCTATTGAATGGATGAATCAATATAAAAATCGTATGTCATTAATTCATTTGAAAGATATGACAACTGACAATAGAAAGACATTTGCTGAGTTGGGGACTGGTGGAGTAAATCTTGAAGGAATCATGAATAAATTACCTGATACATCTATAGAATGGGTAATCATTGAGCAAGACAAATGTGAAGGTTCTCCTTTTGAGAGCATTGAGAAGAGTATTAAGTATTTAGAGGCTATGTAACTGGATACGGAGAATGGGCTCTTTCGCGTGTTTGGTATGAATGAGTTAGTGACAAAACAAGCCTAAGTTCATACTCGCTAGAAATACTCAGTGTGTCGGTTCCAAAAAACTCACAAATATGATTACTCTATTTTTTATCATGTTTTAATTTTTCATCATCTACACATATAAGAAGTGTTTGAATACGTACGAGGTAAAAGGTCGTGAAAAAATTGGTGAATATCGGTTTAATTGGTGCAGGATCAATTGGAGATGTACATCTTCAAACGTTTTCTAAGCTTCAAAATGAAGCTGTTATTAAAGGGATAACAGATGTAAATAAAGAACTTGCTAAACAAAAAGGCCAAAAATTTTTAATAGAGAGTATCTACCCTACTTCAGAAACTTTACTAAATGATACGAGTATCGATGCGGTCATTATAGCTGTACCGAATAAGTATCATGCCTCTTTAGCAATACTGGCTTTACGTGCTGGAAAGCATGTATTAATTGAAAAACCAATGGGAATTAACAGTGAAGCGGCAAAAGAAATTGTTCGTGCAGAGCGTGAATCAGGGAAGCTTGTAATGGTTGCTCATCAAATGAGGTGGATGAATTTAATTCAGCAAATCAAAACACAAGTAGAAAAGGATGCATTTGGTTCAATTTATCATGCTAAAACGGGCTGGTTCCGTCGTAAGGGAATACCAGGTTGGGGAAGCTGGTTCACACAGAAAGATCATTCTGGAGGAGGACCATTAATTGATATCGGAGTTCATATGTTAGATGTTGCCTTGCATTTAATGGGAAACCCAAAACCCATATCTGTTTACGGGTCAACATATGCAGAGTTTGGTCCAAAGCAAAAAGGAATTGGGTCTTGGGGAATACCAGATTGGAAAGGGAAGTATGACGTGGAGGATTTTGCATCTGCTTTTATTAAAATGGATAATGGCTCAAGTCTGACACTTGAAGTAAGCTGGGCAGTTCATATGGACACAAATAATGACCCTTTTATCCATCTAATGGGCTCAGAAGGCGGTGCATCTCTTATAGGAAACAGGGGGAAGATCTTAACAGAGCAATTTGGTCGCCAGATAGATTTAGAGTTATCAGTTGAAGATAGTGAAATAGGAGATGAAAGAGTCCAATTAAGTAAGCACTTTATAGAATGCATAAGAGAAGGGAAAAAGCCGATTACTTCTTCTATGTCTGGCCTAACAAATAATCTGATAATAGATGCCATTTATAAATCCTCAAAAACAGGAAAAGAGATTGAACTCGATTGGGAAATATAGAGGAAATTAATTCGTTCATCTCATTAATCAGCGAAGAAAAGTTAAATGATCAGAAGAAAAAAGTAGTCCGTGAACCTATGGGTAATCTACACCAGATTTTTGTTGGTGTATTCCACGTTTTAGTCGCAAATGAGGTCGTTGGAAAAGGCTTTAATTTTCAATTGATCGTTGATAAGTTAGTGTAAACAAGGATATAACTATTATTTTTCAGGAGGAAATAGATTATGAAAGTAATGCCCCTTCAAAAACGAAATATTTCAGATAGTCGTATTGTGTTAGGTTGCATGGGATTTGGTGGAGAATGGAATAAAGAGTCAATTACAGAAGAGCATATTCTTCAAGCTGAGAAAGCCATTGATGCTGCTCAATCAATTGGTATTACAATGTTTGACCATGCAGACATTTATACAAATGGAAAAGCAGAAGAGGTGTTTGGAGAACTTTTAAAAAAACGTCCAAAACTAAGAGATGAAATTGTTATCCAATCTAAATGTGGAATCCGTTTTGCAGATGAGAAAGGACCACAAAGGTATGATTTTTCAAAAGATTATATTATTAAGTCTGTAGATGGTATTTTGAGTCGATTACATACAGATTATCTAGATTTATTATTACTTCATCGACCAGATCCATTAATGGAGCCTGAAGTTGTAGCTGAAGCATTTACAGAGTTAATTCAAAAAGGTAAGGTACGTGAATTTGGCGTTTCAAACATGAGTGCAGCACAAGTAAAGCTACTAAATACATATACACCTCAACCTATGATAGTAAATCAGCTTGAATTGAATTTAAAGCATAACGCGTTTGTTGAAAGTGGAGTATTGGTAAACCAAGAGTCTGGAAGTAAAGTTAACTTTGCGGATGGTATTTTAGAGTATAGTCGATTAGAAAATGTCCAAATACAAGCGTGGTCACCACTTGCTAAGGGAATGTATTCAGGTCGAAAGCTTGATCATCTAACTGATGCAGATCTCAAGACAATTGAACTTGTTGGAAAAATGGCAGAACAAAAAGAAACAACAAAGGAAGCGATTATACTTGGTTGGTTAATGAAACATCCTTCCATGATTCAGCCTGTCATTGGATCAACTAATCCTGACAGAATTAAAAAGTGTGCTGACGCTGTCCGTCAAGCTGAAGAAATGACCCGTGAAGAGTGGTATTCATTATTTACTTCAGCAAGAGGGCAGAAGATGCCATAATATAAATTTAAAGAGCTTGGGTCAAAACTCAAATTTTTTTAAAAAGACGAACGATTATCGTATGACGCGTTGTTCCTTAATAATATGTTGTGGTGGTAGAACAAGTGAGTTCTCTTCCGCTGCATTACACTAGCGATTACCAATCGTATGCATAAACAATACATGTAGGAACAAAGAATAAAACCCGAACGATATGGGGGATTTTCATTGAAATATCACCTGATCGTTCGGGTTTCTCATTAACTAAAACACCCCAACCTCTTTTTCTATCGGCTATCTATAAATATTACTTCTTTCTACTCCAATCATTGTAGATCTGATCTATTATTCATCTACTTGATCACGCATGCGTTCTACTTCTTCTTCCACACATATTTGTGTGATTTGTTCATTTAAAAAATGGTTAAGGAAATCTTTCTCCTCTAAACATCTTTCTTCACTTACTTCTTTTTTCATAAAAAGCCTCACTTTCTAGAGTTATCATTTTATTTTTTGTAATAGAAAGGATATTTATGTAGTTTACATCATTATGAAAAGCTAGCTTTTTTCCAAAAAAAGTTAGCGTGCTAGAACAGACTTGAAGGTGAGATTAGCTAGAGGAAGAGGATTTCTGTCTTTGTGAAATTCTCAATTTATGCTTGATGAAGTACTAGTGAGAGCTCTTCTTCAGTAGCCTCATAAAATTGTCTTTCATCTGGGATCTTGTATAGATCTTTATATAATAGTTTTCCAATTATTAGGTGGTATGAAGGGGAACTATGAGACTCCTATGGGATGAGACACACTGTCCGCTCCGCGAAAAAGCGAGCAATTGGAGTGGAATTACACCAGACCGGACACTTGATAAATAGTCACAAGCTTACGAAAATGGATAAAAAATAAAAGGTAGGTATATTCTGTAGGTCTGTGTTTCTTTCTAATAACATTTGTAAAATTGATACATAAATATAATAAAAAAGAGAAATATATTAATAAAAAAGTTGGGATTAAATTGACCTTACAAACTGAAACACTAGATAATATTACGAAAAATCAGCATCAGTTAGCTGAGGATTGGTTTTTTTATTGGAATGAATTTTCTGCATTTACTACTTGGGAATTTTGGTTACATGTTTTTATTTTTATTCTTCCATTACTTATCTTGTATAAAAAAATTGATCGAAGTATAGCACTTCAACTAGGTTTCTTTGGATTCAATATACATGTATGGTTTTTTTATTTTGATGCCTTCGGAACGAGACAAGCATTTTGGACGTATCCATATCAGATTATTCCCTTTATACCAAATAGTGTTGGGTTAGATGCATCCTTAGTACCAGTTCTTTTTATTTTATTTTACCAATGGATTCTTAGAAAACAGAAGAATTACTATTTTTATACATTACTTTTAAGTGGGTTCCTTTCCTTTGTATTAAAGCCCGTTTTAGTCCATTATCATTTATTTGAATTTCATCAAGGCGCTACTTATCTTCATTTATTTTTGACGTTTGTAGTTATTATATCCTTATCAAAATGGATTACAGATCTTTTTGTATATTTTGAACGTAATTCTAAACCTTGAAAACTATATTATATTAGTTATAGAATCCTTAGAGGAATAATGTACACTTTGTAGTAATATAGTGTAGAAGGTTAACATCATTGTTAAGTCAAAATGAAAGCGATTTCTTTTTAAGGAGAGGAGATGCTACATGTACTTAACTATCGGGAAATTATTTGAACAGTCTGTCTTGAAGTATGGTGAAAAAGAAGCATTAGTCGATCGGAGTCGTAATATTCGTTGGTCCTATAGACGGTGGAATGAAGAAGTTAATAAACTCGCTAACACTATGATTGAAAATGGTATACAGAAGGGGGATCGTATTTCAACTTATTTATTCAATGGATATGAATTAGCCACTATTTATTTTGCCGTATCTAAAATCGGAGCAATACTAAATCCAATCAACTTTAGGCTTCGCTCAGATGAGGTGGCTTATATCTTAAAGGACGCAGCACCTAAAATTGTTTTTTTTGAGAAAGCTCTAGAGACCGAACTTTTAAAAATACATGATCAATTTCCATCCATTTCCTTTTGGTTTGTTGATAATGAAGTGCCACCTTATGCAACCTCCTATCATAATAACATCAAATTAGCCTCAACCATGAATCCTACAAGAGAAGTTTTAGAAAACGACATATACGCAATAATGTATACAAGTGGAACAACAGGTAGACCAAAGGGAGTTATGCACTGTCATAGAGATATGGTGGAACAAAGTCTGATCTGCATCTCATCTATTGGGTTTACTTTTTTAGGATATAGGCCTCGTTACAGCTCCTATGTTTCATTGTGCTGAGTTACATTGTAGTTTTTTACCTAGAGTGCATGCAGGAGCGAAGAATATAATCATTCATCATTTTGAGACAAAAGAAGTTCTGCTTGCTATTCAAGAGGAAAAAATTACCACTTTATTTGCTGCTCCTACTATGTGGAATATGCTTTTACAGGAAGACCTCGAAAATTATTCACTATCTTCTCTGAGAATTGGATTATATGGGGCTGCCCCAATGGCTCCGACTTTGGTTATTCAATGTAAAGATAGATTAGGCATTGATCTTGTTCAAGCCTATGGAATGACCGAAATGGGACCGGCTATAACGTTTTTAGGCAAAAATGAACAAGTATCTAAAGCCGGCTCAGCTGGCAGAGCTTGCTTTAATCACGAAATAAGAATTGTAAAGCCAAATGAATGTGGTCCATCAGACCCTGATGACATTCTACCTCCAATGGAAGTTGGAGAAATTATTGTAAAAGGGCCATGTATGATGGAAGGGTATTTTAACCGTAAAGAGGCTACTGAGGAAGCAATGTATAAAGGCTGGTATCATTCGGGCGATTTAGGATATTTGGATGAGGACGGTTATTTATATGTAGCAGATCGAGTAGATGATATGGTTATTAGTGGTGGAGAAAATGTTTATCCAAGAGAGGTAGAGGACGTTTTATACGAACATGAAGGGGTTTTGGACGTAGCTGTTTTAGGAGAACCAGATGAGCTATGGGGGGAGCGAGTAATTGCTATAATTGTGAGGAAAAATAAAGAATTAACAGAGGTAGACTTTGATCATTTCTGTAAACAGTCTGATAAATTATCACCTTATAAACGCCCTAGAAGATATGTGTTTGTTGAACAATTACCGAGAAATGCTAGCGGGAAGATTCAAAAATACATTTTAAGAGAAACATTACATGAGAAAGAAATAAAGTAAGTAATAGATGGAGGCTAGGCCAAAGCAAAAAGCTACGCACACTCAGATACAATATATTATGCGCTTTGTGTATATATAGTTCTAGAGTGAGGTGCTAGGCACTTTTGTCCCAGCCTCTTATTTTTGTGGACTAATCGTGAATAACATGTAAGGATATCCTGTGTATCCGAAAAAAACCATATGCCGAATGTCTTACAACCAGATTAATGTGTGTGAACTAATGACTATATTATTTTAGAATTTATGTTTATTAGCAACAAAGTTAAAGAAATGACGCTTTTAAAAAGAATCTGAAAAAATTGTTGAGGTATGCTATAGTTAATTAGCCTTTATCATCATAGAAAGAAATTAAGAAGAGAGACGTGATTATCGTGACAGATTTTTTACAAGTAGGAATTCGAAAAGAAATTAATCATACATTAAAATCTCAAGGTTTAATAAAGCCAACACCCATACAGGAAAAAACAATTCCCCTAGTTCTTGAAGGAAAAGATATTATAGCCCAAGCTCAAACGGGAACAGGAAAAACTCTAGCATTCGTTTTACCTATTTTAGAGAGAATTGATGTAAGTAAATCTGATATTCAAGCTTTAATTTTGACTCCAACTAGAGAGCTAGCTCAGCAAATATCAAAAGAAGTAAAAAAAATGATAGAAAACCTAGATGATTTGAATGTGCTTGCTGTTTATGGTGGCCAGGATGTCGAGCATCAGCTTAAGAAGTTAAAAGGTGCTCAACATATTGTAGTTGCCACACCAGGTCGATTATTAGACCATATTAGAAGAGGAACAATTGATCTTTCCACCGTACAAATGTTGGTGCTTGATGAAGCGGACCAAATGCTACATATGGGATTTCTTCCAGAGGTAGAGGATATTTTATATGAAACCCTTTCTACTAGGCAAACTATGCTTTTTTCTGCAACAATGCCTAACGAAATAAAATCTTTAGCAAAAAAATATATGCAAAGTCCTGAATTGGTTCAAATTAAAGCAAAAACAATTACTGTAGATGAAATAACTCAAATTGTGATTGAAACGACTGACAGAAGAAAACAAGCTACGTTGATGCACATATTACAAGAAGAACGTCCATTTTTAGCCATCATCTTTTGTCGAACCAAAATTCGTGCTAAAAAATTACAGGAAGCACTCATTTCAAATGGATATGATTCCGATGAACTACATGGAGATTTAACACAAGCTAAGCGAGAAAAGGCGATGAAGAAGTTTAGGGAAGCCAAAATTCAATTTTTAGTTGCTACGGATGTTGCAGCTAGAGGGCTTGATGTTGAAGGCGTCACACATGTATTTAACTATGATATACCTCAAGACGTAGAAAGCTATGTTCACAGAATTGGACGTACCGGACGTGCCGGTGGAAAAGGGATTGCTTATACATTAGTAGCACCTAAAGATATGGACTTCTTAAGGATGATTGAAAAAGGTGTTCATCAATCACTTGAAAAAAGGGTAATTAAAGGAATAAGTGTTCCTGATAAAGAGGGATATGAAAAAGAGAGAAAAGATGAAATCCGAAAATCAAGACGTTTTTCATCAACAAGCAAAAATAATAATAAGAGTACAGAAGGTGCAAAAAGGAATAAAAATGAGAGAAGGAAAAGCAAAACTGGCTCTCAACAGAGAAGAACACGATAAAAAAGGTGATAAGAGGCTGACACAAAGTATTTGCTTATGTCAGCCTCTTATTTTATTTTTCAAGATCTTTTTTCGTAATTTCACTACGGATTGAAATATCTTTTGAGAATTCAGTATCTTTTTGTTTATTATTAGGGTACTTATTTTTACGTTCACGATTATCATTTTTGTTCGTCATGTTTTTTCCTCCTTTCAGGGATACTAATTATAGTGTGTACAAAGAATAAGGTTTTATTTTATAGGAGATGAATATTTGCATGTATATTCTTTTTAAGGTGTGATGGAATTTCCTTATCAGAGGTCCTTTCATTTCAGATGCACTCGAGGTTATGTGAAAATAGTATAAGTTGTTTTTACATATAAAGATTTCATTTGATCATACTATTTCTGACGGTAGTAGAGGAGAATTTAGAATGGATAAAAAGCTTTTTTTACTTATAAATCAACTTGCGAATAAAAGTGTATGGATGGATCGTATGATGATTTATGCTTCAAATGAATTACGGTTTCTTTATCCCCTTGCTGTGTGTATGCTATGGATACGAAAGCCAAAGAAAATAAAAATACCCTCTGAAACGCTCGTATCCGTGTTAATGTGCATGTTGATCTCGAATGCCATAAAAAAAGTGAAGGATTTACCTAGACCCTTTATTACGCGGAAGGCAAATGTGTTACTTACTTCTAAAGAGGATTCCTCGTATATTAGTAAACATACAATTTTAGCTTTTGCTGTATCAACAACTATCTATTTATACAATAAAGGCTTAGGAATCTTTATGTATGGTTTTTCAACCCTTATAGGAATTTCTAGAGTTTGGACAGGGGTTCATTATCCGTTTGACATCCTTCGAAGTGCTTTATTAGGAAGTGTCGTAAGTATCGGATTCAATCGAATAATGAAAAAGAAGGGAAAGTGGTACTAGTATTTCAACTAGTATTACTTTCCCTTTTTAAAAAAGTGTTTCCTGTTTTAAACTCCAATCAACAAAGATCAAAATCATGCAGTATACATTGAAACAGCCAAAATGATTGGCCTGTGCTTGGCCACAATTAGGCGTCTTTCCATTTTTCCTATTTCAATTCTTCTTTACTTTGTTTTTTCTTAAAAAATGTAACCGCACGTTTTTTCATTGACTTTGTTAAGTATCCACCTTTAAATGATCGAATCTCATATGACATTAAGAATGCCTTTGGTTCATATTGATCAATAATTTCAAGGAGTTCTGTTTCTCTTGAACGTTTAGCGACAATATCTAAACGATAACGCGCTGTATTAATTCCTTCACCGGTAAAAACGGTGACTCCAAAACCAGCAGAACGGAGTGCAGTGACAAGCTCCATATTTTTATCTAGTATATTAGCCTGGTATGTAATATAACCAATAGCTAATTTTTTCTCCAGCGAACCACCTAAAAGCAAACCGACACTAAATCCGACAATGTATGCCACGATATTATAAATATTAGAGAGATCCTGAAAGACAAAGATTAAACTGACAATGTAAATGATCCCCTCTAGTAGCCCCACACCAGCTGCTGTTTTAGTTTGATTTTTGACGAGTAAAATAGTTCTCATCGTAAGGACCGGAACATAAATCAGTTGAAGCACGAAAATTAGTAAAGCCTGTAAAAACATAATAAATAATTCCCTTCTATTTCATTATTATCGAAAGCATACCATAATTATTATCTTAATATGGAGGTTTAGGTGATTTTTCTCTCTTCCTTATTCCACCTCTTGAATTTAAGTCAAGTAGGAACCAAAAGTCAATAAATACATAAAAATGTGATAAAAAGCCCAGAAAAAAAGGGGAGGAGAGTAGTTGAAATGAAAACCATCATTTTCATCGGTTGTAATAAGTCTGGTTCAAGTAGAGAAGGAGTAACATCGGCAATGGAAATGGGTTATTACACAGTCTTATTCACTGATAGAAAATATTTCCTCCGAGAAAGTGAAGAGTTGTCAGATATCCACCTCATGATTTATATGAAAGATTTATTTAAGAAAGAAGAAGTTTTAAAGGAAATTAAAAAATTAACGTGTAAGGGAAATAAAATCGAAGCCATTATTAGTTTTATCGATCCTTTTGTTTCCTATGCAGCAACCTTATCTAATGAGATAGGAATCATGAGCTGCTCAATGTCAGCTCTCAGTATTATTGAAAACAAGATAAAATTCCGAACGGTTTTAAAACATTTATCTTCAGCCCTTTTTTATTCTGTCTATACAGGAGAGGAATCAGTTGAAGTTTTTGCAAATCAGTTTGTTGACCACTTTCCCCTGGTCGTAAAACCTCCTATATCAAATGGATCAAAGGATGTCATATTTGTTAATTCAATGGGTGAATTAAAACGTTGGATTAAAAATAGACAAAATGAAGAAAATTCTTTACCAGTATTAGTTGAAGAATATATAGAAGGGCGCCAATTTTTAGTTGAAACAATTATATATGAGCGGAAGATCTCAATCATAGCTGTAATAGAACAAGAATTTATGAACAAAAATCATTTTATCATTACGGGTTACCGTTTTCCAGCACAGCTATCTAATAAGTTAACAGAACAATTAGCAATAATACTTAGTGAAATTATTAACAAGATAGGTCTCGTCAATGGTTCATGTCACTTTGAATTGCGCTTGTCTCATGGTGAATGGAAGCTAATTGAAATAAATCCTAGAATTTCAGGTGGCGCCATGAATAAGATGATTCACTATGCGACAGGTATTAATTTAGTGAAGGAAATATTGAAAGTTAGTCTAGGTGAGAGACCAACTCTTGAAAAAACGAAAAATCATTTTATCTATACACATTATTTGACTGTGGAACGGAGAGGGCAATTACTTAAGATAGTAGGAAAAGATAAAGCAAGTCAACATAGTGGTGTTAGAGAAGTTCTTTTAAAACCAAGAAAAGGGAGCATATTAACACCACCAAAATCGATGGGAGACCGATATGGATACGTTATAGCCTCAGGACATTCATCAGAGGAGGCAAAGAAAAATGCAATACAAGCTTCTAAAGAAATCAGATTCTATCTGGAGCCATTTTAAAAGGTATGTTAGCACGGGTAAACTCCTTTTGCACATATTTTTCCAAGGTAAATATCCTATAGTAATTGATTAGATTGGAGGGAGAAGAGGATGGAGAAGGAGAATGAGATGGACGGCAGAAGATCTGACCCAATTTGCTTATATGATGCTCTCTATGCAATAAAGGAGCAGCAGGATCAATTACAAGGGAGTCCTACTAGTTGCTATAGTAGCTTATTTAGAAAATTGTTTAGAATCGATACTATCCCTTTTATTTTGTATAGTAAATCAGGAGCGTTTGAATTAGCGGGATTAAAATACAGGAACACAGAAGAGGATCATGACCATTTTATAACGAATTTCTTTAGGGTGGAACATTTAGATAAAATCAATGGTGCTACTTTATCACTTTTACGACCTATTTTATTTTGTCAAACAAAAAAATATGATATTTGTCATGTGGACCGCTTAGAAAGAACAAATATATGTGTGACAGTGGACTTATCATATTTTTGTGCAATACAATGTCTTGATCTTACCTTATTAAAAGAGATAGTAATTGAGCCTAAATGGTGATGCATGATCGTGATGTAAGCTGCAAACGTGAATCATAATTTGTGATCCGCGTTTTTTTGTATGCGTTGAAACGTCTATTCAGAATCTTTTCATAAATTAGGTTACTTTTTTAAGTCAAGTGTAACTATGTTCTCATATAAGCTAACCACTTTATTTAAATAGACTTCATAATACACATAACAAAATAAATAAAAAAGGTTTAACTGATATAAAACATGGGTAAATCTCAACTGTTAATATTTTCTACATATGAAAATTTAAACCATATCCATTTGTAACGAACATTCCAATACAATGACTTTCCATAAATTGCTGCTATTTTGTTTGTGTGTCCTAAAAAGGACAACTAGAGATGTTCCCAGTAAATGTGCTACGTGGAAGAAATTGTGTTGTTTATATAAGAACTTAATTTGGGGGAATTTAGTATGAAGATAAGTAAAATTTTAGGGTTATTCATATTAGCTTTTAGTTTATTATGGGTGATATCTGCGTGTTCAGCATCAGAAGCTGCGAAAGAAGAGGTTGATAAAAAGCAATCAGCGTCTTCCGAAATGGTAGAAATTAATTTGCAGAATATAGAATATAGACTTCCTTCTGAATATGATAATGTTTCAGATGAAGAGTTGATTCTTAAAGTCGATCTCATAATAAGTAATAACTATGAGGATTCTATTGATATTGATTCAAGTGACTTTTCTCTTTATCAAGGCGATACCAAGGTGGTTGAAGGGAACCCTGCTGAATATAATGAAGAATTAAGATATACGCAGTTAGGGGAAGGAAAGAAGATAGAAGGAAGCTTATATTATGTTGTTGAAAAGGGGCAAACCTATGAGCTAGTCTATGATCCGATCCTTACACTTGAGGAGCAGGACCCGATAACAATTGATATTGATGGAAGTGATGAAAAGCTCTTACAAACAGCTGAAAAACTACAAAATCCTGCTAAAGCTTTGGCAGCCTATGTTGATGTACTTTTATATGATGTTGATCATCCTAACTTTGAATCATTAACTGGAGAGAACATAGAACAAATACTTGCTGATTTTGACGATGGATTCATTCAAGGTTTTGCGATGGCATCGTCAGTAGAGGAAATCGATAAAGAAGCGGTATTAACCTTTTTAACATCAATGAAAGCGACTCTTAAAGAGAAGGTAAAACCTTCAATTATAACGACTTCCATGGGTGATGGTACGGCAATTGTAGAAGTAAGTGCAAAACCAATTAAGCTACCTTCTGTACAGCCGATTATTGATGGAGAAATCAAGGAATATATTACTGCTAACCCTGACCTAACTGAGAAGGAGCTTCAGGAATTTATTTTCCGAGTTCTAGCAGATGAAATTAGTAATGCAAAACAATCCACTGAGGATGTTGTCGTTGAAATTCAGATGGTGCAAAAAGGAGAAGATCAATGGCAACTTGATGCTAATGACTATCGCACTGAAGAATTGAGCTTACCGTTTATTAACTATTAAGGAATAAAAAGAGCTTGGGTCAAAACTCAAACATTTTTTAAAAAGACGAACGATTATCGTTAGACATGTTGTTACTTATTAAAATGTGGTGGTGGAAGAACAAGTACGTTCCATTCCGCTGCATCCACTTGCTTTCCGCGGGGGAAAAATGAACTGCTTTTTCCTAGGGAGGAAGCTTTAGCCTCATCGGCTAAGCCTTTGGGGTCTCACCCTTTCCTCTATTCTCCCGCCGGAGTCAAGTGTCTTTTCGCTCCATTACACTAGCGATTAACAAATCGTATATAAACAATAAATGTAGTGACAAAGAATAAAAACCAAACGAAATGGGAGACTTCCATTGAAATATCACCTGATAGTTCGGGTTTCTCATTAACTAAAAACATTTATGTCCCATCCTCATTTTATAGGAAGGGGTTTTTAATAATTTATTTATTGATTGAAGCTATTTTCTAAAAGTTTGTATTCTTTGCTTTAAATACAAGTGCAACGTAAGGCACAACTACATAAGCGAAAAAAAGCAGATATTTTTCATCTGCTATTGATGTAAACCTGAAGGAATATCAAGTTATACACACTTGACAATACTAGTAAATGAATGAATATTAGATCCTCAAGGGGTTCAGGACGCCAAAAGAGAGTACCTCCCCAAAACTTATGAGACTGGAGGAGTTTTCCTCTATGACAATTATTTATACGACAAGGAAGCCTGGGTGACCTACAAGATGGAAATGACCTAGAACCGCCAACGATTTGAAGCTACTGTTCCAGCTACCGATATTGATTCATTACCCTCTGTAGTGAAGAAAAACTCAACTTTCCAAAGATCTATTTGAGCAAACTTGCTGCTGTGATTTACTTCTTGGTTGCTAGAATTATTGAACGGTTTCCTTTTATTAAATTGTAGTAAAGTGATTAAAGCATGACTACCTTGGCAAATGCTTCACTATGATCCCGTCTATCTTTTCTTACCTTTATTCGATGTTCGGCTGTATTATATAGCATGATTTCTTCATCGGATTCAGGTGATATTTTAGGGACAATAACTGGTTTGCCATTATCGTCTAAGGCAACAAAAGTTAAAAAGGAGGTAGCAGCCAGTTTTTTTTCTCCTGTTTTTAAATCTTCCGCAATGACTTTAACAAAAACTTCCATTGAGGATCTCCCTACATAAGAAACATACGATTTAAGGCTTACAGAGTCACTTTGGCGTATAGGTGTTAAGAAATCAACAGAATCAGTTGAAGCCGTAACAACTTCACACCTAGAATGCATAGCTGCAGAAATCGAAGCAACATCATCAATATAACTCATAAGTTTCCCACCAAATAACGTATTGTGATTGTTTGTGTCTAGAGGGAATACCCTGCTGGTTTTAATAACCAAGGACTCTTTACATGTCTTTGTATTCTTCATTTAGCATACACTCCTTGTTCTCCTACCTCTAGGCTATGAGTATTCTGAGATAGTTAAATTTGTGATGAAATGTTAAGAACTAATGACTAAGCAATACTGTTTTAAGTAGTATATGTATGTCAAAATGTTTTACTATTAAATGATACGTACTTTATGTATTGTTCTTGCTTAGAAAATAAGTTATGGACTTTCTAAGACAACCTATAGTTTCTTCTTTGAATAAATTAGGAACGGATTCTCCAGTTTGATTCTTATAATAAAACTCAATTTTTAGGTTATCATATGTATATCCTAAAGTAGTTAGCTCTTCTTTTAAGTTGAAAAGAATTTCTTCTGTATTAAATTTTTGTCTAAAGTATGGAGTAGGATAAACCTTCACATCTACATCCCCTTTTCCTGTATAAACGACAAACAAATCAGTATCGCTTTTAACGAGCCATTGGTTTTTCGTGAAAAGTGAAATTTTTGCGTGCTCTAAGGAAGAAATACCTTGTAAATTAATCCCGTAAATTGCTTTCAATAAATCGTTCATGTCCGTGTAAGTATGGAAATTCCCTTGTTTTATACATAAGTCCATAATTTTTGCTTTTCTGATTGACATAATCTTAGAAATTGTATCAGAAGAGTGGTTAGGTAGGTTCAATGCTTCACTTACTAACTCCATTATTTCATTTGGATAGGAAGTGAGCTTTGCTCCTTCCCCATCGTTTGAAATCGCTAATAAATCTAATCCAAATATAGAGAGAACGACCTTTCTGAATAAGGAACCCGTTATTTGTAGACTAGTAGTTTGGAAGAAAGAGTGAAAAACATCGATCTTTGGCATAGAGTAAATCATGCGATCTTTCTTAGGAGAGAAGGGAGAGTGTCCCATACTTTTTCTCAATACATGCATAATATGAGGAGGATATTTTGTTTCTCTACTAATGTGGATTATTAGAGATCGGGTTAATAAATGAAAACATTTTGAATACATGTAAAAGAAGCCACCTTTATAATATTCTACGATAAGATACCAGTTTAAGTTTACGGTACTTCTTTGTTAAAGGGAAGATAGTAATAAAAATATCCTTAAAAATGAATATGGGGAATGTTATGATTAGGAAACAGATTGTAAAGTGACAGGTGAAATGGAGTGTATAAACGTAAAAAGCAATGAATATAGAGTACATTCATTGCTTTTTCTTTAGTGTGTAAGACGAATTTTCTCTATTAAATTATTTCCACCATTGATCGAACATGGAAGCTGGAACTTCACGTTTATGTTGAGTCATTTTGTAGCGGTTTTCAATTTTCTCTGCTATTTCTTCTGAAACTAGTTTTCCTTCTAGGTAATCATCTAGCTCGTCATATGTGATTCCTAGCTCTGTTTCATCTGCTTGAAGAGGGGTATGATCCAAAAGATCCGCTGTTGGTTCCTTTAGATATAATCGTTCAGGTGCAGCTAACTCCTGTAGCAAGCTTTTTCCTTGACGCTTAGTTAATCCTGTAAGAGGGAGTAGGTCAGCACCTCCATCTCCATATTTAGTGAAGAATCCGGTAACTGCTTCGGCAGCATGATCGGTTCCAATCACGAGTAACCCTTCCTGTCCGCCGACAGCGTACTGAGTAATCATACGTGTACGAGCTTTAACATTCCCTTTATTAAAGTCAGATAATGGTTCGTTAGTTGTATTATAAAAACTAGTAGTAAACGCATCAACTGTTTTTGAAATATCAAATGATATGCTTTTATCTGGTTGGATAAAGGATAAAGCAAGTTGTGCATCGTCCTCATCTTTTTGTATACCATATGGGAGGCGGACGGCAACGAATTTTGCTTCATAGCCCTCATTACGTAAATCCTCCACAGCTAATTGGGCAAGTCGGCCAGATAGAGTGGAGTCTTGGCCACCGCTTATACCTAATACAAATCCTTTAGCGCCAGTCTTTTTTACGTAATTCTTTAGAAATTGGACTCTTGCTTCGATTTCTTCTTTCGGATTAATCGTTTCTTTCACATGAAGTTCTTTCATAATTTGTTTTTGTAAGCTCATACTAAAAGCTCCTTTTTTCGTTTTTCGTTTTTAGAATCATTTCGGCAACTTTTTCTTTTACTTCTTCAATGTTTTTCATTTTATTTTCCCAGCACTTCTGGCTTAGATCAACAGGATACTCTTCTGGATGAAGGGCACGTTTATATTCATCCCATAATAGGTCAAGATTTTCAGAAGTGTATGCTTGCATTTCTTGAAGAGTAGGGGTCTGATACACTAAATTTCCTTGATGAAAGATTTGATGATGTAAATCCTTTGCCGTAAAATTTGTGACAAATTTGCTGATAAAAGTATGGATTGGATGGAACATTTTTAGTTTTTCTTCTTCTTCAGGTTCTTCATGTTGAAGGGTAATATAGTCACCTTCTGATTTGTGATTTAAGGTGTTGATAATACGATACACCTTCTTTAAACCAGGGGTTGAAACTTTTTCAGGATTACCACTAATTTTAATCGTGTCTACCATGTTTCCATTTTCATCTTCAATAGAAGCAAGCTTATATACTGCACCAAGAGCGGGTTGATCATATGCTGTAATTAATTTCGTTCCAATACCCCACGTGTCAATTTTCGCACCTTGCGATTTTAAATTGATAATTGTAGCCTCATCTAAATCATTTGAAGCGATAATCTTCGTATCGTAGAATCCGGCGTTATCGAGCATTTTTCTCGCTTCTTTAGAAAGATAGGCTAAGTCTCCACTATCTAATCGGATCCCCTTAAAATTTATTTTGTCACCTAGCTCTTTAGCTACTTTAATTGCATTAGGGACACCAGATTTTAACGTATCATACGTATCGACTAAAAAGACACAATCTTTATGACGTTGGGCGTATTTGTGAAAAGCGACATATTCATCCTTATAAGCTTGAACAAAAGCGTGTGCATGGGTACCCGATACAGGGATTCCAAACAGTTTTCCTGCTCTTACATTTGAGGTTGCATGAAAGCCTCCGATGTATGCGGCTCTTGTGCCCCAAATAGCTGCGTCTAGTTCATGGGCGCGTCTAGTGCCAAATTCCATTACAGTATCTTTTCCAACGACTTGTTTAATACGAGCAGCCTTAGTTGCAATAAGTGTTTGGTAGTTCACAATATTTAAAATGGCTGTTTCTATAAGCTGTGCTTCTGCTAAGGGAGCTTCTACTCGAAGAATGGGTTCATTCCCAAAAACCATTTCCCCTTCTTGAACAGAATAAACATTTCCAGTAAAACGAACCCCGCTTAAATACTCAAGAAAATCATCCTTATAGCCTAACACATCCCGTAAATAAGTAATATCTGACTCTGTAAAATGAAAATTCTCTAAATAATGGATCACTCTCTCTAATCCTGCAAAAATTCCATATCCGTTTCCAAATGGTAGTCTTCTAAAATAAACTTCAAATACAGCTTTTCTGTTATGAACATTATCATCCCAATAAGATTCAGCCATATTTATTTGATATAAATCCGTGTGAAGTGCTAAGCTATCGTCCTCGTAAATTGTATTCATCTAACGTTCCTCCGTTATACGCTCAATTTTTCACAATAATATGTTATTAGTTTTTATGTGTTTAGTCCTATTGAATAGTGGCATTTAGAGAGCTTTGAAAATGCTCTAAAGCCCATTCGTGACCTTTCTGGTTGAAACTAGCTACGGCTTTTTCATGTATGACAATTTTATACCCTTTATTATAAGCATCTACCGCTGTGTGTAAAACGCATATATCTGTACAAACACCTACTAAATGAAGCTCTCTTATAGTTCGTTCTGTTAATACTAAATCTAAATTTGTTCCAGCAAAGGCACTATATCTTGTTTTATCCAACCACATTACGTGATTTAAATGCTTATTTTGCTCGAAGGTTTGTTGAAGAGACCCGTACAAGTGACGCCCCTCGGTACCTTCAATATTATGAGGTGGGAAGAGGGGAGTTTCAGGGTGGAAAGGATCATCCTTCTTATGTCTATCAATAGCAAAAACGACGAGTTCTTCATTATCAATAAAGGATTGTGTTAGTCGTGTAAGTTCAGACTCTATTTCCTGACCTGGCTTTCCACACGTTAATGCTCCTTCTTCGGCTACGAAATCAAATGTATAGTCAATATTTATTAACGCTTTTTTCATAAGATTACCTCCATGTTTTTAACTAGTATCTAGCGGTATAAATACTTCTTCTACTATTTATCTCATCAACAAATTGATAAAGTTGTGTAGGGGTTTTCGATGTTCGTTGAGTTTTTTTACCTGTCACTTCTTTAATGAAAGGAAGTGATTTAATCTTTCTTGAAAATGCTTGATCACTTAAAATGGCAGGATCATTTGTGACTGTCTTTAGCACTGCTTGTAATTCAGAATAGGTAAAGAATTCCTGTAAGAAATTTTTAGCTATATTTGTTTGCAAAAGATCATTCTTTATCGTGTGAATTGCATCTGTGATAATTTGGTAATGGTCAAATGCTAGGTCCAGGTGGAAAACTTCGTCTACTGAAATTAGCTTTACATCTTGTGCATCATCATTTGCTTTTCTTTCAGCTAGTTTATGTTCTGGTACAATCGCATAGTGAGCATTTGAAATGATCCATCCTCGAGGATCTCGCTTTGGCGTATCGTAGACACCGAAATGCTCTATATGAATATTCCTCACACCAGTTTCCTCATATAGCTCACGTCTGGCAGCTTCAAGAGCTGTTTCGTTATCATGTACAAATCCTCCCGGTAAGGCCCATTTACCAGCATCAATATTTTGATGTCCTTCAGAGTTCAACTCCGCACGTTTTATTAACATGAGCATTAGCTTCATGGAAGGAGGTTTAAATTCTCCAACTTTAGAAGAGAGAATGGTAAATACGGCAATATCGGAAGTGTAGCCATCCGGCGTTCGAAAGTTTTGAACATTATACGACTTTAACGCTTCTTCATTTGACATTCATTCGAACTCCTATCCATTTTTTAATTAACATAATGTTAATTGTTAATTGTATTATATAAAAGGTTTAGAAGAAAGTAAAGGGGCTTATTGGAAGAAGGTTCCTTTTAATAGGGGATAAAAATACCCATTGCACTTCTTAATTGAAATGCAATGGGGAGAATATTGTCTTTATGGATTAGTTGACCATAGGCCAGCAGACTTAATAAATATCCTTGGGTGTAATTTTAGTTGGGCTATTATATATTCTGCTAAATCCTCTGGCTGCATGACTTTTTCAGGATTTCCATCTGTTAAGTTTTCTTTATAGGCAAGTTCTGTAGCGACTGTACTTGGAGTTAGTGCTGATACACGGATGTTATGTTTTCGTACCTCTAGCGCTAATGATTCTGTTAATCCTAAAACACCAAACTTTGAAGCACTGTAAGCACTTGTTACGGGAGCCCCTTTTTGACCTGCTGTTGAGGAAATCATAATAATATCTCCGCTGTTTTTGTTCATTAATTGTGGAAGAACAGCACGAGTCACATAGTACACGCCCATTAAATTAACATCAATCATTTTTTTCCATTCTTCAGGATCTAATTCTAAAAATGTACCGAACTTCCCAATACCCGCATTGTTAATCAAGATATCTGTAGCACCAAGTTCGTTATGTAATGTTTCAACTGCTGTGTTAACTTGAGTCATTGAGGATACGTCAGCAAGTGCATATGCTGTATGAACACCAAAAGCTTTTATCTCTTTTGATGTTTCAATTAAGTCTGCTTCGGTCCTTGCGATTAATCCAACGTTTACTCCTTCTTTTGCTAAAGCAACGGCGATGGCTTTCCCGATTCCTTTTCCTGCACCTGTGACAATAGCCACTTTGCCTTTTAGAGATTGAGACATTTTAAAAACTCCTTTATCAACTATATAGTTGTTATTCCGTTTCTAATAATACTATCAGCTAAAGAGAAGTCAAAAATTCTGCTTAGCAAGAAAAGTTTTTTATTTAGTCGCTTATTTTAATCTCATTTTTTCAAATACTCAGCCGCTTCGAATGGATAAATATACAAAAGGTGATGTAAAAGATACATTAAACCACAAAGAACTAAGCTGCATTATATGAAAACGCTTACTAATGTATTTTTATAAAAATACAGAAAATTTAATACAAAAGTACTTGTCAAATTTACATTCTTTAAATATAATAAACTCATGTTATATATTACGACATAGAAATGAGAGGTTATCTAACATGAGTGAAGCGGTTATTTCAAAAGATAAAAATGAGACGGAAATTCTTGCGCAAATTAAAGAAATCATTAGCTCTAAAAGTGTAGAGTTAATTCATTTACAATTTGTAGATTTAGAGGGGATTCTAAAAAGTATTACTGTAACGGTTGACCAATTTGATGATGTTGTAGCTGGGAAGCAAATGTTTGATGGATCTTCAGTTAAAGGTTTCTCACCAATTAATAAATCTGATTTATATTTACAACCGGATTTAACAACATTCGCTGTCTTACCTTGGTCTGTTGAAGAGGGGTATTCAGAAGCACGTTTTCTTTGTTCGGCAATGAATCCAGACGGAACTCCTTTTGAAGGGGATACACGAAATGTATTAAAAAAGACGGTTGATCGTGCGGCTGATAAAGGGTATACAATTTCAGTTGGTCCTGAATTAGAATTCTTCTTATTCAAAACGGATTCTGAAGGAAATCCTACTCAACAGTTAGATGATAATGGTGGTTATTTCGAACCTTCTCCTAAGGACTTTGGTGAGCGTGTACGTCTAGAAATTTACCGTGCTTTAAAAGCAATGGGCTTTACAATTGAAGCTTCTCACCATGAAGTAGCAGAAGGTCAGCATGAAATTAACTTCAAATATGCGGATGCTTTAGGTGCTGCAGATTTAGCAACAACTTATAAATGGGTTGTTAAAACAATTGCTCAAAAATTTGGTTTGCATGCAACGTTCATGCCAAAACCAGTGTTTGGAATTAATGGGTCTGGAATGCATGTAAACATGTCATTCTTTAAAAATGGTGAAAATGCATTTTATAATGAAACGGACGAAATTCAATTATCGAAAGAAGCTTACCAATTTATTGCAGGCTTAATTGATAACGTAAAGAGCTTTGCAGCTGTCACAAACCCACTAGTAAACTCTTATAAGCGTCTTGTACCAGGATATGAGGCTCCTTGTTATATCGCATGGTCAGCATCTAACAGATCTGCCTTAATTCGTATCCCGGCTAAAAAGGGTATGGCGACACGTGTTGAACTTCGTTGCCCAGATCCATCTTCAAATCCATACTTAACTTTTGCTGTCATTGCTGCAGCTGGTTTAGATGGAATTGAGAAAGAATTAACAGCTCCAGCATCTATTAATGAAGATATCTTCCATATGACAGAAGAACGTCGTGAAGAGCTAGGAATTGATAATTTACCAGGTAGCCTTGAAGTTGCGGTTCAAGAGTTGCAAGCTAGTGAATTTGCTCGTAAAACTTTAGGGGAACATGTTTATGGTGAATATGTGTCTGCGAAGAAATCAGAATGGGATAGCTATCGTACTGCTGTTCATTCTTGGGAAATTGAAAACTACCAAAGTAAGTTCTAATAAATCTACTCTTTCTTAACAGATACAAATATTTATATAGTGGAAAAGGTGAATTTGAGTTAGTTCAAATTCACCTTTTTTGTGTGTGCTTTTACAATATTAGTTGTTGCACCCCTAATCTAGAATAGATGTAATACTAGTGTAGTAGTTGAAACTAGATATTCTACTGGTTGTTATATATATGGGGAAAACTAGATCGATTTTTCTGATTATATGGTTATTATTTGAAAAACTTGTTATAGTAGGTAATATACTTTTTTTAAGATAGACAATAAAGATATTTTGATGATAGAACTAGATAAATAGAGGCTGTCCATATACTAACAAGCCTAGTCTTTCAAATAAGTAAAGGTGATGCAAAATGATACTAAAATCTTCTGTTCTTGAGAAGGTCTTTTTTGAATCAAGAATACCACAAATGATTCTTGAACAAGATACCCGCCAAAACATTGTAAATTATGCGTTTTATCAATTTATTGGGTATTCAGAAATAGAATGGGATACCATGAGCTTAAAGGATATATCACATCCCGAAGACTATCAGTTAGATCTTCAGCTTTTTCGAGATATGCAATTAGGTCAACGTGATTCTTTTCAAGTGGAAAAGCGTTTTTTTCATAAAAGTGGTGATATTATTTGGGGAACTTTACATGTGACATTAATTCATGATTGTGAAACAGGGAAGAAATATTTTCTTTCACAAGTACTTGATATTTCAGAGGAAAAAAACTTAGAAAGAGTTCTGACGAAAAGTGAACAGCAATATCAGCTATTAGCAGAGAACTCGTCAGATATTATTAATTTACATTTAAAAGATGGGAGGTATATTTATAATTCTCCTTCCTTAAAGGCAATCTTAGGATATGACCCTAGTGAATTAATAGGTGATACGCCATATGATTATATTCATGAGGATGATAAAGAATACGTAGAAGCTTTTCATCGATATGTACTAGAACAAAGAGAGCCTGTATTAATCACGTATCGTTTTAGAAAAAAAGATGGAACATACATCCCTTTTGAGTCAAGTATTAAGTCTGTTGTAGATGAGAAAACGGGTAATATAACTGGAATCATTTCTGTTTCGCGTGATATTCGTCAAAGGGTTGAGCAGGATAATTTATTACGTAAATCTGAGAAACTTGCCATTACAGGACAGCTGGCAGCTGCATTAGCACATGAAATTCGTAATCCATTAACATCAATAAAAGGATTTATCCAGTTGTTTTCTAAATCAAAGGAATGTGACGAATCTTTTTTGACTATTACCATGGATGAAATTCAATCTATAGAAGAGAAGTTATCGGAGTTTTTACGACTTTCTCATCCTTCTGCAATGAAAATGGAACAGATAAAGCTCGATCAACTATTAAATCAAGTTGTTCAACTTTTACAATCAAAAGCACTATTAGATAATAAAGAAATAAAAACTCACTTGAATACTGTTCTTCCATTTATCATGGGTGACGAGCAGTCTTTAAAGCAGGTGTTTTTTAATATTATTCAAAATGGTTTAGACGCTATTTCAGAAAAAGGGTTTGTACTTATTAAGAGTGCCGT
Organism: Bacillus weihaiensis; assembly: GCF_001889165.1. GTDB lineage: Bacteria > Bacillota > Bacilli > Bacillales > Bacillaceae > Metabacillus > Metabacillus weihaiensis. The sequence goes on along the minus strand of NZ_CP016020.1, from coordinate 2,174,736 downwards.
TTCAAAATCCAAGGTGACGATTTATTTCATTGATAATGGTCGTGGTATACCTAAGGAAAGGTTGCAAAGCTTAGGACAGCCATATTACTCAACGACTGAAAAAGGAACTGGATTAGGCTTGATGACAACGTTTAAAATTCTTCAGCAGCATGATGGGGTGATTGAAGTTGATTCTACCGTAGGGATCGGGACAACGGTATCAGTCAACTTTCCAATTATTTAATTATATGCAACTCTTTAGCATTCTTATGAAGAGGCGTGTATAGTAGAACATACTAATTGAAGAGATTGAGGGTGTTTACGTGTTTTATGTTGTATTAGATCTTGGGTGTGCAGAATGCGGGGAAAGTTCAAATGTTCTTGGAGTTTTCACCTCTGAAGAATTGGCAAGGCAAGCCACAAGTGAATATAAGGAAAAACATAGATTGGATGAGGATTCTGATCATGAGTTTTTTATCTATCGGATCAATGAGGTTGATAAAATTCATCATAACAGTTATGATCATTTGCTTGATTCTTGAAACAATCTGCTTTTTCTAGCATAGGATGTTAGAAAAAGGGGTAACACGATGGATAAATTTTACTGTGTGAGATGTATGCAAATTGCTGATAATAGAAGTAAGTGTTTACATTGTGGAAATGTAGAATTGAAAACGATATTAATTACTGTTCATGATCAAGAAACGAAACATTCGAAATAATAGAAGGGTTGGGTATCGGTTTTAACTACCCAACCCTTTTTGCCGGTGTATATGAAAAGGAAATGTAGGTAAGGGGAAGAATTACTCTTGATGTATGATAATTTTTTCTTCAGTTTTTAGATGAGTTTTAGAAATGATTATTTCTAATATTCCATTTGTTAGGTTGGCGCTAATTTTTTTATTATGGATGCAAATTGGTAATCTAATTTCTCTTATCTTACTTTCGGATTCTTCAAGAGAAAGATTAATGATGACTCTTTCCTGATTGGTACATACCATAACATGTTCAATACAGACATCTTCTCCAACTTGTGCCTCAATAATGTACTCTTGATTTGTTTCAAACAAATCAATCCTAAATGTTTCTTCATCTAATAAACTAGTGAATGGATCAGTGAAAAATTGAGACATCCATTCTTCAATGCCTTTTATGTTCAACGGATTTGAACATCTTCTAATATTCATTCTACTTTACCTCCATTAAGGATAACGGAAATTTTTTCCCCTTTACCTATTAAACTATTCAAATGCCGTATTAGATGTGAATAAAGTGAGTTCTATTTTAAAGTGGGCAAGTACTTGAGAAATTATATGTAAAAATAGAAAAAACAGGGATATCCCTGTTTTTGGAAAATCATAAGTTAGTTTTATACCTACGCTACAAACATCAACGAAAAGAACCTTAATTTATCTAGTTCTTTCGTTATGTGTAGGATAATTAAGATAATTATACTTTTTCTTACATGTCATGACCTTGATTGTTTTTTTGACGAGTATGATTCGCGTTTTTTACTTTCTTAGATCCATCAAGTGGTTCTGGTTGTCCAGGGTTATTGCCCTTAGGAGCATTTTTACGCATATCTTTGCCTGTGTTTTTGTTTGTCATTTTGCATCCCTCCTGTTAATTAGAATGAGTCAAATGAGAAAAAACATGCTTATCATTTTATGAATATTTTAAAAGAACTTAACTCATCCTAATAGATGGTTTCTTATTTTAGTGAAAGGATTGATGTGCTTATGCCATACAATAAAAACAAGCAGCAAGCTTTTGAAGCAGCACAGCAAGGGGCAACGGAAGCATTCGATGCATACGAAGCAATTGTAAAAGATGATGCTGATTATGGGCACCAATTAAAACATTTAACACAAGAAGTAAATGAAGCGTATCAACAAATTAATAATGCGTTAGAAACCGCATCTGAGACTCAGCGTGAACGATTGGAACAATACCAACGTGACCTCCAACAAATAGTAGAAGATGTTAATCAAAAACAGTAAAAACGACGGGATTCCGTCGTTTTTTGTCGTTGAAATCTAAATATTATTGATTTTTCTTTCGTTTTTTATTGTTTTGTTTTTGAGCTGCTGACAATGGCTCGTTTTGTAATTCCTCATTGTAGCCTGCGCCAGTGCCTTGAGCACTAGCATCATTCATTCCCATTCTCACGTGATTTGCCTTGTTTTTTGCCATGTAATACTCACCTCCATAGTAATTAGTGTGTCTTTCAGTGTGAAAGATCATTCCTTAAGTATAGGCAGTGTTCATGTTTAATCTTAAATTTTCTACTTTAGTGATTGAGTGGGAGGCAGGAAACTCCTGAGGGAGAAGCGTGTCATAGTGAGGCCATGCAAGCGCGCTTCTGCCGAGGAGTCTCCCGGACCGCAAATTCCTGTAAAGGAAATCAACATCTAAGAGCCTAAGAATAAAAAAGGAATGAAAAATAGTTAAAAATTTGATATAGTAAAAAAGTAAAACTACTACGCTTTCATAAGTAAAACTTATACATATCAATAACATCATTGTTATTTACTTATGTTACTAGTTGTATTAAGATTGAATTGTGAAAACTTTTTAAAAACGGGGTATCACCCTTCGACAAGAGTCGATCTTGATCTTATTAAGGGGGAGAATGTAATGACCAATCAAACGACTACGAACAAAGATGTTTTCCAATCACGTAAAAATTTTACGGTTAATGGTAAAACATACAACTACTATTCATTAAAAGCATTAGAGGATGCTGGAATTGGTAACGTTTCACGTTTACCTTATTCTGTAAAGGTTCTTTTAGAATCTGTCCTTCGTCAAGTTGATGGAAGAGTAATTACAAAAGAGCATGTTGAAAACTTAGCAAAATGGGGAACAAGCGAGCAAAGGGATATTGATGTACCTTTTAAACCTTCTCGTGTAATTCTTCAAGATTTTACTGGTGTACCAGCAGTTGTTGACTTAGCTTCATTACGTAAAGCAATGGCTGATATGGGTGGAGATCCAGATAAAATCAATCCTGAAATTCCGGTGGATCTAGTAATTGACCACTCTGTTCAAGTTGATAAGGCAGGAACAATGGATGCCTTAAACTTTAACATGGAGCTTGAATTCGAGCGTAATGCAGAGCGTTACAAATTCCTAAGCTGGGCTAAAAAATCATTTGATAACTATCGTGCAGTGCCACCTGCAACAGGTATCGTACACCAAGTTAACTTAGAGTACTTAGCAAATGTTGTACACGCTGTTCAAAATGAGGATGGAGAATATGAAGCATTCCCAGATTCATTAGTAGGTACTGACTCTCATACAACAATGATCAATGGTATCGGTGTTCTAGGATGGGGTGTTGGTGGTATTGAAGCAGAAGCTGGAATGTTAGGACAACCTTCTTATTTCCCAGTACCAGAAGTAATTGGCGTTAAATTAACTGGTGAGCTTCCGAATGGAACAACTGCTACTGATTTAGCATTAAAAGTAACGCAAGTATTACGTCAACAAGGCGTTGTTGGCAAATTTGTTGAGTTCTTTGGTCCAGGTGTAGCACAGCTTCCACTTGCTGACCGTGCGACAATTGCTAACATGGCTCCTGAATATGGTGCAACATGTGGTTTCTTCCCGGTTGACGAAGAAGCTCTTAATTACATGCGCTTAACAGGTCGTGACGAAGAACAAATCCAAGTAGTTGGCGAATATTGCAAAGCAAACGGACTATTCTTTACGCCTGAAAACGAAGATCCAGTTTTCACTAAAGTAGTTGAAATTGATCTTTCTGAAATTGAAGCGAATCTTTCTGGTCCTAAACGTCCACAAGATTTAATTCCACTGTCAAACATGAAGACTACTTTCCATGAGCATTTAGTTGCTCCTGCCGGTAACCAAGGCTTTGGTTTAGAAAAGTCAGAGATTGACAAAGAAATCACTGTGAAATTCAAAAATGGTGAAGAAACAAACATGAAAACTGGTGCCATTGCGATTGCTGCAATTACTAGCTGTACAAATACATCAAATCCTTATGTATTAGTCGCTGCAGGTCTAGTTGCGAAAAAAGCAACTGAGCTAGGACTTGAAGTTCCTAAATACGTAAAAACTTCGTTAGCACCTGGTTCTAAAGTCGTAACTGGATACCTAGAAAATTCTGGTCTTTTACCACATTTAGAAAAATTAGGATTTAACTTAGTTGGATATGGCTGTACTACATGTATCGGTAACTCAGGTCCATTAGCTGATGAGATCGAAGAAGCAGTTGCTGCTAATGATTTATTAGTAACTTCAGTATTGTCAGGTAACCGAAACTTTGAAGGTCGTATTCATCCACTTGTAAAAGGTAACTACCTAGCATCACCACCACTAGTTGTTGCGTATGCATTAGCTGGAACTGTTAATGTAGATTTACAAAGTGATGTTCTTGGTAAAGATAAAGATGGCAATGACGTATTCTTTAAAGATATCTGGCCAACTACAGAAGAAATTAATGCAGTTGTTAACAAAACAGTTACTCCTGAGTTATTTAGGAAAGAATATGAGCAAGTATTTGATGATAACGAACGTTGGAATCAAATTGAAACAACAGATGAAGCATTATATGTATGGGACGAATCATCAACATATATTCAAAATCCTCCGTTTTTTGAGGGCCTTGAAGCGGAACCTGGAAAAGTGGAAACACTTGAAGGATTACGTGTTGTTGCCAAATTTGGTGATTCAGTAACGACAGATCATATTTCACCTGCAGGATCAATCGGAAAAGATACTCCAGCTGGTTTATACTTACAAGCTAATGGCGTAACTCCAAGAGAGTTTAACTCATATGGTTCACGTCGTGGTAACCATGAAGTAATGATGAGAGGTACTTTTGCGAATATCCGTATTAAAAACCAAATTGCTCCTGGAACAGAGGGAGGTTATACAACTTACTGGCCAACTGGTGAAGTGAAGTCCATCTATGATGCATGCATGGATTATAAGCAAGATGGAACTGGTCTCGTTGTATTAGCTGGTAAAGATTACGGTATGGGTAGCTCTCGTGACTGGGCAGCCAAAGGAACAAATCTATTAGGGATCAAAACTGTTATCGCTGAGAGCTTCGAGCGTATTCACCGTAGTAACCTTGTATTAATGGGTGTACTTCCACTTCAATTTAAAGATGGAGAAAATGCTGAAGTACTAGGCTTAACTGGAAAAGAAACAATCGAAGTTGAAATTGATGAAACAGTAAAACCACGTGATTACGTTAAAGTTACTGCAACTGACGAAGCTGGTAACAAAAAAGAATTTGACGTACTAGTTCGTTTCGACAGTGAAGTTGAAATTGATTACTATCGTCACGGTGGTATTCTGCAAATGGTTCTTCGTGATAAATTGAAAAAATAATAGATGATAAAAAGAGCGGATTTTCCGCTCTTTTTTTTTTAGTACTAGGTACCTAGTAAGATTGTTCTATTTAATAAGTTTTCATTAAATTGAAGATTTGCATTTATTCATAAGCAAATGATTCACAGGAAATTCAATTTATTTACATTGTTCATTTGGATATTACGTGGTTAAATAGATGTGAGAAAGAGTAAAAGGGGGACCAAAAATGTACGATGCTTTTCAATTAGGTCCTTTTACCATTCAATATTTTATCTTAGTTTCTGTTCTTACTTTTTTATTTACATATTTCATTCTTGATGCATTTAGTAAAGATCATCATCTAAATGTATTTTTAAAGAAACATTACTGGACTTTCGTTTTCCTTCTCTTCATAAGCTATAAATTTAGTGTCGTTCTATTTCGGCCTGAGCTGCTATTAACTACAAACTGGTTTTTTTTAACAGGAGGGATAAGAGGTGTTTATGTTGGTTTATTCCTCATATTGATCTATTTAGTATGGATAGTCTGGGTAAAGAATGAATCATTAAAAAATGTACTACTATCCATTACAGTTATTACTTGTTTATTTGCTGTTTTGTTTCAATTAAATAAAATAGTTATTTTGTCATTAGTTCAGGAGGTACTTCAAATATAATGAAAAAAGTATTGGCCATATCTATCCTTGTTTTTTTAATAGGGTATGCAGTATTTTACGCAATTAATCCAGCTGAAGAGAAAGTGGGAGTTAGTGAAGGTAGTGCTGCACCGAACTTTGAATTAACTACAATCAATGGAGAAGAAATGAGCTTAGCAGATCTTAAAGGAAAAAAAGTAATGTTAAACTTTTGGGCTACATGGTGCCCGCCTTGCCGCTCTGAGATGCCTGATATGCAGAAACTTTACGATGACTATAATGGTGAGGTAGTTGTTGCTGCAGTAAATCTGACAAGCTCTGAGAAGAATATAGAGACCGTAGAAAGCTTTGTTAACGAATTAAATTTAACTTTTCCTATTCTTTTAGATAAAAAAGGGAAAATTAATAATCAATTTGAAATTATTTCTTACCCTACAACATACTTTATAGATGAAGAAGGGATTATTCAAACAAAGTTTGTCGGTGCTCTAACTTATGAACAAATGAATACCTTTATAAGAGGATTGTGAAAATCAAGGCTGTTTGTTCCTTGATTTTTTATTTTCTTTTTTGATTTATAAAAAAAAGCCTTAGACTTTCTAACCTTGACAGTGAGTAGTAGTAAAAGGTATTGACCTCTGAAGACCTACTTTTAGATATTCCTATCACTAGCATGTTCTCTCTTCTAGTTCTTTCATAGTACCTCTATAAAATGTAAATAAATTTTATTATTAATGTTTTAAGATTTCAGAAAATTGGGTAACCTTTTACTAATGAATCTGGAGGTGTACACCATATGAGAAAAAATCGAAAGAAAACATTTGAAGAATTAGTAAGTGAAAATAAACAGCAGCTTTTAAGCGATAAAGAGGCGTTACAACGTCTTGAAGATCGTTGGGAGCAAAGGTTATTAAAAAAGTTAGATTAGCAAGCATTTCTAGTCATTCATCCTCCTATTTAGGGCAATATAAAGCATAAGGAGGGGATAAAAGATGACAAACCAAAATGATAAACAATCACACTACAATCCTGCACATGTTGGCATGAAACCAAGAGGCTTCGGTAATAATAAAGGGAAAAAAATGCAAGATACATCTGGTGAACATGCACAAGTAATTCAAACAAAAGGCGAATAGTCTCCTTGAGAAATTATTGGTTAGTTTGGTTCATTATTAAGCAGACTATAATTGTTCATTAGCGTCTGCTAGTGACTTAATTCTAAGCTTAAAGAGAGGGAGATTATATATGCCAAAGCATACAAAACCAAATCCAGATGATCGATCTGATAACGTAGAAAAGCTACAAAGCATGGTACAAAACACAATTGAAAATATTGAAGAAGCTCAAGATTCTCTTCAATTTGCAAATCCAGAAGAGCGTGAGAGAATTGAAGCGAAAAATCTTCGTCGTGAAGAAAGTATCAATGCTATGAGAAATGAAATTAAAGACGAAGCTCAAGCACGTGAAAGCGGCTATCGTCATGATCAATAACCAGGCTAAAGCCTGGTTATTTTTTTTGCATATGTTTTTCATAATAGAAATCGATATGATATTCTTGATATAGAATGTACATATGATGGATGATAAGGAGAGAAAGAAATGCATGTAGCAAAGAAAGAGATAGAAGTTCGATATGCAGAAACTGATCAAATGGGTGTTGTGTACCATGCGAACTACTTAATTTGGATGGAACTTGGTCGAACAAAATTAATCCAAGATCTTGGTTTTACTTATGCAGGTATGGAAGCTCAAGGTATTATTGCTCCAGTCATTGACCTGGATATAAGCTATAAAAAACCTCTTAAATACGGTGAGACAGCAATGGTCCATACGTGGATAGAGGAATACAATGGAATGAAAAGCGTTTATGGATATGAAATTTACACACCGACTGGTGAACTAGCTGTTCAAGCAACATCTAGCCATGTTTGTGTCCATAAAGAGACATTTAGACCTGTCAAATTTAGAAAGCTGTTTCCAGACTGGCATGAGGCTTATGAAAAGGCGAAAAAATAAAGATGGCCTTTGGAATAACTCGTAAAGAATTGGCAGATTGGAAAAAAAGTGTGTCAAACGGTGAAATTGCTTTTTTAACGCATTTTTGGAAGGATGACCGTTTTCCAAGTGTGAATTCTGTAACAAAAGTAGGCTGTTATGACATAGAGAAGCTCATCTCATGGGGTGAGACCTTTGATTTAAAAAAAGAGTGGATTCACTACTACAAACAATACCCTCATTTTGATCTATTAGGTGATAAACAACGCGAAATCTTAGAGTATTATAACTTAGAGGATCAAATGAAAAGATTTTATATCAAGAAGAATATAGTGTAATTCTGTATTAGCATACCAGTTTATATTGGTATGCTCTATTTAATGGAAACGACTCTCAATTTAAAGGATGTGCAGACTAATAAAATGTAAAAAAATGCTTGGATTAAGAATATCCAAGCATTAACATCTAGTGGCTATTTTGTTCGTAGTTTACGTGGTCTGCATCAGGTACCAAACTCTTTTCTTAGACAAGCATAATTTCTTCTTTTGCTATAAAGATGGTTTTTCTTTAAGTAAAGCGTAGTAGGAAGTCCGCTCTCGTTTGTTTAATTCCTTTAACTTTCTTTTCCGTTTTCGTAATGAAATACAGGCTCTTGTTCACTTTCATCAAGTTCAACACGTAAATCGTGGCCATCAAAATACCATAAATCACGTTTTTCTACAAAAAATGTAATACCATTAGCTTCAACACTCGAACCAACTTCTTCTGGATTTTGCTTTACAACACCAAGTGAAAAACCTTTTTGCACATTACTACAACCCCCATAACGCACAAAAAATTGAACATTATCACCTTTTTCAAGCATTAGCTCATCTATATACCATTTAGCAGCATGTTCATTAATCATTAAATTCATCTTAATCACTCCTATGTAGGTTTACTTATATCTTCCCCTCTAAAAGAGGAGACAAACTTATGTACAGTTTAATATACACATAATGGATTCGCTACTCATCCAACTTCCTTAACAATCATAGAAAAAGCCACATACTTGTGGCTAAATCTTTTTGGACGTGTTACGTAAACTATTTTAGAGCCATTTTACCTTAGGTTCCGTTTTATCAATAATACGTTTGATATTTGCTCGATGACGATAAATAACAAATCCAGTTAATAATGATATTACAATGATTAAGCCAATATTCCCTGTAAATAGACTGTAAATAATTCCATACACTCCTGCTAACATAGAGGAAAGGGAAACATATTTTGAAAGAAATAGGACAAGGAAAAAGACTGCTAACATTGTTAGAAACATTATAGGCTCAACGAATAATAATAGTCCGCCAGAAGTAGCAACAGCTTTTCCACCTTTAAACTTTGCGAAAATTGGATATGTATGACCAACAACAGCAAAAATACCAACGATAAGAGGATTCAATTCATTGTTTCCAAAAATAAGTGGTAATGAGGCTGCAAGAGTACCTTTTAAAATATCTGCTATTGTTACAATTAAGCCTGCTTTAACACCCAAAGTCCTAAATGTATTAGTTCCCCCTAAATTTCCACTTCCATGCTCTCTTATGTCAATTCCATAGCCAACTTTACCGACAATAAGGCCCGAGGGAATTGAGCCAAGAAGGTACGCTATTATAAAAATTAATGCTTCAATCATATGAGTGCTCCTTTACGTATTCTCCTTTTATTCTATCACGATAAAACGAAAAAACTCTAGATAGAATAAAAAAACATCAAAAATCAATCTTCGAATATAAAAATAAGAAATGTGCATATTAGATAGCAATCATAATTATTGTAGCGGAGCGGCAATCTTGCTATGATGTAGAAAAAAGGAGCTGGAGACTATGGCAATTCAAAACCCATCACGTCAAGAGATTGGAGAAATTTTAAAAACAAGTAAAAAAATCGCTGTTGTAGGATTATCTAATAATCCTGAACGAACATCTTATATGGTTAGTAAAGCTATGCAGGATGCAGGATACGATATCATCCCAGTGAATCCTACTGTTGATGAGGTGTTAGGGAAAAAAGCTGTAGCTTCTTTAAAAGACATTAGTGAGCATGTTGATATTGTAAATGTATTTCGTCGGTCTGAGCATTTGCTCGATGTAGCAAAGGAATTCCTTGAAATTGATGCGGATATTTATTGGGCACAATTAGGATTAGAAAATGAAGAAGCGTATGAGTTATTGAAGGAGAACGATAAAACAGTGATTATGGATCGCTGTATTAAAGTGGAGCATGCCATGACGAAGTGAAAAATACGGTAATGAGTAAAAAATCCTTGGAAAAACAAGGATTTTTTACTTTATTCAACGAATAGTGTTTGCTAAACGTGAATTACCATATACAATAAAACATGGGATAATGTTTAATTTGCACGATAATAACGAACAAATAATATAAGTTTGTTTTACTTTTAGATTACTTAGATGACGAAGGCTACACGATTAGATCTTGGCGTTACACTAGTTTTTCTATTAGGAGCGGGTTGTCGATACGCAAATTATTGTTTAAAATACTAAAACATGCGTTCTAATTCAATGTATTAATTTGATTGTGTGTCATTTGAAAGGGGTTTAGTCGTTTGAGTAATAAGCAACAATTTGATTATAATGATGACGCTATACAGGTCCTTGAAGGTTTAGAGGCTGTAAGAAAGCGTCCAGGGATGTATATTGGTAGCACGGATAGCCGTGGCTTACATCATCTCGTCTATGAAATTGTCGATAACTCTGTTGATGAAGCGTTAGCAGGTTATGGTGATCATATCATTGTAAAAATACATAAAGATAATAGTATATCTGTTCAAGATAAAGGACGAGGAATGCCAACCGGTATGCATAAACTTGGCAAACCAACTCCAGAGGTTATTTTAACTGTCCTTCATGCAGGTGGAAAATTCGGACAAGGTGGTTATAAAACAAGCGGTGGATTACATGGTGTTGGTGCCTCTGTAGTTAATGCGTTGTCAGAATGGCTTGTTGTAACCATACAGCGTGATGGCTTTACGTACGAACAACGATTTGAGAATGGCGGTAAGCCTGTTACAACTCTTGAGAAGAAAGGGAAAACTAACAAATCCGGAACGAGAATTCATTTTAAGCCAGATCCTCTTATGTTCAGTACAACGACGTATAATTTTGAAACATTGAGCGAGCGTTTGCGTGAATCAGCCTTTTTATTAAAAGGGTTTAAAATTGAGTTAATAGATGAACGTCATGATCAAAGTGAAGTCTACCATTATGAAACAGGAATTGAAGCCTTTGTTACTTATTTAAACGAAGAAAAAGATGCCCTACATCCCGTTGTTTCTTTTGAGGGAGAACAAAATGGCATTGAAGTAGATTTTGCTTTTCAATTTAATGATGGTTACTCAGAAAATATTTTATCGTTTGTAAATAATGTTCGTACAAAAGATGGCGGAACTCATGAAGCGGGTTCAAAGACAGCGATGACGAGAGCTTTTAACGAATATGCTAGAAAAACGGGTTTGTTAAAAGAAAAGGATAAAAACCTAGAAGGCTCTGATATTCGTGAGGGCTTAGCTGCAATAGTATCTGTACGTATTCCAGAAGAGCTTCTTCAGTTTGAAGGACAGACGAAAGGGAAGCTTGGTACAAGTGAAGCAAGGTCTGCGGTTGATGCTATTGTATCTGAAAACTTATCGTATTTCCTAGAAGAGAATCCTGATGCAGGTACGTTACTTGTGAAAAAATCGATTAAAGCGTTTCAAGCACGTGAAGCGGCAAGAAAAGCACGTGAAGAAGCAAGAAGTGGAAAGAAGCGTAAACGCTCCGAAACAACCTTAAGTGGAAAGCTTACACCAGCTCAATCTCGTAACCCAATGAAAAATGAATTGTACCTAGTTGAGGGTGATTCTGCAGGTGGTTCAGCGAAGCAAGGAAGGGATCGCAGGTTCCAAGCTGTGTTACCGCTTCGAGGGAAAGTAATTAATACAGAGAAAGCGAAATTAGCAGATATTTTCAAAAACGAGGAAATCAACACGATCATTCATGCGATTGGTGCAGGTGTTGGTGCTGAGTTTTTAGTTGAAGATGTGAATTATGATAAAGTCATAATCATGACAGATGCAGACACGGATGGAGCACATATTCAAGTTCTCCTTTTAACCTTCTTTTATCGCTATATGAAACCGCTAATAGAAGCAGGAAAAGTGTTTATTGCCCTTCCACCTCTTTATAAGGTGAGCAAGGGAGCAGGAAAGAAAGAAGTCGTAGAATATGCTTGGTCTGATGATGAATTAGATGCTGCGATAGCAAAAGTTGGTAGAGGCTATATGATTCAGCGCTATAAAGGTCTTGGGGAAATGAATGCAGATCAACTATGGGAAACAACGATGAATCCTGAGTCTAGAACGCTTATCCGCGTAAAAATTGATGATGCAGCACGAGCAGAGCGTCGTGTTACAACATTAATGGGTGATAAAGTAGAACCTAGACGTAAATGGATTGAAAGCAATGTCGCATTTGGCTTAGACGAAGAAACAAATATATTAGAAAATGAGCATTTATCGGTCACAGAGGAGGCATAGGTTTTGGCAGAGTCAGTAGAAATATTTCGAGATTTACCTCTTGAAGATGTAATTGGTGACCGTTTTGGTCGTTACAGTAAATATATTATTCAGGATCGTGCACTACCTGATGCACGAGATGGCTTAAAGCCTGTACAACGTAGAATTTTATATGCGATGCACGTTGATGGGAATACAAATGATAAAAATTACCGAAAATCAGCAAAAACAGTCGGAAACGTAATTGGTAATTATCATCCGCATGGAGACACATCTGTTTATGATGCAATGGTGAGGATGAGTCAAGACTGGAAAGTACGTAATCTTTTAATTCAAATGCATGGTAATAATGGAAGTATTGATGGTGATCCTCCAGCAGCAATGCGTTATACCGAAGCAAGACTTTCTGCTATTGCATCTGAACTATTACGAGATATTGAAAAAGAAACGGTTGAATTCGTACCTAATTTTGATGATACAAGTAGTGAGCCATTAGTCCTTCCTGCGATGTTCCCCAATTTACTTGTAAATGGTTCTACCGGGATATCAGCAGGCTACGCAACAGAAATTCCACCTCATCACCTTGGGGAGGTCATCGATGCTGTCATCAAGCGAATGGACAATCCTTCTTGTACAGTAGATGACTTAATGTCAGTAATAAAAGGTCCTGATTTTCCAACTGGCGGTATTATTCAAGGTGTAGAAGGAATAAAAAAAGCCTACGAAACAGGAAAAGGGAAAATTATTTTACGAGGAAAAGCGGCAATTGAGGATGTACGAGGTGGCAAGCAACAAATCGTCATCACAGAAATTCCTTATGAAGTAAACAAAGCCAATCTTGTCAAACGTATGGATGAGTTCCGAATTGAACGAAAAGTAGAAGGTATTGCAGAAGTTCGAGACGAAACGGATCGTACAGGCTTACGAATAGTGGTTGAATTAAAAAAGGATGCCAATGCAGAAGGCGTTCTACATTATTTATATAAAAATAGTGACTTACAAATTCCTTATAACTTTAACATGGTAGCGATCCATAATCGTAGACCAACTTTAATGAGCTTACCAAAGATACTAGATGCCTATATTGGACATCAAAAAGAAGTTGTGACAAATCGCTCGAATTATGAATTACGTAAAGCACGTGAGCGTCAACATATCGTTGAAGGTTTAATAAAAGCATTATCGATTTTAGATGAAGTTATCGCGACAATTCGTGCTTCAAAGGATAAACGTGATGCGAAGGATAACTTAATTTCAAAGTATCAATTTACAGAACCTCAAGCGGAAGCAATTGTATCGTTACAGCTTTATCGTTTAACTAATACAGACATAACTGCTTTAACAAATGAAGCGGAAGAGCTTGATAAAAAAATTGATGAGCTAACAAGTATTTTAAATGATGAAAAGGTGTTACTAAAGGTTATTAAAACAGATCTAAAAAAAGTGAAAAAGACGTATGCTGATGCTCGTCGTTCTGTTATTGAAGCTGAAATTGAAGAAATAAAGATTAACTTAGAGGTTATGATTGCTTCAGAGGATGTTATTGTGACAGTAACAAAGGATGGCTATGTGAAGAGAACTAGTCAACGTTCTTATGCAGCGTCAAATGGTCAGGATTTTGGAATGAAGGAAACAGATCGTTTGTTATATCAATTTGATATAAACACGACAGAAGTTGTTTTGTTATTTACGAACAAAGGGAATTATCTATATTGTCCAGTACACGAATTGCCTGATATCCGGTGGAAGGATCTTGGTCAGCATATTGCTAACATTATCCCGATTGACCGTGATGAAGAAATTTTAAAGGCAATACCAGTGAAGAACTTTGAAGAACCGCACTACTTAACGTTTATTACAAAACAAGGAATGGTAAAGAAGACGGAGCTAAGTCAATATAAAGCTCAAAGATATTCAAAACCACTAGTAGCTGTTAACCTAAAAGGCGAAGATCAAGTTGTCGATGTACATATTACAAGTGGGAAGGATGACTTATTCCTTATTACTCATCTTGGATATGGCTTGTGGTTTACCGAGGAAGAAGTGAATATCGTAGGTCCAAGAGCAGCTGGTGTGAAGGGAATTAATTTAAAAGAAGATGACTATGTAGTAAGTGGTCAAATATTAACACCGAATAAAAAAGCGTTTTTGGTCATTGCCACTCAAAGAGGAGCAGTGAAAAAAATGACATTAACAGATTTTGAAAAATCATCTCGAGCAAAACGAGGCTTAATCATGTTGAGAGAGCTAAAAAATAATCCTCATCGGATTGTGGGGGCTCATATTGTTTATGGTAAAGAAGTATTTGTTGTAAAGACAGGCCAAGGTATCGTTCAGGAAGTAGATATTCAATCATTACGAGCAAATGATCGTTATAGCAATGGATCATTTGTAGTAGATGAAGAGGATTCAGGCTCTGTCAGTGAAACATGGCTAAGCAAGCCACAAGAATAAAAAAAGGTATGGTCTCCCTAGCGGGACCATACCTTTTTATGTCAGTAGATGCTTAAGCTAATTATGCTTTTTTGTTAAAAAGTTCACTCAATGCATGGAAAATCTCGATACCTTGATATGTGAATAAGCTAATAGCTGTCGCAGAGAATAATATAATAGGTAGAAATCTAAGAATAAACATCTTTTTAGCCTCCTTTATTAAATGTATATTGAGGAAAGATGTTTATTTGATAAATACGAAGATTGATAGAAAACGGCATGTAACATACATTTTAAGTGTAAAGTAAGGTTTTTTTGTCGGTGGATAAAAAGCATCGTCACCGCAAGAAGAATAAACTTCATTTCCATAGCATGTGATTGAAAGAACAATGGAATGTTTTTACTGCTTTCATCACTTAGTTTTAAGGAAAAACCTTCTTCAACCTCAACAGCTAGGGTGTTAGTATGCATATAGGCATCCATTGTAACGTTTATTGAAAAGACAGAAACAATGAAAAACCATAATAAAAGCCCATATGTCCATTTATTTAGCCGAATCAATAACGTCACTCCCTTGCTATTCAATACCGATATCATAAACCTTTTTTAGCCATTTGAAAAGTAATATATATTGACATTTTTTTGTTCTAAATAAGAGGTAGATTACCAGATGTAACCTACCTCTTTTTAGGAACAAAGTCAAAGATTTCATGAGATTCAAATTTATCAACTAAACGATTCATCCAATCATAATACTCCAATGATTGATGTAATTTAGTTATATCACTTTTCACTTCCATTTCAAGCTCTTGAGACAAGTTCTCGTTTTCTAAAAGATCATTAAGCTCATGTAAAGATTTTTCAATGGCGGACACATTAATAATGACCCCATTTCTCCATTTAATGGTCATAAAATCAATAAATGTTTGATACCAATCTTCTTGAACTTCATAGTAATCCTTCCTCGATCCTTTTACCCATACTTTATCAACCATATTAATATCCATTAAACTTCTAACTGAAGTACTCATACTTGTCTTACTCATTTCTAATTCATGTTTCATTCCATCAAGTGACATAGGTTGATTCTGAAAATAGAGCAATCCCCAAAGTCGACCCACAGAAGGTGTCACTCCATATAAATTCATATTTTGAGATATAGCTTCAATAACTCGTTCGCGAGCCTTTTCAATGATTTCTTTATCGTGCAAACCCTTTCACATCCTTTTCTTATAATCTAGCATACATACAACCCTATGTAATGTAAAGGGAATCAAATAAGAGCATATTGAAGGGATTCTAAGAATTCGAAATATAAAGTACGTACAGTATTTTCTGTACAAAGTTTACAAGAGTATTTCAGGATATTTACGCTTTGTCATGAATTTGTCATATATTTATACTAGTAAGAGTGTTAGTTAGTAATCATTTACTATTGACAAAAGGGAGATGATATCTTTTAAACGTTCATAAGTAAAATAACGAGGTGGAAAAATGAGTAATAATGTTCAACCATTTAAAATTAAAGTAAGTGATGTTAGTAAGATTTTTGGAAAACAGTCAAAAAAAGCTGCGCAGCTTTTAAAAGCTGGTAAGACAAAGCAAGAGATATTAAAAGAAACTGGAGCAACTGTCGGTGTGAATCAAGCAAACTTTGAAGTCTATCCAGGTGAGATTTTCGTTATTATGGGACTCTCGGGGAGCGGGAAATCGACGCTTGTTCGAATGTTTAACCGATTAATTGAGCCGACAAGTGGACAGGTCTTTATTGATGGACAGGACATTGTTTCTATGAATAAGGAACAGTTAAGAAATGTCCGCCGTGAAAAGATGAGTATGGTCTTTCAACGATTCGCACTATTTCCACATCGAACAGTCCTAGCGAATACAGAATATGGCTTGGAAATACAAGGTGTAGAAAAAGAACAACGTAAACAAAAAGCATTAAAATCATTAAAGCTAGTTGGACTTGAAGGCTATGAAAATCAGCTACCAAGTCAGTTAAGTGGTGGAATGCAGCAAAGGGTAGGTCTTGCAAGAGCATTAGCAAATGATCCTGACATATTGTTGATGGATGAAGCGTTTAGTGCATTAGACCCTCTTATTAGAAAAGATATGCAAGACGAATTGTTAGAGCTTCAATCAACAATGGAAAAAACAATTATTTTCATTACACATGATTTAGACGAGGCTCTAAGAATTGGTGATCGCATTGCACTAATGAAGGATGGGAATATAGTACAAATAGGTTCTCCTGAAGATATTTTAATGAATCCTTCAAATGAATATGTCGAACGATTCGTTGAGGATGTAGACCTATCGAAGGTGTTAACAGCAGCTCATGTCATGAAGCGTGCTGAAACAGTTCAGGTAGAAAAAGGTGCAAGAGTAGCTCTGAAAATCATGCAAGACAACGGTATCTCATCTGTATATATTGTAAACAAACAAAAGAAATTAACAGGTGTAGTATCTGCTCAAGAAGCTAAACGTGCTATCGAAGAAAACAGATCACTAGAAGATGTTGTTGAAAAGAATGTGACAATTGTTTCACCAGAAACATTGTTAATTGATCTTTTTGAAGATGTATCAACCTCTACAACACCAGTTGCAGTTGTTGATGATCAAAATCGTTTAAAAGGGATTGTTATTAAAGGTGCTGTAATTGGAGCTTTAGCTGGAAATAGTACATATATAAATGAAGTTGAAAGCAATACACTCCCTGATCGTGTAGAAATGGAGGTATTGTAATGGAAAACATCTTACCAAAGCTACCACTTGGGGATTGGATTGATGCCTTAGTAGCATGGCTAGTAGCAAATTTCGAACCTTTATTTGAAGGAATTGCTACAGGACTTGAATCGTTTGTAGAGGGTATCGTTCTAGGCTTAGGAGTTGTCCCAATCATTTTATTAGTCATCATTATTAGTATAGTAGCTTGGAAGGTTGCTAACTGGAGAATGGCCGTGTTTACACTTATTGGCTTACTACTAATTGATAATCTTGGATATTGGGAAAACATGCTTGATACAATAGCACTCGTATTAACTTCAGTCGGCATATCTATAATTCTTGGTATTCCGATTGGAATATGGGCGTCTCAAAGTGAAGTCGTTAGTAAAATTGTTACGCCATTATTAGACTTTATGCAAACAATGCCAGCATTTGTTTATTTATTACCAGCTATTTTCTTTTTTAATATTGGTGTAGTACCAGGTGTAGTTGCATCCGTTATTTTTGCAATGCCACCAACCATTCGTTTAACTATTCTAGGGATAAAGCAAGTTCCAGAGGATTTAATTGAGGCAACACAGGCATTTGGCTCTACTACAAGTCAAAAACTACTAAAAGTACAGCTGCCATTAGCCTTGCCAACCATAATGGCAGGGATAAACCAAAGTATTATGTTAGCTCTATCAATGGTAGTAATTGCATCAATGGTTGGTGCACCTGGGTTAGGTGCAGATGTTTATCGAGCAGTTACTCAATTACAAACTGGTAAAGGTTTTGAAGCTGGTCTAGCAATCGTAATCATTGCGATTATACTAGATCGGATTACTCAAAATATAGGAAAAACAAAAACAAATTAGGGGGAAATGAAAAATGGTAATGAGTTCAAAATTTTCAAGACTAACAGTCGCTTTAGGATTAACGTTAGGATTAGCAGCATGTAGTGGTGGAGAAGAAACAAGTACAGAAGGCAGCAATGCATCTATTGGTGAATCACTAGATTATAAGATTACAGGAATTGATCCTGGTGCAGGTATCATGAAGGCAACAACGAAAGCTATTGAGGATTACGAGCTAGAAGATTGGGAAGTAATCGAAGGCTCTGGTGCAGCCATGACCGCAGCATTAAAGAAAGCGTATGATAAAGAAGAGCCGATCATCGTAACTGGCTGGACACCACATTGGAAATTCTCTAAATTTGACCTAAAATATTTGGAAGATCCTATAGGTGTATACGGGGAGGAAGAAACGATCCATTCTATTGTACGTAATGGCTTGAAAGAAGATTTACCTAATGTACATAAAGTTCTTGATCAATTTCATTGGACGCCAGACGACATGGGAGTCATCATGAGTGCAATACAGGATGGTGAAGAACCTGAAGCGGCTGCTGCAGCTTGGATTGAAGAGAATGAAGACAAGGTTGCAAAGTGGACTGAAGGTGTAGAAGCAGGGAATGGAGAAGAAGTTAAATTCGCTTATGTCGCTTGGGATAGTACGATTGCTAGTACGAACGTTCTTGCAAATGTATTAACAGACTTAGGCTATGATGTAACACTAAGCCAAGTTGAAGCCGGACCGATGTGGGCTGGTGTAGCGGATGGAAGTGTTGATGCTCATATTGCTGGGTGGTTACCCTTAACACATGCAGACCAATATGAAAAATATGATGGTCAATTTGAAGATTTAGGTCCAAACCTAGAAGGAGCAAAAACTGGTTTAGTTGTTCCAACTTACATGGAAATTGATTCAATTGAAGACTTAAAAGAATAAATAAGTAAGTAAAAAATCCACGTAATTAGTTCAAATGACTAGTTACGTGGATTTTTTTGGAGAAAATGCTAAATCTTCGAGGTATAGAACATATGTTCCTTGTGGAAGTGCTATGGAAAGTACAATCGTGAGGCTGAGAAATTAGCTTAGCTAACATAAGATTGGTTAATTGGTACATTAAATAGGGTAATTGACCAGAATATCGATAAAAGAGTACTTATAATGAACATAACTGGTAAAAAATGACTAGTTACAAGGATGTTTTAGGTGAAATATGCTAAAAATACGAGGTGGAGAACAAATGTTCTTTTTTCCTGTAACTAAAGTTGAATTATTAGAATCGGGCCAGTAAAGATCTTCATTTAGAGAAGAATGTTGTGTAAAAGGAGGGAATTTTTTTGAGTATTTTGAAGAAGGTATGAGTTATCTTTTTTACATACTTGAAAAAAAGGTATAGAATCATCTATACAGCCTTTATCGTTCAAATTAAACCTGTAAAAAGAGGAGGTATTAACTTGATTGAATGGTTCACTACATTGTCTCCTGTTTCACAGGCAACCTTGGGAACGCTATTTACATGGGGAATGACTGCGTTAGGGGCGGCATTGGTGTTTACTGTAAAAACTGTTAATCATAAATTTTTAGATAGTATGATGGGCTTTGCTGGTGGAGTAATGATTGCTGCTAGCTTCTGGTCTTTACTAGCTCCTGCACTTGAAATGGGGGAGGGAGGAAGTCTACCTTCATGGATCCCAGCAGCAATAGGGTTTCTGTTAGGTGGTATATTCTTATTAGTCATTGATAAATTATTACCTCATTTGCATCCTGAAAAGCCGATAGAGCAAGCAGAAGGAATACATCCTGCCAATAAACGTCGAAGTACTTTATTGGTTTTAGCAATTACTCTTCACAATATCCCTGAAGGATTAGCAGTAGGGGTAGCGTTTGGGGCAGTGGCAGTAGGATTTGAATCTGCAACATTATCTGGTGCAATTGCATTAGCGATTGGAATAGGGATTCAAAATTTTCCTGAGGGAGTGGCTGTATCAATGCCATTAAGAAGAGACGGGATGTCAAGGAGAAAAAGCTTTCTCTATGGACAATTCTCTGGCATGGTGGAACCAATTGCAGCTATAATCGGAGCACTAGCAGTTGTATTTGTAGAACCGATCTTACCATATGCACTTAGCTTTGCTGCAGGGGCTATGATTTTTGTTGTTGCAGAAGAGGTTATTCCAGGCTCACAGGAAAATAACAATACAGATTTAGCATCGATGAGTTTAATGATTGGTTTTGTAGTGATGATGATATTAGATGTATCATTAGGGTAAAAACCATCATTACTTGTAACAAATTTTATTTTCTGTCTCATTTACTTAAGTAATCTTAGGTATTGAGACGGGAATTATTAAAAAAGATTAACTTCCGAGAATATATATTATGTAAACTAGAATTTAAAATACTCGTTTTACTGTTCTGTAACCAATTGTACTCTCACTTACTATGCTCTAATATCTACGTCTTTGTCAGGACATCTCATTCGTCTTTTTCTTCTAACACCTGTTACTTATCGGGTCTTCACAAGCTCTACCTTCGCCTTTTTATCCATACATTTGTATTAAGGCTTCTTTTGATCAATTTATTCATTAGCTAGATATGAAAACGTTCACGTGGTTTTTTTATGATTAAATTAGTGTTTATATGTTAAAAATTAAAAATATAACTGAACTATCCACTCATTTATGAGATAATAAATATTATCTTAGAAAGTTGGTAAACAATGAAAAATAAACATAATAAATTTGAAGTTAATGAAAAGGTCGTTCTTAAGGCCTCAAAAGAAACGGTTACAATTAGCAAATACAGTTATGTTGCAAATATGAAAAGATACTCTTATACACTAAAAGAGTATCCAAATACATTTTATTTTGAAGAGGAAATTGAATCCATTTAATTCATTGGCATTACTTATCTTTAGGCATATCCATTCGGTCTACTGCACTTTTTAGATCATCGTTTCTTATGTGTGTGTAGATCATGGTTGTTTGGATAGAGGAATGGCCGAGCTGTCTTCTAAGTTTTGGTACATCGTTTATTTCAGAGTGATAGCGTGTAGCAAAGGAATGCCGTAATTTATGGACAGATAATGAGGGTTTTCCGAAAGCATTTGCGTATTTTTCAATTAGTTTCTCAATTGATCTTGCTGTTAATCGCCTTGATTTTCCTTTAGGTCCCATAGAAGCCGCAACGAATAATGCTTTGTTGTTTTTTTCAACTTGATAACGTGCTTCGCGGATGTTTAAATATTCTTGAAGATCATCCATAGCGATTTTACTAAAAAATACGTATTGCTCTTTATTACCTTTACGAATAACACGGGCAGAATATTTACCAAAATCAATATCATCTAGGTCAAGGTTTACAACCTCTGAAAGCCGTAAACCTGATCCTAAAATAAGTGAGACTATAGCTGTATCACGCTCTTGGTTAACTTTGTAGAAGTTATGAAGCTTATTATTCTCTTTAACCATTTCTCCGTATTCAAAAGCAACAAACCTTCTGAATTTCTCGTATTCATCTCCAAGAAGAATTTTACCTTCCATTTTGTTCGCAATGGTTTCCATGCTCTCCTTAAGCTCATTAAATTCTATTTTAGCCATAACATTTCGCTGTAAATAAGGCTTTAAATCGCGCGTTTCTGCAATATTTTGCAAATAATTAAATAGAGATTTTAGTGCAGATAACTTTCGGTTTACCGTGATCTCTTTATTATGTAGTTCATACTGCAATGCATGTAGAAACCCTTCAACTTGCTGAACTGTTAGTGTTTCTAAAAGCTCTAAGGGAATCTTCTGAACTGGCCCATTATAAAACTGCTCAGCCACAAGCCATTGAAAAAAGATCTTATAGTCATGACAATAATTAAGCAGTGATGCTGCAGATAATTTTCTACGCTTATGGTCAATGTATTCTTCAACATACCAAGGTAGATCTTTAAGAAGTAGTTTGAGTTTTTTGTAATGCTGTTGTTGAGATTCATTAGCCATTATTTAAACACCTCGATAAGTGAAATTCTAATTATCATTGTAATGTAAGTTAATTATTACGTCAAATTTATATTTTACGTAATAATGTAGATTGACCTATATGATCTATAGATAATGGTCTACCCTTCATGTGGCAAATAAATGACCATCCCTCAACAGCTACTAACATGATAGTCTGTTGCACGAACTATATTATTAACTCAGAAAGTTAGTTAACTTTTGAAATGAAATAGACCTAATCCTGTTTTCTATTATATGTTAACTATCACCAAATGAAATTAAATTAATCAGCCCATACTTGACGATATGTCAAGAAACCTAATGAAGTCTTCTATCTTTACAATCTCAAGGCTTTTACCTACTCATTTAGATGGGAAGTTTGAGTTACTTTATAATTACTCTGTAAGTCTTCAAAATCGCCCTCCAATAGTAACGTATGCCATAATGAGTTGAATAGTTAAGAGGAGGAAATAACATGGTAGAACATATAGTCCTATGTACATTCAGTGAACAAACAACAGATGATCAAAAAAAGGAAGCTATTTCTCGCTTAAAGGCTCTTAAGGAAGAAATTCCTGGAATTATTGATATTCAAGCAGGTATGAACTTCTCTGATCGCAATAAAGGCTATGAAGTTGGATTAACGGTACGATTTGACGATCGTGAAGCTCTTGAAGTATATGGTCCTCACCCAAAGCATCAAGCTGTTTTAGCCTATTTGAAAGAAATCGGAATTACCGATTTAATATGTGTTGATTTTGATTGCTAAATTATTCTAAGGTGTCTGCTTCTTGTCGACAAATATAAGACGAAGGCTACTGAAGCTTAATACTAGAACAATTAAAAAAACGCCAACTAGTTGGCGTTTTTTTAGGTAATTCACTCTTTATCAGTAGAAAAATTTTATGGAGGGGGATTTGCGACCCTCTTCAAAGACAGTATTATTTTAATAATTCTTTGACCTCATCTACATTAAAGCTAGTAAGCTCCCCTTTTTCAAAATCCAACAGCTCTTCGACAAGATTCCGCTTTTTCTCCTGTAAATCATTGATCTTTGTTTCAATTGTCCCTGATGTTAGTAATTTAATGACGTGAACAGTGTTTTTCTGACCAATTCGGTGTGCTCGGTCTGCTGCCTGCTCCTCTACTGCAGGATTCCACCATGTATCATATAAAATCACGGTATCAGCACCAGTTAAATTAAGCCCGGTCCCTCCTGCTTTAAGAGAAATTAAGAAAAAATCCCGCTCTCCTTGATTAAATCGATCACATAACTTCACTCGTTCATCCGCTTCTGTTTGACCATCTAAGTAAAAGAAGGTTGTGTCATTTTCGGTAAGCTCTTTCCCTATTAAATCGAGCATTTTTGTAAATTGTGAGAAAATGAGTACTCGCCTACCAGCCATTTTAGCTTCTTTGACTATGGTGAAAAGATGATTAAATTTGGCGGATCCCCCCTTATATCCATCTACAAAAAGCTGAGGGTGACAGCAAATTTGACGTAAGCGAGTTAATCCTGCTAGAATTTTTATCCGATTTTTATAAAAGGTTTCCTTATCTAAATGTTTTAAGGTGTCGTGTCTTAATTTAGCCAAGTAAGCTGTGTAGAGCTTCTTTTGCTCTGGAAGTAGTTCTACACTTTCAGTTATTTCTTTTTTCTTCGGAAAAGCGTCTAGGACATCCTCTTTCATTCTTCTCAAGATAAATGGACGAACGCGAGTCGTAACGGCTTTTTTTGAAAGTTGACTAAATTCTTTTAAACCGAGAAAAAGGTTAGGAAATACAACATGAAAGATAGACCATAATTCTTCCCTTGAATTTTCAATGGGTGTTCCTGTTAAGGCGAAACGATTTTCTGCTTGTATTTTCTTTACCGCTTTTGCCGTTTGAGTTAATGGATTCTTAAAGGCTTGTGCTTCATCAAAAATAACGGTCGAGAATCTTTGTTTCTCATACCATTTCTGATCCTTTCTTATTAATGGATAGGAAGTAATCACTACATCTGCATCTATCCACTTACTTTGAAGTTCCGTACGTTTTTGTTTCGGTCCGTCAAAAACCACGGCTTTTATTTCAGGTGCAAACTTTTTACACTCATGTAACCAATTGTAGGTGACCGACGAAGGGCTAACGATTAAAACAGGCTTTTTTTCATATCGAATGGTGTTAAGCTCTGATTGGATAAAGCTTATACTCTGAATGGTTTTTCCGAGTCCCATGTCATCGGCTAAGATTCCTCCAAATCCATAATAAGAGAGAGTTTTCATCCAGTTAAATCCCTGTTTTTGATACTCTTTTAAAATTGTATTTAATGGATCAGGTATTGAAAACGTCAATTTCCCTGGATTTTTAAGCGTGTCTAAAAATTCTTGGAATGAAGCTTCTAACATAAACGCTGAACTACCTTCTACGTGGTCTAATAGCTCTAAAGCTTGATTTATAGGGACTGAAACCCCTAAAAGAAGGTCTTGACCATCCACTTGTGCGGATCGAAGAAAGGCTTGTATTTCCTCCACTTCTCTTGTTTCTAATGAAAGCAAGGAACCATTGCGTAAACGATAATATTTTCTTTTTTGTTCTAATGCTATAAGAACTTCTTTAATTTCTTCATTTGCTATCCCTTTTAAATCAAACGTAAATTCTAGCCAGTTTGTTCGTTCTTTGTTCATTTTCACTCGAATTTGAGGCTTGAAGGTCCCTTTGAAAATCCGATTTCTAACAGCAGTTGTTGCATAGATTCGAGTCAATTTTTCTAGCTTTGGCAGTAACGTTGTTAAAAAATGATATTCTTGTTCTTCATTTTGTAAATAGTAGCCTTCTTCTGTTTTGACAAAATTGGCTTCTTCCATAATAGATAGGATGATCTCTTCTTTTTTAGTATCCCTAACAATAAGTTTGCTCGGTTCTTTCTTTTGAAAAGGAGATAGAATGATGTTTTCATAATGGAAATCTAGTCCTGCTAGTAGTCGGTTTTTCACCCTGTCTAAATAAAGTTTAGCTACGAGGGGTGCTTTAATGAGAGAATTGGTTATATTGTCGTCGATTAAAACATTTCCTAACTGTTTTAAGCCTGGTACCACCTTCTCTAAAAAGAAGCCTAATTGGTTGTCCATAATTGGGATGAATTCACGAGCTTGTTTTGTCATATTTTTTAGTTCAGAGAGCCTTTTGCAATCATGATAATTCAATCGAAAAAGCTTACCCTCTATCACTACACATTCATACTGTACGAGAACCTTTGCTTTATGAATAGAGGGTGTGTGTAATGTATATCCCTCTGGGTCACCTTTCTTTAAAAGGAAAGATAACGGTAATTGCTCTTGTCTAACATACGCTTTAAAAAATATTTCCCCATCCTGAACATTGGTATTTTCTAATGGTAGCTTTTCTTCTATTTGACGCCAGGCTGCTGGAGTAACAATGAGTGCATTCTCTTCGTTCGTAGAAGATAGCTCATTATCAATCATGTCTATAAGAAGCCATAGGATTTGATTAGCGCTTTGTTCAAAGCAATGATTATCAGGATTATAGGTGAAAGTTGAAGAAATCCTAAATGGTTCTGAACCCTTTATCCTTTTAAGCAATTCCCTGCTTTTTTCTACTTTGAGCTGATTTATAAAAAGAGTGACACCTATGACATGATGATTAGGTGCCTTGTCTATAAGGTGAAAGGTAAAGCGAGTATCTAACACTTCACGTGTTTCAAAATGACGTTGATGCCCACTCTCTTTTTTTGATTCTTTTTGGAATAAGGAGAATAAATCATTTGATTGTTTATGCTGAATAGCAGTTAGTACGGCTGCAACATGCTGACAGTCCTTGTTATAGGATGCTAGCTTCGGACAGCTACACTCTGTGTGAATCTTACCGTTTGTAGGTACTACTAGGAAAACATTAAATTCCTCGCTTCCAACTACTACTTTCGCTTTACATTCTTCTTCTGAATAGCTTTCTATCAACACTTTATTTGAACGATAAAAAGAATCCCCCTTTTTGAAGGAGACCTCACCGCATCGTGCTTTTATCATTTGTTGAGTAATCTTCATGTTGTGTGCCTCCCTCCTATCTAGAGGTTTTCTTTTTTAACTTATTGTATCATATCAAACTTATTACATATAAATCTTATAGCCTATATAATGAGAAAAGGTGTATAAGTCATTCTTTTTGGGAGGTCTTAATATGGAGAGAGTTACTGATCATTTAATTGTTATCTCATTTGATTGCTTATCTTCACTTGATTTTCATATGCTTAAGGAGCTACCAAACTTTAAAAACCTATTGTCTAGGAGCGCATTCTGCAAGAATGTTGAAACGATTTATCCATCCGTTACTTATCCATGTCATACTACCATTGTTACAGGGAACTTTCCTAATACACATGGAATCGTTAATAACACGCTTTTACAACCCGGTGTCCTTTCTCCTGATTGGTACTGGCATCGAAAGTTTATTACAGGTACTACACTTTATGATGAAGCTAGAAAAGCTGGATTAATAACTGCAGCTCTCCTATGGCCTGTCACTGCCAAGGCCAAAATCAAATATAATATGCCTGAAATTTTTGCAAATCGTTTATGGCACCATCAAATCGCTGTTTCGTTATGGAATGGCAGCCCATTATACCAATTAGAAATGAATCGAAAGCATGGTCACATTCGCAATGGCTTAAGTCAGCCTGAATTAGATGACTTTGTAGTAGAATCGACGGTCTCCACTATTATCTCAAAAAAACCAAATCTTTTACTCGTTCATCTTACAGACCTAGATACACAAAGACATTATCACGGATTTTCCTCTGAAGAAGCCAAAGCTGCTCTTTATCGTCATGATCAACGATTAGGAAAGATTATTGGAGCAATAAAAAAAGCTGGATTGGAGGATAGGGCTACTATTGTTGCATTAGGAGATCACAGTGCGCTTGATGAGTCTAAGGCTATTCATCCTAACGTTCTTCTTAAGGAAATGGGATTACTAAAGGTTAATAATAAGGGCAAAGTCATTGATTGGAAAGCATATTGTAAAAGCTGTGATGGCTCTGCTTATATCTATATAAAAAATCAAAAAGATAAAGAAACGAAAGAGATGGTTGTCAATTTGTTTGAAAAGTTACTAAAAGAAACAAAGAATGGAATCGAACAGGTCTTTACTAATGCTCATGCAAAAGAAAAAGGAGCAGACGAATTAGCATTCTTAATGATTGAAGCAAGACAAGGCTTTTATTTCAAGGAATGCCATGATACATCGTATATTCGGTCAATCACCAAAGAAGATGTAGAAGAACGGCGGTATACATATTGTAGTCATGGCTACTCACCTGCCAAGGAAAAGTACACAACCGTTTTCATTGCAAAAGGTAAAGGCATTCGCCCCGATACAGAAATAGCATCCATGCATCTAGTTGATGAAGGTCCAACCTTTGCTACATTATTAGGGGTCAATTTAGGCGAAACAGATGGGCGGTCTGTGGAAGAAATCATAATATAACATATAAAAGAAAAGAATCTAGTTAGATTCTTTTCTTTACTTCTTCTCTTATCTTTTCAAGAAGAGAATCAGATAGATTTGCTGGTAAAGAATGGTTGTTATCGTATACCCATGCATTTAACATCTCTAGGTCTGCTTTTTTAAAGGTAACACTATAATCTTTCTCATTATGGGTAAAGTTTGTTGTAACAGATTCTTCCGCATAAAAATCGTCATCAATTATTATATGAGTAATGTTAAGTTGCTCCATTGCTCATCCTCCCAAATCATGGTAAGTAAAGTTGTTAGGCTTATCATATCCTTTAAAATGTGGCTTTACTCACATTAATTCCTCAGCAAGTAATTGATAAGAAGTAAGTTTATCATTTAATGAATAAGTCATCGTGATCGTCATCAGTTCATCTGCTTTCGTATGCTCTTGAACTACTTTTAATTGATTTCCTACTTCAGTTGGATTTCCAATAATCATTTTATCTTTTAAGGATTGTAAGGTTTCTTTTTCATTATCATTTAAGGAGTAATTTTTAGCTTCGTGTATGGATGGGATCCCTTCCTTCCTCTCTCCCTTATTTTGTTGAAGCGTCCAAATCAGGGAGCTTAAGTCAATTTCCTCTGCCTTTATAGGATAGTCCGGTTTCACCTGCTAAAGCTGCACTCTTTTTATTTGTTCCTAAAAGCCATACTTCTGGTTTGATTTCAGGAAGCGGCTGTGGAGTAACTTTTACATGTGGGTGATCACGAGGAGAATCGTTTTCAATGAAGTGGAGTAGGTCCCTAATCAGATCGGGTAGCTTCCACACTTGCTGTAAAAAATGAGCGGATAGTGCATTGTAGCGCTATCATGATAGTTTTTTAGTCGATACATTGAACGTGACTGAAATTTTTACAGTTTGGTTCTGCTACTCTTCTTGATAACTTGAAATTAGGATAGGATAATCAATTATCACGATTTTTGATACGTCATTCACTTTGAAAGTTCCTTTTCATTTTTCTTCTCATCGTCATACAGTGAAATAAGGTAAGATAGCAAATAATCGAACTTATAAGGTTATTTTGGATATCTCTGTTTATAATAAGAATACTTTCAAATACATCTTTGATTTTGTATACTCACCCGATTATCGTATACTTACTATCTTGTATATAAAGGACGAACCTATGTATACCGTAACTCAAGCTGCATTTATAATAGCTGTATATAAATTAGCGGATCTTAAACAGTGGAAAGATTTTCATCCAACACTACTATATGTTTGTGTGCTTAATTTACTTTATAACTATATAACGGCTAATTATCAATTGTGGAAATTGCATCCAGATTTCTTTTCAAACCATTCGATAACAGATATTATGAATAGCATTATTTTATTACCAGCCATGAGTTTCTTGTTTTTATCTCATTACCCTAGAAATAAAGAGAAAAAAGCCATTGTCTTGTATTATATAAAATGGATTATTGGCTCTGTCTTAATTGAAAGTATCTTCGTGGTAACGGACAGGATTTCCTTTCATAATGGCTATCATTTTTGGATGGAGCCCTTCTTTTATACACTAATGTTTACGTTTATTCGATTACATTATAAACGTCCACTCTTAACTTACGTATTGTCTTGTTTGGTTGTCCTTTTTTTCATTTGGTATTTTAATGTCCCAATCGGAACCCCAATTGATGAGCGTAATTAAGTTGAAATGGGATAGTGTAAATCTAGTAAGAGAATAGCGAGAAAGAAGCCACTTGGAAGTAACCTCTTAATGCTATGGAATGTGAAGTAAGGGGGGATATCATTCAGAAAAAAATCCTCTTCTTATCACTTAATAGATGAAAGCTTAACAAAGAGCTCTTCTTTAGATCTAGGATAATCACTGCGTGAAGTTAAATGCTCATATACCTCCATCACCCAAGGCTGAGTCAAATGACTTGTTTGTAAAATATCTTTTTGTTTAAACACGTCAACAGGAGAACCGTGTGCAACTATACGTCCATTATGTAAGACAATAATTTCGTCTGCCCACTCATAGGCTAAATCTACAGAGTGTGTGGAGAGGAGAATGGTCCTATCTTCATCTTGTAGCTCGTGTAGAATCATCATCATTTTTTTTGAGTAGTATGGATCTAGCCCTGCCGTTGGTTCATCTAAAATCATGAGTTCGGGACCCATAGCAATAATTCCAGCGATGGCTACACGCTTTTTTTGTCCAAGACTTAGAAAGTGAGGTGGTTTGTCCTTGAGTGTATCTGTCTCTGTTAAGCTAATGGATTTTTCAACAGTCTCCTGAATTTCTTCTTTTGTGAGCTTAAGGTTTTTAGGGCCAAATTGAATATCTTCATATACACTAGTGGAAAAAAGCTGTGAATCTGGATTTTGGAACACAATTCCTACTTTTTGTCTGAGCGCTTTTATTTCCTTACGTGTGTACG
This sequence comes from Bacillus weihaiensis, assembly GCF_001889165.1. Classification (GTDB taxonomy): domain Bacteria; phylum Bacillota; class Bacilli; order Bacillales; family Bacillaceae; genus Metabacillus; species Metabacillus weihaiensis. The sequence continues at coordinate 2,144,344 of NZ_CP016020.1, read as the reverse complement.
TTATCTTTTTTCCTTGAAGAAAAAACTCCCCTTCAGAAGGCTTTAAAATTCCATTTAATAAAAGAAATAAGGTTGATTTTCCTGCTCCATTGTTTCCAATTAGTGCAATCTTTTTCCCTTTTTGAATCGAAAGAGATATGTTCTTTAACGCGGTAGTCCCATCAGGATATTGATAAGTAACATTTTTAAATGAAACGATCGATTTATTCATGGAGATACCCCTTTTATACTCTTTACAAGCATACAGTTAGTAGAGTTAATAGAATAGCACTAATTCCAATACCTGCTATATGGAGGGTTCGATAAGATTGATGAATGTCTACGTCATATAAGTATTCATCTCCACCTCTACTGTCTATAGCGATTTGTAGTTCTTTAGCGGTTGTAAGTGATTTAATAAAAAGATTAGCTACAAGTTGGGCTAATGCCCCTATTGAACCTTTAAAATGCTGGTAGCCTAGTCGGCTTGCTTGAGCCACATAGATTTCCTGCATTGTAGCTAATAAAACAAAAATAAATTGATAAGTGAACCCTATTAACTCTATGATTAGCTTTGGGAGCTTTACTTTCTGTAAAACCCACATGAATTGATGTAACGGTGTTGTAAGAATGAAAAAATATAAACAACTAACACTTGATAGCACAGTTGCTGCTAGCTGTAAGGTTTGATGGAAACTAAACCTACTTATATAGAGGTTCCAAGAAAAGAAGTTTGTACTCCAAAGTGTTTCTACAGGTAATTTTTCCTCTGGAGCGATTGAAAATAAAATTGTCACTAAACTTGTGAGTAGGAAGAGAGACGGAATTGTTAATAATTTTAGATAGTGTAAAATATGAATCCGCCCTCCTGCTACAATAATGACACTCATCACGATAAAGGTGAAACTTGTAACCCATATATCTTTCGTTAAGATAGAAAACAGTAAAAAAAGTCCGGAGAAGCTGACCTTTTCGACTGGATGTATATGTTTTAATGGACTAATATGAGCGTATTGGTCAATTTGTAGCATGTGCCGACTCACTGTTTAGACGAGTACTTTCTTCGGGCACGTCCAAATCCAAAGAAATATCCAATGAAAATAGCACCAAGTGCGGCTTGCAGTGAAAACAATAAGCTTTCTGTTTCACCTCCGGGAGGCTCCCAAAAACTTGAAAACCAAGGCTCGTAATCTGGTGCAATCTCAGTAATTGCTTTCTCCGCTTGCCCATCTGCTCCACCAAAATCTGTATCTTTATGTATGAACAGTGGAACTACCGCTAAAATTACAACAAAGAAGAACATAACTAGGTTTTTCATGGTTACTGTGCCTCCTTAATTAACTTAAGTTGCTTTAACTCAGTTGTATTATATTTGGTTAAAATATTCATCACAATTACAGTTAATAAGCCTTCACTAATTGCAAGTGGTATTTGAGTAAGAGCAAAGATACTTGCAAACTTTGTGAAGGATGCAATGAAACCACCAACCTCAGCTGGAAAAGCAAGGGCTAATTGAATTGAGGTAATGAAGTATGTCCCTAAATCTCCAAGCATAGCTGCTAAAAAGATGGATAGAGTGAAAGAAAGACCTATCTTCTTCGCAAATGTAAAAACTCCAAATACGATAAATGGACCTACAACAGCCATTGAAAAAGCATTGGCACCTAATGTGGTTATACCACCATGTGCAAGCAATAATGACTGAAATAATAAGACGATTGTTCCTAATACGCTCATAGCTGTTGGTCCAAACAATATTGTTCCAAGGCCTACTCCAGTTGGATGTGATGAGCTTCCTGTTACAGACGGAAGCTTTAATGCTGATAAAACAAAGGCAAAAGCTGCTGAAAGTCCTAGCATGGCTTTTAACTCTGGGTTATCAGTAAGCTTCTTTTGAATACTTCGTAATCCGATGATAATAAATGGTATTGTTATGACCCACCAGAATATTGCCCAGCCTATTGGTAAAAAACCTTCCATGATATGCATGGCTTTAGCTTCTTGAAAAGAATTAACCCAAAAATAGCAAGTGAATCCAGTAAGAATGAGTAATGTTGGTAGATTGTTCATCTTTAACACAGTTCTTTTCCTCCATTATGTAGTCGGGTGTTTCCCCCATTTTTCATAAAAAATGACTGTATTTATGTTTCTTCTTTTCTCCCAGTTTGCTGTTTCAAGTATTGGTTTTGTTGGATAATGTTCTGTGTAGCCTATTGAAAGTAAAGCCACTGGTTCAATATGTGGTGGGATCGCTAAAATATCTCGAATGTCATTTTTTTTATAAAAGCTAACCCAGCCTGTTGCTAAGCCTTCAGCGCAAGCAGCAAGCATCATATTTTGAATGGCACAGGCAGTGGACATGATATCTGTTTCTGGTATCGAATTGCGACCAAGAACATGTGAACCACCTCTTGTAGGATCACATGTAACACAAATTGTATAGGGAGCATCTATTAGTCCTTCAATTTTTAAGGATAAGAACGTTTCAGCCCGATTGTTGTCATCTTCGTAATGGATACTTAATGCTCTTCGTTCCTTATCAGCTGCCCAGGCAAGCTGTTTTTTCACTTCATCAGATGAAATAATAATAAAGTTCCAAGGCTGCATAAAGCCAACAGATGGAGCATAATGTGCAGCCTCGAGAATTCGATATAAGGTCTCTATGGGAATAGAATCTCTTAAGAAGCTTCGTATATCTCTTCTTGTTTTTATCACTTGATATATGGCTTCTTTCTGTTGTGAAGAAAACAAATTAGTTTCACATCCTTCTTAGAGAGATGGTAAAGGTTGAGATAATTGGTTTACATTTGTATAAAAAATGGGACTTAGCCCCGTTCTTCGGTTAAAGTCTAGTAAAATTTCTTCTTGATACATTTGTTCCTTCGTATCAAAAGCAGGATTTTTTAAGATTCCGAGCATTGTTCCACTATGTGCAGTAAGTAGGCCGCCACCTAAACAGGCTGAAAGCTTTTCAAACTCTTCAAAATAAGGCTTTTCACACATATGTTGGTTAATACGAGTACTCATAGTGGATGCACATAATATTGAGCCTAAATGTTGTTGAAGTATCCCTTCTTTTACAAGCTGATACGCTTGCTTTAACTCATTTAGTTGGGTCAGAGTATAGTTCTTTTCTTGTTGATTGTATCCGAGCGTATCCACTGTTCCACCAAGGTCAAACCCGATCAATTGCCATGGTGGCAGCTGGCCAAGCTCCTCTATCAATTGACCATTAATATAATCATAGGCGACAATGTCTCGATACATCACTCCATCAGTAGGCTCAATTTCACAAGCAATCTGTGAGATTAATTCCTTTGTTAAAGGTAGTGAAAAGCTATTAGCTACAGCTCTCATTGCCGCAATAATATCGGCAGAGCTACTAGCCATGCCCTTTCCCTTAGGAATGGTCGATAAAAGTCGCAGCCTGCCCCCTCCTTTTTGATTAAAATAGGCTAAGAGCTTATTGCAGGCTAATGCCGCCTTTTGATGAGCTCGGGTTTCTAATACCATCCCGCATTCATTATCTGGAGTGAATAAAGCAATGGACCTCAACTCTGATATGGGAAAGGTAATCAAAAAGGGTTGATTATTTTTGATGCCTTGGACAAGCTCACCAAACGTTCCGTTACAGCTTCCTTTCCCATAGCGTGCGGAGGTTTTTTTTATAGCCATACGGTCTTTTCTTGGTAAGATGTTCGTTTTGGCTGTTTCATATTTTCGATCTTGATCGGATCTGGATAGCCAATAAACACATTTCCGATGACTTTTTTGTTTTCGGGAGATCCTATAAAAGTGTGAATACGTTCATCATGAACTAAACCAACGCCTCGTGTCCTCCATACAAAACCTAAATCGAGTTCTCTAGCCGCAAGCCACATCGAATGGATTGCACAGGAAACAGCATATTCATTATCTCTAGTAGCCGCTTCATCACCAGGGACGATATCCGCTGTTATAATCATGTGAACAGGAGTCGTTTTTAGAACGTTTAAAGAGCTTTCCACAAGATATGGTTTAGTGGGAAAACGCTCTTGTAAGTAATCCGTAGCGAGCTTCTCATAACGTTTTTTTGCTTCTCCCTTTATGACATAGAAGGTCCAAGGCTCTCTCATTCGATCGTTTGGGGCCCAAGTAGCTGCGTCAAGAAGAATGTTTAGTTTTTCCTCCTCCACATCCTTTTCTAGATAATCCCGAATTGCTCGGCGATTTTTCAACTCTTCTATAACTGACATAATTCCTCTACCTCTCGTAATTGTTTTTTTTCAAACCAGTTGATTTTTTCTCTAAGCTTAACCACTTCCCCGACAATGATAATGGAGGGATGCTCCATTTTTTCTTCTTTCACAATGTCTTCAATTGTATGTAATGTACCGGTAACCGTTCGTTGTTTATGAGTGGTTCCCCATTGGATAACAGCTACAGGTGTGTATGCGTGACGACCATGTTCAATTAGCTTTGAACAAATGGTATGAATGTTACCAACTCCCATGTAAAAGGCAAGTGTGTCAATTCCTTGCGCAAGAGCAGGCCAATTTAATGTATCTTGTTTTTTTTCTGCCCGGCCATGACCTGTAACGAGTGCAAAGGAAGAGGCATAATCACGATGAGTGACCGTTATGCCCGCATATGCTGGGGCAGCAATTCCTGATGTAATCCCAGGAACAATCTCATACGGAATATCATTATCTGCAAGAATTTCTGCTTCTTCTCCTACACGTCCAAAAACACAAGGATCACCGCCCTTTAAGCGTGTGATAATTTTCCCCTCAAGAGCTTTTTCTACCAGTAATTCGTGAATTTGCTCTTGGATCAATTCGTGTTTACCGGGGAGCTTACCGCAAAAAATGAGCTCTGTGTTTAGTTTTGCATGCTTTAATAAGTCTTTGTTAACGAGGCGATCATATAAGATGACGTCAGATTTTTGGATACATTCTAGTCCATAAACCGTTATTAGCTTTGGATCACCAGGACCTGCACCAACAAGATAGACATGTCCTTTTATCATAACCATCCCTCTCTTTCATTTCGTTTTCTTATGTTGCTGCTTGCTGATATTCCTTCATTTTTGTTTCAATATATTCAAGGTCTACATGATGTCGAACATGATCTGCGAGTCGATCATACGCTTCCTCGCGGATATCTACGTAGGAAGGGCGGCGATAGATCGGCGCTAAACCTTTAAACTCGCGAATATGATTTATATACGATTCGCGAAATGGATCATTATGAAAAATACCATGAAAGTAAGTGCCAATGATTTTTTCGTTATATGACATACACCCGTCTAGTTCTGTCGTTTTTTTTATAAAAGGTTTTATATTACCCTCAAACTTTGTGATTCCCATATGAATCTCGTAGCCTTTCACTTCAAATCTATTATTTTGGAAGATGACGATTCCCTGAGATAAGGTCGTTGTTTTTTCCTTCGTGATAGTTGTTTGAAGCGGCACAAATTGTAAGCCTTTTGAAGTAACAAAAGGAGATTCAATAGATAAGGGGTCATGTACCTCTGAGCCAAGCATCTGATATCCGCCACATATACCAAAGAAAAAGGTGTTTCCCTTCTGACGTAAGGATTCAAGCTTATCTGCAAGTCCACTATTCTTTAAGAAAAGTAGGTCCTCAATCGTATTTTTACTACCAGGTAAAATAACAAGGTCTGGCTGTTTTAACTCTTTTGCAGATGAAACATAGCGTATATGGCAATCTTCTTCTACTGTAAACGGATCTAGATCAGTAAAATTTGAGATTTTTGGATATTGAATTACGGCAATATCAATTTCTTTTTCACTATTTTGTTTATGAGTATACTGGTTTAATATCACTGAATCCTCTGCATCTATATTTAAGTTAGGGAGATGTGGAATGACCCCTAGAACTTTCTTTCCTGTATATTCTTCAAACCAGCTAAGACCTGGCTGTAAAAGGGAAAGGTCCCCTCTAAACTTATTAATAATCACGCCGATAACCCGGTTATGATCTTCCTTCTCTAAAAGCTGAAGTGTTCCAACTAAACTAGCAAAAACACCTCCTTTTTCAATGTCACCAATTAAAACAACTGGGGCATTGGCCATCCTTGCCACACGCATGTTCACGAGTTCGCGGTCATTTAAATTTACTTCAGCAGGACTGCCTGCACCTTCTATGACAATACGATCATACCTTTTATTTAAGTTTATGAGAGATTGCTGAATGAGCTGAATCCCTGTGTCAAAGAAGTCTCTCCGGTATGCACCAGCCTCCATATTCTTAAAAGGCTTCCCATGGACCACGATTTGTGATTCATTCTCGCGATTTGGTTTAATGAGAATGGGATTCATATCGGTTGTAGCTTGGATATTTGCTGCCTCGGCTTGTACTCCCTGTGCACGACCAATTTCCTTTCCATCGACCGTAATATAGGAATTTAGAGCCATGTTTTGTGATTTGAATGGGGCTGTTTTATACCCATCCTGTGAGAAAATCCGACAAAATGCTGTAACAATAACACTTTTTCCAGCATCAGAATGAGTCCCTTGAAACATGATAGGTTGAGAGCTAGGCATAGGCTTTATGTTCCTCGCATGCTTTAATCCAGCGTTTAACCATCTCAAGACAAGAAGCAAAATGGAAATGTGTATAGCCTGCAACGAGATTCCCCTTTACATAGCCTTCTTTCTTTATGCCACGCATTCCTTTTGTTTCATATGCATGAAGGAACTCAGTATCTGCTTTTGAGTGAAATGTACTGTAATGAAATTCATGTCCTTTTGCTTGGTGCCTTTCGCTAAGTAGAAAATTCCTAGAATGCCCGGTGATTTCTCTGTAACCAAGTGCTGCTAGCTTTGTTTGCATGTGCACTTGACCAGGAATTAAGTCGACCATTTGATAGGTTTCTTTTTTGGTTGTTGTAATGGAGCTTGTTAAGTACATAAAGCCTCCACATTCTGCAAGGGTTGGAAGTCCATTTTCAATAGCTTGTTTGACGGAAAAGATCATCTCTTTGTTTTCGGCTAGCTTACTTGCGTATTCCTCTGGAAAGCCACCACCAAGATAGATTCCGTCAAGCTCATTAGGAAGTTCTTTATCACGTATTGGTGAAAAAAAGACAAGTTCAGCACCATGGGATTGAAGGATTTCTAGATTTTCAGGATAGTAGAAATTAAATGCCTCATCCTTGGCTATTCCTAATTTAATGGAGGGTGAGTTTCGCTTCGAAAACAAAGAAGGATTCGCTGTTTGTTGAAGAGTTGGAGCTTTTGCTAGCTCGAATAATTGTTCCATATCAACAGTGCTATCTACAAGATCTCCAAGCTTTTGAAAGAAAGGATCTAATTCTCCTCGTTCAATAGAAGGAATAAGTCCAAGATGACGTTCAGGAATCTCAATATCAAGCTCACGCTTCATATATCCAACGACAGGAATACCACATTCTTGTTCTATTGCCGTTTTGACAAGCTTATAATGACCTTCACTACCGACTTTGTTTGCAATAACACCGACAATATTTGCTCCTTCAGAAAGAACTTGAAACCCTTTTACAATGGCGGCAGCACTCCTAGCCATGCTCGCGCAATTGACGACAAGCAAAACAGGACTTTGAGTAATCATACTTATGTCAGCTGTACTACCTACGTTATGTTTTGGGTTTTTACCGTCAAAAAATCCCATAACCCCTTCAATAATGGAGATATCTGCACCTATACTTCCATGAGTGAAAATATCGATCACCGTTTCTTTTGGAAGCATCCAGCTATCTAAGTTTCGGGATGCTCGCTTTGTTACAGCTGTATGATAGGAGGGATCAATATAGTCAGGTCCACATTTGAAGCCTTGTACAGTTAATCCCTTTTTCATAAAAGCAGCCATTAAGCCAATTGTAAATGTTGTTTTTCCAACACCGCTTCCAGTTCCTGCTATTACAAGACGATGATTTGTCATAGATTCATAACCACCTTACGAATGAGTAATGAGTGCAACAGATAACGTTACATTACCTGATTTTTTCTTTGTGAGAATTAAAGAATCTGCTCCACTATGTAGTAATGCGGCTGGCTCGCTTACACCATAAGCACCAGTGAATTTGTAAACAGTATCAGATGGATTCTTAATCTTTACCGAATTTAGTTGTTCAGGTGAATAGCATGTGAAAGGCCATTGATATTTTTGGGCAAGGGCTAAAATTCCTGCTTCATCTTGTTTTAAGGTAATAGAGCAAACATCCTTAACACTTTTAACTGAAAACCGAAGCTCTTCTAATGTAGAAAGAATAACAGCTTCAATTTCTTCCATAGATGTTCCTCTATTGCAGCCAATTCCTAAAACGATGACTTTAGGACGATATAGAACTCCATTTTGTAATAATTCTTCTTCTTTCTCCGTTAAGATCCTATGGCTAATGATTAGAGCTGCATTTGGCTTGGCTGCGATTGCCTCATCAAATGTTTTATACACAGTTAATGAGTTAGGGAGCGGTTTCTTATAATTCCACCAATTTCTTTCACCTGACTCTTGAATAATGGCGACAGGCTCCTCATTCACGACAGCTGCACTTACAGGTGTTAGTTTTTCAGAAGATTCCCACACCCAACCAAACTTTTGACCAAATAAGTCAACTGGTATGGTTTGTTGAACATCGGATGCTGTTGTAATCACAGGTGTAGCTTTCAAATGGTCAGCAAGTTCACGTGTTAATTCATTTGCTCCCCCAAGATGTCCGGAAAGCACGCTTATCACATGCTTACCTTTATCATCGATAACAACAACTGCAGGATCTGTTTTTTTATCCTTTAACAAGGGTGCAATCATGCGGACGACGGCACCGAGTGAAATAATCACGATAATGCCTTTATAGGAAGAGAAAAGAGCTGGAAGTAACATTCTTACATTTCCTTCAAAAAGCTGAATTCTTCGTTGATCTTCGTCGCCCTGCTCAAACTTGCTCATGTAGAACAAATCTGTTTGTTGAAAAGTTGCATGGAGGTGTCGAGCAAGCTCAACACCATGCTTTGTAATCGCAACCACTGCAAATGGTTTCGAAGAATTAAGCTCAATCTGTTTTCCTTCTTGTAAGTGAAGCGTCATGATTTCACTCCTTTACGAAATCCATGTGTAAATTCTTTATCGTAAAGCTTTGAGCGAAAATCCTTATCATGAATGTGAGGGTCTAATGCCCAGCCTGCTAGGATCATAGCTTGCTTTCTTATTCCGTTTTTACGCATATCCTCATCTAAGGTCTCTAATGTGGACCGAACGATTTTTTCGTCTGGCCACGTTGCTTTATATACAACCCCAACAGGAGTTTCCTTACTCCAGCCAGCATCTAAAAACTCTTTCACAATTTTTTTTGTTAACGTGGCACTTAAGAACAGAGCCACCGTACAATTGTGCTGAGCTAAATCTTTTAATTTTTCTTTATCTGGAACAGGTGTACGACCTTCAGCCCGAGTTAAAATCACAGTTTGAGTTAAGTCTGGAATGGTAAGCTCAGCACCTAATGCAGCAGCAGAAGCAAAAACTGAGCTTACACCTGGAATAATTTCAACTGTAATATCCTGTTTATTTAAAATGGAGATTTGCTCCATAATGGCTCCATAAACTGCTGGATCTCCTGTATGTACACGAACAACCTTTTTTCCTTTTGTAACACGATCAACCATTAATTCGACCATCTCTTCTAAATGCATTCCGGCTGTTTTGATAATTTCAGCTTCAGGATCCGATTTATTTATAAGCTCTTCACTCACTAATGAATCTGCATATAAAACAACATCTGCTTCCTGTAATAGCCTTAGTCCTTTCACAGTAATTAAATCTGGATCCCCAGGACCAGCTCCTATAATTGTAAGCTTCATTATTTTCTCACCACCATTAATGTTAAGTATTCAAGTTCCGCTCGGTCAAGTTCATGAATGTTCCAAATAATCTCCTCATCAGAGGTAACTTTTGTCACGACAGATGCTTTATTAAGGAGATCTAAGTCTCGTAATACGCGTAGCATTAAGTCAATTACTTTTGCAACTTTTATAAAGATCACACAATCATGTGCTTCAATGGCATTTTTCATCGCCTCATAATCGTCGTTTGCTGGAATGATTGCTACATGGTCATCTCCTTCAGCTAAGGCGATTCCTAATCTAGAGGCGGCTCCGTTTATAGATGAAATTCCTGGAACAGTCTGAATATGAACCTCCGGATATCTTTCTTTCATAAGGTTCATCATGTGAATAAAGGTACTATATAAGAGAGGATCTCCTTCCGTTACAAAAGCAACATCCTTACCAAGCTTTAATTTCTCCCATACCTGCTCAACGGTGTTTGACCACTCTCGTTCTAAAATTGCTGGATCTTTTGTCATTGGAAACACAAGGCCTAGCATTTCTTTTTCTCCAGGTGTGAGGTACACGTCCACAATTTTATGCGCGTAGCTTTTGCTTCCCTTTCGTTTTTTTGGATAGGCAATGACTGGAGATTCCTTTAGCTTTCGATATGCTTTTACAGTTAAAAGCTCAGGGTCTCCTGGTCCAACTCCTAACCCATAAAGAGTTCCAATCATGATTCATTCTCCTTTATATGCTTTGCTGTTATGATATAAATTGGATTTAACGCATCAAAGCGAGTTAGATTTAAAATCGGTTTGCTTCTTGAAACTTGAGCTAATGTAATCTTTGTTTCAAAGCTATTGGATTTAAATAGTTCAAGTGCCTGAGCTAGATTTTCAATGGTTACAGCATTTAAAACAATGCGTCCATTAGGCTTTAATCGTGTGCAGCATAGAGTTATGATGTCGGCCATGCTACCAGCGGTTCCCCCTATAAAAATACTGTCTGGGTCTGGAAATACATCTAAGCCTTCAGGTGCTTTTCCTTGAACAACCGTAAAATCTGTTCGGAATTTTTTCATGTTTTGGCGGCAATTTTCTAAATCGTACGTATTCTTTTCAATGGCAAATACTTGGCCTTCCTTTGCTACTAAACACGCTTCAATGGCAACAGAGCCTGTACAAGTTCCAATATCCCAAACTACACTTTTTTCATGAAGCTTCAGCTCACTCAAGCTTAACGTGCGTATTTCTTTTTTTGTGAGTAATCCTTTTTCAGGTTTTCGTTGATAAAACTCCTCATCATCAATCCCAATTGTCCATTGTTTGACTTCTTTCATTTGTTGTAGAATGACAACATTTAGTGGCGAAAATTCACGAGTAGCCATTTCTTCTAATGTAAGAGATTGATAGTGTTCGGTTTCCCCACCTAAATTTTCTGCAACAAATGCAGTATACTCATGCATGTTAAATGATAGAAGGTACTGAGCAATTGTAGCTGGGGTATTTGTTTTGTCAGTTAAAATGGCCACTTTCTTTTTCCCATGGATTTTTTGAGCAAAGCCTTGTATCTTTCGACCGTGAAGACTAATAACGTAAGCATCATTCCAGCTTTCGTTTAATCGAGCAAAGGCTAGTTGAATCGAACTAATATTGGGATACGTTTCAATTTCAAGTTTTGTTGATAGATACCGTCCAATTCCGTAAAACAATGGATCACCTGAAGCTAAGACAATGGTATCTTTCGGTTCTTCCTTAAGCTTCGTAAGGAGAGTGGAAAGTCCACCTTGTATGGTAATTTTTTCGCCCTCATAATGTGGGAAAAATGATAATTGTCTTTCACCACCTACTAACCGTTCACTATTCTTTATCCATGATTGATAGAGTGGGAGTAGACTGTTTTCACCGTCGTCTCCTATTCCAATCACTTTTATTTTAGTATTCATTTAATTCAGCCTTTCCTAGTAACAAGCCCTTCATTGTATAGATGCTTGTTTGAATGTCTAAACCACCTTTTATTTCCTTCAAGCTAGATTCACAGCAATAGGTACATAGTTTAGTGAAAAAATCATGGTAGCCTTCTTCTAGTAGTAAATCGCCGACCTGAGAGGCTGTATTAGCTTGTTCGATCTTTTCAATGACTATCGGGTCTGTTACACCTGCTTTAGCTGCAACAGACGCTAAAAAGGGAAAGTCAACTGGTGCGCTCTTAGAATGGACCATCATGACCCCTTGTGCTACTTTTGAAAATTTACCCATCATGCCTACTAAAGAGACCTTCTTAATTCCTTGTTTTTTACATTGTTTAAGAGTAAAACCAACAAAATCGCCCATTTCAATAAACGCTTCTTCAGGAAGATGAGGGTACTCCGCCATTCCATATTTCTCGCTACGACCTCCGGTTGTAATAACGACATGTTCACAATCGCTAGCTCTTGCTACACTAATTGCTTGGACAATACTTGCCATATATGCGGAGCTAGAAAAGGGAATCACGGTCCCCCTTGTCCCTAGGATGGATATACCCCCGATAATTCCAAGACGCTTATTGAGTGTTTTTTCGGCCATCTTTTCTCCTTCAGGGACTGAAATGATGACGGATACGCCTTTAGTGATTGCATGTTCAGTTAGCACTTCCTCAACGGCTTCAGTAATCATTTTCCGTGGAACCGGATTGATTGCTGCCTGGCCTACAGGTACAGGAAGTCCTTCTTTTGTTACACGACCAACACCAATCCCGCCATCTAATTCAATACCTGGTTCATCTTTCCACGATACACGTGCTTTAATGAGTGCTCCGTGAGTTGCATCTGGATCATCACCAGCATCTTTTATTGTCCCTGTTTCAACATAATTTGCGTCAATCACACAGCTTTCCATTACAAACGTTGCAAATTTACCAACGGGTAAGTAAATCGTGGATTCTAGCTGTTCTTCTCCTGTTATGAGAGCAATGAGAGCGGCTTTCGCTGTTGCGGTTGCGCAAGCCCCAGTTGTATAGCCTGAGCGCATCTCTTTTTTGTCTTTCTTTTTGCTCTTTGCCTCCATTTTTTTTATGCCTTTTCAGCTAATAAAGAGATTGCATTTAACGCTGCAACCGTTACAGTACTTCCGCCTTTTCTGCCGACGTTCGTGATGAACGGAACATCTAATTTAGCAAGCTCCTCCTTTGATTCGGGAGCCGACACGAAGCCTACTGGAAGTCCTATCACAAGACTTGGCTTTGCCATTCCTTCTTTTATTAATCGAATAAGCTCTAAAAGGGCAGTTGGAGCATTTCCAATCGCATAAATTCCCCCGTCAAATTGTTGAATGGCTTTTCTTACTGAAATGATGGCACGAGTTGTATTTAATCGTTTTGCTTCCTCCATAACATCAGGATCAGAAATGAAAACATGTACTCCCCCTCCGTGCTTTTCAATTCTCCCTTTACTAACCCCACCTAAGATCATTTGGACGTCTGCATATACCTGCTCTCCATTTAAAATTGCCTTTACTCCTGCCTCTATCGCTTTTTCATGAAAAAGTAAGCTATGTCCTAGTTCGAAATCTGCTGAAGCATGAACAACACGCTGGACAACCTTGTATTGATTCTCGGTGAATGTGTGTTCTCCAAATTCTGAGTCAATCATGTTAAAGCTAATCCCTTCGATTTCCTGTGGCTGAACGGTTAAAGGTTTGAATGCGGTTTTAAAATCCATTTCTTTAGACTCCTCCTTCAATCTTATTACACATGATTTCCAATGCTTACATGAGTCTCAACTGTATGTAAAATCTCCTGAAAGGTTGAGAAAGTAGAACCATAATCTATTTTTGGACGTTGGATCATAATAGTCTGAATATCAAGCTCTAATGCGGCGTCAAGCTTTTCATCAACAGAGCCTACTTTTCCGCTTTCTTTTGTAATCATTGTTGTCACACCGTATTGCTTATAAAGTGCCAAATTAAACTCCTTTGTAAAAGGACCCTGTATGGCCACAATATCTTTTTGTGGTAAGCCTAGTGCTTCACATTTTTCCATATTATCTTTACGAGGAAGCATGCGAGCAATTACTCTCGTATTTGGAAGAGAGAGAAGCTTTTCAGTGAAAATTTGCAGTGTTTTACTTCCGGTTGTTAGCATAATAACTCCTTGTTTTTCTGCTGCTAATTCTGCTGCTTTGTCATAGCTTTCAACGAGGGTTATGTTCTTGTTAGGAAAGCTTTGAGATTCGCGTTCGTAACGGATGTAAGGAACGTTAGCAGCAATGGCACCTTTTCGAGCCTGTTTACTGGCTTCTTCTGCAAACGGATGACTGGCATCCACTACCATCTTTAGATTTTTTGCAGTGATTAAAGAGGTGAAATCATCACTTGTTAATCGGCCGACCAATACATCTAACCCAGCTTTCTTCATTTCCTTTGCAGCATTTTCTGTTACAACAGTAGTAAGAAGTGGATAACCAGCGTCCTTTATTTGTAATGCTAATGCTCGAGCATCACTTGTCCCAGCTAGAAAGAGTATCATGCCTTTTGAACCTCATGGTGATGATGGTGATCGTGCTCGTGCTCATGGTCATGATGATGATCATGGTCGTGGTGATGATGGTGGGCAATATGTTCCATCGCATCTATTCGATACACACAGGTATCACAGTTCATTTTCACTTCTCCTTGTAAGGCTTCTTGGATTCTATCTGAGATGATTTTCTTTAAGCGATCGTGAAATCCAAAATAACCGGCAAGCTTAAATTCAATGGCAGGGTATGTTTCAGCGAATTCTTCAATCATTCCTTCAAGTCTTTTAATTAGGATCCCCGTAAACAAAAAGTAAGGAAGGATAACAATTTTCTTTGCACCTAGTTTGACACAGCGTTCGACACCTTCTTTAATGAGCGGATCGGTTACTCCCATAAAGGCAGGCTCAACAAACTTGTAATCAAGTTTTTCCCATAGGAGTCTTGTAATCTTGTATAAATCACTATTTGCATCAGGGTCGCTACCTCCTCGTCCTAACAAAATAACCGCTGTATCAGGATCATTTGTATTTAGTGTTTCGCCAACTTCCTCTAACCGGCTCTTACATATTTCAATTGTTTCCTCATGAATGCCAAAAGGACGTCCATATGTAAAAGTAACATGAGGATATTTTTCCTTTGCTTCATCTATTGCTGCTGGAATATGGATTTTTGAGTGCCCTGCAGCTAAAAGCATGAGTGGGATAACATATACACTCGTTGCTCCCTTTTCAACACATGTTTGTATACCTTGAGTGATTGTTGGTTTTTCGAATTCTAAAAAGCAGGTTTCAATTAATAAGTGTGTGTCAAGCTGAGGAATAAGCTCTTGAATGGTTTGACGAACCTGTTCATTACCCTCAGGATCTCTACTACCATGTCCAACAAGTAATACTGCTTTCATCTTCATCTCTCCTATCCGTTTCGTTTAGTCTCCACAAGGAGCTGGCTCTATTTCGATCTTTGGTGTCATATCTCGATATTCATAGTTTTGGATTTTCCCTACACGTTTAAAATATTTAAATAGGCGTTCGTTTGGATGAGCATTTTCTTTATATTCAAAAATGATGCTTTCAATGGTTTGAACGATTCTGTCAGGATCGATCCCTTCAGCAACCGGCTGCCCTGGATGTGCTGTGCGTCCTACTGTTTTAGCTCCTATAAATAAATCGAATTTCCCCTTTCTAAACACAAGTCCAATATCTTCATTTACTGCACCGTAACAAGCCATTCCGCAGCCGTTAAATCCTAGCTTTAATTCTTTTGGTAAATTTAAGCCACTAAGCTTGTTATGAATGTCTTCTGCGTAAGGAATAGAATCCTTTTTCTCTCCTTCACAAAAGTCACATGCTTTTATTTGAAACACGTCTCCAATTGGTTCTAATATAAACCCTTCGTCTGTCAGCTTTTTTGTAATGATTTCAGGGTTTGAAGTTGGAACCTTCATGTATAGCTGATGATGTGGAGTATATTCCATAGAACCTTCTTCTCCAACAACTTCTGCTAAGGCAATCATTTGAGATGGAGTGAATTTTTTGTTCACAATACCAGGACTCACTGCAAATTCAAAAATGGATGTGATAGGTGTTTGGACAATCGCTTCATGTTTCTCTTGTATGACTTGGTTCGATACCTTCTGTAAAGCTTCTTCTGCTAAATGCAAGGATAAAGTAGGAGAGCTTATTTGCTTTGGTTTTTGTCGGACAGGTGTTATTTCCTCATTCTTTCCACCATGCAATGCCCATGGTTCATTTTCATGACGAAGACGTTCATGAGGTCGTAGCCTTTGCTCTTTCGTATTTAACGTATATTTCCGTTGATATCCTCTTGGGGTAATCATTTTGTTATCATAGAGAAAGGTTGAAGAATTCCCAATTACAACTGTTGTTAACATACCAATGTCGAAGTCAAGCATATGTTCTAAGTCTGTCATTTCAATCTTTTGCCGATCTCGATAAGCACTTTTAACTAAACCAACAGGAGTATTGGGCGCTCGATATTTTAATAAAATTCTTTGTGCTTCTTGAATTTGTCGAGTTCTTCGACCGCTTTTAGGATTATATAAAGTTACAACAAAATCTGCTTGTCCAGCAGCATCAATCCGTCTTTCGATAATCTCCCAGGGAGTAAGGTGATCGCTCAAGCTAATCGTACATGCATCGTGCATAATAGGTGCTCCAAGTAAAGAAGCACATGAATTGATCGCCGAAATACCTGGTACAACCTCGACTGATACACCTGTTTTCTCCTTCCACCCTTTTTCAATTAACACCTCGTACACTAATCCGGCCATTCCATATACACCTGAATCTCCACTAGAGATGACGGCAACGGTTTTGCCTTCCTCTGCATAGCGTACCGCAGCTTGGGCTCTGCTTACCTCCTCTGACATGCCAGTACTTATAATCTTCTGATTTGTTAATAAGTCTCGAATGAGATCAACATATGTTTTATAACCAATTATATAATCACTTTCTTTAATTGCTTCCATTGCGCGATTTGTCATATGCTCAAAGCTTCCTGGTCCAAAACCAATGACGACTAACTTACCTTGCAACCTCATCACCCTTTCTATAAGGCACTTTTTATCATTTTTTTGCCTATCAATTATTTTACAGGCATTCTTTATACGTACTCCCTATGTAAGTAAGAAGGAAAAGAACTGCTCTCTCTACTAGGAATTAAACCTTTTACCTAGGGAAGAATCTTGCAAGTGGGTTCTTTAGGAAAGCAACAATTAATACGTAAGAGCCTTCAAAGAATATCCGTGAATATTACACATTTTCTTTTACTGGTTTTTCGATTCCTTTAATCGATTTAGAGTTGACTGGCGGTGTAAAGGAGTTATTTTCGTATTGATAAATGACAGCTTCTTCTACAATTTCCCCTTTTACTAAATGTTGTTGTACGATTTCTCTACTAAGCTCAGGAGTCAAGCCTTTGTACCATGTGCCTTCAGGATAGACAATAGCTACACAAGCATCTTTGCATCTTCCATTACATCGCGTTCTTGTCGTATGGATTGTTGAATCTAGATCTAATTTTGTAATTTCATCTCGGAAAGCCTGAGTTGCTTCTTCGCCTCCTTTTCTCATACAGCTACTGCCGTTGCAAATGAGTACATGATGCTTTGTTTCTGATAGATTCCAAGTCGTCATATTGACACAGCCTTTCTTCCTAAAGTTTTAGCATTAACTCACATGTTCTGTTTAACGTGGTTGATGGTGTCTGATACAGTCATTCGCTTTCTGAGGACGGACCTACATGTAGTATCCTGTCTTTTTCTCCAGTCACATTGAGCAAAAAATGAACACGAAGCATTATTACGGCATTTCAATAAAAAACACCCCTACTTAGGTAGAGGTGTACAAAAAACGCTACAAATGATGCGCATCTTTTATCCACTTCTACCTATATTCCCGTAGGTAAGTGTTAAGCAATCTAGGCAGGTTTCCTGGCTAAGGATCATCACGAACATTACATCTTCCCAATTTATTAATCAGTGATTTTAAGTAATGAAGTTCCCCTATACAGTGGCGGGTACCGCGTCGGCTTTTACCGAACTTCCCTTTTACCCTTTAGCTTTCTAGCAGCTAAAGGCACCTAGCTTGTCTAATTATCTATTCATGTCATTTTATTTATATTATTTCAAAAGTATGACGTAAATTTCGCAAAAAAATCCATTCAACTTAAGTGAATGGATGAAAACGATAGCATGAAGATAGACGTGTGACGTCATTCTTAATGTGCGATCGTCTCACCTTCTCACCTCCCGAAGAAACTGAAACTTACTAAATAAAGACAGGTCTCCTGACTTATGCGTCATTCTACTTTAAGTCCTTCCCATGTAAAATCTTATTCTAGCAAAAGATTTTCACACAGTGGTTCTCTTATTTCGTCAGCATATACAGTTGCGGGGACAGCTCTGGATTCACACCAGATTCCCTATTAAGCCGTTAGGCATCTTTATTTACTGCTAAATATGTAGTTTTATATGATAATGTTAGAAAAGTTTGTAAAAGATCATCAAGTTCAATTATTAGAAAATGAAGATAGTTTTATATTATATGAATATTTTATCGATTTCAATCATTTTTGGATGAAATCGGTAAAATTTCATAGAATTTCTTCCTTATCTCCTACTATTCATTTTAGCTTTTGTGTGAGTCCATGCCAGCAATAATACACATTATCAGCTTTTTTCGTTGAATACTGAAGAATCCAGCCACAAAGATCTCGAAGGTGTCGATCTTTTTCAAGAATAGGTACAATGCCTCTTCCCATTTCTAGCATGATAAAATATATCGAGTGTCCTAGCACTTTTTCTTGAGCGCATATTTTATCAATCTCATTAAAAAAGTAGGATTTAATGGTTTCTAAGCTTTTTCCTTGAGTTATTTGCTGGAGCACCCATATTTCCCACCCTTCTACTACAACAGGAGTAGAGGATGTTAAAAAGGAAGTCCACTCTTTTAGGGCTTGTTCATTGTAGGCACTAAATAGCTCGAATGTACTCTCTTTTTCTCTTATTAAAGCCCTTTTTCCAGAGTAGGCACCTCCGACCACGAGTTGCATATCCATTCCTCCTTATGTTTATCAAATTGAAAGCTCAGCTTGAAGCCTTTTCCATGCTCGATTGGATAGTCCCATAGATTTTTAGCGATTTTGAACATGATTAAACAAGCTCGGATAACCCCACCATGAGTAACAAGAAGAACGTTTTTCTCTTTTTTGTTTTGGGAAGAGAAAAATTCTTGAAAAAATTCATTCACTCGTGCTCTCAAACGAACAAAGCTTTCTCCATTTGGAGGAGCGATATTGACCATATCGTGTAGCCAGGCTTGATAAGCAGGTAGATGTTTTAGGGTCTGATAAGTAGCACCTTCCCAATCTCCAAAATGCAATTCTCTCAGTCTTTTATCCTCACAAAACATGTGATCGTTTAAAAGAAGGCGACCTGTTTGTGTACAACGTTTTAGATCACTAGTGAAACAATAATCAAAAGTAGTATCTGCTAGTTGCTGTGATATGTCGGAAAATTGATGTTGATTATTATATAGTAATGGTTCGTCTGTATGACCAAGATATCGTCTATCAAGATTATATTTTGTTATCCCGTGACGAATAAGATAAACATGGATAAGACTGTTAGCCCCCATAATTCTCCCCCTTCAATTGCTGCGCCAACTATATCTCCATTAATTCCTTGAAACGTAGTATGAATTCGATAAGAAGCGACAATAAACAAAATTAAATATGATAACAGTAGTCCAACCATCATTGGCTGTATAAGCAATGGAATGAACAGAAATAAAGAGGCAATTAAGACCTCTTTACCTGATAGGTATCTTTTCCACTCATAAGCTAGTCCCTCCTGTTTTATCAGTGGTCCTTTATAAAGAAGGAACAAGGCAAATAACCTGCTACACGCTGGGATAAACAGCAAGACAAGTGCAAGTTGTGCTGATGTCAAATGGTTACTTGTTACAATGACATGAAGAAAAACTGCCTTCCCGCCAAGATGGAAAAATAGAGCTACAACAGAAAAACTCCCAACGTGGGGATCCTTCATGATTTCGTGTTTTTTTGTTAATGACGCATTAGAGCCTAAAGCGTCAACTACATCCATTAAGCCGTCAAGATGTAACCCTCCTGTTAAAAATACCCATAAAGAAAGCAAAGCAAATGTAGTTGCATAGGGTGGGAATGTATTTTCCATTATATAGAGAGTGGTAGCTAAACAGCCCCCAATTATATAACCGACTATTACAAATGACATAAGCGCCCCTTTGATAGAACGAGCCTCCCATGGAATCGTCATAGGAATTGGGATACGCGTGAGAAATTGAATAGATAATACAATTCCGTGTAAGAAACCTTTCATCTAGTCACCCTCTCCATTTTATTGGTAAAGAAGCCACAACTTGATAGACCGTATCTGCTTCTTTCACAAAAAAACGATGAATACATTCAAGGAGGTATAAATATTGGTCAGTAAAATAATCTCTTATCATAATTCCTTCATTCACATCATTGGAAACAATAAAAAGGTGAAGCTTTTTTCTGCGACAAATCTCCATCCACTTATGGATTTCTCTTTCAATTACTATAAGATCCGCCTCCTTTTTATACATCATATTGTTTAACCAAATTGTAAGGCAATCTAGTAATATAACATCATAAGGATTCATTGAGATAAGCTCATCAGTCACGTTAGTTGGCACTTCAATTGTTCGCCAATCTTCTTCGCGTTGTTTCTGATGTCGGTTTATACGGTCCTTCATTTCACCATCGATTTGTTCTGCAGTGGCAAAATAATACAGCCTTTTAGTAAGGGTTCTGTGCTTTTGAAAAACATGATAAGCAGATTTTTCTGCGAATGCACTTTTACCTGACCTCGCTCCACCTGAAATAAATGTGATCATCTATTTTCCCTCCACATTTTTAACACATGTAGTAAATAATGATTTTCCTCTTCCGTTCTCACAGCAAAGCGTAGGTAGCGCCCATCTAAACCGATAAATGTATGAGTATGTCTTGGAATAATACCATGTTCTAATAAGTAGTTTAAAAGGTTTGCCTGATCTTGATGAAGATCCTTTAGTAAGTAAAAATTCGCTACAGATGGCGTTATGTAAAAATCCAGAGATCGGAGTTCTGTAGATAAATACGCCAATTGTTGTTCTAGCCATACTTTAGTATTTTTAATAAAGTGCTGGTCCTTAAAAAGAGTCGGTAGGAGGTTTATGACAACACTGTTTATACTCCAAGGAATTTGATTACCTTTTAACGTTCGAATGATCTTCTCATGGGCAATGACATAACCTAATCGTAAACCAGGTATGGAAAAAATCTTTGTTAAGGATCGAAGGAGGATTAGATTATCATACGTCTTTTGTAAGGATGTAAGATCCTCAAACTCACTTCGTACAAAATGAATGAATGCTTCATCAACTACTACAGCTGTATGATGAGTGGATGCATGTTCAATAATTTGTTTCATGTCGGCATAGCTTGACATTGTCCCTGTAGGATTATTAGGTCGGCATAAAAAGACAACATCTACAGTTTCTAGTGTGGAAAGTAAGTTCTCCATTGGTAGGGAAAACTCGTTTTTTTCATCATATGTAAGGGTTGTGATCGTAAGGTTATAGATGCTACACGCACGCCTATATTCAGAAAAGGTGGGTTCAAGAATTAAAGCCTTTTTATTAGAAAAGAACTGCGCTGTAAGAAAAATGGCTTCAGCTCCACCATTTGTTGCTAAAAGATTATGTTTCGATACGCCTTCATGTAAACTGATCTGTCTCGTTGCTTCCAGATAATCTGGGTCAGGATACCGATTACTTGTATATAAGATTTGCGGGTCTACTAGTTTCATAGCTTCAGGTGGTCCTAATGGATTAAGATTTGCACTAAAATCATATACCTGCTTGTCTTGTTTTAGACCTGTTAATGAATACATTTTTTCTGGTTGTCCTCCATGTGCTGGCCATTTCATTAGTATCAACTCCTTCATATAAAGTTAATGTTAAATGAGATGAAAAAGTAACACTCCTCCATAAAGGGTGAGGATAAAGACAATCCAGGCTCCGTGCATATAGACAATGCTTTTTTTTATATCATCTATTTCGAGTGGACGATAGTACTTTCCCATTTCTGCTCGGTAGGACACTTTGCCTTGGTACTTGTTTTCTCCACCTAAAATGACACCTAATAGACCAGCAGTCATTGCTTCGGGCCATCCTCCATTTGGACTCGGATGTTTTTTTGCATCACGAAAAGTTATTAGCAGCGCATTTTTACGTTTAGAATAAGGAATGAAAACGGCAAAAATCCACATGAAGAAAGCTGTTAATCGAGCTGGAATGTAATTAGCTAGGTCATCACAACGTGCAGAAGCCCAGCCAAAATCTATATATCTTTCATTTTTAT
This sequence comes from Bacillus weihaiensis, assembly GCF_001889165.1. GTDB lineage: Bacteria > Bacillota > Bacilli > Bacillales > Bacillaceae > Metabacillus > Metabacillus weihaiensis. Next base: position 2,122,132 of record NZ_CP016020.1, on the reverse strand, counting down.
ACCCTACCATCGAATCAAGTGTATTAATTGCTCTGTATGCCATGGCAAGTGGAGCACCTCCAATAATAGCCCAAAATATTGGGGAAATGATCCCGTCAACAGTATTTTCTGCCACTGTCTCAACGGTTCCCCGAACAATTTCCGATTTTGGTAGGTCCTCGGTGTCTCTTCCTACAATATAACTAAGTTTTAACCTTGCTTTTGGAAGATCGTTTTGTAGGAGAGGTTTCATCACCTCCAAACCAGCTTGTTGCAGACCTTTCATCGCGATAGTAGTGGAAATAAAGTAGACCTCCGCTATTAGTGATAGGAGAGGATGGACAAGTGATAATAGCCAAATAATTCCTGTGATGGTTAGGTATGCTCCACAAGCAATCACGACTAAAAGGAAGAAGCCTTTCATTTTTATATGATGATTTCTATTCCACCTTCGTTCAATAACATCGATGAACTTTCCGATAATGATGACAGGATGAGGGATCCAACGGGGATCTCCAATAAGTAAGTCTAACATCACGGCAAAGGCTATGTAATAAATATTCAATTCAAATGTTGTCATCATCTTTTTTTCGCTTTTCATATTTTTTAAGAGCTGATAACACACCAGTATAAACGGCAGAGCCAATTGCTTTTCCAAGCTTTGTACCAGATCCTGCATAGGGGGTAATGGTACCATTTTGTGTTGCTGCAATCATTGTACAATCTGTCGACGTTCCAGTTGCGATGGTATTCGTTTCAGGATCGTTAATTTCTAAAGTTTTAAATGCTTTTGTTTTCGCTTCTGTAGCTGACTGAATAGCATTTACAAGTGCCCCATCTGTTAAATGGGCATCAACGAAGACCATGATATTAACTGTACCTACTCTATGTCCTAAATCATCAACGTGGTTTTTCGTAATATCGACAGCATTGCTACCTCCTGCAGTGATCATTGTGACTATTTCTATGTCATCAATGCATTGTGTATCTATACACGCATCTTCTAAGATCACAGCTGTCATCATTCCTACCGATTCAGCTGGATTCCAGCCAATCTGCTCAATCCATTTTATTAAATCTTGTTTTGGATAAGAGCAGGTATAATGATGATCTACGTGAAAATTAAAAAAGTGTTTATTCCATGATAAGCCTTCTCCTAATACTGCATTGGATATTGTGCGTAAATGTTTTGGGAAAGCAAGGTGTATATATTCCTTAGTGGACAAAAGAGTATGGCTTAGCATTACTGTGTGTTCATTGGTTTGATTTGGAAGTAAGGAAAGCTGCGGCTTTGGTACAACAGGATGTGAAGTTGCTTTCATCTTTACTCCATACACTTGCTCTAAGATGTCTTGATTATTTAAGAGTGTCGCCCCACCTTCTGCAACGAGTGTACCAGATTCTAATAAACTTATGCGATCAGCAAAAAGAGCCGCAATATTTAAATCATGTAATATTGCAACAATGGTTAAGTTGTTCTTTGCTTGATCTTCCTTTAAAATTTGTAGCATCTCTATTGTGTGTCTCACATCCAAATGATTTGTTGGTTCATCTAATATTAAAATCTTAGGCTCCTGTGCCAAAGCCTTCGCAAGTAAAACACGTTGTTTTTCTCCTCCACTTAATTGCTTAAAGGATTTATGCCTATAGGAATATGTCGAGGTTTTTTTCATCATTCGATCTACGATTTCTTTATCCCTTTTCTTAATATGACGAATGAATCCACCTTGATGTGGATAGCGACCAAGCATCACAATCTCTTCAACAGTAAATTCAAATTCCACTGAGGTTTCTTGTGTTAATACTGCCATTAATTTAGCTCTTTCTAATGTAGAGTAGGATTTTACGGGTTTATTAAATATGGTTAGGGTACCAGATTGAATAGGTAATATTCCGGTTAATAGCTTAATTAAGGTTGTTTTACCACTTCCATTTGGACCAATTAGAGCATGAAATTCTCCTTGTTGAATTAGGAGATTTATGTTTTTTACAATAGGAGTTTTTGTATAGCCACCTGAAACATCTTGTAGATTTATCATGATTTACCTCCTTCCCATACGTTCACGAATTAGTAATAAGGCAAAAATAGGTGCACCAATTAATGCTGTGATAACGCCTATTGGAAGTTCACTAGGTGCAAGAAGTGTTCTTGCAAGTAAATCAGCAAGTATTAAGTATCCTCCTCCAATAAATAACGACAACGGAAGAACATGTCGATGATTGGGTCCTACTAATAAACGGGTAAAGTGAGGAATCACCAGTCCTACAAATCCGATGGAGCCAGATACAGATACAGCTGCACCTGTTAACAATGAAGCCCCGATTATAATAAGTACTTTACCTTTTTGCACATTTACCCCTAAATGCTCTGCTGCTTCTTCTCCAAGTGCAAATGCATTTAACTCTTTAGAACGTATCATGAGCATAAGACTTCCAATGATAAAAAAAGGAACCAGTAACTTTACATGACTCCAGCCTCTCATTCCTATATTCCCCATTAGCCAATATAAAATGGATCGAGCATCTTCTTGTGGACTAAGTGAGATGATAAGGGAAACAACTGCGCTAATAAATGAGCTAACAATAATTCCTGCTAAAATAATGGTTTCGATTGATAACTGTTTATTTGCTAGAATTGTTACACCAAAAACAATGACCATTGCAATAAACCCTGAAAGAATTGCAACAATGGGGAGTGTGTAAACACCTAAAAAAGAAAGTGTTAGTTGAAAGTAAAGGACGATAACGGCTCCTAAAGAAGCCCCAGAAGAAACACCGATTGTAAAGGGGTCAGCTAAAGGATTTCGTAAAAGCCCTTGAAAGGCAGCGCCTGCTAAGGATAAAGCAGCCCCAACAAAAAAAGCTAAAAGCACGCGTGGAAATCGTATTTCCCAAATGATTTTTTCAGCCGTTTGAGGGATTTCATGATGGAAAAGTTGAACACCTATTAGTTTATTTGTCAAAATATCAAGGATCAGTGTTATTGGATAATGAACACTACTACTAAATAAACCTAGGAGTGCTGCCGAAACGACAAACACTCCTGTAAGGAAATAGATCCATATGGGTCTAGTTTTTGAAAACATCTGGATAAATGAGCTCTGCAAGAGTTTCAACTCCGTCAATTAGTCTAGGTCCTGGTCTTGTAACGGTATCATTGTTCACGTCATAGACTTGCTCGTTTTTAATGGCAGGAACTTCTGTCCAGCCTTCTCGACTTAATACACCTTCAGCTGGATTATCGACATAATAGCCATATGTCGTAATAATCACATCAGGGTTTAACGTAACAATTTCTTCTTCCGTCATTTTCACCCAGCCAGTTTGATCTCCTGCAGTATTTACTGCGTGGATTGATTCTAACATTTCATGCATAAAAGTGTTTTGCCCAGGAGTAAAAATATCTGGTGCAGGTGATACTTCGACCCATACACGTTTAGGTTCTTCGATACGACTTGCTTTTTCTTTTACCACTTCTAGACGGTCCTGCATCTCTTGTACGACATTTTGCGCTTCTTCGGCTGCTCCCGTTACTTTTCCGATTAAATTAATTGAAGCGTAAACTTGATCAAATGATTCAGCACTGTTAATGACGACAACGTCTGTTCCGTTCTCTTTAAATTGGTTGAGAATATCAGGATTGTTTTCATGCTGATATTCTGTAACAAGCGCTAAATCCGGCTGAAGAGCTAGTATTTTTTCTACATCTAGTTGCTGATCGCCAATCTTTTCTAACTCGGCTGTTTCTTCGGGATAGTTGCTGTAATTATCAACTGCTATTAGCTTTTCACCTTGTCCAATGGCATATGTAATTTCAGTATTGCTAGGGATTACAGAAATAATTGTTTCTGGTTCATCCTCTATCGTAATTTCCTCACCCGTTCCATCTACCACTGTGACAGGGAAAGTTTCATCTGATTGTGGCTGGCTACTTTCCTCAGCCGTTTCTGTTTCTTGGCTTGAGGTGTCATTCACTGGTTGGTCTTTATTTGTACCACATGCTGCAGTGAAAACCATTAATACAGCGATGATAGTAGTTAATGTCCACCTTTTCATCATAGTTGTCATCTTATACACTCCTATTAATCATTCTTTTTTGCCAACAAAAAAACACCTATCCAATAGGAAAAGGCGCTTAATGCAAGATGAGTGAGAAAGGTACCCGCATTTTAAGCCATCCTTTTCCTCGAAGGATTCTTATACACCACAATAGGCAGGTCTCCTGGCTAATACTTCAAGCATGACTTTCAACCTTCCCATACATCCTTGTACAGTGGCACTTGTGAAAGTCACTTTAGCATTTACAGTGGCGGGACCGCGTTGGATTTTCACCAACTTCCCTATTATCCTTGATAGTTTGGTAACTAAAAGGACCTATTGTTGAATATGGTTTTATGTGACATGCATCATTATATATGATGTGGTAATTAGTGTAAACAAAGAATTCTTATCATTTGAACTATTACATTTTTTCAGAGACTTTAGCTGTTTCAAATGTTGCCATGTTTTTGACCATACTACATGCTGCTGATACTAATGGATAAGCTAAGGCTGCTCCTGACCCTTCTCCTAATCTAAGGTCAAGCTCTAACAACGCCTTTTTTCCTAAAAAGCTAAGAGCGTGCTTATGACCTTGTTCTTGAGATAAATGTCCTGCGATAAGGTAATCTGTGACATTTTCTTCTAATAGACTAGCGAGTAAAGCAGCTGACGTACATATAAAACCATCAAGTATGACAGGGATTCTCTGCTCTGCTGCCTTTAAAATGGCTCCTGTCATTGCAGCTATTTCTAATCCCCCAATTTTAGATAATAGATCAATTGCGTCTGTTGCATTCGGTTGGTGAAGCATTAATGCCTTCGTAATAACATCCTCTTTCTTTCTACGAATCTCTTCAGAAATACCTGTTCCATATCCAACGGCATCATTAACAGTACAACCAGTTATACATGTGACAAGTGCACTAGCTGATGTTGTGTTTCCAATTCCCATCTCACCAACGATAATAGAATTTGCTCCTTCATCAATAAGTGTTTCGGCTGTTTGAATGCCAACTAAAATACTCTCATATACTTCAGAATAGGTCATAGCTGGTTCATCAGCAAAATTATTTGTCCCTTTTTTTATGTTTTTTTGTAGCAACGAATTATGTTGTATTTGTGTTGCTATTCCAATATCAACAATCTTTAAGTTACCGTTCACCTCTTTTGCGAATGCATTAATTGCCGCTCCGCCATTTAAAAAATTATGTACCATTTGAGCCGTCACATCTTTTGGATAGGCCGATACTCCCATCGTTGTTATACCATGATCTGCTGCAAACACAGCAATTCCAGGAGGGGATACTTCGGGATAAATAGTCTCTTTCATACCTGCAAGCTGAATGGCTAGTTCCTCAATTCTCCCGAGGCTGCCTAAAGGCTTCGTTAAGGTATTTATGTAATTCATTGCTATTTCCATTAGTTCCTTATTAGCGGGTTGAATTGATGAAATGGTTTGATTGACTTCTCTTTTTGGCTCCATACATATCCCTCCTTTTTAAAATTCAATACCTTTAACAGCTGGGATTCCCTCATCATAATAATGTTTTTCTACATCAACGACAGAAATAAGATCAGCAAGCTCTTTTATTTCATCTTTTGCATGTCGACCTGTAATAACTAGATGGACATGCTGAGGTCGATTTTGGATGACCTCAAGAACTTCTTCAATGGGAAGAACATCTTGAATTGGAAATGATTCAATGGCCAATGCGTTGTTTAGTTCATCAAGGATAACGACATCGTATTCACCTGAAAGGATGGTTTCTTTTGCTGTCTTCCAAGCAGATTGTAGTGCTTTCCTATGAATGTCTGGGGTTTTAGTCCATGTAAAACCCTCACCGAGCTGATCCATTTTCACACCAAGTTTGGCCAGAGTTACTTTTTCTCCATATGTACGTGCGGGTGACTTAATGAATTGTAAGACCCTTACCGTTAAACCTTGACCTATTGCTCGAACAGTTAAGCCAATAGCGGCAGTTGTTTTTCCTTTTCCTTCTCCAGTGTAAACGAGTGTTAAACCTTTTTCTTTTGTATTCAATTTTTGATCTCCTTTCACTATTTATTACGGTACAAAAAAAGCCTATCCAAATTGGAAAGGCGGAAATTTAAAAGGAGTAGAGTAAAAAGACTAGATTTAGCCTATTTTTCTCGTATTCTTTCAAATCTCCTTTCCTCGAAGGATTCTTGACAGACACTCTAGGCAGGTCTCCTGACTTACACTTCGTTGCATAACAGCGACCTTCCCATAAGAAACTTACAGTGGATATTAGGCTGTTTGCTCCATGCTCACAGTGGCGGGACCGTGTTGGAATGTCACCAACTTCCCTTTTCATCTTAAAATCTTGTTTTAAGAACCTAGGTGCTATGTTCTATTCAGTTATAATATCGTCATTATAAGGAAGAAAAAATGGGTTGTAAATAAGATGATAGTAAGGATAAGAATTCCTGGCTTTAATTTAGCTATGTTCCTATTAGTTAACATAATAATATAATGATTCTAATATCATCGCGAAATCATGCTCAGATCGTATCTTGATTCCGTTTCTTTTCAATAGAGCGGCTGTAACTCCGCTACCTTCGAGTTTTCTTCCTTTAAATTCTCCGTTATAAATAGTTGAACTTCCACATGAAGGACTGTTTTCCTTCAATACCACAAATTCAGCTTTCAATTCTTTCGCTATTTTTACTGTTTCCATTGCTCCCTTAACATATAAATCAGTTACATCACATCCAGAATATTCGATAACTCTAGCTTTGCCATCAAGAACATCATCGCCATCTCCATCTTTAATTTCAGCTGGCTCTCTAGGGGTTTGAAAGCCACCAAGTAGTTCTGGGCAAATCATAATCGCTTCTTTTTTTTGAACTAATTCTACTATTTTAGGGTGTAGACTATGTGTACCGTTATATCTTACTTCTAAGCCAGCTAAGCAAGAGCTTACTAGAATCATTGTTTCACCTCTTTTAATTCTTACAATACTTTTAATGATTGGCTGTTGTTGTAGAGATTCTTTCTGTAACCCCCTATTGATTTAAAAACCACAAGAAAAAAATGATGACTAAAATAATAACGAAACAGCCTCCAAAAGTGGGACTTCCATATAGAGCGCGATTCCAAGCATCGTCCGTATTGATTTGACTTTTGTATTCTTTCTTATTTCTGTCGATTTCTCATCTTTCCTTTCTCATGATAGAGTGAATTTCTAAATATAGCCGTTTTCTCATTTATGATAAGGATTTCTTCTAGATGTTTTGATGAAAATAACAAAGCTTTACTTTAACAACTGTGTATTGTAAAAATATTTTTTTTATAAAATTTGTGAAACGTGGATCTATGATTTCTATTACTAGAAATTTCTTTCTGCGAGATGAATAGTGAAAAATTCAAACTACTTTCTTTTAAAAATAACCATTCTTACTATGGCAGTCCAGGTACCTCGCCGGTATATTCATTCTCCACAGGGGTTTCCCTATGACACGTTTCACCATGACCTACAACTCTTAAAATCATGAAGGAGCAAATAATTACAGTTATACCGTAACACAGCCTTTTACTATGCTATGGTACGAGAAAGGTAATAAGGTCTATACTAGAAATTGTATTTAAGGGATAAGGATTTTCAAAGGTATGTAAGATTTACATACTTCATCTGCTTGGACCATTGTTAATGCCTAAAAATCCCTGAAATTTTAAACCCATAATCATGTTCTAAGTCAAATGTCTGAGTCTTTTCTTCAATGACACCATTGTTATCAACTACAAGTATAACAGTCATGCTAAAGAGGTAATATGTTCTCTCTATTTTCTGCACGTCTATTTTTACTAATTTTTCCCGTGAGTATGGTCCAGTTAGATAGTGGCTAGCCATTGGATCGACCATGATCTTTTTAATCATTTCTTTTCTTTCTTCGTCAGTCTTTTCTTTGTCTAAAGCTTGATATAGTAACTCGATTTTTTCCTTACCTATCTCACCTAATTGGTTATCTGAATAAAAGTAGGGGGCAAACAGTTGATAAATTAAAAAGATCACAATACTAAAGCTTATAGTGGCTTGAATAAAAGTCTTGTAAGGTATTTTTGATAGTAGCTTTTCAAAAAGGAATGAAATCGTAATAGCTAAGAAAAGCGATAGAATAAGTCCTAAAATTGTAAGGAATTCTGTCTCTAGTCTCCCTACTATTTTGTATAAGATTAAAAATAAAAAGAGTCCAACAAAGAACAAAAAGGTGTTTCTCATTACTTCTCTCATTTTTTCACAACAGTCCTTCATTTCGATTCAGTATCCTTTTTGAAGGATTCTTTAATCATTCCCACAAAAAGAGTGTCGGGTATAGTTTTGCATCGATTTTCAGTTTTTATATAATCACTTCATCCTAACATGTATCCTTGGTCCTTTTAATAAAGCCTTTCTACATAACTTATTCTTAAATCCTTTTCAATTTGTTCTGTTGTTGTATTTTGTATGTTTGCATGGTCAGCTAGTATTTTTGAGATCTTTGGGTGTTCTTCATTTTGTAGCCATGATTCTGGATTCCAAAGTCCTGAACGTATAAATGCTTTTGCGCAATGGATATAACATTCGTTTACTTCAACTACTATTCCGAAAAGTGGTGTTTTTTCATTGGCTTTTGAGTTGGAAAGAAGTTCTGCGTCACGACAAATGAGTGCTTTGCCGTTCATTCTTAACGTTTCCCCTAATGAAGGTATAAAGAAAATGAGACCAATATGGGGATTGCTAATGATGTTATGAATCGAATCCATTCGCTTATTACCAGGTCGTTCTGGTATGAAAAGATGATGATCATCAATTACTTTAACAAAGCCAGGAGCATCTCCTCTTGGAGATACATCACATTCTCCGTTTGAATTTGCTGTAGCTACTGTTAAAAATGGTGATTTTGAGATAAACGTACGGCAGTGTTCATCAATATGATGAATAACCTTATTCCTTGCTCTTTCACTTGGTTGACCAATTTCTTCTCTAAAGGCTAAGAATTCTTCTTGTGTGGTAATCGTATGCGTAAATTTCTTCATATATTTTCCCCTTTTATTTTTTTCCCTAAAATTATTTATTCTACAGCAGATAGAGAAATTCCTTTTTTTACAAGGGAGGTAGCTAGGAAGAAAGTAGTTTGCTAGGGGATTGGATATGAACTATTGAATGTAGGTAAAAAGGTATGTTTTTGATAAAAATATACGTGGGCTTTGACTCTCAATACAAAAAAATGAAGCTAGTATATAAGTATAGTCAATGTTAAACCCGACCGAATAGGTGCTATTTTCATGAATATCTTGCCTAATCGGTCGGGTCTTATGTTGATCATAGAGTTTTTTGGCAGTGAATACTATTGGTAAGAGATAGTGTAATGGAACGTACTTGTACTTCAGACAAAACGTATTATTAAAGTAACCGTGTATTCAAATGATGCATCAGTTTTCCCGCAGGCGTATTTTCGTTTTTGTCCTAAGGATGTGGTCAAGCTTTTATTAATAATGCTTAGCTTTTCTCTTGTTTATACATCCTCTTCTTTCGGTGTTCGAACGACTAAGACATCACATGTAGCATAGCGCAATATATTTTCAGATACACTTCCTATCATTAAACGTTCTACAGTGTTCATTCCGGTTGCTCCGCAAACAATTAAGTCTACATCATATTCAGGTGCAATTTCTTTTGAAATTTTCGTCTTAGGAGAACCGAATTTAATGAGGGTTTCGACTTGCTCAACTCCCATTTCCACTGCTGTTTGTTTCCGTTTTTCTAGAAGGTTATGAGCATAAGTTTCTGCTTCCTTTGAGAGCCTTGTATCCGCGTATAGACCATAAGTTACACCAGAAAGTTCACGAGCATCAATGACATTGCAAATTAAAAGCTTTGCAGAGTTTCGTTTGGCAATATTCACGGCTTTTTTAAAAGCCCATTCCGATTCATCAGAACCATCTATTGCAACTAGGATTCGTTCATAGACCATATTCATGATCATCTCTCCTTTTGTTTCAATTTAGGAAGGTTCTCCCTATATCTTTACTATACCCTTGTTGTGAAATGTAATTGGTGAAATTAGTGAAAAAATTAGTAAAACGAACTACTTTCTTCACTTCATAATAGAATCAACCGTATACATTCACTTTAACAAGTTAACGCGCTGGGGGCCAGGCACCAAAGCTTATTTAATTTTTGCTACGCCAAGTGCAAAGTGGCGGAACAGGATATTTTCTACCAGGTCAGCTTGATGATCGGGACATTCTACGATTAGGATCACTTCGGAGTGTTGACCTTTTAATAATCGTCGCTTCTTTTTTACAAGTACTTCTGTTACGAGACGAATAGAAAAGCCTACGAGAAATCCCGATGCTGCACCAATTAACCCCCAATATATGGGTCCCCATTCTAGATTAAAACCTATACTTGCACCTATTACAGCAAAGGCGGTGGAAAGCGCCATTCCAATGTCAATTAAAGTTGTACCGTCCGAACGATGTATCGTATCAAAGAGTTTGCGATCTTCCATACGATTATCAAGAGGAACAGCAAAAATATGTTCTTTGGAGATTTCATTCTTTTCTAAAGTGGCAATGGCCATTTCTAAAAATGTTGTATTTTCAAAGGTAGAAAATAGCTGCATATTTCAGTTCACCTTTTGTTTTTTTAGTATTTTAAATGAAGGGGATTGGTAGTTTTTTTTAAGAAAAGATCGTTGTTCTTTATCATATAATTTGTTGTTTTCTACTGAACTTACATATGCATCATATGCTGCAAATCCATAGATAGATGGAAAAAAAAGAAACCATTCAGGTTTTATAATGGCAGTTGCTTGTCTAATTTCCCCTAAAAAAAGTAAGGAAACCGCTTCTAATCCTCGTGAAAAATAAAAAAAGATTACAGTCCAAATTACAACATAAAAGGCTGTAATAATCCGGTGAATATAAAGCTGGCCTAGTCCTGGGACGAAAAGCGACCAGATTAAAGCCATTGTTGGTTCCCTTCGATCTAAATAATTAATTTCGAGTGCTCCTATACTAAAGGAGCAAAAGGGGTGCTCTTCGCGTTCTGCTAAAATATATACTTTATTAAGATCAATGGTTGTCCTGTAGCTATCCCAAATACCAAAAATATAAACAGGGATATATATTAGAAGCCATCGGGTATCTAATATATCTTTAGCCATATTGATCTCTCCCTGGAAGGAATACATCATTGCTAAATTAACCTTCGCTTTTATATTCACTAACACTTCCCATATAAATAAAACAAAACCTCTTATGTATTTAGCTAGAAGTAAATGACCAAATCCAGGAAAAGCTGCGCTCCACCAAGCGACTATATAGGGATTCCGTAGATGAATTTGAGTTGTACCAAAAATACTAACATGAGCTCGATAACGTCTTGCGCTGTTCTTATTTGTATAATTATCCATAGTCCACTCCGTTATCTTTTTTTTCAGTTTTTCCTAGATGGGAGTTATTATTCCTTGAACGATTGGAATTTGGACAGTCATTTTAAGTGACTCTCTGTGTTGTGTAGTATTCCTTCAAAGAGCTTATTTAAAAGTCAATCTCTTAAAAAGAACTTGAGTTTTAAATCTTAAGCAGCTTGTTGCTGATTTACCATGACATTGACATGATTCACCAAAAAACCACGATCAAGAAGGAATAGGATATCATTCTTTAATCGTTTCAATAGGTCCTTTTATAAATGGAATCTGTTCAATTATTCTTGCAGCCAAGGAGAAATCACAGCAGCAAGTTTGTGCTGAACTGCTATTGTAAAACATAATGTTCTATCATTACAGAGGGTATGGGATCACTATCGATGGATAAAAAATAGCTTTAAAGCGTTGAAATTCTCCTTTTTTTAGTCTCTAAAACTCTTGATCATTATGGAATCAAAAATAGATAATTCGTTGTATTATCTGGATATTTTAAAAAAGATTAGGTGAAAATAACATAAAACTGAAGGAGTATAGGTTCTATTAAAATTTTGTAATCAGTTCAGTTCTACAACAAGTTAGGAGGATACTACTTGTTTATAAAAAGAAAAATAAATAGTCACTCCACGCCGTTCCTTTTGTTGTTATGTATCCACTCTATCATGCTGTACCTTCTTCTAACGAAAAGTAAAATGAAACATAAAAAAATGCTTCTTATAGCGAATATTGGTTTAGCCTATCTTTTTGAATATGTTGTACTAAATTTGCTGCGGGGGTACAGATATCGTCCTAAGTTACTTAAGAAGCCACCATTTGATAACATGCTTGGTGCTATTTTATCTCAAGCAATTTACGTGCCAATTACCGCTACCTTTTTATCAGTATTCAAGAAAAATTGGTACTGGAAAGCATTCTTTATCACCTACTTTTCAATGATTGAGCACTTTTTTATCCATTTAAAAGTGTATACAGTTAATTGGTGGAAGCCGATATACACTATATTTTTCTTACCAATAGCATTCTTCATTAGTGATGGATTAAAGAAAGCGTTAGAAAAAGACAATGACCTTGTGAAGAAATGCATTCATTATTTAGCTATCCTTGTCGTACACGTTACTTGCCTTTACATAAAAGCTGTTAATAAAAAGGTTAAATTTAAGTATGGATTTTTTCATACTTATAAAAAACATTTTCTTCTAGCTCCGATTTATAGTATGTTTCAAGCTGCACTACTTACGATTACATCAGCTAAACAAGGGTTCTACCCTAAAGCAGCGATGCTATGCGCTTCTTTCGTAACAGATGCGATTATATATCATTATGGTTTCGTTAAATTAAAGCTTAAAAGTAAACTTCAACGAATCTTTTTTCATTGCATGATGATCTTTTTTTCTCGTTCCTTTTATCTCTCCCTATGGAGAAATTGAGAACTATCAAAAAAAGTGTGAGCTGATACTATCTTGATGCTCGTAAGCAATGTTGACTCTCATATTCAAAAAAAAGCCCATGAAGCTAAATAATAGCTTTTCATGAGGCTTTTGTAGGTAAGGATGATTATAAATTAGCGTGGTTGTACTTTTCTTCGATCCTGTCGTTCAAAGTAACAATCATTGCAAACAGTAAATTTAAAGCTTGGATGTAGACTTTTACCACAGTTCTTGCAGGTCTTCTTCGCAATTTGGACTCCAGATTTTAATTTTTCATGTATGCTGTCACTTAGGTTTTCTCGTATTCTTTCCCAGTAATGCGCTTCTGTGTTCCTTCCAAGCTTGTATAAAAATAATAAGTGGAGACCAATTGATTTATAGGATAATTCAAGTTCTTCTAATGTTCCTTCTTTTATCACTGGATCTGGAAGCTCATTGCCATCAATAATCGCTTCTAGCTTCTTCTTCCATTGATTACGAAGGGTTGGTTCGTTCGAAGAAAATGGAAGATGTAAAAATCCATATAGGTCTGGGACTGAAAGTTTTGCTTCAATCATCGTATCCTCAACCATTTCATACAGGAGCTTTTCTTCTGCTAAAGAAGCTTTCTTAGTGCCATGTGGGCTTTTGAACAAATCCCATAAGTAAAAGAATAACCCTAGTTTTCTGGAGTATTTTTGGAACCTTTCTAATATTGACGGTGTCGGAGCAATAGCAAACCCGTGAAGTGGTTCATCCTCTTGTTCCAAAAGGCGAGTCATTGTTTTGACATTATGAGTGAATGCCACTTTTCCAATATTGTAAATTCCACGTCTACCTGCACGTCCAGCAATTTGCTTTACTTCCTGAGAACGTAAATACCGTCTTCTTGTTCCATCAAATTTGTCATTTTCTAAGAAAACAATTCTTCGGATAGGTAAATTTAATCCCATCCCAATGGCATCTGTTGCAACGATAACTGTCGTTTCTCCATTGATAAACCGCTGCATTTGTTTCTTTCTAGTTTCTGGCGGCATACTACCATAAATCATGCTTACTTGACGACCCGTTCTTTGAAGTTCAGATGCTGTTTCTAGAACACGCTTTCGAGAAAAACAAACAAGCGCGTCTCCTTTTTTCGTTTGGTTTAAACGGAAAAAATTTGGTTCAACCTCTAATGGAATATCTCGATAATATTCATGAATTTCAATATTAGTGTCTCCTAATAACTCCAAGATCATCGGCTGTGCATTAAAGCTACAAATAATATGAACCTCTTTTGCGTTAGCCTTGGTCATTGCTTTATACCACGAAAATCCTCGGTCTTTGTCAGCAATCATTTGAGATTCATCTATAACGACTACTTCATAAGAATCCTTTTCACGAAACATTTCGACTGTGCATGAAATGTGCTGGGCACCTTCTACTATTTTTTCCTCTTCTCCTGTTTTTAAGGAACAAGCAATTCCCTCTTCATTTAGTCGTTCATATATTTCTAAAGCGAGTAAACGCAATGGAGCTAAATAAATACCACTGTTAGCTTGCTTCATTTTTTCAATGGCCTGAAACGTTTTTCCTGTATTTGTTTCGCCCACGTGAAGAATATATTGAATGCTTCGCGCCTTTGAAGGACTATATTCTCTACCAAAAATATCTTCAATCATTCTTGCTTCTTCTTCTTTACGTCTCTTTAACGCCTCAAGTTCTTCCGTTGCTCGACGTTCACGTAAAGCTAAATCTTTTTCGAAAATCTCCTGATGAACCTCTAAATCAAATGGTATATCAATTAATTTCGTTAAGTCGGTTACGTATTCTTCTAATAAATCTTCAAAAAATTCTCCACATAACCCTAAAAACGGATCATACGCAATTTCCTTTATTAACGAAATTGGTAAAGTTTCTTGAAAAGCTTGGTAATAATCATCAAAGATATGTGGTGAAAGGTGCTCCATAAGCCAATTTGGTCCAAAATCTAGTAAATAATTTGAAATGTAGCCCTCATACTTTTCTGTTACATCTTCATATTGATGTCGGTTGTATACAGCTTCTCCTTCAACCTCAATAAATTCCTGAAAGGAGCAATAATCTTTGTCTAAAATGATTCCTTTTTGCTCGATGTCAATCGCAAGCTGTGAACCAATCAAATAACGAACATAAAGATAAAGCTCTTCATAATGATCGCCAAAAAGCTGATCTATATAATATTCAAGCTTAAGAATGAACTTCTTTCGTTTCTCTCGTTCTTCTAATAAGCGCACGCGTTCTTTATAGCCTTGCCTTGCTTCTTCATATTTCTGCTTCCAAATTTGTTCTTGTCCAATATAAAGAGAATTAAGCCATTCGATTACGTGAAAGGGCTCCACATCTCTGATTTCATTGCGAAACATTTGATTAACCGTTTTCTTACTAAGCCCTTCTAACTCAAAGCCAAGTTGGGTTAAATAATCTCGTTTTTCGTTGTTAGAAGCATGACTTCCAACTGTATTCAGCCAGGAATTTAACCAGAGCTGGTTGATAAATACACCACGTTCACGAATATATTGTTCATAGGTTGGTAATTCTTCCTGCTTTTCAAAATATTTAAACATGTCTGCTAAGACAGAGGATTTTGTACGTTCTATTGCATTGTTGTAATGGTTAGCTAGAATTTCGTTCATTTCATTTCTCCTCTTGGGCTAAAAATGCATTATTACTTAGTCTATTATCTATTTCTATATTCATGTATGTAGATACTGGGTGACGCATTACATGTAATGAAAATAATTTGATTAGGGAAATGTATAACCTTTACCTGTGCTTCATAACGTCTATAAAATGACTTAATATTCTAGCGGTTAATCCCCATATAACTTTATCCTCGTAAAGATAAAAGTACTCATCAATTTGTCTCGTTCTCCAATTATAATTCTTTCCACCCGGTATTAATTCAAAAGGAAACGATGGCTCAGGTTCTAATTTGGAGTGAACTTTATAAATTTTAGGTTCATTTTTATGGAAGTATGAAAGAGGAACAGTGAAAATCTCTTTTACCTCTGATTGATTAGGCTGTACGCTTTCCAAGTCAGTCAAAAAGCCAACATAAGGATAGACAATCATGCCGAATGGAGAAAGGAGAAAATCTAAAGGATAAACATCTTCAATCATTGTGGAAGCAATTCCTAATTCTTCTGACGTTTCTCTAATTGCTGCAAATTTTTCAGATTTGTCTTCTGCGTCTATTTTACCTCCTGGAAAACATATTTCTCCAGGCTGTCTTCTTAAATTATCCGCCCTTATTTCAAAAAGAATATGTACTGAACCATTTACATGTAGTAAAGGCACTAAAACCGAATACTTAGAAAATTGTTCATGACCTAAAAAGCTCGGAGTATGTTGTTTTATTTTAGCTAGGATTTCCTTATTATTCATTATATCACCTCTTACTAGCTTTCTTTCACTATAGCAAAAGGACTAGAAAATTGCTTGTAGAACGTTTGAAAAAATTTGAGACGTAATGATTGTTCTATCTATAGGAATTAGAAGAGGCTGGAATATAAGTGTTTTTAGTTAATGAGAAACCCGAACGATCAGGTGATATTTCAATGGAAATCTCCCCTATCGTTCGGGTTTTATTCTTTGTCACTACATATATTGTTTATGCATGCGATTGGTTAATCGCTAGTGTACTGGAGCGAAAAGACACTTGACTCCAGCGCGAGGTAAAGGAAAGGATGAGAGACCCCACAGGCGTGCCAAGGAGGCTAAAGCTTCCTCCCTAGGAAAAAGCTGTTCATTTTTCCCCGCGGAAAGCAAGTGGATGTAGCGGAATGGAACGTACTTGTTCTTCCACCACAACATATTTATAAGGATCTACGTGTCAAACGAAAATCGTTCGTCTTTTAAAAAATGATTGAGTTTTGACCCAACCTAAAGGTTAATTTGTTGGCTTATTTGTATTCTTTGGTGAAATTTCATTTGAAAACTCGGCTAACCCCATAGCTAAGTCTGGTTTTTTTAGCATTTCCTCTATATTAAAGAGATTTCTCTGTTGCTGCTTATTTGACTCTGATTTGCTGATTTTCTTACTACGTCCCATTGTAACGCTAGCAATCCCAATTCCCAATCCTAGAACAGAACCCCAGAAAAATGATTGGTTCTTCTGTTGCTTTTTGCCGAGGACTTTCGCTAACGCTTGTTTTCCAGCATTCGTGTTTAACAATGATAGAATAAAGTTATACATGAAAATCCCCCTTATGATTGGTTAAGAAAGTAATGAACCCTTTCTGTTCATTATTTTTCACGGAATGAATGTATGTATTCTTGTTAGAATATGGGTGGGTTATTTTCATTCTTTCCACTATAATGCTGACTGAATGAGATTTCTCTATGCTATGACCGAATTAGCATGAATATTGCTTGAAGTACATGATAAAAATAAAAAAGAATAAACTTAAACGTACAAGAATGGTTTAGCTAATCAGATTGAAATTCACTTCATTCTGTTGTTGATTTAGCTGTTAGATGATGGAATGACGAATTTGAAGTAGGACTCATAGAGGTATGCTACCTTATGAGTCCTATAGTTATGAATGAATACTCACTCATTATATTCGTTTATTATACATGAGCATTTGAATATTCTCCGTCGATGACCGACTGTATAATATGTTTAGAATCAAATTCTCCAGATGAAAAAAACATAATCGGATAGTTTTTTGGAAACAAGGTTTTCTTTATTTCCTCTGGACTTTTGCCTTCTTTATAGTATTTTAGAATGTAACCCTGAATTTCGAGTAAATAGTTCAGTTTATTTCTTAGACTCGTTCTTCCTTCTTTGAGATAGCCTGCATGATTACAAAATACTTCTTTAAAGTCATAGGATAACACTTTTTGTAAGGAGTCAATGATTTGTGGCACACTTTCTTCTTTTAGGATCACTTTCGTTTTTTCTAAGCAATACAAATCACCAGAAAATAGCTGGCCTGTATCTTTGTTAAGGTAAGCTAGGTGATCAATTGAGTGTCCTGGAGTTTGGATAACATGCCAAGTGGAATTGGATGATTTAAAGGATTCACTAGTTGGTTGTGCCGTGAAAGGTTTACGTCTCCCCCAGAAAAGCTGACGATACAAAGGGTAATTTGGATTTTTCGTACAAATATTCAGCATCTTACTATCCATATAGAGTGGTACCCTCATTTCTTCTTGGAGGTAAGCAGCGCAGCCTGTATGATCTTCATGAAAGTGTGTAATCATGACTTTATTAATTTTTAGTTGTTGAAAAAATGAGATGAAGCTCTTTTCAAGTGATCTTGCCCCTGTATCAATTAATACCCCATCTGTAAAAAAGCTATAGACATTTAAATGTACACCTTGGAATTGAATAGATCCATTTCCCATTTGAACACCACTAATCGTACTTTGTTCAAATTTCTTTTTCCTGAGCATGTGTTCGCCCCTCTTTATTTTAATGGATAGATATTATAGTGAAATTATAACAATTAGGATTGAGAAAGTATATTAAAGCTTTGGAGAAATGTTTGTCGTATAACGGATGGAGTATGCATAAGCGCGGTAAGAGCCAAAACTGATAGCTAAGCTTGCCTATATGCTATATAAAGCTACAAAAAAAGGAAGATAATTTCCTATATCTTAGGTTAGAGATATGAAAATATACAGTTTTTACTTTATTAAACGTAGGTCTTTTAACAAAAATGACAAAATGTAATCTCTTCTCTTTCATATGTAAAGGGGTTTACATCAATGATGTTGTTCAAATGATTGAACATTTCTCATTTTTAAAATGGATTACGGATCTATCGAATTACTTCTACATTAGTTGGGAAGTTTAAGAACTTGACTAAAGGAAATCGAAGAAACCTAGTGTTCCACCCGACATTTTGTGATAAATATCGGGTGGTGACAGGTACCCGTTTTAATCCCAGAGATCTACGTTCTTAAGGTCTTTGATGCTTGATTTTTGGAATACTGGGTTTTTACCTTGTTTTCTTTGTTTTATATAGTCGTCAAGCGCAGCGACGGCGATTTTCCCTATTAGCGCGATAGCAATTAGATTGAAGATCGCCATAATTCCCATTAGTAGGTCTGCTAGGTTCCATACAAATTTAAGGGAAGCTAATGATCCGAATGCAACCATAACCACTACTGCTACGCGATATACATTTAACCATATTTTGTTAGATTGAATAAACTCAATATTTGACTCCCCATAATAGTAATTACCAACGATTGAACTGAAGGCAAATAATAAGACGATTACAGATAGGAAGATTCCAGCCCATGATCCTAAAGATGTCTCTAGAGCTGTTTGAGTAAGTACAATTCCATCTTGCTCTTTCGATGTATATAAGCCTGATAATAAAATGATAAAGGCAGTTGAACTACAAATAACAAGAGTATCTACAAAAACACCTAGAGATTGGATAAGGCCCTGCTTTACAGGATGACTAACATCTGCAGCAGCAGCGGCATTAGGAGCACTACCCATACCGGCTTCATTTGAAAATAACCCACGCTTAATTCCATTCATCATCGCAGCACCTAACGTACCACCTGCAACCTCGCTATATCCAAAAGCACTCTTAACTATGAGTGCAATGACACCTGGTAATTCCGTGATATTCGTTATCATAATAAATAAAGCAATTAATATATATGCTCCAGCCATAATAGGTACGACGATTTCAGATACCTTAGCTACTCTTTTAATACCGCCAAATATAATAATACCTGTTACAACTGAAAGAATAATAGCCATGACGATTTTATTCACACCAAAAGAAGCATGGAACGCACTCGTAATCGTATTAGCTTGAACAGAATTAAAAGCTAAACCAAATGTTAAAGTAATAATAACCGCAAAAGCAACCCCCATCCAACGAGCGTTTAGAGCCTTTGACATGTAATAAGCTGGC
Source organism: Bacillus weihaiensis (assembly GCF_001889165.1). GTDB lineage: Bacteria > Bacillota > Bacilli > Bacillales > Bacillaceae > Metabacillus > Metabacillus weihaiensis. The sequence continues at coordinate 2,102,361 of NZ_CP016020.1, read as the reverse complement.
CCACCTCTAAATGTGTCCCCATCTTTCACTTTATAGATCTGAGCTAAAGTACTCTCAATAAATGCTGATGCAGAGCCAATTAATGCAATTAACCACATCCAAAATACTGCACCAGGCCCTCCTACTGTAATAGCAATAGCTACCCCAGCTAAGTTACCAGTTCCTACACGGGAAGCGGTACTAATGCAAAATGCCTGAAAGGAGGAAATCCCTTTCTTGTTTGATTTTGTCCCCTCACCTAATAAACGGAACATTTCCCCGATCATTTTAAACTGAACAAATTTTGTGAAAAAAGTAAAATAAAGGCCAACTCCAATTAATAAGACAATTAATATGTAAGACCACATATACATGTTAGCTTTACCGAGTAAAAAATTAATTAATTCCAAACCCAATCATCCTTTCTATGTTAGTAAATATAACATCTACGTTATCCTAACACATAAATATGGTATTCTTAAATGTTTGGTAAATTTTAAATTGATCTAAAATTCAGCTTTATCATTTGAGATAAAGTTCAAGGTAAGTAAATGGCCTTAATTAGTTATTGTACTGTTGTTCTTTAATCATTGTTAATTGAAGTGGAAGACAGGAGAATCTCGTCCTACTCTAGAAAGAATTTTTTTTAGCGGGTATTTCTCATTTTTTACTAATCATCCCAAAGAAAGTAAATGCCTGTAAGGGAAATCGACAACTACGTCTTAAAGAGGTTAAATGAAAGAAAAAGAGCATATAATATATGCCCTTTTCTAGTAATTCCAATAATTCAGTTGCAATCTGTATTAATAAAGGTTGTAAAAAAATTTCCGTTCTAGTTTCAGACCAGTAATTAGTGGTCATGTTCTAGTAAGAGGACTTCTATAGTAATTCATTAACGACAATTTATACTTCAATGACAATCGGTAAAATCATTGGTTTTTTACGTGTTTCTGCAAATACTTGCTGTCCCACTGTTTTTCTTAGTTTTTGTTTCATTGTGTTCCAAGAAAATTTGTCAGTCGTATCAAGATCACTAATGGTTTTCTTTACAAGCTGATTTATTTTGCGTATTAATTCATTGGCTTCACGTTGATCAACAAAGCCACGGGAAATAGTATCTGGAGGTGAAATTAATTTCCGCTCTCTTTTACTAATGGTAATTACTACAACAAGCATACCATCTTCAGATAATTGTTTTCGGTCTCTCATAATGAGATCGCCTACATCTTCAAATCCAATCCCATCAATATACGTACTATCAACTGGAATACTTCTTGTTTGATTTGCTATTGCATTCTCAAGGTCGACAACGTCACCGTTTTTCAACAGAAATGTATGTCCTTTTTCCACTCCAACGGATTCTGCTAGCAAACGATGATGATGGAGCATACGGTATTCTCCGTGTATCGGTATAAAATATTTTGGTTTCATTAGGGTGAGCATGAGTTTAAGATCTTCTTGATAGCCGTGGCCGGACACATGCATTCCTTTTCCGGAACCATAAATGACCTTTGCTCCTAATTCGTAAAACTGATCAATAATCTGAGTGACATTTTTCTCATTCCCTGGAATAGGACCTGCGGCTAGAATAATTGTGTCTTCAGGTAGAACCGTGACTCCACGGAAATTACCAGTTGAGAGTCTTGCGAGAGCTGCCATTGGTTCACCTTGGCTTCCAGTACATAAAACACAAATTCTCTCAGGTGGTAACTCATCCATTACATGTTGATCTATTAACATATTTTCTGGGACATTCAAATATCCTCTTTCTATCGCAACATCTACAACATTCACCATGCTCCTTCCGAGTAAAACTAGTTTCCGATTTGTCAGCTTTGCAGCGTCAACTACCTGTTGTACACGATAAATATTTGATGCAAAGGTTGAGATGAAGATTTTTCCTGTAGCGTGTTTGAATGCTGCCTCTATATTATGCCCCACCATTTCCTCAGAAGGTGATGCACCCGATCGTTCTGCATTAGTACTTTCGGATAAAAGCAGTAGGACTCCTTCTTCCCCAATCTTGGCCATCTTATGAAGATCCGAATGATCATTGTTCATTGGTGTGAGATCGAATTTAAAGTCTCCACTATGTACAATGACTCCTTGTGATGTGTGGAATACAACGCCAATACAGTCAGGTATACTGTGGTTGACTTTAAAAAATTCAACGGTCATTTCATCAAAATTTAGCTCTGATTTAGAATCTATTTCGATTAACTGTGTTTCACGTAACAATTTATGTTCAGTTAATTTTAATTCTATTAAGCCAAGCGTAAAGCGTGTTGCATAGACTGGCACGTTTACTTTTTTTAAGAAGAAAGGGATCCCTCCTATGTGATCCTCATGTCCATGTGTAATAATGAGCGCTTTGACTTTTTCCTTCTTTTCTTCGAGATAGTTTATGTCTGGTATAATAAGGTCAATACCTAACAAGCTTTCATCTGGAAATTTATTTCCGCAATCAATCACAATGATGGAATTGGCATCTTCAATTGCATACATGTTCTTTCCGATTTCATGTAACCCACCTAATGCAAATACGGATATCTCATTTCTAGCAGTCACTTTTACACTCTCCTACCGTTTGTTTTACATATAGTATGGTCAATTTGTTTTCATTTCATAGGTTCTATCTTCTATTAAGATGAAAATGCGTTGATTTCTTATTGTATTCGTTTACAATAAAGATGATAGTAGAAGGAGGAATAGTATGAATTCATTAAATGGAAAAATAGCACTTGTCACAGGAGGCTCTCGTGGTCTCGGGAAGAAAATTAGCTTAAGCTTAGCAAATGCTGGTGCTACTGTGTGTGTGAATTATGCGAATAATCAACAAGCGGCGGTAGAAACTATAGAGATGATTCGTTCAAATGGTGGAAAAGCAATGATGGTGAAAGCAGATATTACAAGTGAAATTGACGTGAAAAAAATGATAGAAGAAATACAAGAAACATGTGGAGGGTCTGTTGACATTGTTGTCAATAATGCGACTGGGCCACAACCGGAGCTATCAATTGAAGAAAGTACATGGGAGGATTATTTAGATCAGCTTCATTTCTTTGTCAAAGCACCACTTCTCATCACGAAAGAGGTACTTCCAAGTATGAAGGAAAAAGGAAGCGGTCGAATTATCTTGATTGGAAGTGAAGTTATTCAAATAGGAAATCCTAACTTTGCAAATTATGTTTCAGCTAAATCTGCTCAGCTCGGACTAACCCGTTCGTATGCTAATGAGCTTGGTCCTCATGGGATAACGGTTAATCTTGTGAATCCAGGTTTTATACCTGTAGAACGACATAATCATCTTGATCAGGAGGTTATTGATGGATATCGCAATCAGGTACCTCTTCGTAAAATGGGTGAGCCTGAAGATATTGGTCATACCGTTGCCTTTATTGCTTCAGAAGAAGCAAGATATATTACAGGTCAATCAATTTCAGTGAATGGTGGAAATACCTTCGGAGTATAAAAGGATCATAGTCTACTATTTCCCACAAAAAAGAAGATCACCTGTTTTTTTGTGGGAAATAGATTTTTAATTCTATCAATCGCAATCCTTCCTTCTCATTTTACTGCCCAAATTCTCTCAATAAATCCAATGTTTTGCTGATTTCTTGTAAGGATTGTATAAGTTCATTTTCTTCTATTGCCGTTATATCAAGGGTTCCATTCTCAACCATTTCCAAATACGAATCAATATTCTTTAATGCCGCATTATTGTATTCAACAATTTGTTGATGAACATCCGCTGCCATGTCTGGTGCTTGAAGGGAATTAAATTCTTCCATGTCTTCTTTCATTTCCACTAATTTAGTTTCTAACTCCATACGTGCTTGCTCATCTGTGACTGCCTGTTCTGTTAGTGTCGGAATTTCTTGCGTGAATATGCTCACTTCTTCTACAAATTCAGTTGCTTCTGCCACGTAATTAACACCATTGCTAACCTCTTCAACTAAAGAACAACCTGCTAACAGAAATATGGCAAAAAAAAAAACCATTATCTTTTTCATCTCAATCCCCCCATTTCGTTTCTAGTTTACATACGTATTATCGAGTGAAATAGTTTCAAATCTTCTGCATTTTTTAAAGAGCCTTAATTCACTCAAGAGACTTTATTGAAAATTTGAGATCAAGCAGTTGTTTGAAAATACAGGAATTATAGTTTATTTCTTATGAATATGAAATGTGTCCCGTAAAGTGACAGGAGGTTTTTAAGTTTTCTTTTTCGTTATTTTTCTATACAAACCTGAAAAAATAGGTAGAATGAATACGATTATTATAAGTGTGAGAAGGATTAGTCCTCTAGGATCTTGTTTACCTTGTTCTATATAAAATTCTCCATTCGGTAATTTTACCTTTCCTGTTAAAATCTCATTTTTCCTGAGAATAAAGTTCTTCTACATTTTCAATGAGTATTTCTTTTAACTGATTTAACTCTTCATTAGAACGTTTTTTATCACTTACATCCTTGTATATACTTATGAAGTTTCCAAATACATTATCTTCCTTATAAACAAAACCAGTACTTCCTGATTTCTCAAGGTATTGTCTAATATCTTTTGCATTAAGACTATCTGTATATGTTAAATCTTCCGTAAATATTTGATATGTTGTTGTACCTGCTGTTGTTTCCTGATCATTTATTTTTTTGGCTGATAAGTAGACAAGATTAATAATTGTACCTTCACCATTTTTTTGCCAATTTATATTTAGTAGAACCTTTCGCTCTATTAAATCTTCTGCTGCCGCGCTTTCAATTGGCACTGTATATATAAGCTGAATAAAAAGAGATACTATAATAATTACTATTTTTTTCAATTAACTAACACTACCTTCTAAAATTTTTTTATTTACAGTTATTTTAAAGAAACACAGACCTACAGAATATCAGATACCTTTTAAATTTTTGCTAATTTCGTAAACTTGTGGCTATTTATCAAGTGACCAGTTGGTTGAATTCGGCTCCAACTACTAGGAGCGTGGTGGGCAGTAAGACTCCCGGCGTAAACGCCTGTGGGGCCTGACCTGTACCACTCCTACGCACTTCCCTTCATTCAACCTTAAGTCGTTTTCGTTCATAGAACCTATTTATAAGGCGACAATTTCCTTGAAAAAAGCTCAATTTTAAATCTTAAGCAGCTAGTCGCTGATTTAACATGGCATTGATACGATCTACGAAAAAATCCGTACCCAATACGACATCTTTCTTTAATCGCTTACTAGGTCTCTAATAAATGGAATCTTCCCTATAATATCGATAGCTGAAAAAATAGCTTCAAAAATTGAAATCTATTATACCTGTATTTTAATGACTAGAATCATTTAGCTAAGCTTTTAAGATGAATCTGTTATCTATTTAAGTAGCCGGACTTCACTTTAGCAACTAGTGCTTTCCATATTTATTGCACAATTTCTCCCCCTCTGCATATACTAGTACATCTACCGATCAAGAGGTGATAGGATGAGACGGTGGTTGAAGGCGTTGATTTTGGTGTATTTGTCGGTTTTGTTTTTTGGAAGTTTTTTAGCGATTGGGGCTTTGTGGGTAGGGGCTTTTGAGGGAATGTTCCCGTTTATTTCAGAGGTAGAGATTTTTCTGTATTATTTTTTTGCGGGGTCCATTGGTGGTTCTCTGCGTCACTTATATATGTTTTGTTCTCATTACATGAACAATAAGTTAAATGTGTATCGAGAATGGATTATGTACATTTTCTATCCTATTTTCGCAACGGGGACTGCAGTCATTGCTGTTACACTCATTCAGAGTGGGTTCTTTTTAGTTGAATTTAGTGAATTTGAAAATGCTCCATATGGTCAAATAAGTATTGCTTTTTTTGTAGGATTTGGCTTTAATCGCTTTTTAAATAAATTAAATGTGTTTTCAAAAAAAATGTTTCAGACTGATCAACATTCGCAACAAAATGGTACATGAAGGCTCTGCTCTTATAAAAAATGTGCTCAGAATAGAATTCTTTCTGAGCCTGTACATAGATACGTTTGTCACACTACTTCTTAGTGAATGAATTACCTATAGAATCTGGTGCTTTTATGATGCTAATCTTAAGCAGTGATATAATAAACAAGGTAGTCGGTCCAGTGTACAATGGTCTAATAAGTAATCGCTTTGTTTCTCTAAAATAAGTAAACGTGTCGTTTTTTTCTATTTTGTGCCTATTCTGAACGTTTAATTTTCTCTAAGTAAACACCAAAAAAGATACTTAAAATGCCTTTGAATTATAATAGAAGTAGCTTGCGACAATAAGCGTATCATGATTGCTTTTATTAGAAGAAAGCTAGAACGTGGTCTATTAGATACTGAACTAATGAAGCAAGCTTAAACATGAAAACCTAAAGTAACTATTATCTAAATCACGTCAATAATGAATTATTTTTTATTTTTAAGATCTAGAAGAATAGGTACAATATTTAATAAGATAGAAACGATTGTTAATATCCATAATGCTTTTTCCATCGTTGGTACAACATCCAATAAAGCAGCCCAATCTTCGGCCTTTACCCAATCTGATACTAAGCTATATTCTGCACAGAGTGTCAATGCAGTAAGAGATAATCCAAGTGCCATAGCAAGTTTATAATCTTTTCCTGTTATATACAAAAAAAGATTTATAAATGTTACTAGTATGGCCAAAAGTCCAACTATTATCCACATGATGACGCCACCTCCACTATGTATTTTAAATAGATAATCGTATAGAATCAATTTCATAATTGCTTATTGTAAAGAAACACAGAGCTACAGAATGTTAGATACCTTTTAATTTTTGCTCTGCCTCATGAATAGACCGAACGATGGAATGTACGCACTAGATGCCAAGAGACATGGGAGGGTACGTCATCATACCATAAGATTCGCAGAGATCCAATGTGCTTCACATAAGCATGATAGAGTTAATGATTTCCAATTAGCTCTAGCGAAGCGTAACCCTCCCCTTAGTAAGATATTATTTTATTTTAAATTAGCAATAGGAAATTACTAGTAATCTACTATAGCAAAGTCTTAGGGTACTCATGTATGTGCTAATTTTGTTTCCTTGGGTGTTCCTTTCATTCATTTGAGGAAGAGACTAAATCAGCAATGAGAATATATCGTTCGGGTGATGCGCCTATAAAATCAAAAGGGTAACATGTAGAAACAGTTAAAGTAGCTTTTGGTTTAGGGACAATGACTGTGCGATCATCACTGTCGACAATTCGAACCTTTTTTACTTTGTACGTAAATTCACCAGCCTCTGTTTTGACAATTAGAAGGTCACCTTTGCCCACTTCACCTAGATTGCGAAAGACAGTGTCGCGGTGACCTGATAGAACGGAATTATCGTTTTCACCAGGTAAAACACTTCCGGCGTAATGTCCAACACCCTTCGCTAGTTCTTCTTCATTTGTGCCGTGAAAGATCGGTAGGCTTGCCTTAAGTTTTGGAATAAAAAGCTCACCGATATTCTCACCTAGTTCTGGACGTTTGTTGTATAAACTCCCTTGTTCTTTTTCTTTCAGTTCAGGTGGTTTTTCTAAGGGAACTCCTTGCCATTCCTCAACTTCTGTTTGCTTCACTTTGAAAAGGAGATAGCCTTTTAGAAATGTATAAGCATTTGTACTGCTAAACCATATACCGAATAAGATAAAGACAATTGATAAAGAAAGAAGAAGCAAACGTGTAGGACGTTTGCTCCCTCTCTTTCGACGAGATCCCATTTAGTTAGTGCCTCTTACTTTGAATTTTCGGAATAGAAGGAATCCTCCCATTACAAATCCAATACCTATTAGAGTATTCAAAGGGTAGTTGGAAGCTGTTTTAGGGAGTTTCCCACCTTTAACGGTTTGGATGTGCTCCTTTGTTACAACTGGCTTCGTCGTTACAATTTCCTTTGCCTCTATAATATCTCTACCCGTTTCTTGGATAATGTCAGAGCCTACCATTTCTGCTGTGAATAAAATATCTGCTAGAAATTGACCACTTGTTGAATATAATTCAATAAGAAGATCGTAGCCATTTGTCGTATCCATCGTTAAGAGTGTATCGAATGTAATAGGCTTCTTTTCACCATCTTTTACAAGATAGTATTTCGTGTCTAAATGTAATAAATCTAGTAGGTCATCGAAAATATCCAAGAGTTCAGCAATTTGTTCAGCAGTTAACTCTTCTGCGCTTTCAAATTCTTCAAATTGAATCATTCGCTCACTTAATTCTAATAATTTATCTAGAGAGGCTGGATCTTCGAAATCAAGAGTTTCTAAGTGAGTAAAGATGGCTTCTATTTCCTGCTCTGTAAGGCCAATTTGATCGAATAGGTCATATATTTCTTCAAAATCTATCTCGCCAACATTCATGTAAAAGTCAAGCGCTAAATCAAGGTCTTCAATAAACTCGTAGTTTTCGATTGAATCATCATAAGAGTTTAAAAAGGCTTCTAGCTGATCAACTGTATCAAACTCATAGTAGTCAAGTAGTTCTTGTAAATTTGTATCATTTATTGGCGTCCCAATGTAAAAATCAATACTATCAATCAATTCTTCAGAAAATATAAGATATGTTCCGTCTAATACATCTTCTCCTATTTCAATATCTCCATTTTCGATAAGAAGCTCATTTAATTCTTCACGTGATAAGTTATACTCAGCGAGGACTGATTGAACCGCTTCTTCTGTAAGTGGTGTACCTAATTGGTCGATAGAATCAAAATCTTCTAAAGTCCACTCCTTACTAGAAAGATAATCAATATAGGCTTGTTTTTCCCAATTAATCGAGGCTAAAAATTTGTCAAGATTAGGATCATTCTGTTCAACGGCAAAACTAAAGCCCGGTAAAGCTGTCAAACTCAAAACAAAAACTAGAATTCCTGTGAGAATTGATTTTTTCATCCCATTGTGCCTCCACTATCCAAATATAATTACTAGATTATTATACTTCCTTTGAAGGCAAGATGGGTATCTTTTATTTACATTTTTTGAAATTTTTTTCTATTATTTTACGTTTTTCTACAAAGAAGCTTATTCTATCCTCAATAACTTATAGCTTGAATGGATATTTATTCATTTCTTATCATTTGATTCTTTGTAAACGTAGAGCATTTAAGACAACAGATACGGAGCTAAAGGCCATGGCTGCTCCCGCTAACCAAGGTGCTAAAAATCCTAATGCTGCAATTGGGATGCCTAGTGAGTTGTAGGCAAAAGCCCAAAATAGATTTTGTTTTATGTTTGTCATTGTTTTTTTGCTCATGATAATAGCATCAGCAATACTGTTTAGATCTCCTCGAATTAAGGTAATATCTGCTGCTTCAATTGCAACGTCTGTTCCTGTGCCAATTGCCATTCCAATGTCAGCCATTGCTAATGCAGGTGCATCATTTATCCCGTCACCAACCATAGCAACCACTTTACCGGATTGCTGTAGTTTTTTGATCTCATCTGCTTTTCCTGCTGGCAGAATTTCTGAGATAACAGTATCAATCCCTGCTTCAAGTGCGATTGTTTTTGCCGTTCGTTCATTGTCACCAGTGATCATTATTACCTCTAGGCCCATATCCTTTAAACGTTGAATGGCAGATTTTGAGGTTTCTTTGATTGTATCTGCCACAGCGATCAAACCAACATTTTCCCCATTAATGCTAATGAGCATCGCTGTTTTTCCTTCATCTTCAAGCTGCTCCATTGTAGGGAGTGCCTGATCAATGCTAATCTTTCGTTGGTGCATTAAGTTTCTCGTGCCAGCTACTATTTCTTGGCCATGTACCTTAGCGACAATACCATAACCAGGAATAGCTTCGAATTCTTCGGCTTCACCGATCTTAATACCACGTTCTTTAATTCCTGTAACAATACTTTGAGCAAGTGGATGCTCCGATTGCTTTTCCGCTGATCCTACGATTTTTAAAAATTGTTTCTCGTCAACATGGGATAAGGTTATGATATTTGTTAATACAGGCGTTCCATTTGTTACCGTGCCGGTTTTATCTAATAGTATGGTAGTAACTTTATGCGTTCCTTCAAGATGTTCTCCACCTCTGAAAAGCACACCAATCTCTGCAGCTCGACCTGAGCCAGCCATAATGGAAGTTGGTGTTGCTAGCCCTAATGCACAAGGGCAAGCAATAACGAGAACAGCAATTAATTTCTCTAAAGCTTCCGCGAAGTCTCCAGGTGTGACAAGTAATATCCATATGATAAAGGTTAAACATGCGATTCCTACAACGATTGGGACAAAGATACCAGAAATTTGGTCCGCTAGTCGTTGAATGGGTGCTTTAGATCCTTGAGCTTCTTCCACTACTTTTATAATTTGTGAAAGAGCCGTGTCACGTCCGACCTTTATAGCTTGAATCTTAATAAATCCATTTTTATTAAGAGTTGCCCCAATGACATTGTCTCCCACTGTTTTATCAACAGGGACACTTTCTCCTGTTAACATCGATTCATCTAGTGCAGTTCGACCTTCTAAGATCTTTCCGTCAACAGGTATCTTTTCACCTGGCTTCACAACTAAAAGGTCACCAACCATAACATCTTCTAAAAGAATTTCCTGTTCATCTCCGTTACGTATAACAGTTGCTGTTTTAGCCTGTAATCCCATCAGTTTTTTTATGGCTTCAGAGGAACGACCTTTTGCTCGACTTTCAAATAGTTTTCCTAAGATAATTAAGGTAATTAACACAGCACTTGTTTCATAATAGAGCTCCACCATTTGCTCTTTACTATCCATAGAAAAAATCGTTAAATAAAGGCTATAAAAATATGCTGCTGATGTTCCTAACGCAACTAATACATCCATATTAGCGCTTTTATTTCGTAATGCTTTATATGCACCTATATAAAATTGCCTTCCTACTATAAACTGAACAGGTGTTGCAAGTGCAAGCTGTACCCATGGGTTCATAAACATTTCGGGTAAATAAATAAATGAAGTAAAGCTAAAGTGACTGACCATGGCCCATAGTAGTGGAAACGTAAGAATGAGAGATAAAATAAATTTAGCTTTCTGCTTCTCAAGATCTTTCGATTTAATGGATTCTAGCTCTCCTACTTTTTCTTGTTTAAGAGTTGCTTTGTACCCTAGTTTTTCAACGCGTTGTAGCATCTCCTTCAAGCCTATTTGTGAGGGGATGTACTCAACTGTTGCCGTTTCTAACGTTAAGTTTACTGAGGCTTTGGTTACACCTTCAAGTTTATTTAATCCCTTTTCAACACGAGTTGAACAGGCTGCGCAGGTCATACCAAAAATAGTAAGCTCAGCCTTTTCACTTAAAACCTCATACCCTAACTCTTTAATTTTTCCCTCAACCTGCTGTACATTTGCGATACTTGGGTCATATGTCACCGTTGTTATCTCTAATGCAAAATTCACATTTACTTCCTGTACGCCATTTACATTTTTTAATCCCTTTTCAATTTGATTTGCACATGAGGCACATGTCATTCCTTTGATTGGAAGAATAGTTTCTTTAAGTACTTGATTCATATAATCTCCTCCATACCCCTTATAGGTATAAAACCTTTAAAAATGAAACGTGCAGTATGAACAGCACGTTTCAATAGTAGTTGTAAGTTCATTTATAAACGGATTTTCCATTGTTACCCCTTTTAAGATGTTGTCTTTTTGTATTATTTCATGTTTAGTTACAGAGATACAAATTATTCGTTTATAAAGCTAGTGTTTTCCTTAATTTTTATGTTACCATACCCCTGTACCCTATACAAGTAATAAAGCTATGTTATATATACTTATTGATTTCCTTTACTGTTTCGCTTTCCGTATGAAGCTTACGGCTTTTTCAAAAACAAGTCTCATAATGACCAGCAGCCTCATTTTTCCATTCTTCTCCAGCAGTAGCTTCCTACCTTCTACTCTAATTAGCTAATTAGCAAAGAGTAAAAATCAACAAAAAAAATTAAAACAGTTTGAATTTAAAGGGAAACCATGTAGGCAATGAATGATAAAGGAATTATAGTTGTTAACGCTCTATGTAGGAAATAGGTAAAAAAGCAAATAAAAAACAGAATTGAATCAACCTTCAATCCTGCTTTTATCTGCTTTTATTAGGGTGCTTACTTTTTGTGTAACAAGAATGGAAGGTGACAGGCACCTAACTATGTAAAACCGTGCACCTTTTATTGTTATGGTCACATAAGTGCTACTTATGCAGCTAGCTCGATCAGGGCTACCCTGCGGCACACAGAATGTTCTATTTATGGCTGCTCCCTTCCAGGCCTGACCCGTTCATAGAATTCTGTTCCCGCGGACCCCGATGGTCAACACTGCTCTCATAAGGCGAACCTTACATAAACCATACCGCTAAAAAGGAATTTGATCCTGCTAAGGCGGGTTGCAGGTTATAGGGCACCGCCAGCTCCCCATCTAGCACGGTATGTATTTAAAATGTATGCTGCTATGTGTAATGTTTAAACCAGTCTTAATATGTTTAATGGGTAACAACTGGTGTACAACAACTATAGCATAGTAAAACTAAGAACGGGACATGTAAATTATGGAGGATCTTTCCCTACATGCTTGAGGCGGAAGAACAAGTCCGTTCCATTCCGTTGCATCCACTTGCTTTCCGCGGGGGAAAATGAACTGCTTTTTCCTAGGGAGGAAGCTTTAGCCTCACGAATACGCCTGTGGGGTCTCACCCTTTCCTCTACCTCCTGCTGGAGTCAAGTGTCTTTTCGCTCCATTACACTAGCGATTAATAATCGAATGCATAAACAATACATGTAGTGACAAAGAATAAAAACCGAACAATATCGGAGATTTCCATTGAACTATCACCCGATAGTTCGGCTTTCTCATTAACTAAAAACACTTATGTCCCAGCCTCTTCCACTATGGTTCTCAAGCATTTTCATCTTTTGTCTCGTATACAAAGGCTAAAGGTCATACCTCGATCACATTTTGATCAACAACGGTCGGTTCTGTTCCATTTGTTACACTACTTCCGTTCGTAATAAATTGACCATCACCAATCCCTCCACCACCTGCTCCTGAAATGGATTTACTTAGTTCTTTCGGTGAGATGGTATGAACATCGCCAAAATTAATAACCCCTCCACTGACTTCTTTAATAATCACTTTTCCAATAATACACGCCATATTGTTCTCCCTTCTATACTTTCTATTTTTATATGTAAGAAAGGTCAAGCTGTATAGGGTAAATGCTTACTATTTAGATAAATGATAGAAGTAACCAACTTATTCGAGGAGTCCTTTAAACATTTCAACAGAAGTCTCAAGGATATGATCATTAAAGTCATATTCTTTTGTGTGAATTTGAGGGTACTCAATCCCGTTCCCTATATAAAAAATAGCCCCCTTTGTTTTCTTTACATAATGCCCAAAATCCTCAGAAGCTTTAAACGCATTCTTCATTTCAACTAAAGGAATTTTTTTCTTCATGCAAACTGTTCTGATTTTATCAGAGCTTTCTTTATGATTTACTGTCTCAGGAAACATATCGTTATAAGAAATCATAAGCTTAAGTCCATATGCTTTAGCTAGACGTTCAGCGAGCTGTTTAATATTTTGTTGTAGGATTTGTAGCTCGTTCTCATATAATGCACGTAATGTTAGAAGAAGTTCTCCCTTACTTGCTGCAATCCCGAACGCCTTTTCACCAATATTGACATGGATGACTGTACATACAACGTCTCCCTTATTGTTTTCAGGTGCGCTGAAAGTACCGATTGAGTTAATGATTTGTGCAAAAGCATAGGCTGGATTTTTTCCATTTTCAGGCTGACTGGCATGAGCTGGCTCTCCCTCTAGCGTAATAATCATACCTTTAGAAGCGAAATGCGCTGTTCCATCTATTATATATACAGCATTTTCTTCCATATCACTCATGTTATGATAAGCGTAAATCTCATCTATTCCATGTTCATCAAGCATCGTTACACATTCTGCAGCTCCTTCTCCTATCTCTTCTGCGTGTTGAAAAAGAAAGTAAACATTTTCCTTAGCACCTTTTTGATCTACTTCAAGCGCAAGTCCACAAAGAGAAGCTGTATGACCATCGTGTCCACATTTGTGAGAAACACCAGGAAACTGTGAAGCATAAGGAAGATTTATCGTTTCGTCGATCGGCAAAGCATCAAAATCTGCACGGAAGGCAATGTTTTTCCGATTTTCACCAGCATGGTATATGGCATAGAACCATTTCCCTTTATCAACAAGAGTGAGTTTAGTTTGTGAAGCAAGAAAATTCATAACATGCTGTTTTGTCCATTCTTCTTCATTTGAAAGCTCAGGGTGTTGATGTAATTCATGGCGTAACGTTTTTATTAATTCTAAGTTTTTTATCTCCACTAGACCTCATCCCTTATCATTAATTTTTTCTATTCTCCTTTACAGCCTGCAACTAATAGGAAAATCATAACGTGTTCGGACAGAGTCCATATCACGATTTGACAACCTATATAACAGGATTTTGTCGTTCAAACAATCTTATTTCCCTATGTAAGCTGGTCATACTGATTACAACTCTTCTATTAATAGCTAATTTATCCCATTTGATTTTAAGGTTTTTTTGTAACAAAAAATTGATATGTAAAAATAATTTCTTCTAAAAGTGCAGCTTTATACAGCAATCTACTTAGTCAATATTATGAAGCTTATTATATAACAATATACTAAAAATCTAAAAAGATACTAGGTTCTCCTGCTCTTGTAACATCTGTGTAATGTAACTGTAACACTAAACTGTTTTTTTCATTCATAGGAATAGGACAAGAGTTCAAAAAACAATTATTAAACCAGGAGGTCAAGATGATAAAAAAACTAACGATTGTACTAACCTTCCTTGTTACTCTGTTTATGGCTGTTCCTTCCTTTGCGTATACGGTGCAAAAAGGAGATACGATGTCAGAAATTGCTGCACAAAATGGCTTATCATTATCTGAATTAGCAAACGCTAATCCTCAAGTGAAGAATGTAAACCTTATTTATGTGGGACAAGAAATACATATAGCGAAGAAAAAGAATGTAAAAACAACTACCGTTGAGAAAACAAAGACCGAATCAAATACAAATATTTCGGATTCAGATTTTGATTTATTAGCAAGAATTGTACGAGCTGAAGCGCAATCGGAGCCTTTTGAAGGGAAGGTTGCTGTTGCAGATGTTGTGTTAAACCGTGTAGAAAGTCCAAAATTTCCAAATACAATCGAAAAAGTAATTTATCAAAAAGGACAATTTCAACCTGTATCCAACGGACAAATTCATAAGGCTGCAGATCAAGAATCTGTTAAAGCTGTTGAAGCAGCGTTAACGAATATGAGACATATTACAAAAGGATCCCTTTTCTTTTATAATCCGAAAATTGCCACAAGTCGTTGGTTAGATTCAAGAGAAACAACGGTCGTCATTGGTCAGCATGTATTTAAGTATTAATCAAACAAAAAAACCTACTCCAAAGATGGAATAGGCGAAAAGAATGCTTATCTGCTAATTTGTTTGGGGTATAGTCGTTTCTGTTTTTCGTGCTAGTAGAAAATAGGACAAAAACGCTAAAAAGCTAGCAGAGAATATAACAATTCCCATTGGAATGGCATTATCTTCCCCTGCAATCCCAACTAGTGGAGCTGTTAGGGAACCTAAAACGAATGGTAATAGCCCTAATAAGGCAGATGCACTTCCTGCGATATGTCCTTGTGTTTCAATCGCTAAGGCAAACGAAGTTGTTGAGATCATACCTATAGAAGCTACTAGAAAGAAAATAGGTATTGCTACGGCTAGCAAAGGTGCATGAAATAAAAGGGAAATGAGTAAGACAATGCCCGCAGAATTTGAAAGAATCAATCCAATCTTTAGAAACGTTTTTTCAGGGATATAATCATTTAGTCGGCCGACTGATTGTGTACCGATAATTAGTGCAAGCCCATTAACGCCAAATAAGAAGCTAAACGCCTGTGGTGATACTCCGTAGATATTTTGATAGACGAATGGAATACCAGATACATAGGCAAAGATACCAGCTATCATAAATCCTTGTGTGAGTGCATAACCCGCAAATTGTCGATCTTTAATTAGAGTACCGAAATTACTTAGAACTTGTTTGAAATTACTTGGAATCCGTTTATCCTGTGGTAGTGTTTCCTCTAGTCTCCAAAATACTAAAAGAAATAATGATAAGCCAACAATCGACAGGACCAGAAAAACGCCTGACCAGCTTGTAAATGCTAAAATCCCCCCTCCCACTAATGGGGCAACAATGGGGCCAAGGTTCCCAACGAGCATTAATAAAGCGAAAAATTTTGTTAGTTCTTTTCCGCTATAAACATCTCGAACCACAGCGCGTGAGATGACAATTCCTCCTGCAGCTGCGAACCCTTGAATGAAGCGTGAAGCTATAAATGTATAAATGTTCGGAGCAATAGCACATGTGATGGATGCAAGTAAGTATAAAATTAAAAAGGTTAAAAGAGGTTTTCTCCGCCCTTGAACATCGCTCATAGGTCCAATAATTAATTGACCTATCCCTAATCCTAATAAACATGTGGTTAAACTTATTTGGACAAGTGAAGCATTTGTGTGATAATCCTCTACAATCGTTGGAAAAGAAGGTAAGTACATATCAATGGTAAAAGGTCCTAAAAGACCTAATGTCCCTAGAAGCAACCCTAACTGCAAACGTTTTTTTCCGGTTAATTGATTCAACGATAATCAAGCCCTTCTGTCTTATACTTATGCTGTAACGTTCTATTAACACCTTTTGAACATCATGTAATTTAAAGGCTTTTACATACGAATTATTCAAGAAACATCTATATGATGTAATAATTTTTTTAGTTCTACCATTTCTTCCTTAGAAAAAGTAATCCCCTTCCCCATTTTTTCATGAGTTACATCCCAATCACGAATATCAAATTTTGGTTCGCGGTCATTCCAGCTGATTAAGTTAACTTCCTTTCTCCATCCTTTTGAGCCTTCAGACAGAGTACCAATGTGCCTGACGATTTCATATTTAATATTTGCCATCTTTGTCATCTCCTATTAATTTTATCCCTAAACACTATACCACCTTCAAAAAAGATAACCAAATATTTAAATTTCTTTTTTACATGAGGATCTGTATGGTAAACGGTGATTTCAGAGTTTCAGACATGCTTTTTTCCGCTTACGGTCCTGGACCCATCTTGATGTAATTGCTTTTCTTATCTTCAATGCACACTTCTCTTGCATAAGTATGTTTAGTTTTTATCCTAAAAACTACTGAGCAAAAAAATCACAAAATAAATCGCCGTACAACTCCGTATAAAAACTATGCTATAATGTGAGACCTTCTGAATTATTTTCAAAATAATAATGAGTAAAATGATAAAGAGTAGGATAAGACGCGGGTGGTAGACATTTTGAAGCTAAACAGAGTGGGATTAAATATATAATCATACATTTTCACTTACTTTAGAATGATTGGTTTATCGCAGCTATTTTAGGATATCTGTTTAAACTAGATAGTGATCGATAGATTTTATCTTAATGATCTTCTTTAAAGCTTCTTATTAAAAGGCTCTGTAAACTTAGTGATGATTTCCGTAACCATGGGAGATCCATGAGGCTTTTACTTCCATCATCACTCAAGATAAACACAGCCAATCAAAAACAAACAGTCTAAAAGAAGATATTTGCTAATTAAATTCTTTAGGTTGTAGTAGCTACCTCTTCTTCGATGTTTACGATTTTAAGCGTACTCTGTTTACGTAAATCAATATAATCTTCGTCACCTATTTGAACTAAAGGTTGGTGTGGTTCATTTTCATGAATGAACACAATAGTTGCCAGAGAACTGTCACTTAATGTCACTTGTTTATGTAGTTGTTGTCTCATTAAGAAGCGAATAAATGGGATCACAACGGCAGGGTTTAATGAATTCCCTTCCGCCTCATTAATTAGTTCGTACATGCACTCAAAATCTTCTTTTTGATTCATATAGGGGTTATTACACATTGCATTAAAACAATCCGCTACAGAAATGATTTGAATGTATAAAGAAACTTCGTCGAGCTTTTTGCCACGTGGATAGCCTGCTCCGTTAATTCTTTCATGATGAAGAAGTGCTGCCTCAGCAACAAGATTATCAAGCTCATTCTGACTTCTTAATAATAAGTAGCCAAGCTTTGTATGATCTTTTACAGACTGATATTCTTGTTCAGTTAACTTTTCGTTTTTTTCGACAATGTCTTTATAATGAATCATACCTAAGTCGTGAAATAGTCCCATTTCTGCAAGTAATAAACAATCTTTTTTTGCATACCCTAGTATTTTTCCAATCATAGCAGAAAGTATCCCAACATTTAGACTATGCTGATAAAGGTAATTTTCCTTTGGTCCTGTTTGTTGAATCACCTTCATAATTTCTAAATCTTGTAACGCTGTAGTAACCAATTGATAAAATGGTGGTAAGATATTGTCAAAGTTCACCTTTTCCTTTGCAATGATTTGTTGGAAAGTCTCTTTAATTATTGTAATCATATCCCGATATTGTTCAGCTGTAACAGGCTCTTCTTTCTTTTTCTCCTGTTTAATAAGGATCTTTTCACCAAACTTGTATTTATGTAGTAATAAAATGTGGTTTTCATTCAAGGTAATTCCTTTTTTTAATAGTAAAATACCTTGTTCAGAATAAATATCTTCCTGTAATTCACTGCCCACTAAATCAAATGAAATAAATTCGTTTCCATTCATTATGTCTTGCCCCCTGCTATTAAATAGATGATTAGGATCCAGATATTGTTCATTTACCAATTATATGTAAGCTATCATTATCCCTTTTTGTAATTGGATAGCTATCACCTATATCGGCGTTTTATGTATTAATTTTTACTAGATTGAAGAAAGATAGTTTTTACCTTCTATACTGAAAAATGATGGTTAGGGAATGTTCGAATAAAGAAAATCACTTCCTAATTTTAACACACTCCTTGACATATTTTTTTACTGAGAACTAAATAGAGGCTAATTATCGACTTTTTTTTGAAATGTAAAAAACCACTTTATGTTACTTTATTCCTTTATTTTTTGTCTCAGTTAAACGTAGTTGATGATTTCCGTGAGCATCTCGTAGACATTCATTTATTGTAAAGTCGACCGTCTTCTACCATCCAACAAATCACCATTAAACTGTTGCAGCCTAATTTACACTACATGAATGATCGTAATTTGTTAAAATATGTTATATAGTGAGTATATGAAGTCATTTTAATCAAGGAGGGAAAAAATGTTGACGACACTACCTAATTGGTTTTGGGCCGCCTATTATCTGTTTCTCTTGGTGACATTAGGGACCGCTGTATTCCATGTTGTGAACAAGAAACGAATGCGTTTGTCTATATTAATCATTGTATTAATTTTTACAGTTCCAATTAGTAGTATGATTAACAGCATAGGTAGAGAAGTAGGTATGAATGAAGTTCAACATTTTTTTAGTCAATTGCAACAGGGGGCAGCTTGGACGATTTTTACAATAATAGGTTATCTCTCTTTCATTATATGGTGGGGATTCATTCTGTTTGAAAGAAATGACAAAGCAATAATATCAGATTAATATCTTTAGAGACCCTGATAGTAAGGGCTTTTAATATACCATATGTAAAGATGTGTATGGTAAGGTGTTCAAGGGGTGAAACTCTAGCTTAGATATGTTGAAATGCCTAGTTGGCTCTAGGTTCTCATGTCATTAGTTACTTGACTCATGTGCTATTTTGCTCCGTGTTTTATCATTAGATGATAAAACCACTCTTTGTTTTGAACTAAGTGAGAACGGGAATTCTATCAAAGAAGACGAAAACATCTAGAGATAAAATGTCTTAGTGTAAGTTTTGGGAGGTGTAGACCCCACGATGAAGGTTGAATATTTAACAAAATATCCTAAATCTATTTTAAATAAAGGAAATGGCTATCTATCTCATTATACTCATTCTTTAAACCCATATACTGGTTGTGTTTTTGCTTGCTCCTATTGTTATGTAAGAAGGATGCCTGTCTCCCTCTTCAGAGATGGTGAGTGGGGAAAATGGGTAGATATTAAGAAAAATGCAGAAGAGCTTTTTATGAAAGAATATAAAAGAGCTAAAGCAAAAGGTCCGGTTTCAATTTTTATGTCTTCAAGTACGGATCCCTATCAGCCTATAGAGTCGAAAGAAAAGATTACTAGGAGTTTGTTAGAGATTATGAGTGAAGATCCTCCTGATTTTTTATTTGTTCAAACGAGATCTCCTTTAGTGACGAGAGATATTGACTTATTTTCTACTTTAAGAAATATAAGAGTTAGTGTAACGATTGAAACTGATATAGAAGAGATGAAAGAAGCTTTCACACCAAAAGCACCCTCTATCTCATCTAGATTACAAGCATTAAAAGTACTAACTGAAGCACAAATACCTACTCAAGCTGCTATAGCCCCTGTTCTTCCGAGTTCAGAATCGTTTGGCGAGTTATTAGCTGAGGTTACCTCACGAGTTTGTCTTGATGACTACTTTATGGGTGATGGATCAAATGGCAAAAGAACGAAAAGCTTAAAAATTCCTTCAATGTATGAAAATTTAGATATAGAGGAATGGTATTCACCAGATGCCTATAAGAAGGTTTATGAAAACCTACTCCATTCCTTTACTGAGGGTCAAATTTTAATTAGTAAACAAGGTTTTGCTCCTTAATCTTAGCATGCTTCAATTTGTGAAAAGTAGTTACCCTAGCTTTAGAAAAGAGCCAAATATAAAAACCCGAACGATTATGGAAGATATTCATACATATCACCAGATGTTCGGGTTTCACAATGACTGAAATCCTATAGACTTATTTCTAATGCCAATAATTTGTCACTTGCAGCACGAGTTATTCTTTTGATTAATTACGTCTATTTCACAGCCAGTACTTTTAAGCGTTGATTCAATTCCAGAGCTGCAAACCCCAGTTTTAGGAAGGTCTAAAAATATTTTCTTTGCGCTTTCTAGATCTCCCGTTAAATAATCTACAATAGATCGAACCTGTTCATATCCTGTAGCAAGTAAAAAGGTGGGGGCTCTTCCGTAGCTTTTCATTCCGACAATATAGAAATTTTTCTCAGGGTGGCGAAGCTCTTGTTCACCATGAGGTCTTACTGTTCCACAGCTATGGATATTGGGATCGATTAACGGTGCTAGTGATTTCACACTTTCAACGGCTGGATCAAGTTCAATTCTGATTTCATCTAGGAACGTACGATCTGGTCTAAATCCTGTATTTACAATTAACTCATCAATGTCATGTAGAACGACCTCTTTTGAATTCCATTCACCTGAGACAGAAATTTTCTCCCCCTCTTTTTTGAGCTCGCGTATAGAAAAAGGTGTTAATACCGTAAGTTGATTCGTTTCTACTAATTTTTTCATCTTCTTTCCAAGCTCACCACGTGCTTCTAATTCATCAGTTTCAAGACCTCCGTAGGCTTCATCCACCTTTTGTTTTCTTAAGACCCAATATAGCTTAGTTTGCGGAAATTGTTTTTTTAGCTGAGCTAAGTATAGGATCGAATTGATGGCGGAATGTCCGCTACCAACGACCATTATTGTTTTGTTTTTATATCGATCTTCTTCTTGAACAATATCTGGTATTCCATAATGAATTTGTTCTATTAATTCTTGCTCTTTCTTCGTCCAAATTCCATTAGATAAAGATGGATTCGGACTTTGCCATGTCCCTGTTGCATCAATTACTGCCTTTGCTTCGAATACTTTTTGTTCACCTTTCACATCTACATAAATTTCAAAAGGGGAATTTTCTCTTTTTACAGTTTTTAGTTTATTGAGTCCTTTCTTCGCAATACCCTCGACTTTTGCATGTAACAGAATGTTCTTTTTCAGTTCTGTGATAGTACTTAGTGGAAGAAGATATTTTTCCACTAAGTCTTTTCCTGTGGGTAAACTAGATTCATTAGGAGCTACCCAGCCTGTTTTTTCAAGTAAGCGTCTTGATGCTTTATCAAGATTATATTTCCAGGTTGAAAACATTCTTACATGGCCCCATTCAAGGATGTTGGAACCGATTGAACTCCCTGCTTCAAAAAGAATAAATGGTTCTTCTTTTAGTGTAAGATGAGCAGCGGCAGCTAGCCCTATTGGTCCTCCCCCAATAATTGCAACGGGTAGTGTGTGTTGGTTTTTCATGAAAAGTTCCTCCTATTTACTGTTGGTTTTAAATCAAGATAAATTGATTTAAAGAACAAAAAAAGAAAAAGACATTGAAGTGATTACATCAATTTTATTTGATGTAATTAGTGTATCAGCTGTTGTGCATAAACTCAATTACAAAATCAATTTTTTTTGATTAATAGGTGAAATTTGAATGTTCCTTTTTTATTCATTCCTACCCTTCCTTTATAAAATTTAACCATTTATTTGATTAATCATGAAGCTATATAATGAGTTATGGGGGGATGACAAATGATATCTAGTCGTAGACAAGGAAAGTGGGACGCAACCTTATATGATGAGAAACACGCTTTTATATCAGAATTTGGAAACCAATTAATTGAATTGTTAGCACCTAAAAAAGGGGAAAAGATTCTCGATCTTGGTTGTGGCACTGGTGATTTAGCTCATACATTAAGTGAGCAACAAGTAAATGTTGTAGGAGTAGATCAGTCTAAGAGTATGATATCAAAAGCTCAAATAAAGTATCCACATATTCCATTCATCGTGAAGGATGCACTAAAATTAGAGGACAAAAATGAATTCGATGCCGTATTTTCTAATGCTACTCTTCACTGGATTAAAGCACCTGAATTAGCTCTGGATCGAATTTATTGCTCGCTTAAACAAGGTGGTAGATTTGTTGCAGAATTTGGTGGTAAAGGAAATGTTCGTATCATAACTGATGAAGTAATTCGTCAAATTGAACGTCTTGGAGTAGATTTCAATGACAATCACTATCCATGGTATTTTCCTAGTATAGGTGAATATACGACAATAATGGAAAAAGTAGGCTTTCGAGTTACATATGCTGAACATTTCGATCGATTTACAGCTTTGGAAAATGAAAATGGATTGAGAAATTGGCTTAAAATGTTTGGCTCCAGTTTGTTTCATGGAATCAATGAAGATGAAAAAGAACTCATTGTCGCAGAGGTCGAGAAGAAGCTGAGACCAATTTTATATAAGAATGGAAAATGGTTTGCGGATTATAAAAGAATTAGAGTAATTGGACTAAAAGAATAGAAATATGGCTGCCTTGTTGATGTATACTTTTAGTTAACAAAAGGCAGCCTTTTGTGTTAAGTAAATTTCTTAACGTTTTATTCTTTAACTAAATTACTTAACTTACTATTCTTTCGGATACTGAAGGTAATTCCAACAAGCCAAAAAATGAAAAGGAGAATATAGATGGCAATTTTAGTATTAGTTGAAACCCCGATAGTACCAAGTACTGTATGAAGATTGGTTAGAATAATAAACCCTCCCACCACAACACCTAAGAGGTAAGCTGGAATAATCCGTACGAGCCAGGCTGCTATAGGAGCAGCGATGACACCTCCAATAACGAACGCAGCTACCCATACATAATTAAATTGCTCCCATCCTAAAAAGAGAATGAACCCTAATGTCGCAGCGGTCGTTACAGCAAATTCACTAGTATCAACAGTTCCTATGACTTTACTTGGTATCGCTCCTTTTCTTGACAATAAGGCTGGTGTATTTATTGGACCCCATCCCCCACCACCTACAGCATCGAAAAATCCAGCAATCAATCCTAATGGTAGTAAAAACCATGATGAGGTAGTTGTCTTTTCCTGATTTGGATTCCATTTGAATAAAAATCGACATAATATATAAATTCCCATGATTAGTAAAAAGATCGATATATAAGGCTTAATGAGATTTCCTGGTAGACTACTTAAAAAGGCTGCCCCTATAAAAGCACTTATGGCACCTGGAATCATCAAGGTTACCACCATTTTTTTATCAACATTCCCAAATTTATAGTGTGAGATCCCTGATGCAGCGGTGGTAGCTATTTCAGACATATGGATGGAAGCAGATGCTACAGCTGGTGCTACTCCAAACGCTAATAATAGTGAAGTGGAAGTTAGTCCATATGCCATTCCAAGTGCCCCATCAATTAATTGAGCAAAAAAACCGACAATCGCAAAAATGATAAGTCTTCTCAAAATTTTTCCTCCGATCAACCATATTTTTATTAATCATATGAGTATAGTCGGAATTACAGCTGGATTAATCGGTTCCCTTCTTAATCTTGATGGATTATTCAGAGTATTTACATATGATTAATTGTATTTTAGTTGCTTGGATTCAAAATGTCTACAAAAATGTGAATAAAGAAAAAATTTTATATTTATATTCTGATATCCAACTGTTTCTACAGAAAGGTCTTCTTATAATAAACGGTCAAACTCAATCATTTTTTTAAAAAACGAACGATTATCGTTTGAAACGCTTTAGATATAGTTTTTCCGAGATATTAGGTTGATTCGTTTTTAGAGCTTCCTTTTTTGTGCATAACTACTTGCTTTTTGCTATATTTGAATTGATTTCCCTCGTACCATCCTTTTCACTAGTAAGTGTTCCGTCGATGTCAAAAAATACAATTTTATAATTCATCTGATCTCTCTTTCACATCACTATGATTATCATGCTTTTTTGTATATGTTGGAATGAGTAAAGTAGGTACCAAAAATAAAGATCGTATAAGAACTCCATTTCATTTCATTTCATTATAAAATTCCGAAGGTTTAAAGAATAGTACATTTATACACATGAATGAAGCACCAAGGAATAAGATAAGAATTCCAACAGTTTTTTTACTCATTATCTATGCTTCCTTTCCAAAAATGGATGAGTCGAATTTATTGAGTGCATTTACTCGTTCCTACCTTCTTTAAATCTTTAAGTGTGAAGCACTTTCACTTTATTCCAGACAGATTCCCAACGTTTCAGTGTAACCCTTGTTTTATAGAATTCCATTCTTTCTTGTGTTTCCAGAAAGTGAGGAGTAGGCTTCACATTAAACTCGACTACATCCTCAAATCCCCATGGTGCCGTTAATACTAGCTCCCTTTTATTATCAAGCTTTACACCTAATGCAGTTGCTGTTTCTGGAAATTTTGAGATTGCATCCTCAGAAGATGTGTATGGAGGTATCTTGTTTTTCAGATGCATACGTGCTTCATTTTTAACAGACCAAGGTATATCTGGCATTATCGTATATAATTTCTCTTCATAAATTTTTTCACGCTCTTCTTCTAAAATCAAAGGGTCATAGTAAATCACATCAACATCTGATAGCGGAGTTCTCTCGTTAAAGCCGTGCAAGGTATCCCAAATTTTCGAGAAAACAAAGCCAGCACAAATCCACCAATCTGGAAGATTGAGTGTTTGTGCAGCCTTTAAGACGTTCATCATCCATTCATCATTTTCGATCATTCTTTTTATGTCTTGTTCCATCATCATTTCTCCCAATAAGGTAGTAAGTTTAAAACGGATCGACTCTCTTTTCATGTCCAAGTAAGACAAAGTAGTCCAGGAATTCTTTTTCGTTTACTGAAATTCTGCTTACTAAGTCTTTTGTACGAAACACAAATTCTTTCACCCCGATAAATTCTGACTCGGCAATTAAGTAGAAATGTGTGCCCCTCTTATAGTTTCGAAACGGTTTTTTTAGCTTGTAGATTTTCATATGTATTTTTCTTCCTATCACCTGGTGATTTTATTCTCGTTGTGCCATACGTTACGTTATGTTGTACTCTAAATAATCATCCTTCTCTTGAAAGCCGAATTTTTTATAAACAGGCTTACCCATCTCGGATGCGGCTAAAAAGATTGATGAGACACCTGCCTGTTCTACTTCATGAACTAATTTTAATAGTAGTTGTTTTGCAAGGCCTTTCCCCCGATAAGGCTCGCTTGTATACATATTTGCGATATACGCTTTTTTGCCTGATTTATTTGAATAGCTTGGTGGAAAGTCAAAGAATAGTACGGCTCCACAGGCAATAATCATCTCTTGGTCTACAACAAGCCATTCGACGAGCGAGCCGTCACTTAATTTATTATGAAAAAAATCAAAGAGCTCTGAATCAATTGGAATGGTGGGTTCAATCCCTTCGTCTATAAGCTGCTTTTTTCGGCATTCTACTAATTCTTGTATATCAGCTATTGTTGCTTTTCTAAAATTCATTTTGTAATCACTCCTGTTAGGTAAGGTAGCAGCTCATGTCCTTCTAGCATAGATCGGTATTATATGTGAATGTTGTCTAGATAGTTGAAACATAACTTGAATAGTAATTCAGTTTTTAAAAGTGTCTGAGTATACTCACTTTACAGTTCCTTCCTATTTTAGCATATTGTTTTCAACCTTTCCTTACATTTTTCAGCAGATTAAATTTGTGAAAATACAAAATAAAAAAAGGCATTATATGTACCTTCTTTCCCAATAGGCATATGATAATCTGTAAATTTATTGAAGGGAATGATCGAAGTGTATCATGTGAATCATTTTTCTGGCTATCAAAGAAATGGGACGGATCAGGACGCAGCAGATGTAATCATGTCGAAACTCAATCAAACGGCATCTAAGCTTGAACTTTATTATCAATTAGCTCGTGTAGCACCTTCTAGCTCAGCAAATGCAGACCTATTACAAGTAATGGAAGAAAAAAATGCCTCCTTGATTCGTTGGTGTCAAATGTATCGTTCTTTAACTGGTAATGAGCCAACTTACCATGTTCAAGAAATACCTTTTCAGGGATATGTTGAAGGTTTACAAAAAGCCTATCAATTTGAAATAGATGCTATTCAAGAATATCGGTATTCCTCAGACAGCCTCAATCAACCAATGTTACAACCCCTACTATTAGCAGAAAGAGCGAGTGAGGAACAAATTGCAACGCAGCTTCATAAATTAATTGAAAATCGTGCGAATAAAAAAGATTATGGGTCAAATCCATATGTAGTGGATATCAATAAAGCGACAAAAGAAAACGATACATTTCGTACAGCTATTTGGACAGGTAATAATCTTCAAGTAACACTTATGAGTATTAAGCCAGGGGATGATATTGGTCTTGAAATTCATCCAACTATCGACCAGTTTATTCGCCTAGAAAAAGGTCAAGGACTCGTTGAAATGGGAAAACGAAAGAATCAGCTTACCTACAAGAAAAAAGTAAAGGACGATTATGCAATTATGGTTCCAGCAGGTACTTGGCATAATGTGACGAATACAGGAAAGGTTCCGATGAAATTATATGCGATCTATGCTCCACCAGAGCACCCATTTGGAACCGTTCATATGACAAAGGCCGACGCAATGGCTGCAGAAAGATATTTGAGCCATCGAAATTGAGTACGGTGAAAGCTTATTCGTCGTTTTGAGTTCATGTCCCTTTACTAGTGAGACCTAATTTAGAGGGTTTTTTTCGTA
Organism: Bacillus weihaiensis; assembly: GCF_001889165.1. Classification (GTDB taxonomy): domain Bacteria; phylum Bacillota; class Bacilli; order Bacillales; family Bacillaceae; genus Metabacillus; species Metabacillus weihaiensis. The sequence goes on along the minus strand of NZ_CP016020.1, from coordinate 2,074,952 downwards.
AAGATTGATGTAAACTAACACTCTATTCGGCTAACTTAATTCCTCCTGCCTTTTAACCTCTTTTATCTATTAATTTTAACTAAATCATCTAATAATGATATTGGTTTCATCTCAAAATGAGATATATAATAAGGGTAAGAAAGAAAGGGAACATTTACTGGTTGACAGAACCTGCATGTTTCACCTTTTAAGGAGGATTAAAAATGAGCCAACTAGCAAGAGAAACAAAAGTGAAAGATTTATTAGCGAAGCAAAAATTTAATGAACAACAAATCTCAGAAATGTCTGATCCACAAATTGAATACTTTCACTGGCTCTATTTCGAAGATTCTATATACGATTATATGTAAGCTCATATTGGATGATTATTATAAAAACAACAGCACTTGTCACAGGATGAGTGCTGTTTTATTTGCTATTGGAGGTAGTGTATCCAAGTAACGAAAAGACAATTATTTGGGCGGCTGATTTCTTTGCCACTTTACCTCCAAAGAAAAATTGCGTAAATCTCCCTATATAAACGTGTTTAATATGAATTACCTGATTACAAGTAAACTCCTATATAGTGGTTGATGTATAGATAGTTGCTCTTTTTGAAAAAATCTAAGCGCCTAATTCTCCCTTTGGGTAAAAGGTCATTTTTTTCTTCCCTAGAATTGCGTGCGTGTGGATAATGACTATATTCTTGAAATTATCTCAAATTAAGAAAAGAGTCTTTTATTAAAGAGGTTCTCCCTCTTTATATATCTACCTAATAAAGTGTAGAAGACCCGTTAAAATTTCCAATTCATTATAGATCAGCTGATTAAGAACTTTTGTCTATTAGTTTCTTACAAATCATCTCAAAATGATATTGGTTTTATATCGAATTGAGATATATAATAAGAGTAAGAAATAAAAGAAAACGTTTACAAAGTAAATAACACTTGTAAACTCACATAATAAGGAGGATTTCAAATGAGCCAATCAGCTAGAGAATCTAAAGTGAGAGACTTATTAGACAAACATAAATTCAATGAAAATCAAATTGCAGAAATGTCAGATCCGCAGATTGAATACTTTCACTGGCTCTATTTTGAAGATTCTGTATACGACTATATGTAAGGGGTAAATTTACTATAAAGAAGGACAGCACTTATGGGGATGGGTGCTGTTTTTGTTTTTTAGAGCACGTACAAACTAGCAGTTGATGGACTTTTATGTCACTGTATGAAATAGGAAAGAAATTTTGTATAAGTTTCATTAGGTGTTTTGACAAACATGTGGTATGATTTGATTAACCATTTTAATACCTGTTACATGTTTTTCAGAGGCTGGCATTGTCAGTCTCTTTTTTTTGTGGAAAAAACGCAAGACAAAATAAAAAGGACCCTACTAGAGGGTCCTCGCATAATTATGCTTTGTTTACGTTTGTAGCTTGAGGTCCACGTTGACCTTGCTCAACGTCGAAAGTTACTTTTTGACCTTCGTCTAAAGATTTAAATCCTTCGCCTTGGATAGCTGAGAAATGTACGAATACGTCGTCTCCACCTTCAACTTCGATGAATCCGAAACCTTTTTCTGCGTTAAACCATTTTACTGTACCTTGTTGCATAATTTGTATCCTCCTGTGTGGGTAACCCACGTTTTATTACTATCATTGCTCAAGTTAGATATCAAAGGCGAAAAGTTTAAACACTTATTCTTTCCTTACTCACCGAACAAAAATAATTCTTCTTAACAATAACAGATAAAATCTATAATTGCAAATTTTTTCAGGGAAAAGTTTAAAAAAATTTTCGTTGCCCTTCTTTCTCATTTACTATTACGTTGAAATTGTATCAGTTTGTAGCCTATAAATAACTCGGTTATTTGTATGTTTTTGTCGTTTATTTAAATTTCACGGCTAACTAAGTCGTATAAATGTGTGAGAAAAAGGTCGAAAACTTTTGCTAAGGATCTTCATTCAATCCGTATTTCAACCTAAAACAGAATCATTTCCCCTCCCGTTTATTTCCTTATATGGTAAAATGATTTTTAGGATAAATTTATTATATTAGAATCGGATAGGAATTTTACACATGTTATCTTCTATATTACGTTATTTTCATAAGTCTAAATCCAAAAAGCAACTCAAAGAAATTGAAGCTAGAGTAGTTGAACTCCATGCTATCTTTAGAAAGCTAGAGAAAGAAATTGAAAGCCTCTCTGCTCAACGACTTCTTATTACAAATGAACAAATCAATGTAGTAAAGCACTATATTGCATTAATTTTAGACTTGAATTTCCCTTTAGTTAGAAAAGTAGTTACACACCAATCATTGTTCGAGAAGGACTTGGCAAGACTGGAAGAAATGGTTCTTCATATGCAGAAAAAGACACAAACTATTTTACAAAGCTTACCTGCTATACAAGAAAGCAATCATTTACAAATGAAAACAGTAAAAAACTCAATTGAATCTTTTAAAAAACAGGTTGTGACTTATCGAAAAGGATATTTCACTGCCTCTAAGACCGCAAATATTAGATCAACCTATAAAGCAATATATGAATTTCTTGAACCGGTAAAACAAGACACTCACCTAAGTACCGACATAAAAGGCTTTCTTCATTATTATGAAACCCTTGATGATTCTGTAAAAAAATGGAACGATATATTTGTTAAAAAAGAGCTCTCGTTATATGATAAATTATTTAATAACATTGACGGGAAGTCACTTGATCAACAGCAGCGCACAGCGATCGTAACGGATGAGGATCACAATTTGGTGCTTGCGGGAGCTGGTAGTGGAAAAACACTAACGATTTCAGGAAAGGTGAAATATTTAGTTGAAACAAAGCAAGTGATGCCTGAGGAGATCTTGCTCCTATCTTTTACAAAAAAAGCAGCAGATGAAATGCATGAAAGAATTTCTAAAAGACTTGGTTTAAATGTGACCGTCCATACGTTTCATAAATTAGGTCTTGACATTCTTTCTAAAAACAGAAAGGATAAGCCGGATGTACTACAAAGTATGACTAGTATACTTGATGAATATTTTCATAAAGAAATTTATCATCACAAGTCATTGATCCAAAAGCTAATGATCTTCTTCGGCTATTATTTGAACATCCCTAAGGATATGGATGAGTTTGATGATTTGGGTGAGTATCATGAGCATTATCGTAATGTTGATTTTGAAACACTTAAAGGAAAAAAAGAAAAAATGGACCGTTACTTTACGAAACAAACGAATCAGCTAAAGGAGCAGTATACAACTTATAGTGGTGAAACGGTGAAAAGTATGGAGGAATTCATGATAGCAAATTTCCTATTTTTAAATGGAATTGCCTATCAATATGAGCAGCCCTACCCTTTTCATGTAGAAAATCAAGAATATCGTCAATATCGCCCTGATTTTTATTTACCTGAATATGACTTGTATCTTGAGCACTTTGGTATTAATGAGAAGTTCAAGGCTCCATGGCTTTCTAAGTTTGAGGAAGAAAAGTATGTTAAAGGCATCAGTTGGAAAAGAGAAACACACAAAAAGTACGGGACGACTTTACTTGAGACGTATTCTTACTATAACAAACAGGGCGTTTTGTTAGAAAAATTAGAGGATCAGTTAAAAAAGCATTCAGTAAAATTTAAGAAAATTAATTACTATGAGTTATTTACTTCAATCTATGATCAGACGAATGATCACTACTTTACTGAATTTAAGAAATTGATTGCAACATTTTTAAATTTATTCAAATCTAATGGATTCGATGAGTTAGCGTTTAAAAAGTTCGAAACCGAGACAAAAGAGTTGCGTCAGCCTTTTTTGGAAAAAAGAGCTAGTCTTTTCTTTCAGATTGTAAAACCAATTTATCTATTTTATCAGGAATATTTAAAGGAACATAAGCTCGTTGATTTTCACGATATGATTAATGATGCAACAGCGCTAGTGAAAGAGCAAAAGATGTCGTTTCCTTATAAATATATCATCATTGACGAATATCAAGATATTTCAAAAAGTCGCTTTTTATTAATTAAGGCGATTCACGAAAGGACGAAGGCTAAGATTATGTGTGTCGGGGATGATTGGCAGTCAATCTATCGATTTGCTGGAAGTGACATCCAGTTGTTCACAAAGTTTGGTGAAAACTTCGGTCAGTATGAACTTCTTAAAATCGAAAAAACGTACCGTAATTCCCAGGAACTAATTAATCTTGCAGGTAACTTCGTTATGAAGAATCCTTCTCAATTTAAGAAGAGTTTAACATCAGATAAAAGCATAGGTGAGCCTATACGCATAATTGGGTACAAGCGAGATATAGTCGACTCCCTCTACCAAGCAATTGATGAAATTGTTAAAACAGCTGGTGAAAGTACAACAGTGATGCTCCTTGGTCGAAATAACTTTGATATTAAGCGGCTAATGGGAGAGCCCTCTTTCAAGATACGAGAAAACCGTTATGATGGAACTAAACAGGTCATGTACCAAAAATACCCTAATCTAAAAATAACCTTTTTAACGGCCCATCGATCTAAGGGGCTTGAAGCTGAAAATGTAATTATCTTAAACGGACAAAATAGTTCCACCGGATTTCCAAATAAGCTATCTGATGACCCTCTTCTCTCTTGGGTCTTAACTGATCATGAAAATTACTGGTTTGCAGAAGAAAGACGATTATTCTATGTAGCCTTAACACGTACAAAAAACACAACCTATATTCTAGCACCAGAGCAAAAACAATCAACATTCGTTAAAGAACTAAGAACACAATACAACATCTCTTATGAAACAAACGAAAAAACTGTATTGGACAGTCCTAGCTGTCCAAGGTGCAAATCAGGCCACCTTATCATCAGACAAAAAGATGGTAGTCGCTCCCCATTCTTAGGGTGTACAAATTTCCCTGGATGTGACTATACCACTAAATATGTCGAAGTTTTACAAGACCCGAAGAGGTGTCCTTTGTGTGAAGGATATATGGTAAAACGACAGGGTCAATATGGTGAGTTTTATGGCTGTAGTGCTTATCCTAAGTGTGAGGGGAAGGAGTAAGTTTGTCTCCATTTTATATTTAGTATGATAAGACAACAATGAAGGATGACCCGAATAATGGTTCATCCTTCATACATTTCTTTTATTATTATTCTTTATCACCAATTTAGAACACATCAATCTCCATTTCATCCATTACCTTTTGTTTTGCAGCATCAGTAACATGTGTATATCTTTGTGTAGTATTAAGATTGGAATGACCTAATAATTCTTGTACCGTTCTAATATCATATCCTTGTTGGATAAGGATTGTCGCAAAGGAATGTCGCAATTTATGACTTGAAAGCTTCTTCTCTTTCCATTCTTCATACTCACCTTGTTTATAAAGACTCTTACAGATGCTTTCAGTGATCGACTGGATTCTTCTAACAGACAATCTCTTTCCGAATCGACTTAAAAATAATGCGTCTTTATGACCTTCCAACCCATATTCTCGATGATGATCTATATATTCTGTGATTACGTGATATAAGTCTTTTGGTAACGGAATATACCTCGTTTTGTTGCCTTTACCACGTACTATAATCCCTCTTTGCGTATGATTAATACTCGACTTATTTAACAAATGTACTTCATCCACACGAAGACCACAAAAAGCCATTAAGCCAATAATCACTTTATTTCGCTTAACATACATTTTTTTACTGACTTTATTAATTTGATCAAAAAATACTTTTAACTCATCTTTCTCCAGGTATGTAGGCAAGGGATTTTTTTGCTCTTTTGCTCTCTCAATACCATCAGTAGGATTAAACGTTACCAATTCATATTCAATTAAGCATTTATAAAAGGCACGAATAGCCATTAACCTGTAATTTCTTGTACCTGCAGAATTTCCTTTTTTATTTTTTAAGTAATTCAGGAATAAGGTTATGTCCATTTTCCGTATCTCCTCAAGAGACTTTGGATTTTCCGTTTTCCTATTAACATAAGATAAAAATAACCGAACATCCCTTAAATAATTTTTCATAGTGTGAACCGAATAATCTTTATTATCCATATGTGTTTCGAATATCAATAACTCTTCTTCGTACCATTCTTCTATTTCCTCTACCATTATGACCAGACTCAATTTTAACTCTCCAATCTATCGTAAAACGAACACTTGAACATGACGTATTATGAATATAATACGCCATAACCGCGATATGCGTAAAGTAGTAAAATGAATGATGAGTTGAAGAGCTATGGTATCTATTTATTCAAAAAAAAAAAGAAGGTCGCAAATGGCCTTCTTTTAACACGGTATAGGTACTCTTAGTTTATTACTTGAATCGACATGTTGAGATTAATACTAAACCAATCTTTTAGACTATTCTTTTTTAAAACAATGATTACTTCTTCATTCTAGTCTACATTAATATAAATCCTGTTTTAAGCATCATTGCTTCTTTCAGGAGTTAATGCCTTTATGAATCCGAAAACATTTGGTGGGATACTGGCTAGTAGAAACCACCAATTGCCAGTAGATATTGATAAGATGGTAAATATAATAAATGACACGAGCACTATAGTAACGCCAAATTTAACTCTAGAAGGTTTCAAAGGCTCTGTCATATTCATATTAATAGAAAGAATCACGCCTGTGATACCCCAGCTTGCAATATGAACAATCATGATTATTCCTAGTACCATCGCTGCTCTTAGTTCAATTCCAAAAACAACGAGTGAAAAGAGAATATAGATTGCAGCGAGAGTGAAAAACCAAGAAATTGATCGAGCCTTTTGCCAAATATGATCATGTAGTTCATCTAATCCACGCTGCTTTTTAGCCATACGTCGACCGAACCACCAGGCTAACAATCCAAAAGTTGCTCCTCCATATAAACCGATCATTCCGCCTATTTGTAGTCCCATTATTCCTCTCCCCTTTCTTCCATAATAAAGACGTCTTCAATAATGCATTCGAAAGCCTTTGAGATGTTGTATGCTAGCTCGAGTGATGGCTTATATTTTCCAGATTCAATGGCTATAATCGATTGCCTCGAGACACCTACCTGTTTAGCTAAATCCTCTTGCGTCAGCTTCTTAGCTTTGCGCATCTCTTTCATTCTGTTTTTCATCGTCTTCTTACCTCCGACCACTTTTGTAAAGTGAGCTTTACAATTGGTTGTAAGTAAAGTGTACTTTACATTATATAAAATGTCAATCGTACTTTACATTTTTTTGTACATCTTAAAGGATGATGGAACGTAAAGTAAATAAACGTAAACTTATTTTGTTGAAACTTCGGTAAAAGCAATGAATAAACCCCTTTATGGGATTTTATGTTAAAATAAAGGAATGAACTGTAGATTAATCTATTAAGAGAGGAATGGTATAATGCCTTTTTTACTAGGGTATGGAATTCCTATTTTCGGAGTATTTTTAGCGTATAAGCTAACAAAGGGGAAAAATATAAAAAGACAATACATTGTCTGGGGAATTATTCTTATGTTAGCTATATCACCTTTCTTATCCTTTGCAATTGGTTTAACCTATGCGTTAATCGTACAAAATGGGTGGGCTGGTTTGATTATGGTGTATATATTCCCTGTTCTTTTTTTAGTTGGACTCATCTTGTTATTAGTTGGTCTCTTTAAAAAAGAACCAACAGATCCCTATTAAATTAATTTCATAGGGAGTGTTGGTTCTGCTAAAAAGAATAATGAGAGGGACGAGCTGTTCATTTTTATCAGAAGCCTTCCTATCTTTAAAGCTTTTGAATTTGACTCCTTTTAGCTATGTAAGACTGCGTTTGATGCATCAGTTTTATGTGTAGATTTAAACCATTGATAGCAAAAAATAATGATTAGAAATAAATCGATGCCATCTCCACCATAGTACATCAGCATTCCGCCTATTTCTGCTTGTGAACTCGGAACACCTTGTGGTGGGTGGGCATAAATATACTTTGATAAAATTCCATGGGCTCCCAAGGCGATAATGAAAATGATTGAACGATAGAGGAAGCTCGTCCGATGTGCAACTGGATCAATATAGATGATCGATATTGTAAAAAGATATCCTGCTAGAAATACATGAATATGTATAAATATATAAAGATAGAGATTCTCGTGCATTTGTGCGTATAAGTCCGTTGTGTAGAGTAACCAAAGACCTCCGATATTTAAAATCGATGCAGGCAACGGATGACTAACGATCCGAAAAAAATTATTTTTCAACATTTTTGTACACCGTCGTGCTGATTTCACAGAAAGAGCTCTTAAAAAAAGCGTCATCGGTGCAGAAAGTGCAATAAGTAGAGGTCCTAACATCCCAAGGAATAAATGGGCTAGCATATGCATGCTAAAATCCACATGCGCTCTGTCAGCAACCGGTCCGACTACTGTAAGAGATACAAATAGAATGCCTACTACCCAGGATAATGTTCGCAATGTCGACCATTTTTTATACATACGATTGGATAAACGAACACCTATTATATAGAGAATAACCATACATACAAAAAAAGTAATGAGGAAGTAATCTGATAAACTATAGCTAGCACTATGAATGTGATTGTGACCCACTAAGCATTTCCTCCCCTTTTGGTAATTGCTTTCTTGTTCGAACTATGAGAATCACCCCCACAATAATAAGTGCTGCAGCAGTTATATTCCACGCTAAGTCGTATGGCAAAATCTCAACATCATAACGAATTTGATGAATTCTCATGAGCTTATGTTGAATAATCCCATCATACAAGTTAAAGCCTCCTCCTCCGAGAAGAACTCCACCCATCCATCTCGCAAGCCAAAAACCTTGTTTTCGGCGAAGATCTGCAAACATAAATGCTGAAAAAACTGTCGCAAACCAACTAAAGGCATGGAATAGACCATCTGAAACTAGTCCAATATCAGTTGTAGATCTATCATAAAAGTGATGCCAATGTAATAATTGATGAAAAACAGTCTCGTCAATGAAAGCTGCAAAACCTAGTCCAAATAAAAAGCCACCCCATAAATTGCGATTGCTGAAAGCATACGTTTGTGATTGGTTTTTACTCATTCTTATCCATTCCCCTCCTACTGTTCCTATATCATTATTTCCATTAACTCATGACTTTTAAACCATTATTCCTTTTCAAACCATACTAGACAGAAGCACAATCGCCTTGATCAGTCCCGTTAAGCATACCTTGAGGTTTTCAGGTGCTGGTGCTAGATGTGAAGTGCTTTACTAGAAGCGATGCTTGTAATCGATTCCTAAGAAACAAAAAGACAGCCATAAAGGCTGCCTTTCACTTTTATCTCCTTACATATTTACTTTCCGTCTACGTACAATGAGTAAAACAATTCCCGTTGCGATGGTGATAGCCCCGATCATCAACCAATTGAACACGCTTGTCGCAGTATTTGGTAGATTATGATTGGACTTATCATTGTTAGTAGTATTATTTGTTTCGTTCGTATTTTCATCATCTTGTTCATTTTCATTGGTAGACTGATCATTGTTGGAATCTGTTTCATCATCTGTAGTGCCTGATTCATCTTCTGTAGGTGTCGTTTCTTCTATTTCAACAAACACTCCGTATGACGAGAAGTGCGGAACATCTAGAGTGATTGTTTCTTCTTCTTCGTTTACTTCGCCGCCTTTATGTTCCCATTCATTTGATGTTTCGTTAAAGTAGTAGATTGCTAGTTGTTCTGTATCAGCCCCCTGATTATAACCTAATGTTAGTGTGTAACCATTAGTAGGAGGAGTTGAACCTTCTGGAAATTCGAATGTGACATTTAGTACTTCACCTGCAACTTCTAATCCGTCATGATCAGTGGCATCTTCTTTTATAATGGTTACTTTTGACCCTTCTGGTAAGTCAGCTGGCATTGTAATTTTTGCTTTTGTTCCTGTAATGGTATAGGTTTGGTTAGCTACTACAACCATTTGTTCGCCAAGTGTTAGTTCTGTGTTAGCCTCTGGCGTATCTGTTCCCGGGTTATCTGGATCTGGATTGTCTGTGTCTGGATTGTCCGTGTCTGGATCTTCTGTATCAGGATTACCCGTATCTGGATCTTCTGGGTCTGGATTATCTGTTGCCATGACCTCTAATGCAGGAGCAAAAGATGTGAATTGTTGGCCATTGGCTTGTTGTTCAAGTGCATAGCCCATCCCTAAAATATTTGCATCATCCCATGCTCTACCAACTAGTTGCATTGAAATAGAGTACCCATGAGGATTAGTACCTACCGGAACCAATACAGTTGGTAGACCTACGTTAGAAGTTAATACACCGGTTCCTCTATCTGCGCTCAATTGGTAAATAGAGCTGTCATTATTATACATATCACTTAGGAAACCTGCATAAACAATCGCATCAACATTGTTATCATCCATCCATTGTTTGATTCGTTCTTTGTATTCGGTACGGTAATTTAACCATGCATCAACTTCTTCACTAGTCATTCTTGTTGCGTCTTCATCCTCATGGTTGTAAGGTAAGACGTTTTCATCCTTTAAAATGTCACTTCCTTTAGCAAAAGGAAAGCTAGAATGAAGTTCGATATAACGCGCCCAACCTTCTTCTGTTTTGTCTCCCTTCACACTATCAGGTCTACTTGGTGGATCTGGCATCTCTACCATCGTTGCTCCTGCTGCCTCAAGGTCAGTAAAGTGATCCATCACTGCTTGCCCTGTTCCATCATTTGCAAAACCAGAGACAAATGAACTTGGGATATATCCGATTCGTTTACCTTGTAAGGCGCTTTTATCAAGAGAAACTGTCCAATCAGCTGGTCGATGTTCATCAGCTTCCTCAGTAAGCATGTCTTTTGCATCCGTTCCTGTTGTTGCATTTAGTAAATAGGCAAGGTCTGTCACAGTTCTAGCCATAGGACCTGCATAATCCTGTCCCCAATTTAATGGCATGACACCGTGAACACTTGCCATTCCATCAGTCCCACGGAACATGGTAATGCTAGCTCCATTTGCTGGTGCATAAAGAGAAACGCCGGTTTGGCTACCTAATGCTGCAGCGGTCATGCTAAGGGCTACAGAAACAGATGAGCCTCCACTTGAACCATAAGAAGTCTTGGAAGGATATAAGGCATTCCAAACTTGACCGAATCCACTGTCACTTTGACTTCCTGAGAATGCAAACTCAGATAGATTAGTCTTACCAATTATGACAGCGCCAGCTTCGCGCAGGAGATTAACTTGGTGTGCATCCGTTGCAGGTTGCCAATCCTTTAATGCGAGGCTTCCACCTGTGTTCGGCATGTCTTTCGTATCAAAAATATCTTTAATAGCAATTGGAATTCCTAAGAGTGAGCCTGTTTGGCCATTAGAACGTGCTTCATCGGCTGCCTTTGCTTGTTCAATTGCATTCTCAGCAACTGTTATAAAGGCATTGAAGCCAAACTGACCATTGTCATAAGCAGCAATTCTGTCTAGGTAGGCACGTGTGATTTCTTCTGAGGTTGTAACGCCTACTTCCATATCCGTTTGAAGTTCAGCGATTGTTTTATTCACAACATCATAGTTCGACGTCGTGTAGAATTCTTCTTTAGTTGGGGGTTCTGGATAATCAAGTGTAATAGATTCAGAGAATGTATCTGGATTGTATTCTGGTAAAGTAGTAATGTCCCAGTTTTCTAATGAATAAATTTCTTCTGTTGTTAAACCAGTGAAGTCAGGCTCTGTTGCAAGATTATCAAGCTTTTCTTCAGTGGATGGAATCGCTGTTAAACCTTGCGTATCACCAACCAATAAGAATCTTGCTAATGATTCAGATTCTCCAGGTTCAATTGTCAACGTATGAATGTACCCATAGAAATTTGATTCATGTCCCTCTGTTACATACGGTGTTTCAAAAGGATTTCGTTCTTGGTTACCAACCTTCGTCAATGCACCTTCAAATGGTGCTGGTGTACCAATGACAACTCCTACAGGGCGCTCATCGTCTTTCGGAGTGGCAGCAATTGTCCATTCATCTGCTGGAGTGATGACTTTATCACCATCAGAAGTAGTTTGGATCGCACCATGTTCATCACCTGTACCATATCCGAGTGCACCACCAAACGAAACTTCAACAACAACTGTCTCATCGGTTGTATTGGTAAAACTATCAAAGAATCTTGTCCAGCTTTCTGACCTATCCATCTTAATTTCACGAGTAATATGTACTCCGCCTAGGTCTACTGCTTGGGTTGTTTCAAACGTGTCAATTCCATCATAGGTTAGTCCGAATCCCCGCATCATTTGATCATTAAAAAGGGGCTCAGGAGTTGAAGAAACACGAACAAATATGTTACCAAAACCATGGATAGGAGATTCACTTACAGTTCGAAAACTCCCGGTATCTAGACTAGGACGAACAGTATCATGTATTCTCCAACTAGCCCCGTTATCAGATTTCAGATTAGTAGCTGAAACCAAACTAGTTGGTAGGATGACACTCCCTATTAGTAACAGAATGATCATTGAAACAGATAAAATAACCCTTTTTTGATTGATAAAAGTATTCATAGAATTAGACAAGTGAATAAATCCTCCTTTTTTTATATACACTTTACACTTTGGTGTTACTATTACTCACCTCCTATGTTATGTTTGTTAACACTGCTTGAATATAGCATTATAGTACTAGATTTGACAAACAACCGAGAGCATAATGTAAACGCATATATCCATACATACCTCTTCAATAATCATTTTATCTACCTAAACCTAAATTATTTGATTTTTTAGAAAATTGTAATATTATGACTATTTTTAGAAGCTTTTTACTTTTATACGTCTTTTTTCATATCAATTTGGACCTATTTCCAATCTATTTAAGAGCAATCATTGTTAGAAGGAATAAAGAAGTAATATAGAAAAAGTTAGTTCCCTCTATCCTAAAACTACATCTGAACATACTCTTTTAAAATAGAGGGATTGCTGAAGAGCCGGAGTTATAAGTTAAATCTACTTACAAAGGACTGGAATTCGGTTTGGGAGTCACATAATGGGAAGGTCCAAAGGCTGCTTCACTACAAGTATGTAAATACTACATACATTAATGGGAGACTTTGTATTTATTGATAAAGAAGAGCAGCAAGAAAACAATAGCGGAATAGTAATGAAGGTTATTGAGAGGAAAAGGCTTTATTGAAAGTGCCCGTTTGGTGAAAGAAAAGTTACTAAAGAATACCGGTTTGAACTCAATATTTGTAATGGATGTGCAACTGATCAATTTGGTGTGGGGTATTCATTTTTAACATAAGGTAAGAACAAACTAGAATTTGTATTAAGTTATTTAATTCGACCCCGGTGGTCGGGGTCGAAAGTATTCTGCAAAAATCGTAATTTTAAAGGGGATATATATCTATAATGCCTTCTATGGAATCCAAACTGAATCAAAGCCATTCTTAATTGAATAATCATAGAGCATAATAATCTTTTCTGACCTATAATTATTCATTAAAATAGTAATTGAGGTATTCTCTTTTACATCATTTAGGACTTGATTCCTATCAATAATATAATCTAAATAATTTCTCGTTGGTAGCTTATCACTCTTAGAACTATTACATGTATTACAAGCTAATACAAGATTCCATATATGATCAGACTGAACGAATGACCAAGGAATAAAATGATCTACGTGTGTTTCTCTCTTGTTATCAGTTAATTTCTTACCACAATAGAAGCATTCAGCTTTAAAATACGTTAAAAGTACTTTCTCAAAGGGTTTTAATGAAGATCGTTTTGCTATGCTCTCCACTTTACCTAAAAGGTAATTGATACTAGGTACCTCGTTTAATTGTTCAACCATGGCAGCCATGTGATAGTTTGTAAGATTGACAAGTAACCTTTGGTAATTTAACATAAAACTATGAACCGAAGGATTTAGTCTTAATGTTTCCTTCTTATGATCAAATGCATAAAAACTCCCTCTTGTATCTCCATATAGTGCGCCAAATACATTTATTTTCATTGTTGATTTCACTTTACCTACTAGCTTTATTTGTATTGCTTCATCTAATTTATCGAACACCATTTCAGATGGTATACCACTTTTTAGTTGTCCTTCTTTAATAATGGAAACAACTCTAGCCGTTTGTCCGCTGTTCTGGTTTAACAGGTTATGGTGAACAACTAAATTCCAATAAATCTTAGTAAATGAGTAAGCTAGTTGATCATAAGTTAACTCAAAATCTTCATTTATTTGATACAAATTTTCAATTAATGCTTTGATTAGAGCATATTTATAAGTTGAAGATTTTACTGACTTGTTTGATAAAATGATCGTAAAAATTCTCCATATCTCTTCATCGGTTAAGTACATTTCTCTTAACTCACCGACTTTTAGTTTATGACCCAACTTTCTTTCTCCCTTCACCCTTAAAAAGCTTTCATATTATAGATGTAAATATTCAGAGCATGTAATCTTATAATCATTCAAATTTAGGTTTTCTTAATGCTCGAATTATCTTGTTTGTATTTTAGTGAGGGTTTAGTTAATCTTCCACTGCAATTAAAAAAACTTTCTCACTAAAGCTACCTCGCTGTTCTTCTTTTTCTTGTCTAATTGAATTGATTTCTTCCAGAGTTGAACCATGGTACACAGCTATTGCATGTATTACTTCTAATAAATCCGCTAGTTCTTCAAGAGAACTTTCTCGATCCTTCGCTTCAACAATTTCATTTAATTCTTCATATGCTTTTTTCTTTAGTTCTTTTATATAATCTACCTTATCGAGTATTCTAACTTCATAATTTTTACCTGTTTGATCAATAATTTCTGGAATTTTATCTCGTACAAGTTTATTATATGTAGGCATAATTGACACTTCCTATATAATTAATAGTTTCTACATCGCAATCATTCGACAGATACCGCTATTTTCCTCTATTAGCTTTAGATTCACTACCATATTTCCTTTTTAATAAAAATAAAAAATGATATGATATTTAAAGATCAAGTTAATACGGAGGATACTATGAAAAAGACAGTAAAAGTTGTTGCAGCTATTATTGAAAATGAACAAAATGAGATACTTTGTGCTTTACGTTCACCGGAAATGGCTATCCCTAATATGTGGGAATTTCCTGGTGGTAAAGTAGAGAAGAATGAAGATATTTATTCTGCGTTGGTTAGAGAGATCAAGGAAGAGCTAGATTGTACGATCGAAACATTTGATCTTTTTAATGATCATACCCATGAATACGATTCATTTATTATTAATTTAATCGCGATCAAGTGTAAAGTTGTTGAAGGGACTCCAACACCTAGTGAGCATTCCACTTTAATTTGGTTAAAAAGAGAAAATCTAGACTCACTTAAATGGGCTCCAGCTGATATTCCAGCAGTTGAGCAGCTTATTAGTGAGTATTAAAGAAGTTCGTATTTTAACCTTAATACTTCATTTCGAGTAAAAAAAGGTAAAAAACTCCATGTTTTCGCACCTTTTTATGTATCATAAGTATTTTTAGTTACTTATTTTTACTTTTATCCGATTATATTAAAGCATAGGAATAGGTCCAGATTTACAATCTATCGAAAATCACTAATCCTATAGAAAAACGTAATTTTGATCCCTTGTATCATATATTTAACTTTACTTCACAAGATAATTTTAGAGAAGACCACCCTTTATCATGACCAGAACTAAATTTAACCCTGAGCGATAATTCCTCATTATTTTCATTCCATGTAAGTGTAGTTTGTATAGGAGATGGAGATTTCTCTAATACATTAACTTTTGTACTTACATTTCCATGCTCCAAAATCACGCTTTCGTTTTGACTATAAAATGAAATAATTAGAGCCGACTCACCTAATAAATTTCTAATACCTTGTTTTAATTCATGTTGCTCTGCTGACTTTAACTTCTTACCTATTTCTTCTGATACTTTAATTAAACATTGTTGATGATCCAATGTATTATTAGAAAATTGCTCCTTTGTTTCCGCTATTGTATTTTCCATAGATCCTATCCCAAAGTACTGATCACTTAGAATAGTTCCTACCCCTGGATTTTTAGTTGTTAATTTCTTTACCTTTTTAGAGTAAGCCTTTAAAGAAAACTTCTCTTCATACATTTTCCCATGTACCAATAACACTAGTTTTAAATCACTAGTATCAAGGCGATTTGTCATATAACTATCTGGCACAAGTTGTATACTATCAATGGTGTATGACTTATATTTATTTGTTAGATATGAATTCAAATTCATAATAGTATTTTGATTTGTATTCATCATATCTTTAATCGTAGAAGAAGGAATTAATTCAGAATATTTATTAAAAATAGTCTTATATTCTTCATTATCTACTTGCTTTACAGATAAATTGGATTTTATTATTTCATAATATACTAGAGCCTCATTACACTTTCCGATTGCATTACTAATATTCCCATCTTTAGTTTGCTTATGAATTTTTAAAAGTTTTTCAAATTCATAAAGATCCTTTTTATTTCTATCTTCAATTTGGTTATCTTCATTAAAAATTTCCTCATAACTAGTTGCAAGCTTTATAGAGGAAGTTGGTCCACTTTCAAATTTAAAACGGATCAATAATGAGGTATTTCCTTTACTTAAACCTATGGAGTTTCTACCTTTTTTATAAATATTGATAGTTGAACTATTATGATCTTGAAAGTTCAACTTTTCAATACACAAACATTTGTTCTTATTATTGTATCGTGTTATAATATTAGTTGAATCTAGTAATAATAAATCTTTAAATGCTTTACTCAAATCGTCTAGCCGTTCATTATACTGTTCTCGCAAAAGTGTAAAACAGTGTTCTCGTATTCTAAATAAAAACCCTTTACGAATTGGTTCAATTTCTTCTGAAAAATGACTATAGGATCTTTCAATTGATTTCTTAAGTTCAGTTTTATTTTTGTATAGAACTTCACTTTCATTTTTAGAATCAATTTTCCGTAGATAATTTAGATATTCACTTTCAAATAATTGGTTGAATTTTAGTTGTATATCACCAGCATGGAAGTACTTTTTCAAAAAACTTAGAGCACCAAGATTTTTGGGTTGGATTTTCCCTCTTCCTTTGATTAAAAAGAGATTTATCTCAACCTTTGATTTACAATCTAGCGTAATTGTAATATCAGCATGTTTATCTGGTGTGCTTTTTTCAAATTTGGACTCTATATCTATTATATTGGGATATTCTTCTAATATATAATTTACAGTGTTTAACGTAGTTTCTTTTTTGGAATATAAAGTTTGACCTTTAATTACTCGCTTTATATTCTTTGCTACATCTAAGACATGTCCATCCCCGATTTTCTTAGAGCGACTCATGTAGGTAACTCCTCCAATCCTTTTAAATATTTTAACTCAACAATTGGAAATAATAAACAAGGAAGTTTAATCTGGCCTTTTTTCTTGTTTAATGATAAAATATATAACTATTAGAGGTGATATTTTTGAAAATTGAAGAACGCGGACGAGCTAAATATAAACCGGCAAAGAATTATGATGTTGCAGATGTGCAAAATCTTCTGCTTGAAAAAATTACTGAGGAGCAATTACGTTTACAATCGGTAAATGATGCTGAAGATTTCTCTACTATTAATTTTCGATCAGATAAATTAAATGTTGTAAGTTTATTCTCAGGATGTGGTGGTCTTGACCTAGGTACTGAGTTAGCAGGATTAGATGCGCTTTATGGTAAAGAAGAAGTTGAATCACAATATAATATTAAAGATTCTTACGATAGATTACGTACAAACAGTATTTTCCATACTGTTTGTACTATTGACATGTTTAAAGAAGCTAATCAGTCATATAAAAATAACTTTCCATCATCAGTATTTCAAATTGAAAAAGACATCCGTAAAATTAAGAACTTTCCAATGAGTGATATGGTAATAGGCGGATTTCCTTGTCCTGGGTTTAGTGAGGCTGGACCTAGATTAATTGATGATGAAAGGAATTTTTTATATATTCATTTTATAAGATGTTTACTTCAAACTAAACCTTTCTTTTTTGTAGCAGAAAACGTCAAAGGACTATTAACGCTTGGAAAAGGAGAAGTAGCAAAACAAATCATACAAGACTTTGAATCTGCAGGTTACAAAGTAAAGTTTCAACTAGTTAATGCAGTCGACTATGGTGCACCACAAAACCGTGAACGTGTTTTTATTGTAGGCGTAAGAAACGATATTAAATACAAATATGAGTTTCCAAACCCAACACATGGTGTGAAAAACGACCTACTACCATATAAAACATTAAAAGACTCTATATATGATTTAATTGATGATCCAGGTGAATGGTATGAAGGTGGTTTTTCCTCTATGTACCTATCTAGAAATAGAAAAAAGACTTGGGAAGACCCAAGTTTTACAATACAAGCTTCTGGAAGACAAGCACCTCTTCATCCTTCAGGTGAATCAATGAGAAAGATTGACAAGGATTTATGGGAATTACCAGGTGGTGCTGAAAAACATAGACGTCTCTCTTCTAAGGAAATAGCCAGAATCCAGACTTTTCCTGATTGGTTTACTTTTTCAAAAGGATTAAAAACTGCTGGTAGTAAAAACAGTCAAATTGATAAAGTATATAAACAGATTGGAAATGCAGTTCCAGTTGAATTAGCTAGAGTGATGATTTCACCTATTGCAAAATGGAGTATAGAAAACATGGATTACTTAATTAAAAAAAGAGAGACAACACACCAACTTGTACTACTGTAAACCTATTTTAAAAAATGCTAAAACTATAGTTGTTTTAGCATTTTTACATCTAAAAATGATACTCCTACCTAAGCTCAGAAATTTGCGCAGCTTCCAAATCAACGAAGGTTATATTTCTTGGTTTTTACGAGTCCTTTTGAATTGCAACTCTTTATTGACATAGGAGTTTTTGTGATTAATTTAGTTATATTCTGTTCTGACCATTGCAGCACAAATTATTAGTTTTAATGATAGATGTCAAAGTGTTTTCTATAGAATTTTTTAATATGAATAATAAAACTGTGAATCTTTAATCTCATGTTGATATTGAATGTATCCTACATGACGGTTACATCAAGAAAAGGTGGTCTATTCCCAATTCTGCTTTCACTTTAATGTTAAATGTAATTATTAACATTATATAGTACTTCATTTTTCTAGATATTGAGGATTTTTACTTAAGGAATACTTACTAGTTTTCTGAAAATACAAACAAAAAAAAGACCTACACCCGTAAGTCCCTATACCTCACATACTTTCCACAATCGAAATAAATTTATAATAAAGAGTAACATCCTGCTTTCTCATATCGTTTACATAGTTCGTGTAGTTGTTGGTCAGGGATGTGATCGTATCTTCACAGTGGTCTAAGATTAGGTTATGATTGCGGTGTTGGTCGATGATTTCTTGGTTGATGGCGTTAACTAGTTCTCCGTTTTCATTTTCCATTTCTTTTTTCATGAATGTTGCGAAGTCAGTGCCTAGGTCACGGATCTCGTCGAGTGATTTTTTTAATTCAGTAGCTTTGTAGCTTAGTTCCTTTGAATCGGCAAAGTTGTGTTTTAGCGTATAAGAGCCCATAAATGCTGTCATCCTCCATAGTGATAATCAAACATGTTTGAAATTTTTTCTTCCTCTGCAAATAGGTCTTCGATGGAATCCCTAATTTTTTTCACAAGCATTTTCTCTTTTTCGATTTCACCTTGGATGGTGTCGATCATTTGTGAAAAGGATTGATGAAAGGATGCTGGCAATGGTAAAAGCTCTTCATTGACATTGATGCTCGTTAGTTTATAGTAGCCGCCGGGCGGACTCCATACTGATTGAGATAAGAGATACGAATAGTTTGTTGGATTTGATTCCATTATTGAGATTTTCGTTATAATTTTCTGCTTTCTTTCATCGTAATCATCAAGAAAATTCGTTTCAAATAATGATTTTAAGGTTCGGACATTGGTTTCTTTTTCCTCAGAGATGGCGAGACCTTTTTGGTAAATACGTACTGAAGAGGAAATGTTGATTTTTATTTCGCCTTTGCCAGTAGGTGACATGTACATATCGTTGTTGGCGTAGCTTATGTTTTTATCCTTAACCAATGCATTGATGACAGCATCAAGCCCGTGTGCATGTGCACTAACGCTGAAGTTTTCAAGAAAACTAGTATTGATATTCTTTAGACCTTCAAAAGCTTCCTCAATATCCTCTACTTCAGATTTGATTTTTTGAAAGGCTGCTGAAATTTCTTTTGTTTTTTCTACCTGACTTTTAAAATCCATTGAATTCAAGGCAAGTAGAAGGGTTGGATCTAGCGTATCTTCTATCGTGGATTGGATAGCTAGTAAACTAGATTCTATTTCTTTGAGATTCTTCATAATGTCATCTTTTTCAATCTGTGAAATATAGCCAACATCAACAAATGCTTGAAGAATAGGATCTAGGTCTTGATAAATTAGTTTCACGGCTTTGACGATTTCTGGTATTCTTCTAGCCATATCAATAATCATCGGGACAGCTTCACCAATAAGTGTCGTTACATTAGCAAGTGTCTGAAAGGCCCCAGCTATTAGCTCTTTTTGCAAGTTCATCTTCGCTCCAACTAAATCAAACGGAAGTGTGAGGGATTCCTTCGCAAAATCCCAAAACGAATCAGCATCCTTTATTTCAGCGAACGGTTTCCCAAATCCGTCAACAGATTTCTCAATCTTACTAACTGTTTCATTAAACTCCTCCCATTTCATAAGAGCCGAATCAACAACAGCCGGATTAAATCCCGTTAGAGATTTCATAAACCCATCAAAACCCTCTTTATTGTATGCTATCGAGTAATTCGAAAGAAACATTTGAATCGTACGCAAATCTTTATCAGGAATTTTATCCACTAACTCACGAATGCCTGCAAACCGTGGGTCAGTATCCAGAAATCCATCGCGTCCACCAATCTCAAGAAATCCCCTTACACTACTAGCACCATAAAGCATATCCTCTTCAGACGTAAGATGATGGATTGTTGATTCATCTATTTTGTTTTTGTAATATTCTTCGGTGAAGGCTTTTAGTTCGTCGGGTGGGATTTTGTAGATGTCTTGTTCTGTAATAATTTTAAATTTAAAATTTAAATATCTACTAAATTTAGGATCTATTGAGTATAGTTGATAAGCCGTTGGAGCAGCATCATTTATTGCATAGACTTTTTTAAAAGGTAAAAACTTCCCCTCTGACAATAACTGTAAGAGAGTTATTGTATTGCCACCTAAAGAATGACCATAACCATACTTTTCGAGTTTAGGTAAGTCGGAATCTTGTTTTTTAATAATACTAGTAACTGTATCATCGAACTTCCTAGCATCATTATATTGATTATCAGTACCGCCTACAAAAATTCCGATTATATTATAACTCCAATCAATTGGTCTCCATGTATCCTTCTCACCAAGTTCACTTCCTCTAGTAATAGTTATCGATTGATTAATTTTCTCTTCATTACTCTTTAAATGTATCACTGTACCATCAAAACCGCTGTCAATGTTAGAGTTTTTAAGAGTTTTTAATATTTCATCTGAACGGTAAATTGTAATCTCTGCTGGTAATTCCTTCCCTGTTTCTTCAAAATAAATTCTTTTAATCTCACTGACTACTTCTTTTTCAATAAGATTATCATACTCTAAATTCATTATTCTCGCTTTAAGCATTTCGGTATTAAAGAGTTCAAGATTATTCATAAATGACCTCTATTCATCTTTATTAAATGATACGTTTTTCATTAGATAAAGTGCAGTATTTTCTTCTATTTTAGGGTCTATATTACACTCTCTATTAAGTTCATCATAACAATTTACAGAATAAATATATTCAATTCCTTTTTGACTATCTTTCGATACAATATAGCTGAAAAAATTATAGGAAGTTGCACTTCTATCATCTACTTTAAGTTTTTCTTGTAATTTCCCATAATAAATACGAGTTTTTTCTGTTTCAATCGTTTTATATTCTCCTGTATAACCAACTGAACCACTTAACGTAGTCAGAATAGAGTCGATAAGGTTTTCTCCATAAGTTTCATATGTTGTTGTGTAAGAATAATGATAATTATCCTCTATGCTAGCATCTGAATATATTATTTTTTCATATCCATCACCGTTTCTTTGATAAAACGGAGATCCATCAGTAGTAGCATCTTTCGGCCACAACATAGAATATCCACCTGTATCTGATTCAAATAAATAATACCCCTCTTCCACTTCCTCAGGTGAATCTAGCAAACTACGTGTAAATTCATCCTGAAACGCTTTAGTATTCGGTAATTCCATTGAATCTACTTCTTTTTTCATACTACATCCTCCTGCAAAAATCAGAGTACAAATTAGGGCATAAATGAAGCGTGTACGCATGAGTGAGACCCCTTTCGTTTTCCTTCAACAAACCATTAATATCATAAATTTCCATTTTATTTCAACAATAAACATAGGTATTCACAAAAAAGGGAGTTATTTACTATGCTGGTGACAGGTAATATGTAATAGAATAGATCTTAATAACTAGGGGGAGGGTGTTGAATAGCGATGAAGTATGAAGCATGTAGCTAATTCTCGTATGCTTTACAAAAGGAAATAATTTTCATATGGAGTAGAGATTTTTCTTGTTCTTTTATAGCTGGATAAGTAAAACATTATAAGCAAACTTTATACAAGTAATTAGCAGCAATTCTGGTATTGGTTGTTATGATATCTTTACAATGGTTTAAATTAAAAGGATAATTGCGGTGTTGGTAGATAAATTATAAATTGATGGCAGACACTAGTAAACCGATTTCGTATTCCATTTATTTTTTATGTTGGAAACTTTATAAACCGATCAAAACCATATTTATTATACGCTATTGAGTAATTCGAAAGAAACATTTGAAGTGTACGCAAAACTTTGTCAGGAATGAAGGATGAGGTAAGTAGCATTAAATTCTTACCTTTCGTGTGCTTTAACTAAATGTAATAGTTTCTCATGCCCCATAACATTACTTGCTCAATAGCATATCCTCTTAAGATGTAAGATGATGGATTGTTGATTCATCTATTTTATTTTTGTTATATTCTTCGGTGAAGGCTTTTAGTTCGTCGGGTCGGATTTTACTGATGTCTTGGCCACTTAGAAATTGAAATTCTTTTTTTAATGCCATTTAAAACTAGAATCTATCACTGAAAGTTGATACGATGTAGGCGCAGTATCTTTTATTACCTATACAGCCTTAAATCTTAATTCTCCTCTCTCATCGGATATTAACTGTAATACGGATATGTTGTTTCCTCCTAATGAATGACCAAACCATATTAATTAAGGTTCGGCTGTCCATTATTGGAGTTTTGAATGATGCTAGTAACTTTATCATCAAATTAATGCAAGTTGATAAGCCGTAGGTGCAGCATTCTTTATTACATATACATCATTAAACCATAAACTATCATCATAACTAGACATTTATTGTAGAATAGGTATACTATTTCCACCCAAGGAATGACCGCATTCATATTTTATTATTTTGTGTAAATTATAACTTTTTCCAAATTAACTCATTAACTTCATCATCAAATCTTATGTCATCTTGAAGTTGTTTATTGGATCCTCCTACAAATTTTCCTATTAAATTATATGTCGAATAGGTCCAATCAATAGGTTTCCAAGTGTCCTTTTCTCCAAATTCTCTTTACTTCATTAACTATTTCCTTATCTGATAAATTTTTATATTCAATGTTCATAATTCTTGCTCTGAGAATATCATAATTTAGTAGTTCTTCATTTTTCATTTTAATACCTCTATTCATCTTTAGTGAATTTTACAGATTTCATAAAATTTAAAGCCTTTTCTTCTTCTTTACTAATATCTATAGTACAACTCGTTGAAGAGCCCTCCAAGCACCCAGCTGAAAATATGTATTCTAAACCTTTCTGACTATATTTTGAAGTTATATAACCAAAGAAGAAATATGTAATTTCATCCTCAAAATTCTTTTCAGATTTAGCAAAGTAAATATATGTATCATTCGTTTCTATTCTTTCATATTCTCCACCGTACCGAACTCCATCACTCAAAATTCCTAAACTTGATTCAATTGCGCTCTCACCATAAGTTGAATAAGTTGTTCTAAATGAGTAATCATAATTCTCTATTTTGTTTCTATCATAGAATAATATTTTTTCAAAACTATCTTGCGTCCTTTGATAGAATGGCGGTCCATCCGTAACCGCATCTTTCGGCCACAACATAGAATATCCACCTGTATCTGACTCAAATAAATAATACCCCTCTTCCACTTCCTCAGGTGAATCTAACAAACTACGAGTAAATTCATCCTGAAACGCTTTAGTATTTGGTAATTCCATTGAATCTATCTCTTTTTTCATACTACATCCTCCTGCAAAAATCAGAGTGCAAATTAGGGCATAAATGAAACGTGAACGCATGTGTGACTCCTTTCAATTTCCTTAAACAAATTATTCAAAATATAAAATTTCCATTTTAAGTCAACGGCAAACATAGTACTTTACAAAAAATCGAGTTATTTTCTATGTTAGTTAAAGGTAACATGTAAAGGGGTGAATATTTTTTAACTAAAAGAATCTTGTGGAGTAGCGATGAAGGATAAAAAAGGTAAGTAGCACATTATTTATTCAATAGTTACTTTTCTTCTGCTCGGTGCTTTACTATATGTAATAGATTTCATATGGTGGATAGGATTTTCTTCTTTTACAGTCGGATTGAATCTCCGTTCGAGATTTCATAAAGCCATCAAAACCATCTTTATTGTATGCAATTGAGTAATCCGAAAGAAACATTTGAATCGTACACAATCCTCGTCAGGAATTTATAGAATGCCTGCAAACCGTGGGTCAGTATCCAGAAATCCATCGCGTCCACCAATCTCAAGAAATCCCCTTACACTACTAGCACCATAAAGCATATCCTCTTCAGATGTAAGATGATGGATTGTTGATTCATCTATTTTGTTTTTGTCATATTCTTCGGTGAAGGATTTTAGTTCGTCGGGTGGGATTTTGTAGATGTCTTGGTCTTCTTTTAATTCGTATTTATCTCTCAACTTTGCATCAAACTTACTATCAATTAATGCGAGTTGATAACTCGTTGGTGCTGCATCGTTAATTGCATCAATTGCATCAAATCTAGAAGCAATGTTTTCAACTTACATTAACTGTAAAATTGTAATACTATTCCCTCTCTATGAGTGACCTAATCCATATTTTTTAACTTTGGATAGATCATTATTTTTGTTAATAATAATCTTATGTACATCATCATAAAACCTTCTTGTATCTTGATATTGATTATCAGTTCCACCGGTATATATACCCATTAAATTATAAGTCCAATCTATTGGTTTCCTTGTATCCTTTTCCCCAAGTTCACTTCCTCTAGTAATTGTAATAGTTTGGTTAATGTTATTCCCTTCACTGTGAAGGTGAATTATGGTTCCATCAAATCCGCTATCATTATTCTTTTTCCTGTGTTCTTTCAGTACGTCATCTGAACGAGATACTGTCAATTTGGATGGTAACTCTTTATTTTCTTCTTCAAAATAAATACGTCTTACTTCTTTTTCAATTTCTTTTTTAGTTAGATTCTCATATACTAAATTCATTATTCTTGCTCTAAGAATATCAGTGTTAATTATTTCTTTATTGTTCATGAATATAATACCTCTATTCATTTAAATTGAATTGTACAGTTTTCATATAAGATAGCGCCTTTTTTTCTTCTTTTTCAACATCAATATTACAATTTGATAAAGACTTTTCTAGACATTGAGAAGTATAAATATATTCTAGACCTTTCTCACTTTCTTTAGATGTAATATAACCAAAAAAGAAATAAGCAGTAGAATGAATTAGAGGTTCTTCTAATTTAGCAAATCGAATTCGGGTTTTCTCCGTTTCTATTAATTCGTAGTCACCATTGTAACTAACAGAATCACTTAATATACCTAGACTGGATTCAATTGCACTTTCCCCATAAGTTGAATATGTTGTGCTAAAAGAATATCTATAGTTTTTTTCTTCATTTCTTTCATAGAAACGAATTTTCTCAAAACTATCTTTCGTTCTCTGATAAAATGGCGGTCCATCCGTAACTGCATCTTTCGGCCACAACATAGAATATCCACCTGTATCTGACTTAAATAAATAATACCCCTCTTCCACTTCCTTAGGAGAATCTAGCAAACTACGAGTAAATTCATCCTGAAACGCTTTAGTATTTGGTAATTCCATTGAATCTACCTCTTTTTTCATACTGCATCCTCCTGCAAAAATCAGAGTACAAATTAGTGCATAAATGTAACGTGAACGCATGAGTGAGACCCCTTTCATTTTCCTTAAAACGTAAGATGATGGATTGTTGAATCAACGATTTTGTTTTTCTAATATTCTTCGGTGAAGGCTTTTAGTTCGTCGGGTGGGAATTTGTAGATGTCTTGGTCATTCTTTAGTAAAAATTGCTTTCTGATTCTAGAACGGAAAGTAGAATCAATCACTGACATTTGATACGCTGTAGGAGCAGCATCATTTATAGCATATATTATTTCAGTCTTCTTATTTTATTTAGAACCCCATCTGATCAGTTGTTAATTGAATTCCATTCTCTTCATAGTAAACGCGTTTTATTTCACTAATAATTTCCTTCTCTGAAAGAATTTCATATTCTACATTCATAATCCTTGCCCTTAACATATTATTGTTTAGGAGTTCTTCATTACTCATTTTTGGTACCTCTATTATCTTTAGTGAATAACACTGATTTCATAAAAACTATAGCTTTTTCTTCTTCTAATTTTGTGTCAATGGAACAATTAGGCTTTGTATAATCTAAACATTCAGCAATATAAATATATTCCAATCCTTTCAGACTTTCTTTAGATACTATATAACCAAAAAAGAAATAACCTGTTGCACCTTCAAAGTACTTTTCGGTTTTCGCATAAAATATACGGGTATTTTTATTATCTATTTCTTGATATTCGCCTTTGTAACCTACTGAATCACTTAATATAGCAAGACTAGAATCAATCATACTTTCACCATAAGTTGAATAAGTTGTGCTATATGAATATCTATAGTTTTCCGATTCATTTCTATCATAGAAACTTATTTTTTCAAAACTATCTTGCGTCCTTTGATAGAATGGCGGTCTATCCGTAACCGCATCTTTCGGCCACAACATAGTATATCCACCCGTATCTGACTCAAATAAATAATACCCCTCTTCCACTTCCGCAGGTGAATCTAGCAAACTACGAGTAAATTCATCCTGAAACGCTTTAGTATTTGGTAATTCCATTGAATCTACTTCTTTTTTTATACTACATCCTCCTACAAAAATTAGAGTACATATTAGGGCATAAATGAAACGTGAACGCATGAGTGAGCCCCCTTTCGTTTTTCTTAAACAAACCATTAATAACATAAATTTCTATTTTATTCCAACAATAAACAAGAGTTTTTACAAAAAAGGGAGTTATTTACTATGCTGGTTGTAGATAACATGAAATGGATTGGATCTTGTTGACTAGAGGGATCGTGTCCAATAGCGATGAAGAAAGAGGTAAGTAGCGTTTTTTGATTAAATTCACCTATCGTTTGTTTAACTATAAATGTAATAGTTTCTAAAGAAATCCTCTAACGCTACTCTACATAAAGCATATCCTCTTCAGACGTTAGATGATGGATTGTTGATTCATCTTTTTTGATTTTGTCATATGTTGACAAAATCATTCAAAAGCAAGAGGTACAAAAGAACTTGATTAAGAAACAAATAAATCGCTACGTTTAAAGCTGAAGAGATCAAAAAGCAATGTACGTAGAAATTGATGATTTAATTCAATTAACTTTCGAAAATATGTTAAATCACTGTCAGATGCAGTTAAAGTTTTTACACGATATTGAAGAGATATTAAAGAAAAATCAAGCTTAAAACGTTTGCCAAAATTCGTAGAAATAAACCCCTTTAACTTAAGTGAATTAAAGGTACTTATTGTTAACTAGGGTTTATGCATCTCGAAAATTCTCCCCTAAGAATAAGAGTATCTTAATTACGTTACTTTTAATCGCCTTTCAAGCCTTGCATCTGGGGTTATAATCAAAGTTGAAAAAACATACACTAAAAAAGACTGTTCGGTGTTTTAACACCAAGCAGTCACATAATTGTTAGGCTCCACTAAATGAGATCAGCGTTTTGGTATATAACTCACCCTATTTCGCTGCTAGGCTCAAGGGGTGGGTTATTTTTTGTACCTAAAAGTTATGATTGATATCATCAAACTTGCAACTTGCCAATACTAACATTATTAACTTATCTCCCTATCACAATACAACTTCAGTAGCTCTACTAAACTCTTCTAGCAGAATTGATAATTTAATATGTTCCACGTCAATATCTTCCTTCTTATTGATATAAAACTCTTTAGCTTCCTCAAGTGAATCAAATTGTAGAGACTTATGTACTTGCTCATACCTACCTAGTTCTTCAAATATTTCATAAGCCACCC